>NZ_CABVPL010000015.1 GCF_902499045.1 Burkholderia latens | reverse complement strand
GGCCGTGCCGATGCGCCATCCGGCGCGCCCGGTTCAGCGCGGGCCGACCGGCGCGTCCGTTCGTGTTCGTTGTCGCTGCCCGCCGCGGGCAGCGCCCCGAGAATGCTCGCGCGCAGTGCGTCCGGCGCGCGGTGGTAGTCGGCCTGCCGCACCGCGCGCGCCAGCGCGACGATTCGCTCGCGTTCGCGGCGGCACGCGTCGCATCCTTCGACATGCCGCTGGACGCGCAACGCATCGGGCGCCGACAGCTCGCGGTCGACGTCCGCGTCCAGCAATGCGCGCGCTTCGTTACAGTCCATCGATCGCCTCCGATGCGGTTCCGCCCGCCGGCGCACGTCCCGGCGCGGCTTCGGGTGCCGGCGGCTGCGTGCCGGTCAGCAGCGCGGCGAGCCGGCGCCGGCCGCGTGCGAGCCGCGACATCACGGTGCCAACCGGCACGTCGGCGATCGCCGCGATCTCGCGGTAGCTCAAATCCTCCATCTCGCGCAGCACCAGCACCTCGCGGTATTCGGGCGGCAGCTTCGCGAGCGCCGCGTTCACGAGCCGCACGTTCTCGCCGCGCAGCAGCTGCGCGAGCGGATCTTCCGTCGCCGGCTGCCAGTCGTCGGGGACGTCGGTGTCGTCGAGCGTGTCGGGCAGCGCGACCTCGTGCGCGTGCGTGCGGCGGCGCCACTCGGTGTACCAGGTGTGGCGCACGATCGTCAGCAGCCACGGCCGCGCGTTGTCGCCGCGGCACGAGTCGACGAAGCGCAGCGCGCGCATGCACGCGTCCTGGACGACGTCGTCCGCGTCGCCCGCGTTGCCGCTCAGCCAGCGCGCGAGGTTGTACGCCGCGTCGAGGTGCGGCAGCACCAGCGCGCGAAACCGCTCGCCGCGCGCGAGCGCGTCGTCCTCCACCCGCTCGTCGAGCGCCCGTCCGGCTTGCCCCACTTGGCCTCCCTGGTTCCGGCGGCAGAAGCCGCACCCGTCTCGCGTCCGATGCCGCGCGCGATCTCGCGCCCCGCGCCCGGACAGACCGGCAGCGCGCGCACTCGATGACCTTACCGCCGCTGCGTCGAGTTTATTCCCGCGCGAAACCGGCGGAGCGCAAAAAATCGCGGGACGGAACCGGCCGCGCCCGTTACGGCGTGCTGCTCCAGTAGCCGGGCCGCGCATACGCGTCGCGCAGATAGTCGATGAAGTAGCGCACGCGCGCGGGCACGTAGCGCTGCTGCGGATAGACGGCGAGGATGTCGTAGTCGGGCAGCGCGTATTCGTCGAGCACGGTCTCGAGTTCGCCGGTTTCGAGCTGCGCGGCGATTTCCCACGTCGAGCGCCAGCCGAGCCCGAGGCTTTCGGCTACCCAACGGTGCAGCAGCTCGCCGTCGTTGCAGTCGAGATTGCCGGTCACGCGCATCGTGACGATCTTGCCGTGGCGCTGGAAATACCAGCCGCGGTTCTGGCCGCCCTGCAGGTTGAACGCGAGACAGTTGTGCTTCAGCAGGTCGTCGAGGGATTTCGGCCGGCCGTGCTTGCGGAAATACGCGGGCGTGCCGCACACGACGCGCCGGTTCGACGCGAGCTTCACCGCGACGAAATTAGGATCGACCGCGCCGCCGATCCGGATCGACAGGTCGTAGCCTTCGCGCACGAGATCGACGACGCGGTCGGTCAGGTTGAACGACAGCTGCATTTCCGGCTTGTCGGCGAGAAAGCCGGGCGCGTGCGGCGCGACGTGCTTGCGGCCGAACGCGGCGGGCGCCGACACGATCAGGTGGCCGCTCACCGCGCGCCGCCCGGCGGCCAGCTCGTTTTCGGCCTGGTCCCATTCGGACAGCAGCCCGCGGCAGCGTTCGAGGAACGCGGCGCCCTCCTCGCTGACCACCAGCCGCCGCGTCGAACGGTACATCAGCTTCACGCCGAGGCGCTTCTCGAGCGCATCGATACGCCGCCCGAGCACGACCGGCGACACGCCCTCCTCGAGCGCGGCCGCCGCGAGGCTGCCCGCGTCCGCGACGCGCACGAACGTCTCGATCTGCTTGAAACGATCCATCTCTCGTCTCCACCCGGCTCCGACGCCGGCGGGAAGCCCGCCCGGACGTCATTCCATACTTTTAGTTTCGAAATAAGCGACTTCGGCTGATCTTATCAAACCTTTCCTGCATCCCTAAAGTGTCCCCAACAGACCGATTCGCAAGATCCGACTATCCAAGGAGACATTCATGGCCAAGATGAGAGCCGTCGACGCAGCCGTACTCGTGCTCGAGAAGGAAGGCATCCAGACCGCGTTCGGCGTGCCGGGCGCGGCGATCAACCCGTTCTACTCCGCGATGCGCAAGTCCGGCGGCATCAGCCACGTGCTGGCCCGCCACGTCGAAGGCGCGTCGCACATGGCTGAAGGCTTCACGCGGGCGGCGCCGGGCAACATCGGCGTGTGCATCGGCACGTCGGGCCCTGCCGGCACCGACATGATCACCGGCCTCTACTCCGCGTCGGCGGACTCGATTCCGATCCTCGCGATCACCGGCCAGGCGCCGCGCGCGCGTCTCTACAAGGAAGACTTCCAGGCCGTCGACATCGAGTCGATCGCGAAGCCGGTCACCAAGTGGGCCGTCACCGTGCGCGAGCCGGCGCTCGTGCCGCGTGTGTTCCAGCAGGCGTTCCACCTGATGCGCTCGGGCCGTCCGGGGCCGGTGTTGGTCGACCTGCCGATCGACGTGCAGCTCGCCGAAATCGAATTCGACATCGACACGTACGAACCGCTGCCGGTCTACAAGCCCGCGGCCACCCGCGCGCAGATCGAGAAGGCGCTCGCGATGCTCAACGACGCGGACAAGCCGCTGATCGTGTCGGGCGGCGGCGTGCTGAACGCGGCGGCCGAGGACCTGCTCGTGCAGTTCGCCGAAACGGTCGGCGTGCCGGTGATCCCGACGCTGATGTCGTGGGGCGCGATTCCGGACGACCATCCGCTGATGGCCGGCATGGTCGGGCTGCAGACGTCGCACCGCTACGGCAACGCGACGCTGCTCGCGTCGGACTTCGTGCTCGGCATCGGCAACCGCTGGGCGAACCGCCACACGGGCAGCGTCGAGGTCTACACGAAGGGCCGCAAGTTCGTGCACGTCGACATCGAGCCGACGCAGATCGGCCGCGTGTTCGGCCCGGATCTCGGCATCGTGTCCGATGCGAAGGCCGCGCTCGAGCTGTTCGTCGCGGTCGCGCAGGAATGGAAGGCCGCCGGCAAGCTGAAGGACCGCGGCGCGTGGGTGGCCGAATGCCAGGCGCGCAAGCGCACGCTGCAGCGCAAGACGCATTTCGACAACGTGCCGGTCAAGCCGCAGCGCGTGTACGAAGAGATGAACAAGGTGTTCGGCCGCGACACCTGCTACGTGAGCACGATCGGCCTGTCGCAGATCGCCGCCGCGCAGTTCCTGCACGTGTTCAAGGCACGCAACTGGATCAACTGCGGGCAGGCAGGCCCGCTCGGCTGGACGATCCCCGCCGCGCTCGGCGTGCGTGCGGCGGACCCGAGCCGTCCGATCGTCGCGCTGTCCGGCGACTACGACTTCCAGTTCATGATCGAGGAGCTGGCCGCCGGCGCGCAATTCAAGCTGCCGTACGTGCACGTCGTCGTGAACAACTCGTACCTCGGGCTGATCCGTCAGGCGCAGCGCGCGTTCGACATGGACTACTGCGTGCAGCTCGCGTTCGACAACGTGAACGCTCCGGAGCTGAACGGCTATGGCGTCGATCACGTGGCGGTCGCCGAGGGCCTCGGCTGCAAGGCGCTGCGCGTGTTCAAGCCGGAAGAGATCGAGCCGGCGCTGCGCCAGGCGCAAACGCTCGCCGACGAGTTCAGCGTGCCGGTGGTCGTCGAAGTGATCCTCGAGCGCGTGACGAACATCTCGATGGGCACCGAAATCGACGCGATCAACGAATTCGAGGAACTTGCCGAAAAGGCCGAGCACGCGCCGACCGCGATCTCGATGCTCGACTGATCCGAACGCCATTTTTTGACTGACCGACCGAAGAGGCTTAGCTCATGCCGAAGTTTGCTGCAAACCTGACCATGCTGTTCAACGAAGTGCCGTTCCTCGACCGCTTCAAGGCGGCTGCGGACGCGGGCTTCGATGCCGTCGAGTTCCTGTTCCCGTACCCGTACGCGAAAGAGGAACTCGCCGAGCGGCTCGACGCGCATCGCCTGCGCGTCGTGCTGCACAACCTGCCGGCCGGCAACTGGGACCAGGGCGAGCGCGGGATCGCGTGCCTGCCCGATCGCGTCGGCGAGTTCCAGGAAGGCGTCGGCCGCGCGATCGAGTACGCGAAGGCGCTGAAGGTGACGCAGCTGAACTGCCTGGTCGGCATCCCGTCGGCGAGCACGGCGCGCGACAAGACGTTCGTCACGATCGTCGACAACCTGCGCTTCGCCGCCGATGCGCTCAAGCGCGAACGCATCCGTCTGCTCGTCGAGCCGTGCAACAGCTTCGACATCCCGGGCTTCGCGCTGAACCGCTCGTCCGAAGGGCTCGACGTGATCCGCGCGGTCGGCTCGGACAATCTGTTCCTGCAGTACGACATCTATCACATGCAGCGCATGGAAGGCGAACTGGCCGCGACGATCGAACGCAATCTCGCGTCGATCGGCCACGTGCAGCTCGCGGACAACCCGGGCCGCCACGAGCCGGGCACCGGCGAGATCAACTACGCGTTCCTGTTCGCGCTGCTCGACCGGCTCGGCTATGCCGGCTACGTCGGCTGCGAATACAAGCCGCGCACCACGACGACGGAAGGGCTCGGCTGGCTGCAAGGCGTCGCCGGCTGCGCAGCGGGCTCGGCGCGCCGCGCGGCCTGATATCCGCCCTTCCCGCGGTTTCCCCAATACGCCCCAACAGGAGACTTTCACATGGCAACCATCGGTTTCATCGGCCTCGGCATCATGGGCGCGCACATGGCGCGCAACCTGCTCAAGGGCGATCATCAGCTCGTCGTGAACGGCGCATTCCCGATTCCCGACGACCTGCGCGCGAGCGCGAAGGTCGTCGCGAATTCGACCGAAGTCGCGCGGCACGCCGACATCATCATCTCGATGGTGCCGGACACGCCGGACGTGCGTAACGTACTGTTCGCCGACGACGGCGTCGCGAAGGGCCTGAGCGCCGGCAAGCTCGTGATCGACATGAGCTCGATCTCGCCGCTCGACACGCAGGCATTCGCGAAGCAGATCAATGCGCTCGGCTGCGACTACCTCGACGCGCCGGTGTCCGGCGGCGAAGTCGGCGCGCGCGAGGCGACGCTGACGATCATGGTCGGCGGCCCGGAGAAGGCGTTCGAGCGCGCGAAGCCGCTGTTCGAGAAGATGGGCAAGAACATCACGCTCGTCGGCGACAACGGCGCGGGTCAGACCTGCAAGGTCGCGAACCAGATCATCGTCGCGCTGAACATCGAAGCCGTCGGCGAAGCGCTGCTGTTCGCCGCACGCTCGGGCGCCGATCCGGAGCGCGTGCGCCAGGCGCTGATGGGCGGCTTCGCCGCGTCGCGCATCCTCGAAGTGCACGGCGCGCGGATGACCAGGCGCACGTTCGATCCGGGTTTCCGCATCGAGCTGCACCAGAAGGACCTGAACCTCGCGCTCGACGGCGCGCGCAAGCTCGGCCTCGCACTGCCGCACACGGCCAGCGCGCAGCAGCTGTTCAGCGTGTGCGCGTCGCACGGCGGCAAGGCGTGGGATCACTCGGCACTCGTGCGTGCGCTCGAGATCATGTCGAACTTCGAGATCGGCCAGACGCCGGCCGCTTGACGCGGCTGCGGCAGCGCGCATTTCGCTGCAACGGCAAATGCGCGCGACGCACGAACACGCGCGACCCGGCCGCGGCCGGTCGCATCGATGCGCGCGCACGCGCGCATCACGGTGGGGCGCCCCGCCGCGTATCGCTGAAATGCGTGCGCGACGGGGCGAAAAACGCCGCTCTGGGCTGAGAGCGGCGTGGTGGGGTCCGCAGCGGCACCCGGCGGCGCCGGGGAAGCCTTGGTCGGTCAGACGTCGTCGTCGGGTGTCCGTCTGTCGGATTTCGCGTATTACATTTCTTTACGTTCGTGCGTACGATTTTTCATGCAATCGTCGCGCTGAACGCCTAAACTTTCGCCACGCCTTTCGAGAAATCCGCCGCGTCTGCGCCCACTCCGGTGACCGCGCCCAGCGCGGTGTTTTTTTCGCCACTTCACGGCGCGTTTTCTTTTCAACCACCTAGGGAGTGCAGCGATGGGTCTTCTTTCGTTTATCAAAGAGGCGGGTGAAAAACTGCTGGGTCACGCCGACGCGCAAGCAGCGGAAGATCCGAATGCCGCGAACCAGACCGCGGCCGATGCGATCAAGAACTACATCAACACGCAAGGTCTCGACACGTCGAACCTGACCGTCGCGTTCGACGGCGCGTCGCGCACCGTCACGCTGTCGGGCAGCGTCCCCGATCTCGACACGAAGGCGAAGGTCAAGGTCGCGGCCGGCAACGTGCAGGGCGTCGCCGGCGTGAACGACGACGATCTGCAACCGGACGATCCGGAAGTTCAGTACCACGACGTGAAGCCGGGCGACACGCTGTCGGCGATCGCCAAGGAAGTGTATGGCGACGCGAACAAGTACCCGGTGATCTTCGAGGCGAACAAGCCGATGCTGTCGAGCCCGGACCGCATCTATCCGGGCCAGAAGCTCGTGATTCCGCCGCAGTCCTGAGCATTCGCGCAGCGCCGACGCAAGAAAGGCAGGCCGATGGCCTGCCTTTTTTCATGTGCGCCGCGTGCCGCCCGGCCGGCGGCCGTCGGTCACAGCGTGTCGAATGCGCGCTGCAGCGCGTCGCGTTCGTGAATGCCGTTCGCGAGCGCAAGCATCAGCAGCACGCGCGCCTTGAACGGGCTCAGCGACCCCGCGCTCACGAAGCCGAGCGCATCGTCGTTCGCGGCGCCGTTGTGCATCACGTGACCGGAGCCGACGCGCGACGCGCGCACCACGGCGACGCCCGCCTTCACCGCATCGGCCAGCGCCGCTTGCAGCGTCGCGTGAATCGACCCGTTGCCGGTGCCCGCGACGACGAGGCCGCGCACGCCGGCCGCGACGAGCGCATCGACCGCCGTGCGCGTCACGCCCGCATAGCTCGCAACGATTTCGACCGGCGGCCACGCTGCCGCAATCGCCAGTCGACCGTCGCGCACGCGCGTGACGCCGCGCGCGAATTCGACGCGGCCGTCCTGCACCCAGCCGAGCGCGCCGAGTTCCGGCGACTGAAACGCGTCGACGGCGTACGTACTCGTCTTCACGATGTCGCGCGCGCCATGGATCCGGTTGTTGAACGCGACGAGCACGCCCTGCCCGCGTGCGGCCGGGTGCGCGGCGACCGTCACCGCGTTCAGCAGGTTCAACGGCCCGTCCGACGATAGCGCGGTGGCCGGCCGCATCGCGGCCGTCAGCACGACCGGCTTGTCGCCCTTCACGACCAGATGCAGCGCGTAGGCGGTTTCCTCGAGCGTGTCGGTGCCGTGAGTGACCACGATGCCGTCGATCGCCGGATCGGCCATCAGCGCGCCGATGCGCGCGGCGAGCGTATTCCACAGCGGCAGCGCGAGATCCTTGCTGTCGATGCTCGCCACCTGTTCGGCGGCGACACGCGCGACCGACGCGAGCGCCGGGACCGCGTCGAGCAGGAAATTGACGCCGAGCGCGCCGGCCTGATAGCCGGCCGTGCTGGCGGCGTCCGGCGCGGCGCCGGCGATCGTGCCGCCGGTGGCGAGTACGGCGATGCGCGGCAGCGCCGGCGCGGACGGAGAGGATGCGGAGTTCGGAGTATTCATGGCCGCGATTGTAATGGCTCGCGCCCGGCATCCGGTAGGTCGCGCGCGAACGCGCGCTGCGGGCGCACCCTGTCATGGTTTGTCCTGAGCGCGGGCGCGGCTGCGGCGTCAACGGCCATGGCCTCCGCCGCGTTATAGAAATGCCGTTTTGGTGTTTTCACATTGATTTGCCATAATCGGAACGCGCGTCGCGATGCGACCCTGTTCGCGTCGCGCCGGGCTTCGTGACGGCGTCGATATAAAACGCAATTCACCCCATGGGAGTGTCGAAATGAAAATCCAATCGCTCGTAGCCGCACTGCTTCTCGGCGGCATGCTGGCTTCCCCCGCTTTCGCGGCGAACAGCCAGCAGGACAAGATGAAGGCCTGTAACACCCAGGCAGCCGGCAAGACGGGCGACGAACGCAAGGCGTTCATGAAGGACTGCCTGTCGGCCAAGCCCGCGAAGAAGATGTCGCAGCAGGAAAAGATGAAGGCCTGCAACACCCAGGCCGCCGACAAGAAGGGCGACGACCGCAAGGCATTCATGAAGAGCTGCCTGAGCAGCCAGCCGGCCGCCTGAGTTCCGGCGCTCCCGTCGCAGATGCCGCGCACCGCTTCGGCGGGCGCGGCATTTTTGTTTTCGTTGCATGCGCATCGACATCGACGCGCCCGGCACGCGTGCGATCGCCGCCCCCGGTTGCCGGCCGCCGATCCGCGCCGCCGTCTTCCCGCCCCGCTGCTCCCGGCATGCCGTTCGAATGCCGCCACATGGTGCGGCAATTCGCCGCGATTTCTTCTATGATGGCTGCAACGCGGCCCCTCCAAGTACAAGAAGCGCCATCGGGCCGCCCTCGAGACGGACGCGCACGCCGCGTCAAACGGAGGCATGGATGGCATGGAGACAACACCGCTGGTTCCGCCGCTGGCTGATCGTGATCGTGTTCTGGGCCGTGCCCGTCGCGATCGTCGCCGTGCGCGAGATCCGCGAGGAAATGGCGTACAACAAGGCCGACCTGCAGCTCGCACTGACCACGTGGCAACTCACCGACGCGCAGCAGGCAGCCGGTGCGGCCGCGAAATGCCACGGCGATCCTGACACGGCCCGCGCGGCCGGCTGCCCGGCCGACGTGCTGGCCGCCAACGCGCCGCGCCAGCAGGCTGCCCGCGACGAATACGTGGTGCGCCGCAATACGCTGGCCGGTTATCTGTGGCACGCGTTCGTCGGCTACTGGGTCGTGCCGGCCGCGTTCCTGTTCGCATGCGGCGTCGTGATCGCATTGATCCGCCGCGCGCTGCGGCGCCCGCCCATCAAGCCGCCCGCCCCGCCTGCGCCGCCCGTCGCGCACTGACGCGGCTTCCGAATCCGTTTTCGCCTGTCGGCCGGCTCCGAACGCGCGCGACGCTGCCGCGCGCACGCGTCGATCCGTCCGTTGGTGCGCCGCGACAAGCGAAACCGATTTGACGCTTTTTCACGTCCGAATGAAAAGGGGTTGTAATCCACTGTGATATAACTGCCGACGTGATCCGCTCCGTGAGCGAGACTCACTCCGAACATCATCCGATGGAGAAGAACGATGCAAAAACGGACTCTTGTGCTCAAAGCCGCTGCTGCGCTGATCGTCGGTAGCCTCGCGCTCACCGGTTGCACCACCACCCCCGACAAGCCCGACAACGCCGCGACCAACGCGTCGAAGCGTCAGGCGATCGATGCGAGCGTCGACGCAACGCTGTCGCGCATGTATTCGACGGTGAAGGGTTCGCGTGAGCTCGTCGCGAAGTCGCGCGGCGTGCTCGTATTCCCGGAAGTGCTGCAGGCCGGCTTCATCGTCGGCGGCCAGACCGGCAACGGCGCACTGCGCGTCGGCGGCGCGACGGTCGGCTACTACAACACGTCGTCGCTGTCGGTCGGCCTGCAGGCCGGCGCGCAATCGAAGGCGATCGTGTTCCTGTTCATGACGCAGCAGGCGCTCGACGAATTCCGCGGCTCGGACGGCTGGGCAGCCGGCGCCGGCGCATCGGTCGCGCTCGTGAAGATGGGCGCAAACGGCGCGGTCGACTCGAACACGGCCACCGCGCCGATCCAGGTCATCGTGCTGACCAACGCGGGCCTGATGGGCGACGTGTCGATCAACGGCACGAAGGTCACGAAGCTGAAGATCTGACGCCGCGGCGTCATCGCCCGTGCGTACCGCGCGGGCGACGTGCAAACGGCGATGTCCGCGCGGACATCGCCGTTTTTTTCATCCCCGCGCGCCGCGCATCGGCACGCAGGCGCACCGGCAAATTCAGGTCGTCGAATCGATCACCTTGAAGCGCGAGCGCTTCTGCGCGCGAATCAGCGACTGATAGACGTCGACGTACTGCTGCGCCATCCGGCGCGACGTGAAGCGCTCTTCGAAGCGCTGCCGCACGCGAGCGCGCGGCAGCAGGTGCAGGCGGTTCACGGCGGCCACCGCGCTGATCTCGTCCTCGACGATGAAACCCGACACGCCCTCGTCCACCACTTCCGGCACCGCGCCGCGATTGAACGCGATCACCGGCGTGCCGCACGACATCGCCTCGATCATCACCAGCCCGAACGGCTCCGGCCAGTCGATCGGAAACAGCAGCGCGTGCGCGCCCGACAGGAATTCGGCCTTCTGGTGATCGGCGATCTCGCCGATGAATTCGACGTGCGGCAGCGCGAACAGCGGCTTGATCTCGCGCTCGAAATACTCCTCGTCGGCCGCGTCGATCTTCGCGGCGATCCGGATCGGCAGCCCGCACTGGCGCGCGATGCGGATCGCGGTGTCGACCCGCTTCTCCGGCGAGATGCGGCCGAGAAACGCGAGATAGCGCGGCTCCACCGGCTGCGGCAGGTACATCGTGTCGGGCAGCCCGTGATAGACGGTGGTCAGCCATTTCGCCTGCGGCAGCGGCTGGCGCTGCGCGTTCGAGATCGAGATCACCGGCGCGGTGTTGAACGTGTCGAACACCGGCTGCTGCTCGGGCAGGTCGAGCCGGCCATGCAACGTCGTCACGAACGGCGTTTCCTGCCGGTTGAAAACCGAAAACGAGTAGTAGTCCATGTGGAAATGGAGCACGTCGAAATCCTTCGCGCGGCGCGCGACCGTCTCCATCAGCAGCATGTGCGGTGCGACACGGTCGCGGATCGACGAATCGAGGCGCAGCGCACGCGGCCATACGGGCTCGAGCTTCGCGCGGGTCGTCGAGTCGCCGCTCGCGAACAGCGTCACGTCATGGCCGAGGTCGACGAGCGCCTCGGTGATGTAGGACACGACGCGCTCCGTGCCGCCGTACAGCTTCGGCGGCACGGATTCGGTCAGCGGGGCGATCTGCGCAATTCTCATGATCCACGTCTCCTGTGTCCTCGGCCGGCCGGCACGGGTGCGCCGGCACCGGCAGGCCCATGCAGCACGCGGCCGGCATCGCGCCGGCCACATATCTCATTATTATTCGCGATCCCGATGCCCGGAAGCGCTGGTCTTTCATTTTATGGGGGTTGTTACAGACAGGATACATTCGGCGCGACGCACGCCCGCATCGCCGCGCGCCGCATGCGCGGCGCGCCGCCCGTCAGCGCGACGGCCATTTCCATGGCGGCAGGTCGCGCGTGTCCGCATCGACGAGCACAGTCGCGCCCAATTGCTTGTCGAGCACCAGCGACTCGCAGCCGGCCTCGCGTTCGAGCGTCGCGATGAGCCGCGCCGCATGCGACACGACCAGCACCTGCGAACGCTGCGCGGCCTGTGCGATCAGCCGGCCGAGCGCGGGCAGCAGATCGGGATGCAGGCTCGTCTCCGGTTCGTTCAGCACCATCAGCGCGGGCGGCCGCGGCGTCAGCAGCGCGGCCGTGAGCAGCAGGTAGCGCAGCGTGCCGTCCGACAGCTCGGCGGCCGACAGCGGCCGCAGCAGCCCCGGCTGGCGCATCAGCACGTCGAAGCGGCCGCGGCCGCCCGGATTGTCGATGTCGATCGATGCGCCGGGGAACGCGTCGTCGATCGCCGCGTCGAGCGCGGCGGCGTCGCCGATCTCGCGGATCGTCTGCAGCGCGGCGGCCAGGTCGGCGCCGTCGTCCGCGAGCACCGGCGTATGCGTGCCGATGTGCGATTGGCGTGCCGGCGCCCGCGCGTCGGTCCGGAAATGATCGTAGAAGCGCCACGAACGGATCCGCTCGCGCACCGCGATCATCTCGGGTGCGCCCACCGGATCGGCGAACTCGGTCATCATGCTGTCGAAGCTCGCGACCGGCTGCGGGACCGTGTGCCAGTCGCCGGAGCCGGTGCGCGCGCGGATCTGCGGGCCCTGGCGGTCGACCAGCAGCGTCGACGGCCGCAGCAGCGCGCCGCCCCAGATGCATTCGCGCTTCACGACGGGATCCAGACGAAACATCGATGCGTCGTTCTTCACCGGCAGGCCGAGATCGATCGCGTAGCCGAAATCGTCGCCCGCGAAACCGAGCTTCAGGCTCACCGGCCCGTTGCGCACGGTGCCGGTCACCGGCATGTCGCCGTTCAGCATCGCGCGCGAAAAGCGCTCGGGGCCGGCCCACAGCGTCGACGGCAGCCCGCCTTCGCGCGCGAGCGACGGAATCACGCGGCCCTGCGCGGTGTCGGCGAGCAGCCGCAGCGCGCGGTAGACGCTCGACTTGCCGCTGCCATTCGGCCCGGTGACGACGGTCAGCGCCGCGAGCGGCACGATCAGCTCGCGCAGCGAGCGGTAATTGGCGATGGCGAGCGTCTTCAGCGCGGTCATGGGCGAGGAACGGCAACGAGTAGCGGCACGCGCTCAGCGGCCTTCGGTGACCTTCGGATCGGCCGCGGTGTTGGCCGCCGTGCTGGCGGCCGGCGGCCGCGCGTGCGGGCGTTCGGGGTTCGGCTCCCGCGGCGCGGACTCGTGCGGATACAGCTCCATCCGGCTGCGCGGCAGGCATTGCGGATAACGCGTCTGCAGGTACGCGATCAAGCCCTCGCGCACGCGGCAGCGCAAGTCCCAGCATGACGACGAATCGGCCGCGCTGACCAGCGCACGCAGCTGCATCGTGCGCTCGGTCGCGTCCGTCACCTGCAGCACCTGCACGCGGCCGTCCCATTCGGGCGCCGCGTGGACGAGCCGTGCAAGCTCCTCGCGCAGCGGCGCGAGCGGCGTGCGGTAATCGACCGACAGAAACACCGTGCCGATGATCTCGGAGCTGCTGCGCGTCCAGTTCGTGAACGGGTTCTCGATGATCCACTGCAGCGGCACGACGAGCCGGCGCTGGTCCCAGAGCCGTACCGACACGAACGAGCCGGTGATTTCCTCGATACGGCCCCACTCGCCCTGGATCACGACGACGTCGTCAATCCGGATCGGCTGCGTGAGCGCGATCTGCAGCCCGGCGATCAGGTTGCCGAGCACCGGCCGCGCGGCGATACCGGCCACGAGACCGGCGACGCCGGCCGACGCCAGCAAGCTCGCGCCGACCTGGCGCACGTTCGGAAACGTCATCAGCGCGGCGCCCGTGCCGATGATCACGATCAGCACCATCACGGTGCGCACGAGCACCTTCGCCTGCGTGTGGATGCGCCTCGCCTGAAGATTGTTGGCCGTATCCATCGGATGGGCCTGGATGATCGCATCGCCGACGCCGGCCGCGAGCCGCACCAGCAGCCACGTCAGCGACACGATCGAGCCGACCGCGGCCGCGCTGCGCATCCCGCGCACGAACGGCATGCCGTCGTCCGCCTGACTCCACAGGAACTCGAGTGCGAGCAGCGCGAGCGTGACGAGCGACGGCTTGTCGATGTAGCGCAGGATCACGCTCATCAACGGATAAGGCTGTGCGATGCGCTTCACGATGCGTGCGCCGAGCCGATGCACGAGCACGACGACGAGCACGACCAGGATCGACACGACCAGCGTGCCGAGCCAGCTATGCAACGGCGCATCGGCGATGCGCTGCAATTCCTCGATTGAAATCATCGGCGCCCGGGATTCTTCGGTTATGACGCGCAGCGGCGTCGTCCTGGATGCGTCGGCGATGTCCGGGCGGCCCATGCGCCCGGACGCGGCGTCAAATCAGCTGCCGCCCCTGCACGGAAACGCCTTGCCGAGACCGAGCGACACCGCGGTGCTCGCGTTGTAGTCGGCCAGCTTCGGGTTCTCCGCGATGTACTTGCGCACCGCGTCGGTCATCTGCTGCGCCCGGATGTCGGGCGGCAGGCAGAAATACTGCCCGACGCGCGGCCCGGTGGTGCCGCCGATCGCGTCGATGGTGTTGTAGACGCCATCGGCGGCGCCTTCGATGTAGGCCGCGCACGACGCCCGCGACTTGACGTCCGTCTTCGCGCACAGCCGGTCGAGATCCGCGCCCGTGAAAGCCGCCGCCGACAACGGCACGGCAAACGCCGCGGCACAAAACATAGCCCGCAACATGGTGTTCCTTATGTCAATGCGGCGCGAGGCCGCTCACTGCACTGACCGGCGCGGCGGCCGCGCGCCCGCGGCCGGCCGGGTTCCAGCCCGCCGCGAGCGCTCCGCCCCGCGCCGAAACCGTCATTTTGCACTCTTTTGGGCATCCGCCGGCGCCGATGCACCGACGCGCACCGTCCGCTTGCTCAGGATGTCGATCGCGTCCGGCGCCTTGTAGTGCTTCGCGAAGTCGAGCGCGGTGATCCCGAGCTGGTTCTTGACCTGCGGATCGGCACCCTCGTCGAGCAGCAGGTTGACCGTCGATGCATGGTTGCCGCGCGCGGCCATCATCAGCGGCGTCGTGCCGTTCGGCGATGCGGTGTCGATATACGCGTCGTGGTCGAGCAGGATCTTGACGACCGCGTCCTGGCCGTTGGTGGCCGCGTAGTGCAGCGGCGCCCAGCCCTTCTTGCTGACTTCCGCGCCCTTGTCGATCAGCAGCTTCACGAGCCCGACGTCGCCGTTCAGTGACGCGAGCATCAGCGCGTTCTCGCCGGCCTTGTCTTCCTTCTCGAGATCGACGTTCGGCGTCGTCGCGAGCGCGGCGGCGACCTTGTCGGACTTCTCGCGCGCGGCGATCACGAGCAGCGGATCGCCGTTCGGCGCGAGCGTGTTCGGATCGAGCTTGCCGCTCTTCAGCTGCTTGCCGATGTCGTCGATGTCGTCGAACTTGACCGCTTTCACGATCGCGTCGAGCGACTCGGCGTGCGCGCCGGCGGCTGCGAACAGGCCGCTCGCGACGAGCGCGGCGGCGACGAGTGCGCGCTTGGGCAGGGTTGTGGTCGGCTTCGTCATTGTTGTGGGCTCCTTCCCTGGGTTGTCGGCTGGCCGCGCGTCGTCAGCGGGCGATCTGGAACAGCCGGAAAAAGTTCTGCGTCGTCGCATCCGCGAGCGCCTCGACGGCGATCCCGCGCTCGGATGCGATAAAGCGTCCGACATGGCTGACGTACGCAGGTTCATTCGGCTTGCCACGATACGGCACCGGCGCGAGGTACGGCGAGTCGGTCTCGATCAGCAGCCGGTCGAGCGGCACGCGCCGCGCGACGTCCTGCACGTCGGTCGCGTTCTTGAACGTGACGATGCCCGACAGCGAAATATGGAAGTTCTGCGCGAGCGCCTGCTCGGCGACCGGCCACGGCTCGGTGAAGCAGTGCATCACGCCGCCCGGCACGTCCGCGCGCTCGTCGGCCATGATCCGCAGCGTGTCTTCCGATGACGCGCGCGTATGGATGATCAGCGGCTTCATCGTCGCGGTCGCCGCGCGGATATGCGTGCGAAAGCGCTCGCGCTGCCATTCCATGTCGGCGATCGAGCGGCCTTCGAGACGGTAGTAGTCGAGGCCGGTCTCGCCGATCGCGACGACCTTCGGGTGCGCGGCGAGCTCGATCAGCTCCGCGAGCGTCGGCTCGCGCGCGTCCTCGTGATCCGGATGCACGCCGACCGACGCGTACACGTTGTCGTGCGCTTCGGCGATCGCGAGCACGTCGGGCAGCGTCTCGAAATCGACCGACACGCACAGCGCGTGCGTGACGTCGTGCTCGCGCATGTTCTCGAGCACGGCCGGCAACCGGTCGGCGAGGCCCTTGAAATTGATGTGGCAGTGAGAATCGACGAACATCGTGTTTCCTGAATTCGTGAGGCGCGCACTATGCGCGCGCCGGGCAATCGTTTCCGCACTCCCGGGAAACAATCCGTGCTCAAACGAACATTTCCCGATAACCGAGAAACAGCTCCTCGAATACGAGCCGCGCGTTGAGCGGATGGTTCTCGACTGTCCGCTGGCGCGTCACGGCCTTCATGAAGCGCGCGAACGCATTCGCGTCGACGGCTTGCGCGCAACGCGCGAGTGCTGCGGCCTGCATCGGGAAGTAGCGCGGCGCGCCCGCCATCCGCTGCGCGAGCAGATCGTACAGCCAGCGCTGCAGCCAGCCGAGCACCAGCGGCACCGGCAGCTTCTGCAGCGTCTCGCCGCACGCGAACGGATCGCACGCGGCGCCGGCCGCGAGCTGGCCGAGCGTGAAATCGCGCAGCGGGCGGTTCTCGTCGCTCGCGAGCGCCAGCGCGGCGAGCGGCGCGCCGCCGGCCTCGGCGAGCAGCGCGCGCGCATCGTCGACGCCCTGCGCCGCGAGCCACGCCGCGGCCGCGTCGGGCGCCGGAACCGTCATCGGCCATTGCCGGCAGCGGCTGATGATCGTCGGCAGCAACCGGTCGATGCGCGCCGACACCAGCAGGAACACGACGCCCGGCGGCGGCTCCTCGAGCGTCTTCAACAGCGCGTTCGACGCCGCGACGTTCAGCGCCTCGGCCGGATACAGCACGACGACGCGCGCGCCGCCGCGGTGCGAACCGACTGCGCAGAAGTCGAGCAACGCGCGCACCTGCTCGATCTTGATTTCCTTGCTCGGCGCGCGGGTCTTCTTGCCGCCTTCGTCGGCATCGGCCGGCTTCGCGTCGTCGGCGGCGCCCGGCGCTTCGCCCGCGAGCGCCTCGGGCAACACGATCCGGTAGTCCGGATGGTTGCCCTGCGCGAACCACGTGCAGGCCGCGCAGGTGCCGCACGGCTCGCCGTTCGGCCGCGGCGCCTCGCACAGGAAGCCCTGCGCGAGGTGCTGCGCGAACTGCAGCTTGCCGATCCCGGCCTGGCCATGCAGCAGCAGCGCATGCGGCCATTGCGCGCGCAGTTGCTGCAGGCGGTTCCAGTCGTCGGTCTGCCACGGATAGATCATCGGGTGCGTTCCTTCGGGTT
Organism: Burkholderia latens; assembly: GCF_902499045.1. Lineage (GTDB taxonomy): Bacteria > Pseudomonadota > Gammaproteobacteria > Burkholderiales > Burkholderiaceae > Burkholderia > Burkholderia latens. The sequence goes on along the minus strand of NZ_CABVPL010000015.1, from coordinate 105,228 downwards.
ACAGCGCGGCCAGCACGCGTTCGAGCTGCTGGCGGATCTCGGGGATCGTCTGCGTCGCGTCGACGATCGCGAAGCGGTGCGGCGCTTCTTGCGCGCGCCGCAGGTATTCGCCGCGGGTGCGCGAAAAGAACGCGTCCGACTCGCTTTCGAACTTGTCCGGCATGCGCGCGGCGCCGCGGCGCTCGCTCGCCACCTGCGGCGCGACGTCGAACAGCACCGTCAGGTCGGGCTGGAAGCCGCCCTGCACCCAGCGCTCGAGCGTCTCGAGCTTGTCGCGCGGCAGCCCGCGGCCGCCGCCCTGGTACGCGAACGTCGCGTCGGTGAAGCGATCGGACACGACCCAGTCGCCGCGCGCCAGCGCCGGCTCGATCACGCGCGCGAGGTGCTCGCGGCGCGCGGCGAACATCAGCAGCGCTTCGGTCTCGAGGTCCATCGGCTGGTTCAGCACGATCTCGCGCACCTTCTCGCCGAGCTGCGTGCCGCCCGGCTCGCGGGTGACGACGACCTGTCGGCCGGCCGCGGCCAGCTTCGCCTGAAGACGTTCGCAGAACCATTGCAGGTGGGTCGTCTTCCCCGCCCCGTCGATGCCCTCGAACGTGATGAATTTACCGCTCGCCATTATTGACCTCGTATGTACTTGTCCACGGCCTTGTTGTGATCGCCGAGCGTATCCGAGAACACGCTCGTGCCGTCGCCCTTCGCGACGAAATACAGCGCGCTCGTCTGCGCCGGATTGATCGCCGCCTGCAGCGACGCGACGCCCGGCAGGGCGATCGGCGTCGGCGGAAGTCCGCGACGCGTGTAGGTATTGTAGGGAGTGTCGGCCTGCAGGTCGCGCTTGCGCAGACGGCCGTCGTACGCGTCGCCGAGGCCGTAGATCACCGACGGATCGGTCTGCAGCGGCATCCCGATGCGCAGCCGGTTCGCGAACACGGCCGCGACGAACGCGCGGTCGGCCGCGTGCCCCGTTTCCTTCTCGACGATCGACGCGATCGTCAGTGCTTCGTAAGGCGTCTTGTACGGCAGCCCGGGCGCGCGCGCGGCCCACGCTTCGTCGAGGCGCGTCTGCATCAGGTGGTACGCGCGCCGGTAGATGTTCAGGTCGGTCGTGCCCTTGTCGAACAGGTAGGTGTCCGGGAAGAACAGCCCTTCGCCGCTGCCGCGCTGGATCGCGCTCTCCGGCGCGCCGATCGCGCGCAGCAGCTCGGCGTCGCTCATGCCGGCCGTCGTGTGCGCGAGATCCGGGTTGCCGTCGAGCTCCGCGCGCATCCGCTTGAAGGTCCAGCCTTCGATTACCGTCGCGACGTACTCGTTCACGTCGCCGCGCGCGATCTTCTGCAGCACGTCGTACGGCGTGATGCCGGTCTTGAATTCGTAGTTGCCGGACTTGAGCCGGCTCGACAGGCCGAGCACGCGCGTCATCGCGACGAAGCCGAACGGCTCGATCGGCACGCCGCCGCGCTTGAGCTGCAGCGCGACGCTCTTCACGCTGCTGCGCGGCTTGATCGTGACATCGAGCGACGCGGCGCCCAGCAGCAGCGGCCGGGTCGCCCAGTAATACCCGCCGCCCGCGCCGGCAGCGGCCACAACGACGGCCAGCGCCACGATCGTCGCGGCGCATTTCTTCAGTAGGGACATGGAAACGAGACTCAGGTAAGACCCATATAATACTTGCTCGCCTTCGTCAAAGTCAGGGTTGACTGTTCCCTCATTCCATGAGCACACCGTTCGCTTCACCGGCTGCCCAGCCCGCATCCGCGTCGCTCCCCGTTTTCCCCCGTCCGTCCGCCGCCGATTTCGACGCGCCGGGCGCCTGCATGCCGCTGCCGCAGTTCGGCGTGATCGACGTGGCCGGCGACGACGCCGCCACGTTCCTGCACAGCCAGCTCACCAACGACATCGAGCACCTCGATGCGGCGAGCGCGCGCCTGTCCGGCTATTGTTCGCCGAAGGGCCGCCTGCTCGCGTCGTTCCTCGCGTGGCGCGCCGGTCACGGCGTGCGCCTGCTGATCTCGAAGGACGTGCAGGCCGCCGTGCAGAAGCGCCTGTCGATGTTCGTGCTGCGCGCGAAGGCGAAGCTCACGGACGCGAGCGACGCGCTCGCGGTGGTCGGCTTCGCGGGCGACGTGCGCGGCGCGCTGTCGGTCATCTTCGACGCGCTGCCGGACGGCGTGCACGTGAAGGTCGACGGCCCGGCCGGCGCGCTGATCCGCGTGCCGGACGCGGCCGGCCGCAAGCGCTACCTGTGGATCGGGCCGCGCGCCGAAGTCGACGCGCGTGTCGCCGCGCTCGCCGGCACGCTGCCCGTCGTGTCGCCGGCCGTGTGGGACTGGCTCGACGTGCGCGCGGGCGAGCCGCGCATCACGCAGCCGGCCGTCGAGCAATTCGTGCCGCAAATGGTCAACTTCGACGTGATCGGTGCCGTTAACTTCCGTAAGGGATGCTATCCGGGCCAGGAAGTCGTCGCGCGCAGCCAGTACCGCGGCACGATCAAGCGCCGCACCGCGCTCGCGCACGTCGCCGCCGAAACCGACACCGTGCATGCCGGCGTCGAGCTGTTCCACAGCGACGACCCTGGCCAGCCGTGCGGGATGATCGTCAACGCGGCGGCCGCGCCGGCCGGCGGCGTCGACGCGCTCGTCGAGATCAAACTCGCCGCGCTCGACGGCGGCACGGTCCACGTCGGCTCCGCCGATGGTCCCGCGCTCGCGTTCGACGCGCTCCCGTACGCCTGGCCGACGGAAGCGTGACGCACTGACAACCCCGTTCGCACGCCGGTTCGCGGATCATTGCAGCCGGCGCCCGATGTTTCCTGCGAGAGATTCGCCCGATGTGTCTGATTGCCTTCGACTGGCAGCCTGATGCCGCCGCCGGTCCAGTCTTCACCCTGACCGCCAACCGTGACGAATTCTTTCGCCGCACGAGTGCGCCGCTTTCGTGGTGGGAGGACCTGCCGGGCGTGCTGGCCGGCCGCGATCTCGAAGCCGGCGGCACCTGGCTCGGCGTGTCGCGCGACGGCCGCTTCGCGGCGCTGACGAACTACCGTGCGCCGTTCGACATTCGCGCGGGCGCGCCGACCCGCGGCAAGCTCGTGTCCGACTACCTCGGCGGCCCGTCCGTCGCGCCGCTCGATTATCTCGGCGAACTCGCCGAGCACGCAGCCGTGTACAACGGCTTCAACCTGCTGGTCGGCGACTGGAAGCGGCGCGAGCTCGCGTGGTTCTGCAATCGGGCGGCCGAAGGCGAAACCGGCGTCGCCGCGCCGGTCGCGGTCGGCGCCGGCGTGCATGCGCTGTCGAACGCGCGGCTCGATACGCCCTGGCCGAAAGTCGTGCGCAAGCGTGCCGAGCTCGGCACGCTGTTGACCGACAACCCGGCGCCGTCGCTCGACGAACTGATCGAGCTGCTGCGCGATCCGCGCGTCGCCGACGACGCCGCACTGCCGCACACCGGCATTCCGATCGAGCGCGAGCGTGCGCTGTCGGCCGCGTTCATCGAGACGCCCGAATACGGCACGCGCGGCACGACCGCGCTGCGCGTGACGATGAAGGAAGGCGTGCGGCTGACCGTCGAGATCAAGGAGCGCTGCGACGACGACGGTTCACACCGCACCGTCCGCCCCGGCACGTTCGAGCGCGCGTTCACGTTCGACATCGACGCGACGCGGCCGCGCTGAACCTGCACCGGAGGCGGCGCCGCCGCGCTACGGCGCGCGCGCCATCTCGACGTGCGGCACGCCGATTTCGACGAACGGTTCGCCGATCGCCGCGAAGCCGTGCCGCACGTAGAACGACACCGCCGTATGCTGCGCGTACAGCCGCACGAGCGGCTCGCCGCGGCGCCGCGCGGCCGCCAGCAGCGCGTGCAGCACCGCCGATCCGGCGCCCTGCCCGCGCGCGTCGGCGAGCACCGCGACGCGGCCGATCGTGCCCGACGGCAGCAGCCGCCCGGTCGCGATCGCATGCCGTGCGCCGGTTGCCGCGTCGACGCGGTAAGCCACGGCATGCAGCGACAACGGATCCTCGTCGTCGAGTTCCCACTCCGGCGGAATCCGCTGCTCGCGCACGAACACCGCGTCGCGAATGCGCGCGGCATCGGCGCCCAGCACCGTCCAGTCGCCCGTTTCCACGAAGCCGTCGGTCATCGCTTTCTCCGCGCGGCGCCACGCGCCGCCGTCGTCAAAGGTCGTCACACGTCGTCGAATGCGGCCTTCAGCGCGGCCACCGCATCGGCGTGCGCGGCCCGCACCTCGGGCACGTAGCCGCCCATCTTGAAGAACTCGTGGATCATCCCCGGATAATTGACCAGCGTGACCGTATTGCCGGCCGCGCGCAGCTTGTCCGCGTACGCGGCGCCCTCGTCGCTCAACGGATCGTATTCGGCCGTCGCGATCCAGGCCGGCGCGACGCCGGCGAACGACGGCGCGCCGCGCGTGCCGTCGAGCGGCGCGAAACGCCAGTCGTCGCGATCCGAGCGGTCGCGCACGTATTGCGTGAAGAACCACTGGATCGTGTCCTGCGTCAGCAGGTAGCCGTTCGCGAGCCGCGCATGCGATTCGGTGTCCTGGTGGCCGGTGACGCCCGGATAGATCAGCATCTGCAGCGCAAGATCGATGCCCGCGTCGCGCGCGAGCACCGCGCAGACCGTCGCGAGCGTGCCGCCGGCGCTGTCGCCGCCGACCGCGAGCCGCGCGGCGTCGATGCCGAATGCGGCCGCCTCGCGATGCAGCCAGCGCAACGCATCGTCGGCGTCGTTCACCGCGGTCGGAAACTTGTGTTCGGGTGCGAGCCGGTAGTCCACCGACAGCACCGCGCACCGCGCGTCGCGCGCGAACATCCGGCACAGCGCATCGTGCGTATCGACGCTGCCGACCGTGAAGCCGCCGCCGTGGTAATAGACGAGCGCCGGCAGCGGTTCGGCGAGGCTCGGCTCGACCGGCACGAACAGCCGCGCGCCGATCGTGCGACCGTCGCGCGTCGGCACGACGCAGGCCTCGACCGCATGCATCGGCGCGGGTGCGACGTCGAGGATCGGCGCGCTCTTCTCGTACGCGGCGCGCGCCTGCTGCGGCGTCTGGTGGTGATAGGACGGGCGTTTCGCGCGCTCGACCATGTCGAGCACCTGGGCGATCTTCGGATTCAGCGGCATCGGTGAGGACGGCGCGCGCGGCGCCGTGAACGGACAAGCGTCACATGATGCCATGTGCGCGTCAGACGAGCTGCACGAGCTGCTTGCCGAAATTGTGGCCCTTCAACAACCCGAGGAACGCTTCCGGCGCGCGCTCGAGCCCGTACGCGATCGTCTCGCGGTAATGCAGCTGCTTCGTCGCGACGAGCTCGCCGAGCTCGGCCAGCGCCGGCGGCCACGCGTCGGAATGCTCGAACACGATGAAGCCCTGCATCGTCAGCCGCGAACGCAGGATCAGGCCGGGGTTGGCGAGCGGCGCGGGCACGCCGTCGTAGCCGGCGATCATCCCGCACACCGCGATCCGGCCGAATGCGTTCATCCGCGCCATCGTCGCGTCGAGCACCGCGCCGCCGACGTTCTCGAAACAGCCGTCGACGCCGTCCGGCGTCGCCGCGGCGAGGTCGTCGGCCAGCCGGCCGGCCTTGTAGTCGACGCATGCGTCGAAGCCGAGCGTGTCGACCACGTAGCGGCATTTGTCAGGGCCGCCCGCGATGCCGACCGCGCGGCATCCGGCGCGCTTCGCGAGCTGGCCGACCACGCTGCCGACCGCGCCGCTCGCCGCGCTGACGACGACGGTGTCGCCGGCCTTCGGTGCGATGACCCGGTTCAGCCCGACCCACGCGGTCACGCCCGGCATGCCAGCCACGCCGAGCCACGCGGAAAGCGGCACCCGCGACGTGTCGACCTTGCGCAGACCGCTGCCGTCCGACGTGCCGTATTCCTGCCAGCCGAACTGGCCCACCACGTGCTCGCCGACGGCGAAATCCGCGTGCCGCGATTCGACCACCTCGCCTGCCGTGCTGCCGATCATCACTTCGTTCAACGGCTGCGGCGCCGCGTACGACTTCGCGTCGTTCATGCGGCCGCGCATGTACGGGTCGAGCGACAGGAAGTGGTTACGGACGCGCAGCTCGCCGTCGGCGAGCGGTGCGAGCGGCGCTTCGACGAGCCGGAAATTGCCGGCGCTCGCGGCGCCCTGCGGGCGTGAGACAAGCAGGATCTGGCGGTTGACCGTGTTCATTGCTGGCTCCCAGGCTTCATTCGCACCGGATCGGCGTCTCGCCGCGCATCCGTGCCGCAAAGCAAAACGGCCCTGCCTTCGATCAGGCAGGGCCGCGCGTTCCGGCGCTACGCGTCGCTCGGGCCGGGCTGCGCATCCGGCGCCGTGCGCGTGCGCTGCCGCTTGATGTCGCGGCCCACCGCGAGCCGCCGCATGTACTTGAACGTGCCGAGCGCCTTCGCGACGAAGTTGCCGTCACTGTCGCGCACTTCGCCTTCGCAGTACGCCATCGTCGTCGAACGATGCATCACGCGGCCGTATGCGCGCAGCTCGCCGCGCCCCGGCTGCATGAAGTTCACCTTCATCTCGACCGTGACGACACCGACGCCGTCGTCGGTCAGGCTGCGCGCGGCCATCGCGAGCGCGATGTCCGACAGCGTCATCGTCACGCCGCCGTGCGCGATGCTCCACGTGTTCATGTGCCGCTCGTCGAGCGGCAGCACGAGCTCGCTTGCGCCGTCCTTCGCGGAAATCAGCCGCACGCCAAGCAGATCGACGAACGGGCTTTCGATCGACGGGCCGTCCGTCGGGGATGCCGCGCCGCTCATCGTGCGCTGTCGCAAACGTAGTCGACGCACTGGCGCGATTCGGCCACCGCGACGACGAATTTCTTCACTTCCTGGTGCACCGGGTGCACCTGGTATGCGTCGAGCGCGGCCTGGTCCGTGAAGTCGGACACGAGCACGACGTCCGACGTCGCTTCGAGGCCCGGCGTCGCGACGCCGACGTCGATCTGCAGGATGCCCGGCACGAGGTCGCGGCAGCCTTCGAGCTTCTCCTTCAGCTTCAGCGCATTCTGTGCGCGTGTGCCGCCTTCGGCGGACTCCTTCAACTTCCACATGACGATATGTCTGATCACTTCGTTCGCTCCAGTTCGTGTTGGTTCGGCAATTCGCCCGGAACCCTTGCCAGTCGGGCATCGGCCGCCCGTTCATCGCTCGCTCGCGTTCGCTGACAATCGCGCTCAGCCAAGAAAAAGGGGTATCCAAACGGGCGCAATGATAAAACTCCAACAACGATACCCCTTTTTCACCGTGCCGCTTGGCGACGCCAGGTCTGACAGGCGAAGGCAGGCAACAAGCCTACCAAACTTGCCGACGGCGATGGACCGTATCTGTTGGTGAAGCCGTCCGGTTCCAGGCTTGGCAATACGAGTACAGAATGGCCGGGAAGGAAAATGTCTTCGCGATCGGCGAGTATCCCGTCATCAGCCTTCAAGCCGCGATCGAAAGCGGCCCCACATGAGTCGAGCAACAATCAATCGGGCACTCGGCTCCACGATGCCGAATAGCCCCGAACCGATAACCGGCCACGACTTCCGAGCAACCGCGTCGACGAACATTCACGAAATGGTTGGGGGAACGAAGTCGTTGAAATGCGGCTGTCGCATGAGGACAAGGACAAGACTCGCTCGACTTACCGCCGCGCCACGTGCTTGGCGAAACGACGGGACATGATGCAGGCTTGCGCGAACTGGCTCGATGGCATCGAGCGGCAGGCGGGCATGGGCCGCGGCACTGAGGCCGCCTTCGTCAATGATCGATGATGCAGCAGTACCGTGCGCCTTATGTAGTAATGCGCGATACCGGAAGTCGCGCGGAGATCCACCCCATCACGCATCGGTCGTTCGAACCGGCAGCAGGGTCTGCACGGGTACGCGTTTCGAGCAGGGTGACTGGCTGTCGATCTCGATTGCACGGCAAATCGCATTGCGGTGTGCAACAAAACTCCGCAGCACCGCGCACATCGTGCAGAGCAACTCTTCGGATAGTTGGGTATCGAGGCCCGCAGCTCTTCCCCGTGCGACCCGATCCTCCTGGGCGGATACGATACGGACGGCAATGCGCAAGTGATCGTCCGCAATCCGCAGATGAGCGTGCTCGTCGACGAGTGTTCGCATGGTGGGATCCAATAGCGAGCTTTTTCACAAACCCGCGCGCACAACCGCGCCCTGCTCTATCAGGCGCTATCAACGCGATTGTCTGCGAGTTCCTGCTCGATTATGTCGCGGGACGTGAATACGCACTCGTGTGCCCATGGCAGCGCAGCACGCTCTGCACCTCGTTTCGACGCGCCGTCCACAAATGTAACGAAGACAACGTTGGGAATGGGCGGGCTTTCGCCAGTCGTCCGGCTTGAAACGTGAGCTGACGCCGTCCACCGGTCATTGGGCAAAACTTCATGACGCAATCGACGAAACAATCACGCGTCAGATACATCGTCCGCTCGTCTCTCCGTCCTTCCAGAATAGACCAAACTCGATGAGCCACAGGTGCGTTCTGTTTTTCGGTCACATGATCGCGCAATCCATCCCAATACCCGCAGCCGTCACGCCGAAGAGCAGCGGTATCCGCGCCGTTCTGAACGGGATCGGCATACGAAGCTACGCCGACGGCTCTGTCTACTTTCGGGGAGCATCCGTTATCGACCCTTTGCCGTCGACGATCGCAGAAGATCGAGCGACCGCTCATGGCGCTTCACCGGCCACTCGACTGTCCGTAGCCGTCGCTATGTCCGTTTTGCGCACGTCCGTAACCAATGTTGATACGAACGGCGGCTGAAGCGCCAAGCCGTCGAAATGGAACATCGGGTCTCGATCGCCGACCAACGCGATGCTACGAAGGCCTGACAACAAAACAGTTCGGGAGCGCGTCTTGCTGTCGACATTCGAGACCAGATTCGGAACGGTCCGCCGCCGGTCCGATCGGCGGCCGCGCACCCATAACGACGGGGGCATCACATGTACCGGGTACCGTTGTCGGTGTTGAAACCGACCCAAATCACGATCGGAATGGATTACGTGCACGCCAAGGCGCTGATTACCGCTCGCTACTCCGGCACCCGGCTCAAGCGATTTATGCGAGATCACGCGCTGCGCGTCGTCGTCGGTCCGCACAACGCGCTTTATATCGTCGACCATCATCACTGGGCGCGCGCGTGGCTGGATCTGGGCTATGCCGACGCGCCGGTCACCGTCGTCGCCGACTGGCACCACCTTGGGCGTCGGCGCTTCTGGAAGAAAATGCAAGCGAGGCGATGGGTGCATCCTTTCGATGAGACAGGCAGACGACGCAGCATCGACGACCTGCCACAGACGATCGCCGGCCTGATCGACGATCCGTACCACAGCCTGGCGGCGTTTGCCCGGCGCGCAGGCGCGTACCGCAAGCCGACGCGCGCATTTGTCACCTTCGTGTGGTCGGAATTCCTGCGCAAGCACGTGGCTGCGCCCGACAAGGAAGCGGGGTCATTCTCTTTAGCGTTGCTCAGAGCGATCAAGATTTGCCGCAGCAAAACAGCCGAATGCATGCCGGGCTACCTTGGCGATAAGCTATCGTGATAGTGCGGCGGCTGGTGCGTGCTCGACAGGCGCCTGGCGTTGCTCCAGCATGCCTTCCGCAATGCCTGCGCCGCCGTCAACGGCCGGTTCGGACGCACGGACCGAGATCACGGCCGTGGTTCCACGGGCCGCCGACGGTTCCGCGTCCGCTTGCATCCGGAAATGCACGCGGTCGTACGGCTCGGCCGACGGCAGCTTGCGCGGCGGGACTTCGAGATGGCTCAGTTCGTCGGTCGCCATGTCGGGCCCGACCTGACGAACTCGTCCAGATCGCGATCGAAACGCGCAGCTTCCTCGATGAACGGCGCGTGACCCGAATCCGCGTAAACCTTGCTGACGATGCGCGGATTCAGCGCGGCCGCGCGAGCCAGCGTCGCGTGCGTGTCGACCAGTGCGTCGCGACCGCCGTAGATGAAGAGCAGCGGCACGCGCGCGTTGGCAAGCCCCTCCGCGGCGAAGACCGTCATCGTCGGCACTTCTTTTTGCATGTCCCACGACGCCATCGCGGCATTCGCCAGCAGCCGGGCGAATGTGTCGGCGTCGGGCCGCTGGTTGAAACACAGGCCGACGAAAGTGCGCTCGCCGTCGAGATGCGTCTTCAGATCGGGCGAATTCATGTCCCGATACACGTCGGCGTGAGCGACGATCTGATCCGGCGCGAGCTCGACCACCCCGTCGACATACACGGCGCCGGCGATCGCGCGGTCGCCATATTTCGCGAGATAGTTCGAGATCACCACGCCGCCCAGCGACCAGCCGACCACGACGGGCTTGCGCGCGTGCGAGCCTCGGATCACCGCCGCGAGGTCGTCCGCCCAACGGTTTCCATCGTGATATGGCTCCGGGCCGGACGGTTTATCCGACAGACCGTGACCGCGCAGATCATAGGTAATGATGCGGTATCGGCGCAATTCGGCGCTTCGCACCTGCGCGTCCCAGTTCAGGCGGCTGCCGAGCAATCCATGCACGAGAATGATCGGCGGGCCGTTCGGGTTGCCGCTTTCCTGAACCGCGAGCCTTACCCCATCCGTCGATGTCACGGTATAGCTGTTCGGCGCCGCTATCGCGTCGGGTGCGGACGCAAACAGCGTCGCCGCCGAGAATGCAAAAATCAAAGCGTTAAGGAACGTTCGAAAACTCATTGCCTTCCTCGAAGAGTGTCGGTGCGCCGAGTCTGAACCCTTACACTGATGTGAGAGTCAAGCGGACCGTGTTAAGCTGATTTTCATGAAAGACACGCCTTCCCAGGAACCGCTGACGATCGGCCAACTCTCGCAACTCACCGGCGCGAGCGTGCGATCGATCCGGCATTACGACGAACACGGTCTGCTCGCCTCGGTACGTGCGAGCAATGGCTATCGCATGTTCCCCGGGAAGGCGGTCACGCAGGTCAAGCAGATTCAGCGGATGATCGCGACCGGCTTCACCATCGACGATATTCGCGGCTTTCCCGACTGCATGCTTCTGATCGAAGGCGCCCGTTCTTGCGATCAGATCACCGGCGTTCAGCGGGCAAGGCTCGAAGCGATCGATCGACAGATCGCAGACCTCGAAAGGCGTCGCGCGCGGCTCATCAAGACCTTGCGCGAAGGTGCGGTGCCGCCCGTCGACTGACGCGGACGCGGCACATGCAGATCACCGTCGAACGGGCGCGTTCGATGCGCTTTTCTTCCTGCGAGTATCCGCCCGCAGGCGCTTGCATCCCTCCTGACCAATCGGCGCTGCATCTCGCTGCCCGAGCGCAGTAATGGGCAGCCGGCAGGTTCCCCCGTCCATGCGCGTGGCGCGCCGATAGATACCGCAAGCGGTCAGCGTGATCGTCGCCGCGATCGACGAAATGTGCTGCGTGCCCAGCGGCACTTGGCCCGCCAAGCTCGGCCGTGCATGCGACCGGCGGTACGCACCGGTCGCGAATCCGACTTGACGGCAGCAATGGCGCAGGTCTGGCCCGGATAGCGGGACGGGAACGGCCATTGCTCGGTTCGATCGCGCGCCGTCACGCATCCGAGCGCGCCGTATTCCAGAATGACCGGATAACCGTCCATCGATCGACCGAAGCGGCCATTCCTGCTCGGCTTCGATTGCCGTTTTGAAACGGCAATTGACCTCCGTTTGATCGACCACTATCCGGATTCATTATCCATTGCCGCCAATTCGCAGCTTTTACCGATTCGCCGAGTAATAATTACTATTGCGACGCAAATGAAGTTTCTAAAAATCCATCGGATAATATTGACTTCGACTTTCATCGAAATCTAGAATCGCCTACAACACTTTCGTCTGAATTTCCGTCGCTGCAAGAGCGTCGCCCTTCACCCAGGCTGATTGGCCGGAGCGAAGGCGCTCGCTTTCGACTTCACCCGTTGCGCAACGGGCGGCGTGTCACTTTGCATTTCCTTTCGGCATTTATCGTTTATCCGATTAATCGCCAGTCCATTCGCCCCCGAGCGCCACCGCGCAATTGATTCAGCGGCATTTCCATCATGCGCGCGATGCAGGACGAAGCGGAGCCGGCCTCCGCTGATTCGAACATTCCGATAACAAAATCGCAGTCGTCAGGAGGGTCGTCATGAACGTGCACCGCTTCACGAAATCGCTGTGTGTCGGCTTCGTCTGCGCAGGCCTGCTTGCGGGTTGCAACGACGACGACGTCCGGTCGAACAACCCGCCGTCGAACACGGCCGCGCTGTCGTTCCGCATGGACACCGGCGGGCAGATCAATGCGTTCTACCGGCAGGACCAGGTCGCCGCGCATTTGCTGGTGCGCTCGTCCACGAAGCCGCGCCTGCTCGTGGTGTTTCCGGCCGGCAACAGCGGCACCGGGCTGTGGTTCGACGATACCGCGCAGCCGGTGAACTGGAGCCTCGATACGCCGCCGTCCGCGCTGTCGGCCCCCGACACGCATGGCCGCCCGCTTTACGGAATCGGTGCCGACGTGTCGGTCGACACCGACACGCTGACGGTTCGCCAAGGGCTACTCAGCAACGTGCGCTTCCTGCGCGACTTCAACGGCGGCGCGACGATTCCGCCGCAGATCGTCACCGCGCCGACGATCCAGGGCAGCGCCGCGCAGTGGCAGCGCGACCGGATCGACGGTGCGCCCGGCTACGCGCTGCGCATCACGCTGCGCGACGGCGGCACCCTCACGACGGCCGCGGGCGGCAAGCTCGTGCTCCACGCGGCGCCCGGCTCGCACACGCTGAAACTGCACGTCGACGCGCTGTCGGGCGAGACGCCGTTGTCGCCGATCACGCGCGCCGACCTGTTCGCGTCGTCCGTGAACCCCGACCCGGTCAGCCAGAACGTGCTCGAATTCCTGAGCTTCCACGACAAGCTGCTCGCCGGCTCGTGGCAGTACGACACCTACTTCGGCCGCGACACGCTGATCTCGGTGCGCATGCTGATGCCGGTGCTCGAGCCGGCGGCGATCGAGGCCGGCTTGTCGTCGGTGCTGAGCCGGTTGTCGAGCGACGGCAAGGTCGCGCACGAGGAAGGGATCGGCGAATTCGCGCTGGTCGACAACGCGAAGAACGGCCGGCCGAACGATGCGACGCCGACCTACGACTACAAGATGATCGACAGCGACTACCTGCTCGCGCCGATCGCGGCGGCGTGGCTGATCGACGACCCGCGCGGCCAGGCGCGCGCAGCCGCCTATCTCGCGCAACGCGGCAGCGACGGCCAGACCAACGGCAGCCGGCTCGTCGTGAACCTGCTGCACGTCGCGGCCACCGCGCAGCCGTTCGCGCAGCAACCGACGGTCGCGAACCTGATCCGCCTGCGCCCCGGCGAGATCGTCGGCAACTGGCGCGACAGCACCGACGGGCTCGGCGGCGGCGTCTACCCGTACGACGTGAATGCGGTGCTGGTGCCGGCGGCGCTGCGCGCCGCGAACGCGTTCCTTGCCCGCGGCCTGCTCGACCCGTACGTGGACGCGGGACAACGCGCGGCGCTCGCGAACACGGCGGCCCAGGCGGCCACCTGGGAGCAGCAGGCGCCGCCGCTGTTCCAGGTCAGCGTGCCGGCCGCGCAGGCGGCAACCGACGTGTCGGCCTACGCGCCGTCCGCCGGCGTGCCGGCCGGCACCGCGCCGAGCGCGCCGTTGACTTTCTACGCGTTGTCGCTCGATCAGCAGGGCACGCCGATCCCGGTGATGAATTCCGACGGCGGCTTCGCGCTGCTGTTCGGCACGCCGCCGGACGACGAACTGCAGCGGATCGTGGCCGACGTCACGCGGCCGTTCCCGACCGGGCTCGTGACCGACGTCGGGATGCTGATCGCGAACCCGGCGTATGCGAGCCAGACGCTGTGGCCGAAGTTCACGAGTTCCGCGTATCACGGCACGGTGATCTGGTCGTGGCAGCAGGCGATGTGGGTCGCCGGACTCGATCGGCAGCTCGCGCGCCAGGATCTGTCGGACGCGACGCGCACGCTGCTGACCCAGGCGCGGCAGACGATCTGGCAGGTGATCTCGAACGGGCGCGACATGCGCACGTCGGAAATGTGGACGTGGTCGTACGCGAACGGCAAGTATCAGACCGATGCGTTCGGCACGCGCAGCGCGGATGCGACGGAAGCCAATGCGGCGCAGCTGTGGAGTACGACGTATCTCGCGATCCGCGACCCGCAACTGCGCGCGGGCAAGTACTGGTGGCAGGCGTCGCGGCAAATGGACGACGCACAACCGCGGAACCCGGCGGCCATCGCAGCGCGCTAGGTTCGCGCCGGTGAAACGAAAGCCCCGCACGCGCATTCGCATGCGGGGCTTCATTCGGATCGTCCAACGGATCTACGCGGCATCGCACGCGCGCATCAAGTCAGGTCACGTCGCCGCATCGGCGGCAGCCCATCGTCAGTGCGCGACCACGCGATTGCGCCCGTCGCGCTTCGCCTGATACAACCGCTCGTCCACCGCGCGCAGCAACGCGTCCACCGTGCTCCCGTCGACGCCGTACTGCGCGACACCGACGCTGACCGTCACCTGCACGCGCTTGAAATCGAGCCCGAACGGCGAACTCGCGATCGACGATCGCACGCGTTCGGCGGTCATCCGCGCGCCTTCGAGCGGCATCTCCGGCAACAGCGCCATGAATTCCTCGCCGCCGACCCGCGCGAGCGCGCCTGCCGGCCGGATCGCTTCGAGACACTGGCGCACGACGCCGCGCAACACCTCGTCGCCGATCTGATGTCCGTACGCGTCGTTGATGTTCTTGAAGTTGTCGAGATCGAGCGCCAGCAGGCAGAACGGCGTGCCGTCGCGTTCCGCGCGCACGATCTCGCGTTCGACTTGCGCGATGAACTGGCGGCGGTTCGATGCGCCCGTCATCGGGTCGGTCGCGGCCATGTATTCGAGCTTCTGGTTCGTGCGCCGCAGTTCCTGCAGCGCGCTTTCGGTGCGCGCCATCGATTCCGACAGCCGGCTCATCAGGTCCTGCTGGCTATAGATCGCGGAGAACGAGCGAGTCGTCTGCAGCGCCTGCACGACGCCGTAGCTGAGCAGGAAGAAGCCGCCCGCGAAGATCGCATGCGCGAGCCACCACATGTGATTCCACGGTTTGCCGAGCAGGAACGCGACCGACGACAGCGCGAACGCCATGATCGACACGCCGTAGATCACCATCAGCGGCGAACGGATGCGCCGCGCGAGCAGCACGCCGACGTTCAGCAGCGACAGCACGAGCGCACCGCCTTCCATCGACGTCCGCGTGCCGTATGCGCCCGCGATCGGCGAATACGCGATGTACGCGACCGCCGCGTCGACGATCACGAACAGCACGACCCACGGCAGCCACGTGCGCGCACGCGTCCGCGTGTCGACGCGATCGGCCGGCTGCGCATACGACAGCATGCCGGTCAGCAGCAGCATCGACATCACGAGCCGTGACGCAGGCCCGTACAGCAGAAACAGCCAGATATTGTGATGCGCCATTCCGGTGAAGAGCCCGTGCAGCGCATAGATCATCGCGAAGCCGAGAAAGCCGAGCGTCAGCCAGCGCAGCAGCGGCTCGCCGGACGCCCGGTAGCACACCCAGGTCACGTAGGTGACGAACGCGCCCTCGAGCGTGGCGGCTGCGATCGCGATTTCATGGAACGCGTGGCTCTCGAACACGACGTGCGGGTCGCTGAAGAACCACAGATAGGCAATCAGATAGGCCGGCAGCAACGCGAATCCGACCAGCAGGCATTTTGCGTAGAGCCTCGCGGCCGCGCTGACGACACGCGGCGGCTCCCCGGCTGCATAGGCTGTGCTCAATTTGGTCCCCGTTTCGGTCTGCTGCGTGGTTCGAACGTCCACGGTGCCGGAAACGCGCGCTGCATCGTCTTCGCCGGCTACCGGAGGCGCGTCGCGTGCGTCGGTGCGCCACGCGCGCTGGCCCATCCCGCCGAAAGGCAAATGTCAGAGCAAGTATAGGTGCCGGAATTCGTTTGACAAGTAAGGGGAAACGGCACCTTTGCAGCGCCGCCGATTGCTTCACGATCCTGAGGAATCCGTCGCGATACCCGCCGATTCGTTTATCGCGGCGGCCGCGTCCCCGCCGGGGAACGGCGGCCGCCCACAATCTAACGTCAGACGATTTCGAACAGCCCGGCCGCCCCCTGCCCGCCGCCGATGCACATCGTGACGACCACGTATTTCACGCCGCGCCGCTTGCCTTCGATCAGCGCATGGCCGGTCAGGCGCGCGCCCGACACGCCGTACGGGTGGCCGACCGCGATCGCGCCGCCGTTCACGTTCAGCCGATCGTCAGGGATCCCGAGCGTGTCGCGGCAATACAGCACCTGCACCGCGAACGCTTCGTTCAGTTCCCACAAGCCGATGTCGTCGATCTTCAATCCGGCCTGCTTCAGCAGCTTCGGCACCGCGAACACGGGGCCGATTCCCATTTCGTCGGGCTCGCAGCCGGCGACCGCGAAACCGCGGAACACGCCGAGCGGCTGCAGCCCTTCGCGCTGCGCGACATCGGCGTTCATCACCACGCATGCCGACGCGCCGTCGGAGAACTGGCTCGCGTTGCCCGCGGTGATCACGCCGCCCGGCACGGCCGAGCGGATCTTCGACACGCCTTCGAGCGTCGTGTCCGGCCGGATGCCTTCGTCGGCCGACACCGTCACTTCCTGCGTGAACAGGCGCCCCGTCGCCTTGTCGGCGATGCCCGCGCGCACGGTGATCGGCACGATCTCGTCACGGAAGCGCCCGGCTTCCTGCGCGGCCGCGGCGCGCTGTTGCGACTGCACGCCGTACGCGTCCTGCCGCTCCTTCGCAATTCCGTAGCGCTTCGCGACGTTCTCGGCCGTCTGCAGCATGTTCCAGTAGATCTCCGGCTTGTGCTCGGCGAGCCAGCCTTCCTGGATCATGTGCCGGTTCATCTCGTTCTGCACGCACGAGATCGATTCGACGCCGCCCGCGACGTACACGTCGCCCTCGCCCGCGATGATCCGCTGCGCGGCGAGCGCGATCGTCTGCAGCCCGGACGAACAGAAACGGTTCACCGTCATCCCCGGCACGCTGACCGGCAGCCCCGCGCGCAGCGCAATCTGCCGCGCGATGTTGGCGCCGGTCGCGCCTTCGGGGTTCGCGCACCCCATGATCACGTCCTCGATGCGCGCCGGATCGAGCTTCGCGCGTTCGAGCGCGGCCGCGACCACGTGGCCGCCGAGCGTCGCGCCGTGCGTCATGTTGAAGGCGCCGCGCCACGATTTCGCGAGCGGTGTGCGTGCGGTCGATACGATTACGGCTTCGGTCATGCGAGTCTCCTTCGGTCCTGCTTCATGTCGGATGGGAATGCGCTACGCCGCCGGGCGCGCGCCCGCGGACGTCACGTGCGCGACGCCCGCCGCCTGCATCTGTTGCCATGCGTGCGCGAGCGACCCGTTCAGGTCGATCGCACGGCACGCATCGTTGATCACCGCGGCCTCGAAGCCTGCCGCGCGCGCATCGAGCGCGGACCACGCCACGCAGTAGTCGGTCGCGAGACCGCAGCACCACACGCGCTTCGCACCGAGCTCGCGCAGATAGCCGGCGAGCCCCGTGCGCGTCGCGCGATCGGCCTCGACGAACGCGGAATAGCTGTCGACCTGCGCGTCGCCGCCCTTGCGGATCACGAGCCGCGCGTGCGGGATGTCGAGGTCGCGATGCAGCGCCGCGCCTTCGGTGTCCTGCACGCAATGCACGGGCCACAGCACCTGCTCGCCGTACGGCAGCGCGAGCGTCGAAAACGGTTCTCGCCCCGGATGGTTCGCGGCGAACGACACGTGCTCGCGCGGGTGCCAGTCCTGCGTCAGCACGACGTGATCGAAGCGTTGCGCGAGCGCGTTGATCACGGGCACGACAGCGTCGCCGTCCGGCACCGCGAGGGCGCCGCCCGGCATGAAGTCGTACTGCACGTCGATCACGAGCAATACGTCGTCGGTGCGTTTCATTGCGTTTCTCCTTGCCGGCCCGGCCGCGCGGCCCGTCAGCCGTTGAACCCGCGGCCGGCCTTCGCCAGTTCGACGATCGACGGCGCGATCTGCCACGCGTCGCCGTTCGGCGCGGCCGCGTAGCGGCGGATCGCCCGCTCGACGTTGTAGAGGCCGACCATGTCCGCGTACAGCATCGGGCCGCCGCGCCACAGCGGAAAGCCGTAGCCGGTCAAATAGACCATGTCGATGTCGGACGCCTTCGACGCGATCTTCTCCTCGAGGATCTTCGCGCCTTCGTTGACGAGCGCGTACACGAGCCGTTCGACGATCTCGTCGTCGCCGATCTTGCGCCGCTCGACGCCGCGCTCCTTCGAATAAGCGACGACCATCTCGTCGACGAGCGCCGACGGTTTCGCGTTGCGCTGGCCCGGCACGTAGTCGTACCAGCCGCCGCCCGTCTTTTGCCCGAAGCGGCCCTGCTCGCACAGGCGGTCGGCGATCTTCGAGTAGTGCAGATCGGGCTTCTCGACGTAGCGGCGCTTGCGGATTGCCCAGCCGATGTCGTTGCCGGCGAGGTCGCTCATCCGGAACGGCCCCATCGCGAAGCCGAACTTCTCGATCGCGCGATCGACCTGCGCGGGCAGCGCGCCTTCCTCGAGCATGAAGAGCGCCTGACGGATGTACTGCTCGATCATCCGGTTGCCGATGAAGCCGTCGCACACGCCCGACACGACCGCCGTCTTGCGGATCTTCTTCGCCACCGCCATCACGGTGGCGAGCACGTCCTTCGCGGTCCGCGCGCCGCGCACGACCTCGAGCAGCTTCATCACGTTCGCGGGGCTGAAGAAGTGCATGCCGACCACGTCCTGCGGCCGCTTCGTGAACGCGGCGATCTTGTCGACGTCGAGCGTCGACGTGTTCGACGCGAGGATCGCGCCGGCCTTCGCGACTTCGTCGAGCTTGCGGAACACCTGCTCCTTCACGCCGAGCTCCTCGAACACGGCCTCGACGATCAGGTCGGCGTCCTTCAGATCGTCGTAGGACAGCGTCGGCGTGATCAGCGCCAAGCGCGCGTCGAGCTTCTGCTGCGTGAGCTTGCCCTTCTTCACCTGCGCGTCGTAGTTCTTGTGGATCGTCGCGACGCCGCGGTCGAGCGCTTCCTGCTTCGTCTCGAGCAGCGTGACGGGCAAGCCCGCGTTGATGAAGTTCATCGCGATCCCGCCGCCCATCGTGCCCGCGCCGATCACGCCGACGCGGCGGATCTCGCGCACCGGCGTATCGGCCTGCACGTCGGGAATCTTGCTCGCCGCGCGCTCGCCGAAGAACGCGTGCCGCAGCGCGCGGCTTTCCGGCGTCATCATCAGCGCGACGAAGCCGTCACGCTCGGCGATGCTGCCCTTGTCGAAGCCGTTCAACACGCCGGCCTCGATCGCGTCGATGCACTTGTGCGGCGCGGGGAAGTTCGGCGCGGCGGCCCGCACGGAATTGCGCGCGAACTGGATGAAGCCCGCCGCATTCTCGTGGACGATCTGGCGATCGCGCACGCGCGGATGCGGCCCGTTGTGCGCGCCGGCCTTGCGCGCGAACGCAACGGCCGTCTCGAGCAGATCGCCGTCGGCCATCGCGTCGAACAGTCCGCTCGTCGCGAGCTGCTCCGACGGCACGGGCGCGCCCGACACGATCATGTTCAGCGCGGTTTCGAGCCCGACCGCGCGCGGCAGCCGCTGCGTGCCGCCCGCGCCCGGCAGCAGGCCGAGCTTCACCTCGGGCAGCGCGACCTGCGCACCGGGCGCCGCGACGCGATAGTGCGCGCCGAGCGCGAGTTCCAGCCCGCCGCCCATCACGACGCTGTGCAACGCCGCGACGACCGGCTTCGCGCTCGCCTCCACCGCGCGGATCACGGTGTGCAGCGTCGGTTCCTGCAGCGCTTTCGGGGTATTGAATTCGGTGATGTCGGCGCCGCCCGAGAACGCGCGGCCCGCGCCGGTCAGCACGATCGCCGTGACCGACGGATCCTGCGCGGCGCGATCGAGCGCATCCATGACGCCCTGGCGCGTCGACAGGCCGAGCCCGTTGACGGGCGGATTGTTGAGCGTGATGACGGCCACGCCGTCGCGAGTCGAGTAATCCACTGCCATCTGCCTGCCTCCATGCATCGCGCGCCGGGGTGGCTGCGCTTCATTGTGCGCGGTCGAACGGCCGCATGTCCGGATCGAACGGAGGCAGCATACAACGAAAAAGCACGGTCGTTCAATTTGAATTTTCTCCCGATCCGGGGGCCGGATCGGGCGGCCGTGCGGCCGGCTATCGGCGGCCCGGATCTACGGCGCGCAGACGGCCGTCGGCAACACGTAGTCGCGGAACGTCTCGCGCAGCTTCAGCTTTTGCAGCTTGCCGGTCGCCGTGTGCGGCAGCGATTCGACGAACACGACGTCGTCGGGCACCCACCACTTCGCGACCTTGCCTTCGTAGAACGCGAGCAGCGCGTCGCGCGTCAGGTTCGCGCCGTCGCGCGGCACGACGACGAGCAGCGGCCGCTCGGTCCACTTCGGATGCGCGCATGCGATGCACGCGGCTTCGGCGACGCCCGGATGCGCGATCGCGACGTTCTCGATGTCGATCGAGCTGATCCATTCGCCGCCCGACTTGATCACGTCCTTGCTGCGGTCGGTGATCTGCAGGAAGCCGTCCGGGTCGATCGTCGCGACGTCGCCGGTCGGGAACCAGCCGTCGACGAGCGGCGACGTATCGCCCTTGAAGTAGTGATCGATCACCCATGGCCCGCGCACCTGCAGCTCGCCGAACGCGACGCCGTCCCACGGCAGTTCGTTGCCGTCCTCGCCGACGATGCGCATGTCGACGCCGCAGATCACGCGCCCTTGCTTCTCCAGCAGCCGGCGCTGCGCGTCGAGCGGCCGCTGCGATTGCGCCCAGTTCAGCTTCGCGAGCGTGCCGAGCGGCGACAGCTCCGTCATCCCCCAAGCGTGGATCACGCGCACGCCGTATTCGTCCTCGAACGTGCGCAGCATCGCGGGCGGACACGCGGAACCGCCGATCACCGTGCGGTTCAGCGTCGAGAAGCGCACGCCGGCCTCGCGCATGTAGTTCAGCAGGCCGAGCCACACGGTGGGCACGCCCGCCGAGAACGTCACGCGCTCGGCCTCCATCAGTTCGTACAGCGACTTGCCGTCGAGGTCCTTGCCGGGCAGCACGAGCTTGCCGCCGGTGAGCGGCACCGCGTACGGCAGCCCCCACGCATTCACGTGGAACATCGGCACGACGGGCAGCACGGCGTCCATCGCGGACAGGTTCATCGCGTCGGGCAGCGCGGCGCCGTACGCGTGCAGCACCGTCGAGCGATGCGAATACAGTACGCCCTTCGGATTGCCGGTCGTGCCCGACGTGTAGCAGAGGCCCGACGCCTGCTGCTCGTCGAGGCACGGCCAGTCGTAGCGGCCGTCCTCGGCGTCGACGAGGGTCTCGAAGCACAGGTACGGCGTCGCGCCCGACGGCAGATGCGCGGCGTCGGTCATCGCGATCCAGCCCTTCACGTGCGGGCACTGCGGCGCGAGCGCGTCGACGAGCGGCGCGAAATTGAGGTCGAAGAAGACGTAGCGGTCTTCCGCATGATTGATGATGTATGCGATCTGCTCGGGAAACAGGCGCGGGTTGATCGTGTGGCACACGGCGCCCATTCCGCCGATCCCGTAATACGCCTCCAGATGCCGGTAGCCGTTCCACGCGAGCGTGCCGACGCGCTCGCCCGTTTCGACGCCGAGCCGCGACAGCGCCTGCGCGACGCGTTTCGCGCGCTGCTCGCAGTCGCGGTACGTGTAGCGGTGCACGCCGCCTTCCACGCGCTTCGACACGATCTCCGTGTCGCCCGCGTAACGCGCGGCATGCGCGATCAGCGACGACACCAGCAACGGCATGTTCATCATCTGGCCCAGCAACGGCTTACCCATCGTCTTGTTCTCCCTGAAGGACGCGAATCGGTGACCAGCCTCGAAGCGGTGCGCGTGCGTGCGGCGCGTCCACGGCCGGGACGGGCGCTGCGCGGCGCGTGCGGGCCGCCATGCGGGCGGCGCGGCGCCGCCTTACAATATCGGCTTACCCAGAGGCGCTCAACATGTCGTTTTCCCGAAGCGCAGCCGATGCGGCTGACACCCTCCCCGACCTCGCCGCGACGCTCGGCGCGCCGGCCGCCGGCGCGTTCGTCACGCTCGGCGACGCGTTTCATACGCGGCTGCCGGCCGCGCCGCTGCCCGCGCCGTACGTCGTCGGCTTTTCCGATGAAGTCGCGCAACTGCTCGGCCTGCCGGCTTCGCTCGCGGCACAGCCGGGCTTCGCCGAGCTGTTCGCGGGCAACCCGACGCGCGACTGGCCCGCGAACGCGCTGCCGTACGCGTCGGTCTATTCGGGCCACCAGTTCGGCGTGTGGGCCGGCCAGCTCGGCGACGGCCGCGCGCTGACGATCGGCGAGCTGCCCGGCACCGACGGCCAGCGCTACGAGCTCCAGATCAAGGGCGGCGGCCGCACGCCGTATTCGCGGATGGGTGACGGCCGCGCGGTGCTGCGCTCGTCGATCCGCGAATTTCTGTGTTCGGAAGCGATGCATCACCTCGGCATTCCGACCACGCGCGCGCTCACGGTGATCGGCTCGGACCAGCCGGTCGTGCGCGAGGAGATCGAGACGTCGGCCGTCGTCACACGCGTGTCGGAGAGCTTCGTGCGCTTCGGCCACTTCGAGCATTTCTTCTCGAACGACCGCCCCGACCTGCTGCGCCAGCTCGCCGATCATGTGATCGACCGCTTCTATCCGGCCTGCCGCGACACCGACGATCCGTACCTCGCGCTGCTCGAAGCCGCGATGCTGCGCACGGCCGACCTCGTCGCGCAGTGGCAGGCGGTCGGCTTCTGCCACGGCGTGATGAACACCGACAACATGTCGATCCTCGGCCTGACGATCGACTACGGCCCGTTCGGCTTCGTCGACGCGTTCGACGCGAACCACATCTGCAACCACTCGGACACGAGCGGCCGCTACGCGTACCGGATGCAGCCGCGCATCGCGCACTGGAACTGCTACTGCCTCGCGCAGGCGCTGCTGCCGCTGATCGGGCTGCAGCACGGGATCGCCGACGACGATGCGCGCGCCGAGCGCGCGGTGGACGACGCGCAGGCCGTGCTCGCGAAATTTCCGGAACGCTTCGGCCCCGCGCTCGAACGCGCGATGCGCGCGAAGCTCGGCCTCGAGCTCGAGCACGACAACGATGCGGAACTCGCGAACAAGCTGCTCGAGACGATGCATGCGAGCCGTGCGGATTTCACGCTGACGTTCCGCCGGCTCGCGCAGATCTCGAAGCACGATGCGAGCCGCGACGCACCGGTGCGCGACCTGTTCATCGATCGCGATGCGTTCGATGCGTGGGCGAACCTCTACCGTGCGCGGCTGTCCGACGAGACGCGCGACGACGCGGCCCGCGCGGCCGCGATGAATCGCGTGAACCCGAAATACGTACTGCGCAACCATCTGGCCGAAGTCGCGATCCGGCGCGCGAAGGAGAAGGATTTTTCCGAAGTCGAACGGCTTGCGCAGGTGCTACGCCGGCCGTTCGACGAACAACCGGAACATGAAGCGTATGCGGCATTGCCGCCCGACTGGGCCGGGTCGCTCGAGGTGAGCTGCTCGTCGTGACCGCGACCCGCACGACCCGACCGACCGATCAGGAGAACCCTCACATGTCACACGATTCCGACGACAAGACCTACCCGTACCAAAAGGACGACGCCGAGCTGCGCCGGCGCCTGACGCCGATGCAGTACGAGGTCACGCAGCACGCGGCGACCGAGCGCGCGTTCACCGGCGAGTACACCGACACCGAAGATCCGGGCATCTACAAGTGCGTCGTGTGCAGCACGCCGCTGTTCGAGTCCGGCGCGAAGTTCCACTCGGGCTGCGGCTGGCCCAGCTACTTCAAGCCGCTGAACAGCGAGGTGATCGACGAGAAGATCGACCGCTCGCACGGAATGGTGCGCGTCGAGGTCCGCTGCAACCATTGCGGCGCGCACCTCGGCCACGTGTTCGAGGACGGCCCGCGCGACAAGACCGGTTTGCGGTACTGCATCAATTCGGCTGCGTTAAACTTCGAGTCCCGACCCGAAAACGAATGAGCGGCGCCGGACGGATCGGCCGGGCAGTCTTGCGGGCTGCCCCGCTCCCGGACGGTGACGCCTGGCGGGTCCCCACAACGGTGAAAGGCCGCGCGATGCGGCCTTTCACGCAGCTGCGAGCGCCATGAAATTCCTGTTCGATCTGTTTCCGATCATCCTGTTTTTCGCCGCCTTCAAGGTCTGGGGCATCTTCACCGCCACCGCCGTCGCGATCGTCGCGACACTGGCCCAGGTCGCGTGGGTCGCCTTCCGGCACCGGAAAGTCGACACGATGCTGTGGGTCAGCCTCGGTGTGATCGTCGTATTCGGCGGCGCCACCCTCGTCCTGCATGACGAAAAATTCATTCAATGGAAACCGACTGTGCTGTATTGGCTGTTTGCGATCGGGCTGCTCGCCGCGCGCTATGCGTTCGGCAACAACCTGATCGAGAAGATGATGGGCAAGCAGCTCACGCTGCCGCACCCCGTGTGGGACAAACTGAACGTCGCATGGGCGCTGTTCTTCGCGGTGCTCGGCGTCGCAAACCTGTACGTGGTGCACAACTTCACCGAATCGCAGTGGGTGAACTTCAAGCTGTTCGGCACGACGGGGGCGATGGTCGTGTTCATCATCCTGCAGAGCCTGTGGCTCACGAAGTACCTGAAGGACGAATGACATGACCGACGCCTTTCTGAACGCCTCGCCGGACGAGCGCATCGCGCTGATCGAAGCGCGCCTCACCGCGTCGCTCGCGCCGCTGTCGCTCGTCGTGCGCGACGACAGCGCACAGCACGCCGGTCACGCCGGCGCGGCCGCCGGCGGCCATTACACGGTGACGATCGTGTCGGCCGCGTTCGCGGGCAAGCCGCGCGTCGCCCGGCACCGGCTGGTGTATGATGCGCTCGCTGATGCGATGCAGCGCGGCATTCACGCGCTCGCGATCGTGGCTTACACGCCCGAAGAGTTCAACGAATCTTCAATCTAGTCTCAACAGGAATTCCCGATGATCCTGAAATCCCCCCGCCTGTGGGTCGCGGCGGCTGCGTTTGCAGCGGCACCGGCATTCGCCCAGAACATCGCCGTCGTCAACGGCACGCCGATTCCGAAGTCGCGCGCCGACGCGATGGTCGCGCAACTCGTCCAGCAAGGCCAGACCGATAGCCCGCAGCTTCAGCAGGCCGTGCGCCAGGAACTCGTGAACCGCGAGATCCTGATGCAGGAAGCGATCCGCGAAGGCATCCCGAATCGTCCGGAAGTGAAGGCGCAGGTCGCCGTCGCGCAGCAGACGGTCGTGCTGCGCTCGATGATCGAGAGCTTCCTGAAGAAGAACCAGCCGACCGACGCCGAAGTGAAGGCGCGCTACGACGAACTCGTGAAGGGTGCCGGCGGCAATCGCGAGTACCACCTGCATCACATCCTGGTCGACAGCGAGCAGCAGGCGAAGGATCTGATCGCGAAGATCAAGGGCGGTGCGAAGTTCGAGGATCTGGCGAAGCAGTACTCGAAGGATCCGGGCTCGGGCAAGAACGGCGGCGACCTCGACTGGTCGGACCCGAAGGCGTACGTGCCGGAATTCGCGGCCGCCGCGCAGAAGCTGCAGAAAGGCCAGATGACCGACGCGCCGGTGAAGACGCAGTTCGGCTGGCACATCATCCGGGTCGACGACGTCCGCGACGTCGCGCCGCCGCCGTTCGACCAGGTGAAGGCGCAAATCGCGCAGCAGCTCGTGCAGCAGAAACTGCAGGCGTTCGAGGAAGGTCTGCGCCAGCAGGCGAAGATCCAGTAACGTCGGCGAAGTCCGCCCGCGCAAAGGCCGCTCGTTGGAGCGGCCTTTTTTCATGGTCGCTTGCGCGTCGCACGACGCCTGCGGGCCGCGAACGCAACGGCCTCGCGCTAACGCGGCTCATCGCCGCCGCATCGGCCGTGCAACGAAAAAGCCGCGCGAGGCGGCTTTTCGGAACGGCGGGATGACGGGGATAGCGGGCGATCAGTGCGGCGACCCGCTACGACGGATGAAACACGTCGTGATAGCGGACGGCACCCGACGGCCGCGGTGCCGCTTCATCGAACGCCAGTGCGAGGAAATACTCGGGCGGCGCGCCCGTGAACACGAGATCGCCGGACGGCACGAAACCGAATCGCGCGTAGTACGCGGGATCGCCGAGCACGACGCAGCCGCGGGCACCGAGCCGGCGCAACGCGTCGAGCCCCGTGCGCACGAGCCCTGCACCGACGCTCTGCCGCTGGCATTCGGGCCGCACCGCGAGCGGTGCGAGCCCGTACCAGCCGTGGCTGCCGGCCGGCTCGCCACCGATCGACACCGGCGAGCACGCAACGTGTCCGATCACGCGCTCGTCGCGCTCCGCGACGAGCGACACGCTCAGCGCGCCGACCGCGCGCAGCGCGTCGACGATCTGCCGCTCGAACTGCCCGTGCTGCGGCTCGTCCGCGAACGCGGCCGCGATCACGCGTCCGATCGCGTCGACGTCGCGCGCGCGTTCGTCGCGCAGCGTGACGATGTCGACCGGCGCGTGCGGATCGAACATCAGCCGATCCAGCGGCGTGCGTTGCGGAACACGCGCATCCACGGGCTCGCGTCGCCCCAGCCGTCCGGATGCCAGCTCATCGTGACCGTGCGGTGCACGCGCTCCATGTGCGGCATCAGCACCGAGAAGCGGCCGTCGGCCGTCGTGACCGACGTGATGCCGGCCGGCGACCCGTTCGGGTTGAACGGATAGCGTTCGGTCGCTTCGCCGCGATGGTCGACGTAGCGCATTGCGACCGCGACGCGCTCGATGTCGCCCTGCTGCGAGAAGTCCGCATAGCCTTCGCCGTGCGCGACTGCCACCGGAATGCGCGAGCCTTCCATCCCCGCGAAGAAGATCGACGGCGACTTCTCCACTTCGACGAACGAGAAGCGCGCCTCGAACTGCTCGGACTTGTTGCGCGTGAACTTCGGCCACGCTTCCGCGCCCGGAATCATCGATGCGAGGCTCGACAGCATCTGGCAGCCGTTGCAGATGCCGAGCGCGAACGTGTCGGGACGCGCGAAGAACGCGGAGAACATGTCGGCGAGATTCGCGTTGAAGCGGATCGTCTTCGCCCAGCCTTCGCCGGCGCCCAGCACGTCGCCGTACGAGAAGCCGCCGCACGCGACCGCACCGGCAAAATCGGCGAGCGTCGCGCGGCCCGCGAGCAGGTCGCTCATGTGCACGTCGTGCGCGTCGAAGCCCGCGCGGTCGAACGCGTAGGCCGTTTCGAGGTGCGAGTTCACGCCCTGCTCGCGCAGGATCGCGACGCGCGGACGTGCGCCCGTCGCGATGAACGGCGCGGCGATGTCGTCGGCCGGATCGAACGTCAGCACCGGCGAAATGCCAGGATCCGCCGCGTCGAGCAGCGCGTCGTATTCGGCGTCCGCACAGGCCGGGTTGTCGCGCAGGCGCGCGATGCGCCAGCTGACCTCGCTCCACGCGCGATGGAGTTCGACGCGCGGCGCATCGAACACCTTCTTCGCGTCGCGATACACCTCGATCACGTCGCGATCGTTGACCGTGCCGATCACGTGCGAGCACGCCGACAGGCCGCATTCGCGCAGCGCGGCGAGCACCGCGTCGCGGTCGGCCGCGCGCACCTGCACGACGGCGCCGAGCTCCTCGGAGAACAGCGCGCGCAGCGTGCGGTCCTCGCGGCGGCCGCTCGTCTGCTTCGCCCAGTCCTTCGCGTCGCCGTAGTCGGATTCGTGGTTCGGGTCGAGCGTCAGCATGTCGACGTTCAGCGACACGCCTGCATGGCCCGCGAACGCCATTTCGCACACCGTCGCCCACAGGCCGCCGTCCGAGCGGTCGTGGTACGCGAGCAGCAAGCCTCGCGCGTTGAGCGACTGGATCGCGTTGAAGAAGCGCTTCAGATCTTCCGGATCGTCGACGTCCGGCGTCTCGTCGCCGACCTGCTGCGTGACCTGCGCGAAGATGCTGCCGCCCATCCGGTTCTTGCCGCGGCCGAGATCGATCGCGATCAGCACGCTGTCGCCCGCGTCCGCGATGCGGCGCAGTTGCGGCGTCAGATGGCGGCGCACGTCGTCGACCGGCGCGAACGCGGAGATGATCAGCGACACCGGCGACACCACTTCCTTCGCGACGCCCTGCTCGTCCCACTTGGTCTTCATCGACAGCGAGTCCTTGCCGACCGGGATGCCGATCCCGAGCGCCGGGCACAGCTCCATGCCGATCGCCTTCACCGTGTCGAACAGTGCGGCGTCCTCGCCGGCCGTGCCGCACGCGGCCATCCAGTTCGCGGAGAGCTTCAGCTTGTCGAGCGACGCGATCGGCGCGCTCGCGATGTTCGTGATCGCCTCGCCGACGGCCATGCGGCCCGATGCCGGCGCGTCGATCACCGCGAGCGGCGTGCGCTCGGCCATCGTCATCGCCTCGCCCTTGAAGCCCGCGTAGTCGAGCGCGGTCACCGCGCAGTCGGCCACCGGCACCTGCCACGGGCCGACCATCTGGTCGCGCACCGACGTGCCGCCGACCGAACGGTCGCCGATCGTGATCAGGAACGACTTGCTGCCGACCGTCGGATGCTTCAGCACGTCGACCGCGACCTGCGACAGCGCGATGCCCGTCACGTCGACCGGCGCGCGCTCGGTCGCGACGCGCGTGACGTCGCGGTGCATGCGCGGCGGCTTGCCGAGCAGCACTTCCATCGGCATGTCGACCGGGAATGCATCGGTGCCCGTCGCTTCGTCGTCGACGAGTTGCAATTGGCGCTCGTCGGTCGCGACACCGACCACCGCGAACGGGCAGCGCTCGCGCGCGCAGATCGCCTCGAAGCGCGGCAGGTCGGCCGGCGCGATCGCCAGCACGTAGCGCTCCTGCGCCTCGTTCGACCAGATTTCGCGCGGCGACAGGCCCGATTCCTCGAGCGCGACCTTGCGCAGTTCGAAGCGCGCACCCTTGCCCGCGCCGTCGACGATCTCGGGGAACGCGTTCGACAGGCCGCCCGCGCCGACGTCGTGGATGCTCAGGATCGGGTTTTCCGCGCCGAGCTGCCAGCAGCCGTTGATCACTTCCTGCGCGCGCCGCTCGATTTCCGGGTTGCCGCGCTGCACCGAGTCGAAGTCGAGTTCGGCCGTGTTCGCGCCGGTCGCCATCGAGCTCGCCGCGCCGCCGCCCATGCCGATGCGCATGCCGGGGCCGCCGATCTGGATCAGCAGCGAACCCGCCGGCACGTCGTGCTTGTGCGTGTGTTGATCGGCGATGTTGCCGAGGCCGCCCGCGATCATGATCGGCTTGTGATAGCCGCGCACCTGACCGCCGACGTTCTGTTCGTACACGCGGAAGTAGCCGCCGAGGTTCGGACGGCCGAATTCGTTGTTGAACGCGGCGCCGCCGAGCGGGCCGTCGATCATGATCTGCAGCGGCGACGCGATGCGGTCCGGGCGGCCATACGGGCCGTGCTGCTCGTTCGGATTGCGTTCCGCCATCGGCTGCGCCGCGTCGCGGTCGTTTTCCCACGGCTGGCGGGCGTCCGGCAGGTCGAGGTTCGACACGGTGAAACCGGTGAGGCCGGCCTTCGGGCGCGCGCCGCGGCCCGTTGCGCCTTCGTCGCGGATCTCGCCGCCCGCGCCGGTCGCCGCGCCCGGGAACGGCGAGATCGCCGTCGGGTGGTTGTGCGTCTCGACCTTCATCAGCGTGTGCGTGAGCTCGGTGTGGCGGCCGTAGCGCTGGCCCGGCTCGCCGGCCGTACCCGTGTTGCGCGGGAACCAGCGCTCGGCTTCGGCGCCCATCATGATCGACGAGTTGTCCGAATACGCGACGATCGTGCCCTGCGGGCTCACCTTCTCGGTGTTGCGGATCATCGCGAACAGCGACATGTCCTGCTCCTGCCCGTCGATCGTCCACTGCGCGTTGAAGATCTTGTGGCGGCAGTGCTCGCTGTTCGCCTGCGCGAACATCATCAGCTCGACGTCGGTCGGATTGCGCTCGAGCTTGCGGAACGCGTCGACCAGGTAGTCGATTTCGTCGTCGGCGAGCGCGAGGCCCAGCTCGACGTTCGCGTGCTCGAGCGCGGCGCGGCCGACGCCCAGCACGTCGACGGTCGACAGCGGCTTGGCCGGCAGTTCGTCGAACAGGTGCTTCGCGTCGTCGCGCGCGGCGACCACGCTCTCGGTCATCCGGTCGTGCAGCGCGGCGGCGACTGCCGCGCGCGCGTCGTCGGACAGCGTCTTCTTGCCGCCGAGCAACCCCGACTTCAGCGTGACCGTGAATTCGATCCCGCGCTCGATGCGGCGCACCTGCGTGAGGCCGCAATGCTGCGCGATGTCGGTCGCCTTGCTCGCCCACGGCGAGACCGTGCCGAAACGCGGCAGCACGAC
This sequence comes from Burkholderia latens, assembly GCF_902499045.1. GTDB lineage: Bacteria > Pseudomonadota > Gammaproteobacteria > Burkholderiales > Burkholderiaceae > Burkholderia > Burkholderia latens. Next base: position 74,711 of record NZ_CABVPL010000015.1, on the reverse strand, counting down.
GAAGGTCTCGATCGCCCCCTTTTCGGCCGCCGGCTCGAACGGCGCGCCGTAGTGCATCAGCGCGTCGATGCGTGCGCTGTCATCGGCCGACAGCGGCTCGGCCGCGTTGACGAAGTGCAGGAACTGCCCGCGCACCGCGACGATGTTGGCGTCGATTTGCCTGAGCGTGTCGAGCAGACGGGTTTGACGGAAATCGGAGAGGGCCGAAGCGCCGGGAAAACACGAGAAGTGAGCCATGGGCTGGACTGACGTCGATGAGTCGCGCGAGGTGGCGACGTGGGGCGAAAGGAAGGCCGTAATTATACCCGGAAGTCGCTCGTCCCAGACCGGTCGATCGGCACCCGCCGCGCACCGCGACGGTGCAGCGTGGCCGGCCGCGCGGCTGGCGCCCGCCTCCACGATGGCCGACCGCTCTGCCGGTGGCGCGCCGCGCCGGGAACCGCCGCCGCGCACGCCCGCCCGGCGGTGACGCACGACGGCGGCACGACGGCGCAACCGGATGGAAGCGCGACGCCGGCCGGCGCGATTTTGGCGCTATCATTCGCGGTTCACCGGGCCGGCGGCCCGTCAGCGAATTCTCACCGGGCGGCGCGCGCCGTCCGTCATCGAAGCAATCCATGGATGTCATCGTCATCGGCGGCGGAATCAGCGGCGTCGCCACCGCCTACCAGCTGCGCGCGGCCGGCCATCGCGTGTGCGTGGTCGAACGCCACGCAACCGTCGCGCAGGGCGCGACCTACGGCGACGGCGGCACGCTGCTGCCGAGCCCGCTCGACGTCTGGTTCGGCCCGACCTTCATGCGCCAGCGACTGCCGCGCGACACCGGGATCGTGTACAAGCCGGGCTTCAACGGCGGCGTGCGCCGCTTCGTCAAGCAGCTCGCCGCGCTGCGCGAGCCCGACGCCTTCGTCGCCCAGTACGCGCGGCTGCGCCCGCTGATCGATGCATCGCGCGAGATCCTCGCGGACATCGAGGCGCGCTTCGAGCTCGAATTCGAGCAGAAAGCCGGGATCCTGCACGTCGTGCGCGACCCGCGCGACTGGGACGCGCTGCAGCCGTCGCTCGACCTGCTGCGCACGCTCGACCAGCCGTACCGCGTGCTCACCGCCGACGAATGCGCGGCGCTTGAGCCGTCGGTGCCCGCCGAGCCCGGCTTCGCCGGCGGCGTGCTGCTCGAGGCCGAACGCACCGGCAACTGCCCGCTGTTCGCGAAGCTGGTCAGGCAGGTGCTCGACGAGCACGGCGTGCAGTTCCGCTTCGGCGCGGATGTCGCCGCGATCCGCGTCGACAACGGCCGAGCGGCGGTCGAGCTCGCGCCGCCGGCCGCCGACGGCCGGCACGCGGCGAACGCGCGCGAGGTCGACGTGATTTCGGCCGATGCAATCGTGGTCGCGGCCGGCGCCGGCAGCCTGCCGCTGCTGGAGCGGCTCGGCTGGCGTCTGCCGCTGCATCCGGTGCGCACCCATACGCTGACCGCGCCCGTGGCGTACGAAGAACATGCGCCGCACCTGAGCGTCGTCGATTCGATCAAGCGGATCTCGATCACCCGCACGCATCAGCGGCTGCGCATCGGCGGCGGCGCGGTGCTGCAGAGCGTCGCCGATACCGCGAAGGCGCTGCCCGAGGCTTTGTCCGAGGCCGCGCTCGCGCTGCTCGGCCAGGCCGTGCACGACTGGGTGCCCGGCGCGGCGAAGATTTCCGCCGCGTTGTCGTGGCAGGGCACGCAGTTGCTGTCGCCGGACGGCCTGCCGGTCGTCGGTCCGACCCCGCATCCGCGCGTGTTCGTCAATTTCGGCCATGGCCCGGCTGGTTGGGGGCTTGCATGCGGCTCTGCTAGAGTGGTGACCGATTACGTCGGCGGCGACACGCAGCAGTGGCCTGCCGACACGCTGGCCGCGCTCGGCGCCGCGCGCTTCGCGACCTGACCGCCGCGGGCGCGGCCGGCGCGGCTCCCTTCCCGCCGCCATGATTCCGCGATGACGAACGCCCGCCCGCTTCCCGATTCCGCCCCGCTCGCGCTGCTGCGCGTCGCCGACCTGCGCGCGGCCGAGGCCGCCGCGACCGCCGAACTGCCGCCGCACACGCTGATGGGCCGCGCGGGCACCGCGACCGCGCGCTGGCTGTCCGAGCGCGTGGCCGGCGACGATCGCCCGGTCTGGTTCGCGGTCGGCCCCGGCGACAACGGCGGCGATGCGCTCGTGGCCGCCGCGCAGCTGCAGCAGCTCGGCGTGGCCACACACGCGTGGATGCCGGTGCCGGTCAAGCCCGACGATGCGCAATGGGCGCTCGGGCTTGCTCGCGCGGCCGGCGTGCCGCTGTCCGCCGAGCCGCCCGCGTCGCTCGACGATTATGCGTGGGTGGTCGACGGACTGTTCGGCATCGGTCTCGGCCGCGCGCTCGACGGCCCGTTCGCCGAGCTGGCCGCGCGCATCGCCGCGCATGCGCGAAGCGGCGGCCGCGTACTCGCGCTCGACGTGCCGAGCGGACTGGACAGCGATACGGGCCGGATCGTCGGCGCGGGCGTCGCGGTCGCCGCCACGCACACGCTCACGTTCATCGGCGCGAAGCCCGGTCTCTACACCGGCGACGGCCGCGACCTCGCAGGCCACATCGACATCGCATCGCTCGACGTCGCGCCGCCCGCCGCGCCTGCCGTCGTGCTGAACGCGCCCGCACGGTTCGCCGCCGCATTGCCCGCGCGCGCGTTCGCGTCGCACAAGGGCACGTTCGGCAGCGTCGCGGTGCTCGGCGGCGACACCGGCATGTGCGGCGCGCCGATCCTCGCCGCGCGCGCCGCGCTGTTCGCGGGCGCCGGGAAGGTCCATGTCGGCTTTCTCGGCACCGGCGCGCCGCCGTACGACCCGCCGTTTCCCGAGCTGATGCTGCATCCGGCCGGCAGCTTGCCGCTCGACGCAATGTCCGCGATCGCGGCCGGCTGCGGCCTCGGCACGCGCGACGCCGCGGCGGCGCTCGTGCGGGACGTGCTCGCGCACGACATCGCGACGCTGCTCGACGCCGATGCGCTGAACCTCGTCGCCACGCACGCCGACCTCGCGGCCGCCGTCGCCGCACGCGGCACGCGCGGCCACGCATGCGTGCTGACGCCGCATCCGCTCGAGGCCGCGCGTCTGCTCGGCTGCGACACCGCGGCCGTACAGCATGATCGCCTGGCCGCTGCCCGCACGCTCGCCGAGCGCTACGCGAGCATCGTCGTGCTGAAGGGCTCGGGCACGGTGATTGCCGCGCCCGACGGCCGCCTGACGATCAACCCGACCGGCAACGCCGCGCTCGCGACCGGCGGCACCGGCGACGTGCTCGGCGGGCTGATCGGCGCATTGCTCGCGCAGCGCGTCGCGCCGTACGAAGCCGCGCTCGCGGGCGTCTACCTGCACGGCCTCGCGGCCGACACGCTGACCGCGAACGGCACGGGACCGGCCGGCCTCACCGCGGGCGAACTTGCGCCGATGGTGCGCACGCTGATCAATCGCCTTTTTTACCCGTCGCCGCGCGCCGACATATAACGCCGCTATACTGAGTGCCCCGCCGCACGGCGGGCCCGCTCGTCCGCCGGCCTTCCGATCACGGTGCGCCGGCGCGGCATTCCTCCCGATTCACGCTTCACTCGAACCGCCATGACGCTGAATTCGCTCCCCGCCTGGACTGCCCTTCAATCCCACTTCGAACAGATCCGCCATGCGCGGCTGCGCGACTGGTTCGCGCCGGAAAACGACCGCGCGCCGACCCGAGCCGAACGCTTCACGATCTCCGGCGGCGGCCTCGCGGCAGACTTCTCGAAGAACCGCATCAACGACGACACGGTGCGCCTGCTCATGCAGCTGGCCCGCGAAGCGGGCGTCGAAGCGCGCCGCGACGCGATGTTCGCCGGCGAGATCGTCAACCCGACCGAAGGCCGCGCCGCGCTGCACACTGCGCTGCGCGCGACCGACCCGAACGCGCCGTTCCATGCGCAGGTCAGCGCCGAGCGCGCGAAGATGGCGACCTTCGCGCGCGCGGTGCGCGGCGGCACGTGGACCGGTTACACCGGCAAGCGCATCCGCCACGTGATCAACATCGGCATCGGCGGTTCGGATCTCGGCCCGAAAATGGTCACGCACGCGCTGCACCACGTCGCGACACCGGAGATTTCGACCCACTTCGTGTCGAACGTCGACGGCGCCGACCTCGCGCGCGTGCTCGAGCAGGTCGATCCGGAGGAAACGCTCGCGATCATCGTGTCGAAGACCTTCACGACGCTCGAGACGATGACGAATGCACGCTCGCTGCGCGACTGGTTCGTCGCACGCGGGTGCCCGGAGGAGGCACTCGCGAAGCACTTCGTCGGCGTGTCGGCGAATCCTGCCGAAGTCGTGAAGTTCGGCATCGCGGCCGACAACGTGTTCGAAATGTGGGACTGGGTCGGCGGCCGCTATTCGCTGTGGTCGGCGGTCGGCCTGTCGATCATGATCGCGATCGGGCCCGAGCAGTTCGACGAACTGCTCGCCGGCGCGAACGACATGGACAGCCATTTCCGCGAAGCGCCGCTCGAGCGCAACCTGCCGGTGCTGCTCGGCCTGATCGGCATCTGGTATCGCAACTTCTTCGGCTCGCAAAGCTATCTCGTCGCGCCGTATTCGGAAGCGCTGCACTACCTGCCGTCGTACCTGCAGCAGCTCGAGATGGAAAGCAACGGCAAGTCCGCGCGGCTCGACGGCACGTTCGTCGACTATCCGACGTCGGCCGTCACATGGGGCGAGCCGGGCACCAACGGCCAGCACGCGTTTTTCCAGATGCTGCACCAGGGCCCGACGATCGTGCCGATCGACTTCATCGCGGTGCTGACGCCCGAGCATCCGCTCGCCAGCCATCACCCGAAGTTGCTCGCGAACTGCTTCGCACAGAGCGAAGCGCTGATGCTCGGCCGCACGCTCGACGAAGCGCGCAAGGTCGCCGGCCCCGGCAAGGAAGCGCTCGCGCCGCACCTGACGTTCCCCGGCAACCGCCCGACGACGACGCTGCTGGTGGACGCGCTGACGCCGCGCACGCTCGGCGCGCTGATCGCGCTCTACGAGCACAAGGTGCTGGTGCAGGCCACGGTGTGGGACATCAATCCGTTCGACCAGTGGGGTGTCGAGCTCGGCAAGATTCTCGGCAAGGTCGTCGAAGCGGACCTGTCGGCCGAGTCGGTCGATCCGGCGAAGCACGATTCGTCGACGACCGCGCTGATCGAGCGCGCCCGCGCGGCGCTCAAGCGCTGACGCGGCCCCGCGCAGAGGCCGGCCGCACGGGGCGACTTGCGCGCCCTGCGACCGGCACAGAGATTTCGTGTCGCGCTACACCGCTTGCGGGGCGACGATGCGTCCGGCGTCGATCGTGATCGTCGTCGCGCAGCGCCGTGCGAGCTCGGCGTCGTGCGTGACGAGCACCAGCGTCGCGCCGTGCGTGCGGTTCAACTCGAACATCAGGTCGATGACCGCATGACCGGTCGCCGCGTCGAGGCTGCCGGTCGGTTCGTCGGCGAACAGGATCGCCGGATGCGTGACGAACGCGCGCGCGAGCGCGACGCGCTGCTGCTCGCCGCCCGACAGCAGCTTCGGATAATGCGCGGTGCGTTCGCCGAGGCCGACCTGCACGAGCAGCGCGCGCGCACGATCGGCCGCTTCGCGCGCACTGATGCCGCCTTGCAGTTCGAGCGGCAGCATCACGTTCTCGAGCGCCGTCAAATGCGGCATCAGTTGAAACGACTGGAACACGAACCCGACCGCCCCGTTGCGCAGCGCGGCCCGCTCGTCTTCGTCGAGCTGATCGAGCGCGCGGCCGAGCACGCGAACCGTGCCGCTCGTCGCGCTGTCCAACCCGGCAAGCAGGCCGAGCAGCGTCGATTTGCCGGACCCGGATGCACCGACGATCGCGAGGCTGCTGCCGGCCCGCACGGCGAACGAGATGCCGTCGAGGATCGTCAGCTCGCCCGTTGCATCGGCAACCCGCTTGCATACGTGATGGACTTCGATGATCGGATCGGTAATCTTGAACATGGACACGACATTCCGCTGGAAAAGACGTGCGGCGCTCGCCGCATTGCTGGGGACCGTGCTCGCAGCGAGCATGCCCGCACGCGCGGCGGCGCCGGCGGCACCGGCATCAGGCCAACCCGCGCTCGTCGTGCTCGGCGACAGCTTGTCGGCCGAATACGGGCTGCCGCGCGACACAGGCTGGGTGGCACTGCTGCGGCAGCGGCTCGCGGCCGAGCGAATCGATTATAGCGTCGCGAACGCGAGCGTCAGCGGCGACACCACGAGCGGCGGCCGCGCGCGCCTCCCTGCGGTGCTGCAACGGCTCAAGCCGTCGATCGTCGTCGTCGAGCTCGGCGCGAACGATGCGCTGCGCGGCGTGCCGCTCGCGACGACCGAACGGAACCTGCGCAACATCATCGCCGCCGCGCGCAACGCGCACGCGCAGGTCGTGCTGGTCGGCATGTACGTGCCGCCGAACTACGGGCCCGACTACACGCAGAAATTCCACGCGGTCTATACGCGGCTGTCGAAGGAACTCGGCGTGCCGCTCGTGCCGTTCCTGCTGGCCGGCATCGAAAACAAGCCGGAGATGTTCCAGTCGGATCAGATGCATCCCGCGCAACAGGCGCAGCGCGTGCTGCTCGACAACGTCTGGCCGGCGCTGAAGCCGCTGCTCGGCAAGCCGCGCGGCTGACGTCGCGCCTCGCGCCGCCCGGAAAACAGAAAGCCCCGCGTCGAGCGGGGCTTTCTGTCGTTGCGGACGAAACCGGATGCGAGGCCGTGCTCAGTTGCCGCCATCCTGCGACTGGCTCTGCGTGGTGCCGTACAGCTTCACCTTCGAGCGGTCGCGCAGCGCAGCCAGATACGCTTCGCCTTCGCTTTGCGCTTCGACCTGCGCCATTTGCTGCTGCGCGGCCGCGAGCTGCTGCGGGTCGACGGCCGTACCGGCGATCACCGCGTTCACGCGATAGATCGCATAGCCGTCCGCGCCGAGATCGACACCGACGTAGGCCGGCAGCGTCTTCGCATCGACCTTGTAGACGGCGCTCAGTGCCGCCGGCGTCAGCCCTTGCGACTGCGTGCGCGATACCTTCTGCGCGGCCGCGAAGCCGTCGGTCGACTTCGATTTCTGCAGTTCGGCCAGCTTCGCCGCGCCGTCCTTCTTCGCGAGTGCCGCGGCCTGCTCGGCGACGACCTTCTGACGCACCGCGTCCTTGATCGTATCGAGCGCCGGCACCGCAGCCGGCTTGTAGTCGGTCACGCGCGCCGAGATCAGCGTATTGTTGCCCACGTCGATCGCCTGCGTGTTGTTCTGGTTCTTCACCGAGTCGCTCGCGAACACGGCCGCGAGGAACTTCGGATTGTTCAGCGGGCTCGTCGGCGGCAGCTGCGGATTCGGCGTCGGCGTGACGGTGGCCGTCTGGATCGTCAGCTTGTACTTGTCGGCAGCCGGCTGCAGCGACTTCGCCTTCTCATACACGGTCGACGTGAAGCCTTCCGCGTTGTCCGAGAATGCCTTCGCCGCGTATTGCTGCTTCAGGTCCGCCGCGATCTGGTCCTTCACGTCCGCGAACGGCTTCACCACGGACGGCTTCACTTCCGTCGCCTTCAGGATGTGGAAGCCGAGATCCGATTGCACGACCCCGCTCACGTCGCCCTGCTTCAGCGCGAACGCGGCATCGTCGAACGCCTTGCCGCCCGCGGTCGAGCCGCGCGTGATGAAGCCCAGATCGCCACCCTTCGCTGCCGAAGGCGCGTCCTGCGAGTTCTTCTGCGCGATCTGCGCGAACTGGTCAGGATGCGCCTTCACGTCAGCCAGCAGCTGCTCCGCCTTGGCCTTCGCTGCCGCCTTGTCGGCAGCGCTCGCGTCGCTCGCCGCGGCGATGAAGATGTGGCTCACGCGCACCTGCGCTTCCGAACGGAAGTGCGTCGGGTTGTCGTCGTAGAACTTCTTGATGTCGGCATCGGTCGGCTGCGCGCTCGCGGCGGCGGCGGCCGGCGAATAGACGAGATACTGGATCGTCGCGGTTTCCGGCGTCGCGAAGCTCTGCTTGTGCGCGTCATAGTACGCGGCGAGTTGCGCGTCGGTCGGCTGCACCTTCGCCGCGTAGTCGCTCGTCTTCAGCACGAGCGCCTGCACTTCGCGCTGCTGGGCGGCGAGTTCCGACAGGCGTTGGGCCGGACCCTTCGGCGTGAAGGCGCTCGACACGATGCTCGCCGGAATCTGCTGCAGCGCGAGGCTGTAGCGCACGCGCTCCTGGTACTGCTCGGGCGTCATGCCCTGGAACGACAGCAGCTGCGCATAGCGTGCGACGTCGATCGTGCCGTCGGGCTTCTTCAGCGACGCGATCATCGGATCGCTCATCAGCGCGTCGCGCACCGCGTTGTCGGATGCGGTCAGGTGCAGGCGTTGCGTCTCGTCGGCCAGCACGCGTTGCTGGATCAGCCCGTCGAGCACTTGCTTGCGGTGCTCGGGCGTATCGAACATCTTGATGTCGAACTGCCCGCCGAGCGCCTGACGCGCCTGATCGATCTGCTGGCGGAACGCGCCGTCGAATTCGACCCGCGTGATCTTGTGCCCGTTGACCGCCGCGACGTTCGCGCTGTCGTCGAAGAAGCCGCGGAAACCTTGAATCCCGACAAAACCCAGCCCCGGCAATACGATCAGGAGCAGGAGCGCCATCATCAGGCGCTGGTGATTACGGAAGAAATCGAGCATGCGTGACGGGAAAATTGGACAAAACGACCGATATTACAACATACGGGGTGGGACGGGAAAAAACGCGGGTGCGCAACCCGCGACGCAAATGAAAAAGCCCGCACGAGGCGGGCTTCTTCATTTTCTGGCGGAGCGGACGGGACTCGCCTACATCCCGCAGGCCGCGGTTGCGCGTGCACGCGCAACCCTTCGAGTCCCGCCGGAAGCCGGGCAGGCGGCTTCCTCCACTCCGCGGTCACGCGCTCGCTGGCGAGCGCAACGAACGATACAAATGAAGAAGCCCGCACAAGGCGGGCTTCTTCATTTTCTGGCGGAGCGGACGGGACTCGAACCCGCGACCCCCGGCGTGACAGGCCGGTATTCTAACCGACTGAACTACCGCTCCTTGGTCTGGCTGAATCGTGAAACTGGTGGGTGCTGAGGGGTTCGAACCCCCGACCTACGCCTTGTAAGGGCGCCGCTCTACCAGCTGAGCTAAGCACCCGTTTCCGATTCGTTCTGGCTGCGATCTGCGTTTCGGCATCAACAACCAGCGAGCCCGCAAGTTTAATTCATCCCCGATCAATTTGCCAAGCCCGCACACGAAAATTTTTTAACGCGCCGCCGAACACGCGAGAACACCGAGTCTGGACGCACATAAAAAAACCCGCGGACACGCCGCGGGTTTTCGTGAACAACCGTCAGCGACGGCGTTCAGGCTCTCAGTGCTTGACCACTTCCGTCGAGCCGGCATCCTTCGCCGCCTCGCCGACCGGTGCCGCAGCCTTCGCCTCTTCTTCCGGCGGCAGCGGCGTCGGCGAACGTTCGAGCGCGAGTTCGAGCACCTTGTCGATCCAGCGGACCGGCACGATCTCGATCGCGTTCTTCACGTTGTCCGGAATGTCCGCGAGATCCTTCACGTTCTCTTCCGGGATCAGCACGAGCTTGATGCCGCCGCGATGCGCCGCCAGCAGCTTTTCCTTCAGCCCGCCGATCGGCAGCACTTCGCCACGCAACGTGATCTCGCCCGTCATCGCGACATCGGCGCGCACGGGAATGCCCGTCAGCACCGACACCAGCGCGGTCGTCATCGCACCGCCGGCGGACGGACCGTCCTTCGGCGTCGCGCCTTCCGGCACGTGGATGTGGATGTCCTGCTTCTCGAACGCTTCGTCCTTGATGCCCAGACGCCGCGAACGCGAGCGCACGACCGAACGTGCGGCCTCGACCGACTCCTTCATCACGTCGCCGAGCGAACCCGTGCGAATCACGTTGCCCTTGCCCGGCATCACCGCAGCTTCGATCGTCAGCAGATCGCCGCCGACTTCCGTCCACGCGAGGCCCGTCACCTGACCGACCTGGTTTTCCTTCGCCGCGAGGCCGAAGTCGTACTTGCGCACGCCGAGGAACGTATCGAGGTTTTCGCCGTCGACCTTGATCGCACCCGATGCCTTCTTCAGCAGCAGCATCTTCACGACCTTGCGGCAGATCTTCGACACTTCCCGCTCGAGCGAACGCACACCGGCTTCGCGCGTGTAGTAGCGGATGATGTCGCGGATCGCCTGCTCGGTGACCTCGATCTCGCCGTCCTTCAGACCGTTGTTCTTCTTCTGCTTCGGCAGCAGGTAACGCTGCGCGATGCTGACCTTCTCGTCTTCCGTGTAGCCCGACAGACGAATCACTTCCATCCGGTCGAGCAGCGGCGGCGGGATGTTCAGCGAGTTCGACGTCGCGACGAACATCACGTCCGACAGGTCGAAGTCGACTTCGATGTAGTGGTCGGCGAACGTATGGTTCTGTTCCGGATCGAGCACTTCGAGCAGCGCCGACGACGGATCGCCGCGGAAATCCATGCCCATCTTGTCGACTTCGTCGAGCAGGAAGAGCGGATTGCGCACGCCGACCTTCGCGAGACTCTGCAGGATCTTGCCCGGCATCGACCCGATGTACGTACGGCGGTGACCGCGAATCTCGGCTTCGTCGCGCACGCCGCCGAGCGCCATCCGGACGAACTTGCGGTTCGTCGCACGAGCGATCGACTGCCCGAGCGACGTCTTGCCGACGCCCGGCGGCCCGACCAGGCACAGGATCGGCGCCTTGACCTTGTCCACGCGCTGTTGCACCGCGAGGTACTCGAGAATGCGTTCCTTCACCTTCTCGAGGCCGAAGTGATCCTCGTCGAGCACCTGCTCGGCGTTCGACAGGTCGTTGTTGACCTTGCTCTTCTTGCGCCACGGCAGGCCGATCAGCGTGTCGATGTAGTTGCGCACGACGGTCGCTTCAGCAGACATCGGCGACATCAGCTTGAGCTTCTTCAGCTCGGCATCGGCCTTCTTCTTCGCTTCCTTCGGCATGCGCGCGGCGTTGATGCGCTTCTCGAGTTCCTCGAGATCCGCGCCCTCTTCGCCTTCGCCCAGTTCCTTCTGGATCGCCTTGACCTGTTCGTTCAGGTAGTACTCGCGCTGGCTCTTTTCCATCTGGCGCTTCACGCGCCCGCGGATGCGCTTTTCGACCTGCAGGATGTCGATCTCGGCTTCGAGCTGCGCGAGCAGATGCTCGAGGCGCTCGATGACCGGGAACATCTCGAGGATGTGCTGCTTCTGGTCGAGCTTCAGCGGCAGGCGCTCGGCGATCATGTCGGCGAGGCGGCCTGCTTCGTCGATGCCCGACAGCGACGTGAGAATCTCCGGCGGGATCTTCTTGTTCAGCTTCACGTACTGATCGAACTGCGACACGATCGCGCGGCGCAGCGCTTCGGTTTCAGCGCTGTCGGCGTGATCGGGCTCGAGCGGCATCACCTCGCAGGAGAATTGCGTCTCCTGTTCTTCGATCGACAATGCCTTCGCGCGCTGCAGGCCCTCGACGAGCACCTTCACGGTGCCGTCCGGCAGCTTCAGCATCTGCAGAATGTTGGCGATACAACCGACCTCGTACATGTCCTTTTCGGTCGGTTCGTCCTTGGCCGCGGTCTTCTGGGCGACGAGCATGATGTGCTTGCCGCCTTCCATCGCTGCTTCGAGGGCCTTGATCGATTTCGGCCGGCCCACGAAGAGCGGAATCACCATGTGCGGGAAAACGACGACGTCCCGCAGCGGCAGCAGCGGGAGCGTGATGCGTTCCGGCGGGAGAAGTTGGGTGCCTGACATTTCATTTCCCCATGAGTGGAATCAATTGTTCGGTAATTGAGGCCGCCACAACGAATTGCAAGCCTTCAAGTGCGGGAAATATTCGGTAAGAAAGTAACCACCGCGTGTCGAGTCAGAGTTACCCACAAGATAAACGAAAAAAAGCCGCCCACGGACTCATGAACGGCCTTTTTCGCAGAACATCGTCGGCAAGCCGGTCAGTTCGAACCCGCCACCTTCGGCGTGTCCTCATAGATCAGCAGGGGTTTGCCGTCGCCATCGATGACGTTCTCGTCAATGATGACCTTGCTGACCCCTTTCATCGTCGGCAGCTCGTACATCACGTCGAGCAATGCCTGTTCGATGATCGAACGCAAGCCGCGCGCGCCGGTCTTGCGGCGGATCGCCTTGCGGGCGACTGCCTGCAACGCGCCCGGCCGGATTTCCAGCTCGACGCGCTCCATCGCGAACAGCTTGTGATATTGCTTGACGAGCGCGTTTTTCGGCTCGACGAGAATCTTCATCAGCGCGGCTTCATCGAGCTTGCCGAGCGTCGCGACCACCGGCAGACGGCCGATCAATTCGGGGATCAGACCGAATTTGATCAGGTCTTCCGGTTCCGTTTCGCGCAGCACTTCGCCCGCGTCGCGCTCCTGCTTGCTCTTGACCGTCGCGCCGAAGCCGATGCCCGTCTTTTCCGTGCGATCGGTAATCACCTTCTCGAGGCCGTCGAACGCGCCGCCGCAGATGAACAGAATGTTCGTCGTGTCGACCTGGATGAAATCCTGGTTCGGGTGCTTGCGGCCGCCCTGCGGCGGCACCGACGCCATCGTGCCTTCGACGAGCTTCAGCAGTGCCTGCTGGACGCCCTCGCCCGACACGTCGCGCGTGATCGACGGGTTGTCCGACTTGCGGCTGATCTTGTCAATTTCGTCGATGTAGACGATCCCGCGCTGCGCCTTGTCGACCTCGTAGTTGCAGTTCTGCAACAGCTTCTGGATGATGTTCTCGACGTCCTCGCCGACGTAGCCGGCTTCGGTCAGCGTCGTCGCGTCGGCGATCACGAACGGCACGTTGAGCAACCGCGCGAGCGTCTGCGCGAGCAGCGTCTTGCCGGAACCCGTCGGGCCGATCAGCAGGATGTTGCTCTTCGACAGCTCGACGTCGTCCTTCTTGTCGAGATGCTTCAGGCGCTTGTAGTGGTTGTACACGGCCACCGCGAGGATCTTCTTCGCGCGCTCCTGGCCGATCACGTACTGATCGAGGATGTCGCGAATTTCCTGCGGGCTCGGCAGATCGGACCGGGACAGGCTGGCCTCGACGCCGGCGGCAGCCGCCTCGTCGCGAATGATCTCGTTGCAGAGGTCGATGCATTCATCGCAGATGAACACCGACGGGCCCGCGATGAGTTTCTTCACCTCATGCTGGCTCTTACCGCAAAACGAGCAATACAACAGCTTCTCGCTGTTCGAACCTTTTTTGTCCGCCATGAATGTAGAGCCTCCGGACAGGTAAATGACATGATACGCCGATTGCTCCGAACGCCGCGCCTAGGGCGCGACCGGAGCCGGCTGGATGCGCTTGCCGCAGATGCTCAGGGCACTCGGGACATTGCCGGGGCGCCGCGCGAATCGGGGCGGCACCCCACTTAAGCTCACGGGCGCTTCAACAGCACCTGATCGATCAGCCCGTACGCCTTCGCGTCCTCGCTCGACATGAAGTTATCACGGTCGGTGTCGCGCGCGATGCGCTCGACGTCCTGGCCCGTGTGCTGCGCGAGCAGGTTGTTCAACCGTTCCTTCAGGTAGAGGATCTCGCGTGCCTGGATCTCGATGTCGGACGCCTGGCCGCGCGCGCCGCCCAGCGGCTGGTGAATCATCACGCGCGAATTCGGCAGCGCGAAGCGCTTGCCCTTCGCGCCCGACGCGAGCAGGAACGCGCCCATGCTGGCCGCGAGGCCCATGCACAGCGTCGATACGTCCGGCTTGATGAACTGCATCGTGTCGTAGATCGCCATCCCCGCCGACACCGAGCCGCCCGGGCTGTTGATGTAGAGGCTGATGTCCTTGTCGGGATTCTCGCTCTCGAGGAACAGCAATTGCGCAACCACGAGGTTGGCGGTCTGGTCGTTCACTTCGCCGACCATGAACACCAGGCGCTCCTTCAGGAGACGCGAATAGATATCGTACGAACGCTCGCCGCGGCCGCTCGTTTCGACGACGATCGGCACCAGCCCCAGCGCTTGCGCCTCGAAACCCTGCGGCGCGTTCGAAGCAAGCATGTCCAGCAATTCAGCGCGAGTGATCATTCAATGAACCTTGTTCGAATGGAAAATTGAACGGAGGGAAGCCGCCCGCTCAATCGCCATATTAATGGCAACCGTGCGCTTGACGTGAAAACGGCGTGCGGGCCGTCGCTCCGACAGCCGGCACGCCGCTAGAGCGACACTTACGCTTGCGACGATGCGCTCGCGAGTGCCTCGAAGCTCACTTCCTTGTCCGTCACCTTTGCCTTGCCCAGCACGAAATCGACGACGTTGCTTTCAACGACGAACGCTTCCATCTCGGCGAGGCGCTGCTGGTTGGAATAATACCAGCGGACCACTTCCTTCGGGTCTTCGTAGCTCTTCGCGAACTCGTCGACTTCCGCACGGATCTGCTCCGGCTTCGCTTCGAGGCCGTTCGCCTTCACGAGTTCGGCCAGCACGAGGCCCAGCTTCACGCGACGCTCGGCCTGCTCGGCGAACATCTCGGCCGGGATCGGTGCGTCCTTCGCGTTCGGCACGCCGCGCTGCGCCAGATCCTGGCGAGCCATTTCGACGAGGCGCTGCTGATCCTGCTCGATCAGCGCCTTCGGCACGTCGAGTTCGGAGATCTTCAGCAGCGCGTCCATCACCTGGTTCTTGACGATCGCCTGCGTGCGGCGCTTTGCCTCGCGCTCGAGGTTTTCCTTGATCTCGGCGCGCATCTTCGTCAGATCGCCGTCTTCGATGCCGAGCGACTTCGCGAATTCGGCGTCGATTTCCGGCAGGTGCGGCCACTCGATCTTCTTCATCGTGACCGTGAACTGCGCCGTCTTGCCGGCGACGTCCTTGCCGTGGTAGTCGTCCGGGAACTTCAGGTCGAACGTGCGCGATTCGCCGGCCTTCAGGCCGAGCGCCGCCGTTTCGAATTCCGGCAGCATGCGGCCTTCGCCGAGCACGAACGGGAAGTCTTCGGCCGTGCCGCCCTGGAACGCGACGTCGTCGATCTTGCCGACGAAGTCGACCGTCACGCGGTCGCCGTTCTTCGCTGCGGTGTCCGCGCCGCCATCGCCGTGCTCGCCGGCTTCGCCGCGTGCGTGGTAGTGCACGCGCTGCTTGCGCAGGATGTCCAGCGTGCGGTCGATTTCGGCGTCGCCGATCGTCGTGGTCGAACGCTCGATTTCGGCCGTCGCCAGGTCGCCGATCTTCACTTCCGGGTAGACCTCGAACGTCGCGTTGAACGCGTACGCGTCCTCAGCCTGCTCCTGCTTCGGCTCGAAGCTCGGCTGACCGGCGACGCGCAGGTTTTCCGCGCGGCTGATCGTGAAGAATTCCTGGCCGATCTTGTCGCTCAGCACTTCCGCTTCGACCTGACCCGCGTATTGCTGCGCGACCATCTTCAGCGGCACCTTGCCCGGGCGGAAACCCGGCATGCGAACGTTCTTCGCGAGTTTCTGGATACGGGCGTCGATTTCCTTCTGCACGGTGTCTTTCGGCAGGGAAATCGTCACGCGGCGTTCAAGCTTGCCGAGGTTCTCAACAACGTTAGCCATGGCTTCAATCGTCCTAAAATTATTCGAGCGAATCGGGTTTTCCTTGCCGTGCCTGCCTGCGGCGTGAAGTGACGGTCACGTTCACACGCCGCGCCGGAGCGCCACGCCATCCCTGCACGCGCCGGATGGCTAGCGCAAGCGGCTCGGAGCACGGCTTTGGCCGGAAGAATCGGCTATTCTAGCAAACAATTTTCCTCATACCGCCAGATCGGCCGCGACGTACGTACATACCCGCCGTGCCGGCCGTCCCTTTCCCGCCCTGCGCGCGGATCGCCGCTATGCCGCACCGCGTATCCCCCGCCGCCCCGCCATCCTGTAAGCTCCGAATGACGGTGCGCCGCGCGCGCGGCGCCCATTGTTCACACCAATCACGCCTTCCGGAGACACCATGCCGCACCACCCGTCCGCGCCTGTCGTCGTCATCGCGCCCGATTCGTTCAAAGGCTCGCTTTCCGCCGAGCAGGTCGCGGACGCGATCGCCACCGGCATCCGTCGCGCCCGCCCCGACGCGGTCGTGCGCTGCTGCCCGATGGCCGACGGCGGCGAAGGCACGCTCGACGCGATGCTGGCGGGCGGCGGCACGCGGCGCACGCTGCGGGTGGCCGGCGCATCGCTCGCGGCGCGCGACGCGGCGGTCGGCGTGATCGACGCGCGCAGCGCGATCGTCGAGACGGCCGAGATCGTCGGAATCACCGATGCGGTCGGCATGAGCGTGCCGGTCGACGCGCGCAGCACGCGCGGGATGGGGGAAGCGATCCGCATGCTGCTCGACGAAGGCGTGCGCCGCTTCTTCGTCGCACTCGGCGGCAGCAGCACCAACGACGCAGGCGCCGGCCTGCTCGCGGGCCTCGGGCTGCGATGCTTCGACGCCGCCGGGAACCCGGTCGAACCCGTGCCCGCGCGACTCGCCGACATCGCGCAAGTCGACGCATCGGCACTCGATCCGCGCCTGAAGGAAGCGGAATTCATCGGAATGTCGGACGTCGACAACCCGCTCACGGGCGCGCACGGCGCGACCGCGGTGTTCGGCCCGCAAAAGGGCGTGACGCCGGAGCAGGTTGCGACCCTCGACGCCGCGCTCGGCCGTTTCGCCGACCTGCTCGAGGCCGCGCTCGACCGTCGCGGGCGCGACCTCGCCGGTGCGGGCGCCGCGGGCGGTCTCGGGTTCGCGCTCCACATGCTGGGCGCGCAATTCGAAGCCGGCGCGGAAGTCGTCGCGCGGCAGGTCGGGCTCGATGCGGCGCTCGCGGGCGCCGACTGGCTGATCACCGGCGAAGGCCGCTCCGACGTCCAGACGCTGCACGGCAAGGCACCATTCGTCGCATGCCGCCACGCACGCGCCGCGGGTGTGTCCGCGTCGCTGCTGTCGGGCGCGATCGATCCGGCCGCGCTGCCGCGCCTGTCCGAACATTTTTCCGGCTGCTTCTCGCCGGCACCGGGGCCGATCACGCTCGACGTCGCGATCCGCGACGCCGCGAATCTGCTCGCGAACGAAGCGGAACAGTTGACACGGCTGAAGTACGGCGCACACTGACCGTTGACCCGAGCGCGCGATACAGGAACAATCGGGCCCGCCCTTTTTCTTCAGGATTCGACATGAAAGGCCGTCAAGCCGGGCTCGACCAGTTTCTGACCTATCGCCTCCATGCGCTCACCAAGCGATCCGACCGCGGGATCGCGGACGTCTATCGGCACAAGCTCGACATCTCGCTGCCCGAGGCGCGCGTGATCGCCGCCGTCGGCGCGTTCGGGCCGTTTTCGATCATGGATCTCGCACGCCACACGAACCTCGACAAGAGCCAGGCGAGCCGCGCGGCCGAGGCACTGCTGCGCCAGGGGCTGCTCGAGCGCAGCGCGAGCGACGAGGACGGCCGGATCGTGCTGATCGCGCTGACCGCCGACGGCCGTGCGCTGCATCGCAAGATCATGCCGATCGTGCGCAAGTGGAATGAAGGCTTGCTCGCATGTCTGTCCGACAGCGAGCGCCACACGTTCGAGCGGCTGCTCGACAAGGTGGTCGCGAGCGCGATCGAACGCGACGCGTGACGCGCACCCAGCGCGCGTTCGTGGCGCGCCAGCGTTGCAACGGTGTGAAATCGCGGCAGGGAACGTACCTCCGCGTTACCGGCGATTCAGCTTCTTTTCTTTTATTCAGACAAATCCATCGGATCACGAGCGTCGCACACGTGCATGACCGCATGAGCACGTGAGCGCCATCCACTCCCGCTACAGGACGCGGCGGGAACGACCGTTCGTCGCGCATCGCGCTGCCCGCGCATCGCTGTCCGCTTCGCTATAGCCCGCTGTTCGCCGCCCGCTGACGCAGCAGCCCCAGCACCGCGTCGCAATACGGCGTCGGCACGTCGAGCTTGCGCCCGAGCTCCGGAAACACGCCGAGGATCGGCCCGATTTCGAGCGGCCGGCCGGCTTCGAAATCCTGCAGCATCGACGTCTTGAACGCGCCGAGCTTGCGCGTGACCGCGATCCGCTCCGGTCCGGTCATGCCCGTGTCGAGGCCGAGCTTCGCGCCGATCGCGGCGGCCTCCTCCATCATCCGCAACGCAAGCGCCTGCGTGAACGGATCGTCGAGCAGCTGCTCGGCGGTCGAGCCCGTCAGCGCGCTGAGCGGGTTCATGTTCATGTTGCCCCACAGCTTCGCCCAGATCTCGGTGCGAATCGCCGATGTCGATTCGACGTCGAAGCCGCCCGCGGCGAGCGCCGCCGCGAACCGCGCGGCCGACGCGTCGAGCCGCGCGTCGGGCGAGCCGACGATCAGCCGGTTGCCGCGGCCGCGGCGCACGACGCCCGGCGCATCGGTGCTCGACGACAGGTGCACGACGCAGCCGATCGCCTGCGCGGGTGGCAGCGCCGCCGACACCGCGCCGCCCGGGTCGACCGCATCCAGCGGCAGGCCGTCGACCGGGCCCGCAAGCCCGTGCGTGAACCACCACGGCAGCCCGTTCATCGCGGCGACGATCACCGTATCGGGGCCGACCAGCGGCGCGATGCGTGCGGCCAGCGCCGGCAGCGCCTGCGCTTTCAGCGCGATCACCACGTAGTCCTGCACGCCGAGCGTGGCCGCGTCATCGCTCGCGCGCACCGCAACCGACGACACCGTGCCCGCCTCGTCGATCACACGCACGCCGTGCGCGCTCAGCGCATCGAGCGTCGCGCCGCGCGCGTACGCGCTCACGGTCATGCCCGCCCGCGACAGCGCGGCCGCGAGCAATCCGCCGATCGCGCCGACACCGACCACCGCCGCACGCACCGACCCTGAATTCGTGTCGTTCATGATGGAAATCCGTCTATCGGGAGCCGACGAGCATAACGCTCAATGGTTGCGGATACAACTATTTTGCCAGGTGCGGACAGTGTATCTCCGACGTGCAATTGCCGCATATCCGTCGCGTGTCCCCACGAGCGATTCAGCGCGCCGCGCCGCCGGCCTCCGCCGGCTCGTCGCCCGTCGCGCTCAGCACGCCGGCAATCTGGCTCTTGTCGTGCATGCCGAGCTTGCGATACGCGCACCGCAGATAGTGACGCACGGTCGTCGGCGAGATCGCCATTTGCTGCGCGACCTCCTTGTGCGAACGCCCGGCGCCGTAATGGCGGATCGCCGCGAGTTCGCGCGGGCTCAGCCGGTCGAGCAGCGAGCGCGGTCGCGCCTCCAGTTGGAACAACCCGGCAACGGGCACGCACTGGATGCGCAACGCATCGCCGACGAACGGCTGCCCCGACTGGCGGCGCACGTGCGCGACCAGCGGCTCCGGAACGCGTGGGCCCGTCCATGCGGGCCATTCGGTGCGCAGCACGTCGTCGAAGCCATGATCGGCGTGATGCAGCACGCCGAAGTTGTCGCAGAGCGCGCGCGCCGCCGGCGCCACCGCGTCGCCGCGCTCGCGCGTGAGCTGGGCCGCGCGATTGATCGTCAGCGCGGCCGCCAGATGCGGAATCACTTCTTCGAATAGGCTCGCGTCGCCGTCGCTGAATGGGCGATTCAGGCCCTGACGGTAGATCGACATGAACGTCGTCAGCCCGAAGCGGCGATCGAGCGTACACACGCACATCAGCTGCGCGAGCCCGTATTTCACGCACCAGTCGCGAAACCGCGCGTCGACGCCCGGCTCGACGACCGACAACCGCACCGCGCGCCCCTGTGCGCCGAGCAGCGTGCGATGCGCGAGCGGATCGCAGTCGCGCACGCGCTTCCAGTCGCTGAAGAACGCATGCGGCAGGCGGTACAGGAAACTGTTGTGCATTACCGGGCCGGTCGGCACGTGCGTCGCGACGCCGGTCCATGCGGCGTCGAACGGGATCAGCGCTTGCAGCAGCGCGAAAAAGCGGCATTCGAATTCGCCGATGCCCGACTGCGCGGCGACCGCATACAGATCGAGCAGCATCAGGCCGAGTTCGCGCCGCGTTGCGTCACCGCGCGTCACACCGTCGAAATCGGCGCGGCGCGGCGGCAGCGGCGGCCACGCGGATTCGTCGAGCACGATCGCGGCAGGCACGTCGCGCAGCGCGTCGAGATCCTGCCCGATATCCGTCGTGATCCTCACCTTCCGCTCCCCTGGCCGAACGGGCCGCCGATGCGCGCAACGCAGACCGGCCGATTATAGCGACCGGCATTTTTGGCGGGCGCCGCCGCCGGAACCCGTTGCAGCCCCATCCATTTGTACGGTGCGCGGCACGTTGCTGCCGCGCAGCAACCCGCACGGCGGCCCGACGGCGCGCCCGCGCGGTGCTCCGCGGGTTTTCCATACCGTTCATCTGCACGACTGTTCGCCGGTTTTCCCGCTGCGGACACTGCGTCGCGACGACACACGACACAAACGATGCAGCCCGGCATGGAGAACCTCACGTGACGACACCCCGCTTCATCCGCACAGCGAGCGCCGCCGTGGCGCTCGCCGCGTGCAGCGGCGCCGCCCCCGCGCAGTCGGCGCTCACGCTGTACGGCGCGCTCGACGCCGGCGTGCAATACCTGACGCATGCCGACGGACGGCACGCGGCCGTGCAATTGCAGAACTACGGCATCCTGCCGTCGCAGATCGGGCTGAAAGGCCGCGAGGATCTCGGCGGCGGCTGGCGCGCGCTGTTCAAGCTCGAACAGGGGCTCAACGTGAACGACGGCACCGCGACCGCGCCCGGCTATGCGTTCTTTCGCGGCGCGTACGTGGGTATCGCCGGCCCGGCCGGCACCGTCACGCTCGGCCGGCAGTTCAGCGTGCTGTTCGACAAGACGTTGTTCTACGACCCGTTGTGGTACGCGTCGTACAGCGGCCAGGGTGTGATCGTGCCGATGACCGCGAATTTCATCGACCACTCGATCAAGTACCAGTCGCCGACGTTCGCCGGTTTCGACGTCGAAGCGCTCGCGGCCAGCGCCGGCATCGCGGGCAATTCGCGCGCCGGGCGCGTGCTCGAACTCGGCGGCCAGTACACGAGCAACGGCTTGTCGGTCAGCGCGGTGCTGCATCAGGCGCACGGCGACGCGTCGGCCGACGTCGACGCGTCCGCGCGCCGCCGCGAACTCGGCACGCTCGCCGCGCGCTATGCGTTCGCGGTGCTGCCGCTCACCGTCTACGCCGGCGTCGAACGCGTGAGCGGCGACCTCGACGCGGCGCGCACGATCGTCTGGGGCGGCGCGCGTTATCTGACGCCGGGCGGCATCGGGTTGAACGCGGGCGTCTACCACACCGAATCGCATACGCCGGCGATCGGCCACCCGACGCTGTTCGTCGCAAGCACCACCTTCGCGCTGTCGAAACGCACCGTCGCGTACGTGAACCTCGGTTATGCGCGCAACAGCGGCCAGAGCTCGCAGACCGTCTACGAATACGACCCGACACCGCTCGCCGGCGCATCGCAGTTCGGCGCGATGGTCGGCATGTATCACCTGTTCTGATTCCGTCCAGCGAGATCCCGCCATGAAAACCGCTTGCTCCGATACCGCGCTGCCGGCCGACGGCCCCGCGCCGACTTTCGCGCGCTCGACGCTCGTCGCGCTCGTCGTGTTCGCGGCCATCGCGCCGCTGCTGCTGCTCGTCGCGCCAGCCGTCGCCGGTCAGCTTGCCGCGCAGATGGGACTGTCCGCGTCGCAGATCGGCACGTATTTCTTCGTCGAACTCGGCGCGTTCAGCCTCGCGACCGTGCCGTCGTACCTGTGGCTCGGCCGCATCGACGCACGCCGCGTCGCCGCCTGCGCGATTGCGCTGTTCGGCGCCGGCAATCTGTTGACCGCGTTATGGATGCCCGGCTTCATCGCGCTGCTCGCGCTGCGTGCCGTCACCGCGCTCGGCGGCGGCTCGCTGATGGTGCTGTGCATGACGAGCGCCGCCACCAGCGAGAACAGCGACCGCGTGTACGGGCTGTGGGTCGTCGGCCAGCTGATCGCCGGTGCGATCGGCCTGTTCGTGCTGCCGCACGTGTTCGCCGCGTTCGGTCTACGGGCGCTGTACGTCGCGCTGGCCGTGCTCGCGCTGCTCGCGGCGCCGCTGTCACGCGGCTTTCCGGCCACGCTCGGGCGGCGCAGCGCATCGGCAAGGAGCGTGCGTGACGCCGCGACGGAGACGTCGCGGCCGTTCGTCGCGCTGGCGATCGGCGCGGTGCTGACGTTCTATCTCGCGATCGGCAGCGTGTGGACGTTCGCGAGCCGCGCGGCCGCGGAGGCCGGACTCGGACCGCAGTCGACCGGCAACGTGCTCGCGATCGCGAGCGTGATCGGAATAGCCGGCGCGGCGCTCGCGTCGTGCGCGGGCGGCCGCGTCGCGCGGCGCACGATGCTCGCCGCCGGTTACGCACTGCTCGCGGCATCGCTCGTCGCGCTCGCCGCGCAGCCGCGTGCGAGCGGCTACGGCGCCGCGATCTTCGCGTTCAAGTTCGCGTGGACGTTCGTGTTGCCGTTCATTCTCGCGACCGTCGCGCAGATCGATGCGTCCGGGCGCCTCGTCGCGACGCTGAACTTCGTGATCGGCGCCGCTCTCGCGGCCGGCCCGCTGCTCGCCGGGCTGCTGCTCGATGCCGGCGGCACGATGCACGCGCTGTTCGTAGCGGCAACCGCGGTGGCGCTCGCGTCGTACGCGGCGCTGCGCGCGATCGATCGCCGCGCACGCGCTTCGCTGCACGCCATTTCTTCCCAACCGTGACAGGCCGACCTATCCATGAATCGCACTGCCTTCTTCACCGACGAACGCACCTTCTGGCACACCGGCGGCACGCATGCGCTGTTCTTCCCGGTCGGCGGCTGGGTCCAGCCGCCATCGAGCGCCGGCTACGCGGAGTCGCCCGACTCGAAGCGCCGCTTCCTGTCGCTCGTGCAGGCGTCGGGCCTTGCCGCGCAGCTCGACATGCGCGGCGCCGAGCCGGCCGCGACCGCCGATTTGCTGCGCATTCATCCTGCCAGCTATCTCGACGCGTTCCGCGCGCTCAGCGACGCGCATGGCGGCGACCTCGGCGATCTCGCGCCGTTCGGCAAGGGCAGTTACGAGATCGCGGCGCTGTCCGCGGGCCTCGCGCTCGCGGCGATCGACACGGTCGTCGCCGAGCAGGCGACCAACGCGTTCTCGCTGTCGCGCCCGCCCGGCCATCACTGCCTGCGCGACCGGCCGATGGGCTTCTGCCTGCTCGCGAACATCCCGATCGCGATCGAGGCCGCGCGCGCGAAGCACGGCATCGGCCGCGTCGCGGTGATCGACTGGGACGTGCATCACGGCAACGGCACGCAGTCGATCTATTACGACGACCCGGACACGCTGACGATCTCGCTGCATCAGGATCGCTGCTTTCCGCCCAGCTACAGCGGCGGCGGCGATCGCGGCGAAGGCGCGGGGCTCGGCGCAAACCTGAACGTGCCGTTGCTCGCCGGCAGCGGCGACGACGCGTATCGCTACGCGTTCGAGCGGATCGTGCTGCCGGCGCTGGAACGGTTCCGGCCGGAGCTGATCGTCGTCGCGAGCGGGCTCGATGCGAGCGCCGTCGATCCGCTCGCGCGCATGCTGCTGCACACCGACAGCTACCGATTCATGACGCGCGCAGTGAAGGAAGCGGCGCAGCGCCATTGCGGCGGGCGGCTCGTGATCGTGCATGAAGGCGGCTATTCGGAGGCGTACGTGCCGTTCTGCGGGCTCGCGATCGTCGAGGAACTGGCCGGCCTGCGCACCGAGGTCGCCGATCCGATGCTCGACCTGGCGATCGCGCAGCAGCCGGGCGCGCGATTCGTCGCGTTCCAGCGAGAACTGCTCGACGAACTGGCCGCGTCGTTCGGGTTGTAACGGGGTAACGGGGTAACGGGCGGGAACGGACGTGACGGGGCCGGCCCGCGCGGGCCCTTGCGCGATCCGCGCGGATGGGGTTTCCTGTGCCTTTACCCCTGTTCCGGCACGAGGCCGCACTCTTCCGATGAAATCGTCCCCGCGCGACCACGACGACAACACCAAAACGCGCCGCCAGCCGTCGAAGCTGGCGCTGAACATCGCCGCCGTGACGGTCGGGCTCATCACGTTCGCGATCGGTGCGGCGTGGGTGATCTATAGCTGGATCGTCGATCGCGAAGCGCAGTATTTCGCGATTCCGCTCGTGTTCTCGGTGCCGGTGATCGTGGCCGTCGCGATCCGCAGCTTCTGGGAATAGACGCACCGGGCACAACGAAGCGCCGCAAAAATGGCCCCGCTACTCGCTCGCGTAGGCGCTTTGTCTGTCTACCAGCCCTGATCGATTATGGAAATCAACGCAATGTTTCGCGACGCTTCGATGGCGTCCAACGACTACTCCGAAATGCTTTCCCGACAGTCGCAACTCGTCACAGCACTGGCTGCAAAAGACGATGTAATGGCGCATGTCAATTGGCGCCTGACGGGCGACTCTCTCGAGGAAGCGACCCTATACCCTGCGTTTGATGAAGCTGGCGGACCGTCTACTCCAGCGCTCGCCGTTCTTAACGAGCGCAGCGGCCAGAAGAAGCGCAAGGTCTCTCACGCCGCGATATGGAACGCCGAGGCTGGCGCGGATGACGGAGCAGCCATTTCCTGTTTCGTCTCGGATGCGAAGATACTCCCCGATCGCGTCTCCCTCGATATCGACTCGCCGCACTGCTGCGCTTCTTTCAACGACATGGCCGACATCGTCCGTGCCGTTGTCGACGCATTTCACCCGCTTGTCGTTGAAGTTTCGCCCAAAGGCTACTTTGAGAAACAGGTCTTCGAGGACAAGCCCGGCGTCGGTTGGATGGTGTATCTGCCCCGCGCGATCTCTCAACAGGAAGTGCCCGAAGCTCGCGCGCTCATCCCGGTGTCCGCTGATGGAAAGCAAACCGGCACGATCATCGTCAGTATTACGGACGCACCGTTCTCGCTCGACAATCGCGAGCACGTCGAAGCAGCGAATAGAATCGAGATCCGTCTCGTGGATCAAGACCTGCTGCCGCAATACGCGGATATCTGACCAAGCTGGCGCGGTCCACCGCGCCAGCGAGAACCGCTAGAACAGCCCAACCGGCTGCGCTGCGTCGTCCCAGGTATAGATGATCAATTCGTTGCGTTGGACGCCGCGACGCCGCCAACCGTGTACTGAATTGGCACGGTCTCGATATGGAATCCATCGAACACTCGCCGGATGTCGGGATGATCGTTCAGGCTTACGATCGCTCGCCCCTTCAGTGTTCGCAGACGCTGTGCCATCTTCTCGTACTCACCGAACGGGAATGCCACGCCGTACCCCTCGGTCTCATAGTACGGAGGATCGAGGTAGAAGAGCGTATGCGGTCGATCGTATCGATCGATACATGTATGGGTCTTACCGCCCTGCCCGGTCGCGATCGACCGCAATTCCGTTTCGCGCTTGAGCGCCCATGCCTGCGCTTCGGCCTTCGTGTCTCAAACCGCCGAATCGCGCACGCCCTTAACGTAGACTTCGGCTCGCCCACCGCCACTGGCCATCTTTCGGAAGGATGCCATGCGTAACCCCTTGCGTAATTTCTGCGTAGTGGGGCGTAGTTTAGCGTGTTTCCGTGTGGTATTTCACCGGGGATGGGCCGCACCCAAAGTCCACGTAAGTCATTGAAAACACGTAACTTGGGCGGCGGTTTGGCGTCGTGCGCAGATGCTCGATGGTGCGTGAGGCCGGACTCGAACCGGCACACCCTTGCGGGCGTCAGGACCTAAACCTGGTGCGTCTACCAATTTCGCCACTCACGCGCATTTCCGTCACCTGACCGCGCGGCACGCAACATGCGTTCTCCGCGCTCCCGCGGCGCCATGCCGATACGAAAACCGGCACGCCGGATCAGGCGAGCGCGAGATTCTACCCGATCTCCGCCGCATTGTCTCGCCCCGCCGGCACGCGCGAAAGCGCGGTGCTAGAATGCCGCGCTCGACATGCCGGCCATGCGCCGGCGCGCGTTCCCCGAACCCCACCGCGACGACCTCACCCGTGAACTTCGACGACTACTGCCAGCAAAAGGCCGCTCCCGCAGGCTCCAGCGTCTACTACGCGCTGCGTCAGGCGCCGCTTGCCGCCGAGCCGCGCCTGACGGCGCTGTTCGCGCTGCGCCGCGAACTCGAGGAAACCGTCAAGGAAACCAGCGATCCGACGGTCGGACACACGAAGCTCGCGTGGTGGCACAAGGAACTCGCGGCGCTTGCCGCCGGCGAACCGTCGCACCCCGTCACGAAGGCGCTCGCGCAACACCATCCGGCGATCGCGGCCGAGACCGACGCGCTGCGCACGCTCGTCAACGGTTACGGAATGGACCTCGAACAGGCGCGCTATCTGGATTTCGCGAACCTGCAGCGCTACATCGCGCAAGTCGGCGGCACGTTCGCGTCGCTGGTCGCACGCGCAAGCGCCGCGCATCCGGCCGACCCGCAACCGTGGGCGGCGGACGCAGGACGCGCCCTGATGCTCGCGCAGTTCGTGCAAGAACTCGGCAACGATGCGCGCCACGGCCGCATCTATCTGCCGATCGACGAACTGCAGCGCTACAACGTGACCGCGGCCGACCTGCTGAACCGCCGCTACAGCCCCGCGTTCACCGAACTGATGCAATTTCAGACTGCGCGTGCCCGCGAAGCGCTCGCGACCGCCGACGCGGCGATCCCTGCACCGGAACGCCGCGTGCAGCGCACGCTGCGCGCGCAGATCGCACTGGCCGGCGCGCTGCTCGACGAGATCGAGCGCGACGGCTATCAGGTGCTGCACCAGCGCATCGCGCTGACGCCGATTCGCAAGCTGTGGATCGCGTGGCGCGCCGCGCGCCGCCGCTGACCGACAACACGGAGCGACGCACGCCGCCCGTCACGCCCTGAGCAGCGGCAGCGTGTCGAAGCGCTGCTGCAGCACGCGCGTCGCATCGAGCCCCCACCACGGCCCGAGCACGGTCGCATAGAGCTGCCGAAATTCGACCGCGACCGGCAGGTTGCCGTTGCCATCGAGACGCCCGAGCGCAGGCGGCGCGCCGTACAGCCCGCCCGCCACGCGGCCGCCCATCACGAAATGCGCGGCAGCCGTGCCGTGGTCGGTGCCGTTGCTCTGGTTCTCGCGCACGCGCCGCCCGAATTCCGAATACGTGATCGCGAGCGTCCGGTTCCAGCGCCCGAGTTCGATCAGCGCGCCGCGCATCGCGCTCATCCCTTCCGCGAACTGCTTGAGCAGCGCGGCGTGCTGTCCCGGCTGATTCTGGTGCGTGTCGAACCCGTTGAGGGTGAGCCGCAGCACCGCGACGCCATCGTGCGAAGCGCCCGGCCCCGACGCTTCGCAGGCCGCCAGCACCTGCATCGCGGTCTTCACCGACGTACCGAACGGACCGGCCGGAAACGCCGTCCTGAACTCGCGCATTCCGCCGCGCGGGCGCAACCGGTCGGCCGCCTTCACGATGTCGTTCTCGACGTCGATGATGTGCGCGAGCGCCGGATTCTGCTCGCGCAGCGACGACGGTTCGGCCAGCCGCGCCGCACGGATGAACTGCGCGGGATTGACGAGCGCGATCGCGCGCGCGCCGTTCGCGAGCGGCCCCATCTCGGCGCTGCCGAGCACGACGCCGTCGGCGGCAAAGCCGGGCGGCACCGGCGCCTGTGCGAACGTGCGCGTGAGCCAGCCTTCGTGCAGGTACTGGTCCGAGCGCGATGCGGTATCCCAGATCTCGATCGAGCGGAAATGCGACAGGTTCGGCTGCGGATAGCCGACACCCTGCACGATCGCGACCTGCCCGTCGCGCCACAGCGGCATCAGCGGCGCGAGCGACGGGTGCAGCCCCGTCTGCGCATCGAGCTGCAGCACCTGGTCGCGCTTCACGCCGATGCTGCGCCGGGCCTCGTAGTAGCGAGGATCCGCATACGGCACGACCGTATTGAGGCCGTCGTTGCCGCCCTTCAGCTCGACGAGGATCAGCACGTTCGCGTAGCCGGCCGCGGCCGTTGCAGCCGCCGCGTGCGCGGGCGGCTGCCACAACGACACGCCGGCCGCGGCGGCGGCGCCCGTCAGCGTCAGAAAATCACGTCGGTTCATCGCGCATCCTTCGGCTCGCCGTGCGGCAGCGTCGGCGCTGCAAGCGACGGTCGATCGTCGTTTCAGTCATTTCATTTCAGTTGATAGGCCGGATCCATCAGCAGCGCCTCGAGATACGCGCTTGCGGTCGAATCCGTATCGATCGCCGCCACCGGCGACACGGGCAGCACCGCGTGCTGCAGCTGAAGCTCGGTCGACAGCCCGGCAATCGCCTGCGGCCGCGCGCGATACTGCGCGAGCCAGCGTTCGAGGTCGAACCGCAAGCCGCCGCGTGCGGGCCTCGCCGGCGCACCGCGCATGACGCCGACGGGAGCGATGTCCGCAACCGGCATCGGCAGCGGACGGGCACCCGCGTTGGGCGCATTGGGCGCGATCGCATGCGCGGGCGTCCGCATGCCGGCCGTCTCGGTCGCGCGGAACACCTGCTCGACGAACTGCTTGCGCGCGAGCAGCGTGGTGCTGTTGATCCACATCGCGCCGCCCGGCCAGCCCTTCACGTTCGGCGGATAGAACAGGTTCTGGCCGAGCGTGCGCACGGTGTTCGCGAGCATCTGCGGATCGCCGTACGCGACGTCGAGGAGACGCACCGATCCGACGACGAATTCCACCGGCGACTTCACGAGCACGCCGCGATTGCGCTGATCCCAGAACGCGTCGGTCGACCACAGCGCGGCGAGTGCTGCGCGAATATCGTAGCCGCTCGCGCGAAACCGTTCGGCCACGCCGTCGAGCGCGTCGGCATCCGGCGTATCGGACACGAACTCGCGCCACAGCTTGCCCGCTATGAAGCGCGCGGTGCCGGGCTGCTTCAACAGGATGTCGAGAAATCCGTCGCCGTCGAACGCGCCGGTCTCGCCGAGGATGGTCTTGTCGCCCGCATCGTGCCATTCGGGCCGCACGACGAACCGGAGCGTATCGGGATCGACGGTCCAGCCGGTCATCGCGCGCGCGGCTTCGGTCACGTCGCGCTGCGTGTAATGCCCTTCGCCGAGCGTGAACAGCTCCATCACTTCGCGCGCGAAATTCTCGTTCGGCCGCCCCTTGCGATTGCTCGCGCCGTCGAGATACTGAAGCATCGCCGGATCCTTCGCGACTGCATGCAGCAGCGTGCCGAAGTTGCCGAGCGCCTCGCGGCGAAACAGCGCATGCTGCGCGGCCATCGTCTGCGGATACGGAACCTTGTCCTGGCCGGACGTGAAGTGCCCATGCCAGAACAGCGTCATGCGCTCGGTGAGCGGCGACGGCGTGGCGACCATCTCGCTGACCCAGGCGGCACGCAACGCATCGTAGCGGCGATTGCGCTCGCGCTGCTCGTCGCGCCGCATGTCCAGCGTCAGCGCCTGGCGCTGCGCGCGCGTCGGCGGCAGTTCGGCGATCCAGTCGGGCCACGTCGTCACGGGTTCGCGGCGCACGTTGCCGAGCGTGTCGGCCACGACCTCCGCGCGCGTCATGCCGACGACGCGCGCGACATCGGCAGGCGCGGGAGAGAAACCGGTGCGGGTGAGGAAAAACAGTGCGTCGTCGGCATCGAGCGGCGACTGCATGGCAGGCGACGGCACCGGCACGGCGGCGTTCGCTTTCATCGTCGTGAACTCCCGGAACGCACCGGCGGTGCGGATGCCGGTTCAACGGCAGCACGCCTGCGCAAGTTGACCGGAAAATTGCTACGGAATCTTTCCGCGGCCGCGGAACGCGCATGTGGGTCAGCGCTTGTACAGCTCGCGAACGGCGTCCTCGATGTGCTGGCGCAGCAGGTGGCGCTCCTCGGGCGTCATGTGCCCGTCGCGGCGGCGCTGTTCGAGATCGGGGGGCACGGCGGAGCGGACCGCCATGTCGGCAGCGCGGTCGGACTGCGGCGCCTTGCCGCGCTGCAGCTTGCGCGACGAGGCGCCCGGCTCCGGGCGCTGCGCATACGCGAAGTTCGACGCATATGGACCGGCAAGTGCGATCGTCAGCATCAGTGCAATCCGGGCAGATCGCATGACCGTCCTCGCTTCTCTGGTCGATTTGTTCCCTTCGTCACGCGGCAACCGGTTACCTCTGGTACTTGAAAAACCCTGCGGAATTCGGGTGTACAAAGATGAAAGATGGAGTGCAGGGGAGTATCTACCGAAT
This sequence comes from Burkholderia latens, assembly GCF_902499045.1. Classification (GTDB taxonomy): domain Bacteria; phylum Pseudomonadota; class Gammaproteobacteria; order Burkholderiales; family Burkholderiaceae; genus Burkholderia; species Burkholderia latens. Next base: position 44,466 of record NZ_CABVPL010000015.1, on the reverse strand, counting down.
TTCGGCTTCGAGTAAAGGAATCTCTATAGCGTGCCTTTACTCCACGCGACACTACGGGTAAATTTTGTAACGGACTGTAACGCGCGAAAATACGCGACCGTGCGTGATTTCCCATTCGCGATAAGATGCCGCTCATGGAAACGAAAAACCCCTCCAAGATTCTCGTCGTCGACGACGACCCGCGCCTGCGCGACCTGCTGCGCCGTTATCTCGGCGAGCAGGGCTTCAACGTATACGTCGCGGAGAACGCGACGGCGATGAACAAGCTCTGGGTGCGCGAGCGCTTCGACCTGCTCGTGCTCGACCTGATGCTGCCCGGCGAGGACGGCCTGTCGATCTGCCGCCGGCTGCGCGGCAGCAACGATCGCACGCCGATCATCATGCTCACCGCGAAGGGCGAGGACGTCGATCGCATCGTCGGTCTCGAAATGGGCGCCGACGACTATCTGCCGAAGCCGTTCAACCCGCGCGAACTGGTCGCGCGCATTCACGCGGTGCTGCGCCGTCAGGCGCCGGCCGAGCTGCCTGGCGCGCCGTCGGAAACCACCGAGGTGTTCGAGTTCGGCGAGTTCTCGCTGAACCTCGCGACGCGCACGCTGACGAAGTCCGGCCAGGAAATTCCGCTCACCACGGGCGAATTCTCGGTGCTGAAGGTGTTCGCGCGCCATCCGCGCCAGCCGCTGTCGCGCGAAAAGCTGATGGAGCTCGCGCGCGGCCGTGAATACGAAGTGTTCGACCGCAGCCTCGACGTGCAGATCTCGCGCCTGCGCAAGCTGATCGAACCGGATCCGGGCAGCCCGCGTTTCATCCAGACCGTCTGGGGCCTCGGCTACGTGTTCATCCCGGACGGCGCTGCCTGACCTTCTTTCTTTCCGGTTTCGCCCGTCCACGGCCCGTCCCATGCGTATCGACCGGCGCCTCCTTCAGCTCGCGTTCGGCGGGCTGTTCTGGCGCACCTTCCTGCTGATCGCGCTGCTGATCTCGGTCAGTCTCGCCGCGTGGTTCCAAAGCTTTCGCGTGATCGAGCGCGAGCCGCGCGCGCAGCGCGTCGCGCTCCAGCTAGTCGCGGTCGTGAAGCTCACGCGCACCGCCCTGCTCTATTCCGATCCCGACTTGCGGCGCGCGCTGCTGCAGGATCTGGAGAGCAACGAGGGCGTGCGCGTCTACCCGCGCGAAAAAACCGACAAGTTCAAGCTGCAGCCCGACGAATCGCTGAACCGCCTGATCGAGCACGACATCCGCAGCCGGCTCGGCGACGATACCGTGATCGCGCAGTCGGTCAACGACATCCCGGGCGTGTGGATCAGCTTCAAGATCGACGACGACGATTACTGGGTCGCGCTCGATCGCGACCAGCTCGACAACGTCACGGGCCTGCAGTGGGCCGGCTGGGGCCTGTTCGCGCTCGCGCTGTCGCTGTTCGGCTCCGCGTTCATCACGAGCCTCGTGAACCGGCCGTTCTCGCGGCTCGCGCTCGCCGCGCGCCAAGTCGGTTCGGGACAGGCGCCCGAGCCGCTGCCCGAGCGCGGAATGGGCGTCGCGGCCGAGACCAACCGCAGCTTCAACCAGATGGTGCGCGACCTCGAGCAGCTCGAGGCGGACCGCGCGCTGATGCTCGCCGGCATCTCGCACGACCTGCGCACGCCGCTCGCGCGGCTGCGGCTCGAGACCGAGATGAGCCCGTCCGACCAGGCGACCAAGGACGCAATGGTCGACGACATCGAGCAGATGGACCGCATCATCGCGGCCTTCATCGACTACGCGCGGCCGAGCCAGCGCAAGCCGGAGCCGGTCGACCTGTCGTCGATCGCGCATGAAGTCGCCGCGCGCGTATCGAGCGAGGATGGCGTCCAGATCCGCACGCGGCTCGCGCCGAGTGCCGTGATCGAGGCCGACGAAACCGACATGCGCCGCGTGATCGGCAACCTCGTCGAGAACGCGCGCAAATACGGCCAGAGCCGCGACGACGGCATCTCCCGCATCACGCTGGAGACACGCGTGACGCACGCGCGCGTCGAGCTGTCGGTGAGCGACGAGGGCCCCGGCATTCCCGAGGATCAGCTGCCGCTCGTGATGCGGCCGTTCTACCGCGTCGACACGGCGCGCACCAAGGCGGACGGCACGGGGCTCGGCATGGCGATCGTCCTGCGTCTCGTGGGCCGCTATCGCGGCGCGCTGCGCCTGCGTAACCGCAGCCCGGAAGCGGGCCTCGAAGTCACGCTCGAATTCCCCGGCGCCGGCAAGGCGCGTGCGACCGCGTGACGCGTCCGCGCATGTTTCTTGCGCGTCACACTATCGGAGCGGTTGAAAAAACTATGAGAATCCTTAGTCAAAATCTATTGAAGTGATTTGTTAATAGTGTTATAGTTTGGGTCATGCTGTCACATCAACGTTGCAGCACCGAGGTAGCTTGACTCAGTCTTCTTCCCAACTCACACAGGAGTATCCGCATGAAAACCGTGGGCGATAAACTCGAAGCATTCACCGTCGTAGCCGCGAAGCCGGGCTTCAACAATCACGAGGAAAACGGCCAGTCGGCGTTCGAGACCATCACCGAAGCGTCGTTCCCGGGCAAGTGGAAGATCATCTACTTCTATCCGAAGGATTTCACGTTCGTGTGCCCGACGGAAATCGTCGAATTCGCGAAGCTCGCGAAGCAGTTCGAAGAGCGCGACACCGTCCTGCTCGGCGGCAGCTCGGACAACGAGTTCGTGAAGCTCGCATGGCGCCGTGAGCACAAGGACCTCGACAAGCTGAACCACTACTCGTTCGGCGACGTCAAGGGCGAGCTGATCGACCAGCTCGGCGTGCGCGACAAGGAAGCCGGCGTGGCGCTGCGCGCGACGTTCATCGTCGATCCGGACAACACGATCCAGCACGTTTCGGTGAACAACCTGAACGTCGGCCGCAGCCCGGAAGAAGTCCTGCGTATTCTGGACGGCCTGCAAACGGACGAACTGTGCCCGTGCAACCGCGCAGTCGGCGGCGCAACGCTGTAAGCGTATCGATGCACGAAGCCCGCGGCGCGCGTTCTGCCTGCGGGCTTTTTTAACGGCCAAATCATAGGAGATATCAATGGAATTCATCGATTCGATTAAGGCACGTATTCCCGACTACGCGAAGGACATTCGCCTGAACCTCGACGGCACGATCTCGCGCTCGTCGCTCGAAGGTAACGACGCGGTCGGCGTCGCGCTGGCGGCGGCTGTCGCGGCAAAGAGCACGGTGCTCGTGAAGGCGATCCGCGAAGCCGGCGTGCTGTCGCCCGAAGAAACGAACGGCGCGCTGACGGCGGCCGCGCTGATGGGGATGAACAACACCTGGTATCCGTATGTCGAGATGGCCGACGACGCCGACCTGAAGACGCAGCGCGCGGAACTGCGCATGGGCGCGTATGCGTCGCACGGCGGCGTCGACAAGCGCCGGTTCGAGATGTACGCGCTCGCCGCGTCGATCGTCGGCAAGTGCCACTTCTGCGTGAAGTCGCACTACGCGCTGCTGAAGAACGAGCAAGGGATGACGACGACGCAGCTGCGCGACGTCGGCCGCATCGCGTCGGTGATCAACGCCGCCGCGCAGGTGATCGCCGCCGAAGGCGAGTAAGCGGCAACGCCGGGCCGCACCGGCCCGGCCAACGAAAATGCCACGCAAGCGCGTGGCATTTTTTCATTCCGGCGGCGCCACGACGGCGCACGTCGGGCACCGCAGGCGGCCGGCGTCGAGCCGGCCTCGGGCGCTCACGCGCCCTGCTTCACCAGCAGCGCGGCGGCCTGCGCCTCGATGCCCTCGCCGCGGCCGAGGTAGCCGAGCTTTTCGTTGGTCTTCGCCTTCACGTTCACGCGCTCGAGCGGCAGCCCGAGATCGGCCGCGATGTTCGCGCGCATCCCGTCGATATGCGGCGCGAGCTTCGGCGCCTGCGCGATCACGGTGCTGTCGATGTTCTGGATCGCGAAGCCGGCCGCCTTCACGCGCGCCACGCATTCGCGCAGCAGCACGCGGCTGTCCGCGCCCTTGAACGCCGCGTCGGTGTCGGAGAAATGACGGCCGATGTCGCCGAGCGCCGCCGCGCCGAACAGCGCGTCGGTGATCGCGTGCAGCAGCACGTCCGCGTCCGAGTGGCCGAGCAGGCCCCGCTCGTACGGAATCGTCACGCCGCCGATGATGAGGGGGCGCCCTTCGACGAGCTGGTGCACGTCGTAGCCTTGTCCGATTCTGAAATCCATGCGTAGTCCGGTTGAGATGAAGTGAAAGTCAGGAAGCGTGCGTGGCGCGCGCGAGAATCGCTTCCGCGAGTGCGAAATCTTCCGGGTACGTGACCTTGAAGTTGCGCAGGCTGCCCTGCACGACGCGCGGCGTATGGCCCGCCCATTCGATCGCGCTGGCTTCGTCGGTCAGGTCGTGCCCTTCCCGTTGCGCGCTCAGGATCGCGTCGCGCAGCATGCCGATGCGGAACATCTGCGGCGTCTGCGCCTGCCACAGCGCGTCGCGCGGCTCGGTGCGCGCGATCGCGTCGCCGCCGGCCGGCACGCGCTTGAGCGTATCGGCGACCGGCAACGCGACGATGCCGCCGACCGGATCGTCCTTCAGCGTCGCGACCAGCGTGCGGATCAGCTCGGGCGTGATGCCCGGGCGTGCGGCGTCGTGCACGAGCACCCAGTCGCGGTCGGTCGCGCCGAATTCCCCGAGTTCGAGCAGCCCGTTGAGCACCGACGCCTGCCGCGAGCCGCCGCCGCAACGGCGCACCGCGAAGCGCAGGCCCGCGAAGCGGCGCGCATCGAAATGCGTGTCGTCGGGCGCGAGGACTACGAGCGTCTGCGCGAATTCGCTGCACGCATCGAACGCGGCGAGCGTGTAATGCAGGAGCGCGCGGCCGGCGAGCGTGCGATATTGCTTCGGCACGGCCGAACCGGAGCGGCTGCCCGTGCCGGCGCAGGGAATCAGGGCGAAAAGTCGGGGAGTCACGAAAGAAAACGCCGGAAAGGTGAAATCGAGAAGCGGATTTTATAATAGGTCTTTCGTCTCGACCGGCGCGCCGTGCCGCGCCCGTGCCCGCCACCCTGCCGTCCCTATGCCAGACAACGCTTCCACACCGTTCGCCTCGCCCGTCGCCCGCGTCAAACCGGGCCAGCGGTTCGCCTTCGACGGCGCACACGGCTCCGCCGACGCACTCGCCATCGCCCGCTATCTCGCCGACAACCGCGACGCGGTCCCGCTCCTCGCGGTGATCTGTGCGAACGCGGTCGACGCGCAGCGGCTGTCTCAGGAAATCCGCTACTTCTCGCCCGATGCGCGCGTGCGCCTGCTGCCGGACTGGGAAACGCTGCCTTACGACACGTTCTCGCCGCACCAGGATCTCGTGTCCGAGCGCCTCGCGACGCTGCACGACCTCGGCGAGGGCCGTTGCGACATCCTGCTCGTGCCCGCGACGACCGCGCTGTACCGGATGCCGCCCGCGTCGTTCATGGCCGCGTACACGTTCGCGTTCGCGCAGGGCGAACGGCTCGACGAGGCGAAGCTGAAGGCGCAGCTCACGCTGGCCGGCTACGAGCACGTGAGCCAGGTCGTGCGGCCCGGCGAATACTGCGTGCGCGGCTCGCTGATCGATCTGTATCCGATGGGCTCGCCGCTGCCGTACCGGATCGACCTGTTCGACGACCAGGTCGACTCGATCCGCGCGTTCGATCCCGATACGCAGCGCAGCCTGTACCCGGTGCGCGACGTGCGCCTGTTGCCCGGCCGCGAATTTCCGTTCGACGAAGCCGCGCGCACGGCGTTTCGCAGCCGCTGGCGCGAGACCTTCGAAGGCGATCCGAGCCGCGCGCCGATCTACAAGGACATCGGCAACGGCGTGCCGTCGGCCGGCATCGAGTATTACCTGCCGCTGTTCTTCGACGAAACGGCCACGCTGTTCCATTACCTGCCGCATGACGCGCACCTCGTGTTCGCCGGCGATCTCGACGCATCGATCCGCCGCTTCACCGCCGACACGAAGCAGCGCTACGCGTTTCTCGCGCACGACCGCGAGCGGCCGATCCTCGAGCCGCAGCGCCTGTTCCTGTCCGACGAGGATTTCTTCGCGTTCGCGAAGCCGTTCGCGCGCGTCGTGCTGCCCGCGCAGCCGGCCGGCGGCTGGGCGACGGCCCTGCCCGAGCTGACCGTCGATCGCCATGCGGACGACCCGCTCGCCGCGCTGCGCACGTTCGTCGAATCGTCGGGCAAGCGCGTGCTGCTGACGGTCGAGTCGACCGGCCGCCGCGAAACGATCCTGCAACTGCTCGCCGAGCATCACCTGCGCCCCGCGTCGAACGACCACTTCGCGGGCTGGCTCGAAAGCGACGCCCCGTTCGCGCTCGGCGTCGCGCCGCTTGCGAACGGCTTCGCGGTCCCGGGCGAAGGCTACGCGATCGTCACCGAAACCGAGCTTTACGGCGCGCTCGGCCGCCGCGCCGGGCGCCGCCGCCAGGAACAGGCGAGCAACGTCGACGCGATGGTGCGCGACCTGTCGGAACTGAAGGTCGGCGATCCGGTGGTGCATGCGCAGCACGGGATCGGCCGCTACATGGGCCTCGTGTCGATGGATCTCGGCGAAGGCGAGACGGAGTTCCTGCACCTCGAATACGCGGGCGACAGCAAGCTGTACGTGCCGGTCGCGCAGCTGCACGTGATTTCGCGCTACAGCGGCGCCGACCCCGACAGCGCGCCGCTGCACGCGCTGGGCTCCGGCCAGTGGGAGCGCGCGAAGCGCAAGGCCGCGCAGCAGATCCGCGACACGGCCGCCGAGTTGCTGAACCTGTACGCGCGCCGCGCGGCACGCGAAGGCCATGCGTTCGCACTCGACCCGCGCGACTACGTGAAGTTCGCGGAGAGCTTCGGCTTCGAGGAAACGCCCGACCAGGCCGCGGCGATCGCGGCCGTGATCGGCGACATGACGAGCGGCAAGCCGATGGACCGCCTCGTGTGCGGCGACGTCGGCTTCGGCAAGACCGAGGTCGCGCTGCGCGCGGCATTCATCGCCGTGATGGGCGGCAAGCAGGTCGCGCTGCTGTCGCCGACCACGCTGCTCGCCGAGCAGCACACGCAGACCTTCGCCGACCGCTTCGCTGACTGGCCGGTGCGCATCGTCGAGCTGTCGCGCTTCAAGACGACGAAGGAAGTGAACGCGGCGATCGCGCAGATCAACGAAGGCAGCGTCGACATCGTGATCGGCACGCACAAGCTGCTGTCGTCCGACGTGCAGTTCAAGCGGCTCGGCCTCGTGATCATCGACGAGGAACACCGCTTCGGCGTGCGCCAGAAGGAAGCGCTGAAGGCGCTGCGCGCGGAAGTCGACGTGCTGACGCTCACGGCCACGCCGATCCCGCGCACGCTCGGGATGGCGCTCGAAGGGCTGCGCGACTTCTCGGTGATCGCGACCGCGCCGCAGAAGCGGCTTGCGATCAAGACTTTCGTGCGCCGCGAGGAAGAAAGCGTGATCCGCGAGGCGATGCTGCGCGAACTGAAGCGCGGCGGCCAGGTGTACTTCCTGCACAACGAGGTCGAGACGATCGAGAACCGCAAGGCGATGCTCGAGGAACTGGTGCCCGAAGCGCGCATCGTGATCGCGCACGGCCAGATGCACGAGCGCGAACTCGAACGCGTGATGCGCGATTTCGTCGCGCAGCGCGCGAACGTGCTGCTGTGCACGACGATCATCGAAACCGGCATCGACGTGCCGAGCGCGAACACGATCATCATGCACCGCGCGGACAAGTTCGGCCTCGCGCAGCTCCACCAGCTGCGCGGTCGCGTCGGCCGTTCGCACCACCAGGCGTATGCGTACCTGCTCGTCCACGATCCGCAGTCGCTGACCAAGCAGGCGCAGCGCCGGCTGGAAGCGATCCAGCAGATGGAGGAACTCGGTTCGGGCTTCTACCTCGCGATGCACGACCTCGAGATCCGCGGCACCGGCGAAGTGCTCGGCGACAAGCAGTCGGGCGAAATCCACGAGATCGGCTTCCAGCTCTACACCGACATGCTGAACGACGCGGTGAAGGCGCTGAAGAACGGCAAGGAGCCCGACCTCACCGCGCCGCTCGCCGCGACGACCGAAATCAACCTGCACGCGCCCGCGATCCTGCCGGCCGACTACTGCGCGGACGTGCAGGAACGGCTGTCGCTGTACAAGCGGCTCGCGAACTGCGAGCACGGCGACGCGATCGACGGGATCCAGGAAGAGCTGATCGACCGCTTCGGCAAGCTGCCGCCGCAGGCGCACGCGCTCGTCGAGACGCACCGGTTGCGGATCGCCGCGAAACCTCTCGGCATCGTGAAGATCGACGCGAGCGAGGCCGCGATCGGGCTGCAGTTCGAGCCCAATCCGCCGATCGATCCGATGCGCATCATCGAGATGGTGCAGAAGCACCGGCACATCAAGCTCGCGGGGCAGGACAAGCTGCGCATCGAGACGCGCTCGCCCGATCTCGCGATCCGCGTGTCGACGATCAAGGAAACGCTGCGCGCGCTCGCACCGCGCGCGGACGTGGCGAGCGCCGCGCGCTGACCGCGCGGCCGCGATGCTGCACCGCATCGCGGCCGGCGAAGGCGTGCGGGCGCGTTTTTGAGTATGATTTTCCCATTCATCCGACGGAGTTTTGCCATGCCCCCTCTCGACGCGCCGGCGCCGTCCGCCGCCGACCAAGGCGACGCCTCGCTCGTCAGCCTGCACTGGATCAAGCAGCTGGTGTCGATGGACACGACGAGCCGCGTGCCGAACCTCGGCCTGATCGAAACGGTGCGCGACGCGCTCGCGGCGAAAGGCATCGCGTCGACGCTCACGCACGATTCGCGCGAAGGCTGGGCGAACCTGCTCGCGACGGTGCCCGCGCACGACGGCTCGACCGACGGCGGCATCGTGCTGTCGGGCCACACCGACGTCGTGCCGGTCGACGGCCAGCAGTGGGACAGCGACCCGTTCGCGCCGGAACAGCGCGACGGCCGCCTGTACGGCCGCGGCACCTGCGACATGAAGGGCTTCATCGGCGCGGCGCTCGCGCTGCTGCCCGACATGCAGGCGACGAAGCTCGCGAAGCCGATCCATTTCGCGCTGTCCTACGACGAGGAGATCGGCTGCGCGGGCGCGCCGCTGCTGATCGCCGATCTCGTCAAGCGCGGCGTGAAGCCGTCCGGCTGCATCGTCGGCGAGCCGACCAGCATGCGGCCGATCATCGCGCACAAGGGCATCAACGCGTACCGCTGCTGCGTGCGCGGCCACGCGGCGCATTCATCGCTGACGCCGAAGGGGTTGAACGCGATCGAATACGCGGCGCGCCTCATCTGCCACATCCGCGACATCGCCGAGCGCTTTCGCGCCGAAGGCCCGTTCGACGAGCTGTACGACGTGCCGTTCACGACCGCGCAGACGAGCACGATCCAGGGCGGCAACGCGATCAACACGGTGCCGGCCGAATGCCGGTTCGACTTCGAGTTCCGCAACCTGCCGACGCTCGATCCCGAACAGATCTTCGCGCGCATCGAAGCGTATGCGCACGAAACGCTGCTGCCGCAGATGCGACGCGAGCATCCGAATGCGGCAATCGAGTTCTCGAAGATCGCCGCGGCGCCGGGGCTCGACGCGACCGAGCAGGCCGCGATCACGCAGCTCGTGCGCGCGCTGACGGCCGACCAGGACAAGCGCAAGGTCGCGTACGGCACCGAAGCCGGGCTGTTCGAGCGCGCGGGGATCCCGAGCATCGTCTGCGGGCCCGGCAACATCGAGCAGGCGCACAAGCCGAACGAGTACGTCGAGCTCGCGCAGCTCGCCGCATGCGAACAGTTCCTGCGCAAATTCATCCGCAGCATGTCGGTCGACGCGCACTGACTGCCCGCGCCGGCCCGCGTGTGCGGGCCGGCTCCCTCTCGCCACCCCACCCGCCACGTCATGTCGAACGAACAACAGGGCACTGCCCATACGACGATCGACGGCGAGCCGATTCCGACGCTCGACGAAATCGCCGCGCAGCACTTCGCGTTGTCGCCGTGGGTCGCACGCACGCCGGTGTTCGAACGCGCCGACCTGCCGTCCCTCGAAGGCACGCACGTCAACTTCAAGTTCGAGCTGCTGCAGGCGAGCGGCAGCTTCAAGGCGCGCGGCGCGTTCACGCACCTGCTCGCGCTCGACGCGGCGCGCAAGAACGCCGGCGTCACGTGCGTGTCGGCCGGCAATCATGCAGCGGCCGTCGCGTATGCGGCGATGCGGCTCGGCAGCAGCGCGAAGGTCGTGATGTTCCACACCGCGAGTCCGACGCGCATCGCGCAGTGCAAGCAGTACCGCGCGGAAGTCGTGCTCGCCGGCAGCGCATCGCAGGCGTTCGACCTCGTGCGGCGCATCGAGGCCGAGGAAGGCCGCTTCTTCATTCATCCGTTCAACGGCTATCACACGATTCTCGGCACCGCGACGCTCGGCTACGAATGGGCGACGCAGACACCCGATCTCGACGCGGTGATCGCGCCGATCGGCGGCGGCGGCCTCGCGGCCGGCATGGCGACCGCGCTGCGGCTCGCGAATCCGCGTGTGCACGTGTACGGCGTCGAACCGGAGGGCGCCGACGCGATGAGCCGCAGCTTCGCGGCGAATCACACGATCAAGATGAGCGCGATGCAGACGATCGCCGATTCGCTGATGGCGCCGCACACCGAGGAATACAGCTACCAGCTGTGCCGGCGCCACGTCGACCGCATCGTCACGGTATCCGACGACGCGCTGCGCGCGGCGATGCTGTTCCTGTTCTCGCACCTGAAGCTGTCGGTCGAGCCGGCGTGCGCGGCGCCGCTCGCCGCGCTGCTCGGGCCGCTGCGCGAAACCCTGCAGGGCAAGCGGGTCGGCGTGCTGCTGTCGGGCACGAACACCGATCCCGCGACGCTCGGCATGCATCTCGCGCACGCGACGCGGCAGCGCTGAACCCGCGCGCGCGCTGCCGAGGGTTATCCCCAGTTTATGTTGACAGCCCTGTTGATAACCCGCCGGACAAGCGCGCAAGTGGTTGAGCGCGCAGCGTTTTGCGCGCGCGAAGCGTGCCGGACGCGAAATAGGCAGATCCCGCCGCCGAACGTACGTATCGCGGCGTGGCAGCGCGGCTTGCGGCACGCGTTCGGCGCGGCCGCGATCGCGCTGCTCGCCGGTTGTGCGGCCCCGCCGTCGCCTGTCATCGGCGATGCCGCGGCGTGCGCGCAGCCGCACGCGCGCCGGATGCTGCAGGCCGATCTGCTGTTCGGTCGTGATATCGCGGGACGCGGCCCCGTCACCGATGCCGAACGCGCGGCCTTCCTCGCCGACGTCGTCACGCGTCGTTTTCCGGACGGCTTCACGTATTGGGACACTCATGGCCAATGGCGTGATCGCGCCACCGGCCGGATCGTCCACGAAGCGAGCTTCGTGATCCGTATCGTCGCCGACGATACCGCGGACACGCACGCGCGGCTCGACGCGATCCGGCAAGCGTACCGCGAGCGGTTCCGGCAGGACTCGGTCGGCATCACGCTCGTGCCGGCCTGCGCGTCATTCTGATTCGGCTTCCGCGGCTTTGGCGGCCTGCACGGCGCGCGCCGCGACACGCGAAAAAAACGGGCGCCCGCAGGCGCCCGTCGCACGTGTGAAGAACACGGTACCGCTTTACTTGCTCTCGAACATGTCCATGATCTGCTGCTTCTCCTGCTGCGTGACCGGCGGCGGTGCGAGGCCCGCGGCGCCGGCCGAGCCGAGCGCATCGTTCGCGCTGATCGCGTTCTCGGCCGGATTGATGTCCACGCTGCCGACGAAGCCGTTGCCCGGCGTGCGGTCGGTGTAGTACAGCTCGCCGTCGATCGTCGTCAGGCCGTCCGGCATCGGCATCTGCTGCTCGGGCACGCCGTTCAGCGCGGTGCGCATGTAATTGACCCAGATCGGCAGCGCGAGCTGTGCGCCGAATTCGCGGCTGCCCAACGTCTTCGGCTGGTCGAAACCCATCCATGCGACCGCAACGAGCGACTGCTGATAACCGGCGAACCAGCCGTCCTTCGCGTCGTTCGTCGTACCGGTCTTGCCTTGCAGGTCGCCGCGGCCGAGCGCATTGGTGCCCGCACCGGTGCCGGCCGTCGCGACCGTGTGCAGCAGGCTGTTCATCACGTACGCGTTGCGGCCTTCGATCGTGCGCGGCGCGGTGCCGCCGGCGACCACCGGCTGCGCCTTCTGCAGCGGCTGGCCGCGCGCGTCGTCGACTTCGGCGATCAGATACGGATCGACCTTGTAGCCGCCGTTCGCGAACACCGCGTAGCCGGTCGCGAGCTGCAGCGGCGTCACGAGCCCGGCGCCCAGCGCCATCGGCAAATACGGCGGCGTCTTCGCCGGATCGAAGCCGAAGCGCTGCGTCACGTACTGCTGCGCGTACTGCGTGCCGATCGACGCGAGGATCCGGATCGACACGAGGTTCTTCGAACGCTGCAGCGCGGTGCGCATCGACATCGGGCCGTCCGGCTGATCGTCGTCCTTCGGCTCCCACGCGGTGCCGCCCGGCACGCTCGGCGGGAAGTACAGCGGCGCGTCGTTGATGATCGTCGCCGGCCCCATCCCCTTGTCGAGCGACGCCGAATAGATGAACGGCTTGAACGACGAACCCGGCTGACGCCACGCCTGCGTCACGTGGTTGAACTTGCTCTTGTTGAAATCGAAGCCGCCGACGAGCGAGCGGATCGCGCCGTCCTGCGGCGCGATCGCGACGAGCGCACCTTCGACCTGCGGCAGCTGCACGACCTGCCAGCCGGTCTTGCCGTCCTTCATCACGCGCACGATCGAGCCCGGCTTGATGCGCAGCGTCGCGTTCGCGCGCGGGCTCAGCGCGCCCGCCACGAAGCGCAGCCCGGCCGGGCCGATCGTCGTCGTCGCGCCGCCGACGAACTGCACGTCGACCGCGTTCGGCGACGCCGACAACACCACCGCCGACTGCAGGTCGCCATTGTCCGGGTGATCGGCGAGCGCGTCGTCGATCGCCTCGTCGCGCTCGTCGCCGGCCGCCGGCAGGTTGATCGAGCCTTCCGGCCCGCGATAGCCATGCCGGCGCTCGTAATCGAGAATGCCGCGGCGCACGGCCTGGTACGCCGCTTCCTGGTCGGCCGAGTTGATCGTCGTCGTGACGGTCAGCCCGCGCGTATAGGTTTCGTCCTTGTACTGCTGGTACAGCATCTGCCGCACCATCTCGGCGACATATTCGCCGTGCACCGCGTACTGATTGCCCGGCGTGCGCACGTGGATTTCTTCCTTCACCGCCTGCTCGTACTGCGGCTGCGTGATATAGCCGATCTCCAGCATGCGCTTCAGGATGTACTCCTGACGCACCTTCGCGCGCTTCGGATTGACGACCGGGTTATAAGCGGACGGAGCCTTCGGCAGCCCCGCGAGCATCGCCGCTTCGGCGAGCGTGATGTCCTTCAGGTCCTTGCCGAAATACACGCGCGCGGCGGCAGCGAAGCCGTACGAGCGCTGGCCCAGATAGATCTGGTTCATGTACAGCTCGAGAATCTGGTCCTTCGTCAGCGCCTTTTCGATCTTGTACGCGAGCAGCATCTCGTAGATCTTGCGCGTGTACGTCTTCTCGCTCGACAGGAAGAAGTTGCGCGCGACCTGCATCGTGATCGTGCTCGCGCCCTGGCGCGCGCCGCCGTGCATCAGGTCGGCCACGCCCGCGCGCAGGATGCCGAGGAAGTCGACGCCGCCATGCTCGTAGAAGCGGTAGTCCTCGATCGCGAGCACCGCTTTCTTCATCACGTCGGGGATCTCCTGGAAGCGCACGAGGCTGCGGCGCTCCTCGCCGAACTCGCCGATCAGCACGTGGTCGGCGGAGAACACGCGCAGCGGCACCTTCGGCTGGTAGTTGGTCAGCGCATCGAGCGACGGCAGTTGCGGCGCCATCACGACGAGCGCGTAGCCGACGATCAGCGCGCCGACGATCGCGAGCGTGGCGAACAGGCCGACGAACCACAGCGCGATGCGCGAACCGAACGAGCGGCGGCCGCCGCCCCCGCCTCCGCTGCGCTGCTGCGCGCGGCGATCGTCGCCGTGGTCGTCATCGGGGTAATAGGCGCCCGACGGCGAACGGCGCAACGTGTAGTGAGGTTCGTTCCGGTCGGAAGGAGAAGACGGTCGTTTGATAATTGGCATGTCGGAATGGCGGGCAGACGTGGTGCCCTCGGACGCATGCGGAAATGCAAGCGGATGAATCAGAGTGGGTGCATCTGGCAACTGTCACGTCGACAGACCGCGCCGCGCGGCGATCCGTTCCCGCGACGTGACAGCGCATTTTAATGAAATCGACCGGGCGGCTTCGCGATTTTTTGTAAAAATTCCCGCGCGAGCGTGAATGGCGAAACGTATTGGCCGCATGCTCGGCCTATGATGGACACGCAGCCGTACGCATGCGGCGGCATTCCTTTCAGGCGCGAAAGGTTTGCCTGGGCGACGCGCGTACCGCTTGAACTCCGGCGCTTAAGCCGTATTTAAGGGGCCGGCGGTGTAATATCCGCCAGCTCACGCGGGTCGGATCCGATTCGCTGCGGGCACTGCCGCTGACGCGGCGCCTTTCAACCACGGAGGATTTCATGTCGCTTTTCGACTCTATTTCGCGCACGATCAAAGGCCTGCTGAACGACGCGGCCGACTCGGTACAGGATCCGTCGCGCGACGCACGGCAGATCGTGCGGGAGCTCGACGACAGCATCGGCCGCGCCGAGAATTCGCTGATCGAGATCGAAGCACAGGTCGCGACCCAGCGCAGCAAGCGCGATGCAGCCGACGACAAGGTGAAGAAGTACGAGGACGGCGCGAAGCGCGCGCTGCAGGCGGGCGACGAAGCGCTCGCGCGCGAGGCGCTCGCCGCGCAGGCGAACGCGGAAGCCGAACGCGACGCGCTCGCGGCCGAGCTCGCCACGCTCGAGCCGTCGGTCGACAAACTGAAGGGGCAGATCGCCGACATGCGCCAGCGCCGCAATGATCTGAACGCACGCTCGAACATCCTGCAGGCGAAGCAGGAAATCGCGCAGGCGAAGGACGTCGCGGCAAGCGCATTGGGCGGCATCGGCGGCAAGAACCTGTCCGAAGATTTCCAGAAGCTCGAGGGCAAGGTCGCGCTGCAGAACGCGCGCTCGGACGCGCGCCTGAATTCGGCCGACACGTCGAGCGGCAAGGCGCTCGACGACAAGCTCGCCGCGCTGAACAAGGGCCCGTCGGTCGAGGATCGCCTCGCCGCGCTGAAGAAGCAGCTCGACACGCCCGCGCAGTAACGGCCACCGCGCCGCGGCCCGCCGGGCGCGCGGCGCGCACCGATCGTCAGGAGACGGGCGCTCGCGCCCGGTTCGACCATGAAGAAATCTCTCGCCGCACTCGGCTTCTCGCTGATGCTGCTGTCGTCCGCCGCATTTGCGGTCCCGTCGCTGCAGCAAGTCGAGCAGTCGATTGCACAACGCGACTGGCAGCGCGCCGACACGCAACTGTCACAAGTCATCGACGCCCATCCGAACAACGCGCATGCGCGCTACCTGTACGCACAGGTGCTGGACCGCGAAGGCCGCGCGTCCGACGCGCTCGCGCAACTGCAGAAAGCGAAGTCGCTCGATCCGCAATTGCGCTTCACCGACGCGGCGCGCTTCGCACAGACCGAATCGCGCATTCGCGCCGATGCCGCGCGCGTCGCCGGCAACGCGCCGGCCGCGACACAGAGCGGTTCATTGCAGTCGTCGCTCGCGCCGGCGGTGCCGCCCGCGAAACACGGCCCGTCGACCGGCATGTGGATCGGCCTCGGGCTCATCGTCGCGATCGTCGCACTGGTGCTGCGCTGGACGCTGCGGCGTGCGCGCAAGGCCGACGACGGCCGCGCCGACGACGAGCGCCGCACGCAGTTGAAGCGCGCGACGGACGTGCTCAACGACATCCGCCCGCTGAAACTCGACGCGAAGCTGTCGACGGCGCCCGGCGCCGCTGCGCTTACCAGCGAGCTCGAAGGGATCGAGAACGACGCGCGCACGCTCGTCGAGATGCTGTCCAATGGCAAGAATCCGGTGCCGCCCTATCGCGTCGACGAACTCGAACAGCGTCATGCGAGCGTGAAGGCACGCATCGAGGGCCGCCCCGATCCGGCCGCGCAACCGGCGGCGCCGGCAAGCGGCAGCGGTTCCGTGTACGCACAGGAAGCCGATCGCGTGACCGGCGCGCAAGGCCAGCCGTATCAGCAGCAACCGTACCCGCCGCAGCCGTATCCGCCGCAGTATCCGCAACAGCAGCCGCCGGTCGTGATCCAGCAAGGCGGCGGGTTCGGCGGCGGCATGGGCGGGCTGCTGACCGGCGTGCTGCTCGGCGAAGCGATGTCCGGCGGGCGCGAGCGCGTGGTCGAGCGCGACGTGATCGTCGACGACCAGCGCCGGCACCAGGAGAACAGCGATCCGGGCTTCGACCTCGGCCGCGGCGACGATTCGAACTGGAGCGACGGCAACGGCGGCGGCGTCGATCTCGGCAGCAACGACGACGGCTGGACCGACGACAACACCTGAGCGTCATGCATGCGGGTGCCGGCCTGTCGCGCGGCGCCCGCTCTTCTTCTCGCCGCGCTTCCTTTCAGTTCCCCTCGCGCCGGCCCCCGATTTGTCAATCATTTCAAAGTGGGCTACCGGCAATGGGGCACGTTCGCTATCATGCGGCACATCGGCGTGCCTCCGATCTCATCAGACCCATCAGACGCTCTTGCAGTCGTGTGCGTCGCGGCACGCCTTCCCGTCGCCTCAACCAGGAGAAAGCCGCTCATGAGCATAATCAAGGAATTCAAGGAGTTCGCCGTCAAGGGCAACGTGATGGATCTCGCCGTCGGCGTGATCATCGGCGGCGCATTCTCGAAGATCGTCGACTCGGTCGTGAAAGACCTGATCATGCCGGTGATCGGCGTGCTGACCGGCGGTCTGGACTTCTCGAACAAGTTCGTTCTGCTCGGCACCATCCCCCCGTCGTTCAAGGGTAATCCCGATTCGTTCAAGGATCTGCAGGCTGCGGGCGTCGCCGTGTTCGGCTATGGGTCGTTCATCACCGTGGCGATCAATTTCGTGATCCTCGCGTTCATCATTTTCCTGATGGTGAAATTCATCAACAAGCTGCGCAAGCCGGAAGAAGCGGCACCGGCCGCGACGCCGGAAGACGTGCTGCTGCTGCGCGAGATCCGCGATTCGCTCAAGCAACGCTGAGCATCGCGCCACGCCGAAGCTGCCGGGCCCGCCATGTGCGGGCCTTTTTCATTTTTCGCGGGCACGCGTCGTGCGCCGTCGCGAACGGGCCTGTCTCACTTTTTTGTGACGCGCGAATGCACGCGCGGGAAAAGCAGGTCTATGATGGAGACTAAACGACAGTACGGGCGCCAAGACGCTGGTTGTGTCGATCATCGTGGCATGCGGGTCGACGGGAGACATTGATCGTCGTACCGCACGAGTGCAGCATTTTCGTGTGCTATAAAGGATCGACATGCGGCGTGCATAGCCGGGAGTGGGTCGCATGAAAGTGCCGCATTTCTTGCAATTGTTTTTGAGGCGAGTGTTTATGTCCTTCCCGAAAAAACGTCGACGTGCGCAACAGGATGGCCAGGAGTCCTTCCTCGCGGTATTGCGTCACTCGAAACCGTTCGCACAGCTCGACACCAAGATTGCCCGCGCCCGCGCGCAGGACGAACCCGTCCTCTATGCGCATGTGCTGCCCGGCCTCGACGTGCTCCTGTGCAGCGTGCGCGGCGCACAACCGCCCTATCCGGCCATCGCCGAATTGCGCAAACGCTGCATCGAATCGATCGCCAACGCACTCGAGCAGCCGCTCGACGGCCTCGAGAACGGCGGATACTGGTACGAAGCGAACGGCTTCGGCTTCCTCGTGTTCGCGAGCCGCGCCCGCGCGCGCATCCTGCCCGAATTTGGTGCAGGCACGAAGGCGAGCCTGCGCGGCGGGCTCGGGCGCCAGAACGCCGGCGATACGACGCCGCGCTCCCTCGGCTGACGATACCGCACGATGGGCCGCCTCCGGGCGGCCCATCGGCCATTCAGGCTTTTCGTTTCGCCGTTGCCGCGATCATGGCGCCGCGCCCGTTGCCGGGCCGCACGATGTCGATGAACGCGGCGAAGTCGGCGCCGGCCAGTCCTTGCGCGGCCCCCAACCGCAATACCTGCTGCACCGTCGCCGATACGGGCATCACCGCGCCCGTGTCGCGCGCCGCATCGGCGATTGCATCGACATCCTTCTGGAACGTCGCGAGCGCGCCGATCGGCGGATGGCCGCCTGACGTCATGCGCGGCACGAAGGTCTGCAGCAGCACCGAGTCGGCCCAGCCACCCGCGAGCGCGTCGGCCAGACGCGCGGCATCGATGCCGCTCGCCTGCGCGAGGCCGACCGCTTCGGCAATCGCAGTCACCGTCGCCGTGACGATCGCCTGGTTGCACAGCTTCGCGGTCTGGCCCGCGCCCGCGTCGCCCATGTGCGTGATACGCGACGCGTACGTGTCGATCAGCGGCCGTACCGCGTCGAGGTCGGCCACCGCGCCGCCCGCCATCACCGCGAGCGTGCCGGCCTGCGCACCGGGCACACCGCCCGACACCGGCGCATCGATCCAGCCCACCTCAAGCGCAGCCGCGCGTGCCGCGTAGGCGCGCGTCGCCGCAGGCGCAATGCTCGAGTGATCGACGATGCGCTTCAGCCGGCGGATATTCGCAGCGCCGGCCAGGAGACCGTGTTCGCCGAACACGACCTCGCCGACCGCACGGCCGTCGAGCACGCACACGAATACCGTATCGACGCGCTCGGCCAGTTCGCGCGGCGTGTCGACCACCTGCGCGCCGTCGTGTTCCAGCGCCTCGGCCTTGGTGCGCGTCCGGTTCCAGACGCTGACCCGATGGCCGGCCGCCAGCAAATGCCGAATCATCGGCGCGCCCATCAATCCCGGTCCGCAAAATCCGACTTCCACGATGTTCCTCGTCTCCAATTGGGGTTGCACTTGCCGCCCATCATACCTATCACTCAAGAAGCCGGGCATGCGCGGCGCGGCTGCGAGCCCGCGCCTTGCACCGGCCGTACACACCGACACACGTCGACATCCCAGGGAGCGCATCATGAGCGACCACGTCTACAAGCTGATCGAACTGACCGGCTCGTCGCGGCAATCGTGCGACGACGCCATCCGCAACGCGATCTCGAAAGCAGGCAAGACGCTGCACAACCTGCACTGGTTCCAGGTGACCGAAACGCGCGGCCACATCGAAGGCGATCAGGTGATCCACTGGCAAGTGACGCTGAAAGTCGGCCTGCGCATCGACGACTGACGCGCCGCACATCACGCGCAGCGCCCCGACCTGCCGGATGCGTGCAACGCGCATCCGCGCAGCGCCGCGCACGCCTGCATTCCGCCCCGTTCGGCCCTGTTGGCGAGGCCCGGCCGGCGGGCGCCTGCGGGTATCCATCTCTTGACGCTGGTTTTCGTTCATATTAAAAACCATATACCCACCTCCCTCCTCGATCAGCCCAGACATATAAACCGGAGAAATCATGAGTCAGCAACGCGAGGCGATCGACACGTACCTCTTGCGCGTCTTGCACACCTTGTTGATGGAGCGCAGCGTCACGCGCGCGGCCGTCAAACTGAACCAGTCGCAACCGGCGATCAGCGCCGCGCTGCGGCGCCTGCGCGACATCACCGGCGACCCGCTGCTCGTGCGCGGCAAGTCCGGCATGGTCCCGACCGAATATGGGCTGCGCCTGCTCGAGCCGGTGCAGAACGCGCTGCGCGAAATCGAGCGCATCAAGTTCCAGCAGCACAATTTCGATCCGGCGACGTCGATCCGCTGCTACCGGATCGGCTGCCCGGACTATCTGAACGTACTGTTCGTGCCGACGGTCGTCGAACGCTTCCGCCAGGCCGCGCCGAATGCGACGCTCGAATTCCACTCGCTCGGCCCCGCGTTCGACTACGAGCTCGCGCTGGAAGACGGCAAGCTCGACATCGTCGTCGGCAACTGGCCCGAGCCGCCCGAGCAGCTGCACCTGTCGAACCTGTTCGTCGACGAAATCGTCTGCCTGATGAGCAACACGCACCCGTTCGCGAAGCGCGGCGGGCTCACGCTCGACCAGTACCTGAACGCGCCGCATCTCGCGCCGACGCCGTACTCGGTCGGCCAGCGCGGCGCGATCGACGTGCACCTCGCGCGCGAGCGGCTCAAGCGCCACGTCGTCGTCACGCTGCCGTACTTCAACCTCGCACCGTACGTGCTGGTGAAGTCCGACCTGATCTTCACGACGACACGCCTGTTCGCCGATCATTACGCGAAGTTCCTGCCGCTTTCGGTCGTGCCGGCGCCGCTCGACTTCCCGCCGATGCAGTACTACCAGCTGTGGCACGAACGCTGCCATTACTCCGACGAAGTGCGCTGGCTGCGCGGCCTCGTCGCGGAAGCGACCCGCACGCTGATCGAAGCGTAATCGCAGTCGGCGCGCACCATGCGCGCATCACGCGCGCCGGTCGTGCCGATCGCGTCATTGTGCGATGACCTGCCGCATCACGCAGCGGGTGACGGCCGCGACCCGCGCGCGCGATGCGCATCTGCCGCCACGGCGTGCGGCGCGAGCGCCGCGCCGACGCGTCAGCGCGACGCTTCCGCCAGCGCCCGCGCGAGCGCGTTGTGGCGCTCGATGACCGGCGGCAGATCGAGCGTCGCGAGCCGCCCTTCCCGTACCACCACCTTCCCGTTCACCACCGTGTACGCCGTCTGCGACGGCGCGCAGAACACGAGCGCCGCCACCGGATCGTGCAGCGCGCCCGCGAACAGCGGCTGGCGCAGGTCGAACGCGGCGAAGTCCGCGGCCATGCCGGGCTTCAGCGCGCCGATGTCGTCGCGGTTCAACACCTTCGCGCCGCCGAGCGTCGCGATCTCGAGCGCCTCGCGCGCGGTCATCGCATCGGGCCCGAAGCCGACCCGCTGCAGCAGCAGCGCCTGCCGCACTTCCGCGACCATCTGCGCGCCGTCGTTCGACGCCGAACCGTCGACGCCGAGGCCGACCGGCACGCCGGCCAGCCGCATCTTCTTCACCGGTGCGATGCCGGACGCGAGCCGCATGTTCGAGCACGGACAGTGCGCGACGCCGGTGCCGGTGCGCGCGAACAGGCCAATGCCCGCATCGTCGAGCTGCACGCAGTGCGCGTGCCACACGTCGTGGCCGACCCAGCCGAGATCCTCCGCGTATTCGGCGGGCGTCATCCCGAACTTCTCGCGGCTGTACGCGATGTCGTTGACGTTCTCGGCAAGGTGCGTGTGCAGCGACACGCCGTAGTCGCGCGCCAGCACGGCCGCGTCGCGCATCAGCCCGCGGCTCACCGAGAACGGCGAGCACGGCGCGACCACCACGCGCAGCATCGCGTAGCGGCCTTCGTCGTGATAGGTCTCGATCAGGCGCTGCGCGTCGCGCAGGATGTCGGGCTCGCGCTCGACGACGGAATCGGGCGGCAGCCCGCCGTCGCGCTGGCCGACGCTCATCGCGCCGCGGCTCGCGTGAAAGCGCATGCCGATCCGCTGCGCGGCGCCGATGCTGTCGTCGAGCCGGCTGCCGTTCGGATAGATGTACAGATGGTCGCTCGACGTCGTGCAGCCCGACTGCAACAGCTCGGCCATCGCGGTCAGCGTCGACACCTCGATCATCTCCGGCGTCAGGTGCGCCCAGATCCGATACAGGTTCGTGAGCCAGCCGAACAGCTCGGCGTTCTGCGCGGCCGGCACCGCGCGCGTAAGGCTCTGGTACATGTGGTGGTGCGTGTTCACGAGGCCCGGGATCACGAGGTGCCCGCGCAGGTCGAGCACTTCGTCCGCCGTCTCGGGCAGCTCGGCGCTCGGGCCGACCGCGACGACCCGGTTGCCTTCGATGTAGAGCCCGGCGTCGCGCAGCTCGCGGCGCGTGTCGTCCATGGTCACGAGCACGTCGGCGTGCTTGACCAGCAGAGTTTTCGGGCGGGATGAGGATGGGTGCGGCGCGCGTGCGCCGGCGTGCTGCTCGAGGTTCATGCGTTCTCCGCGTCGTTCTGCCGCCGGGAGCCGCTCCCGGAGGCCGTCACAAAGCCGTTCGAACGCTGATTCGCGGCACGCCCCGGTGCCTGCGTCCGTTCGAACGCGCTGGCCCGGTTACCCGGCGTGAATGCCGTCTTCGGGGTACGCGCGGGCTCCAGCCCGGCGCGCACGGCCGCAGCATCGCCCAAGCGCGCGCCGCGCACAATGCGCAATCCGGAATACCGTACTTCACGGATTCGACATGTTGCGCCGCACGGGGGCCGCGGGCCGCGGCCATTCGAGGCGATCCGGCGCGGCAAGCGGAAGCCGGCCGGCCGTCGACAGCCGCTCATGCGCGGCGCATTATCTTCGATATCGCGCCCGTATTTGCACGGGGAACCTTTTTACAATGCCTGCACGGCGCTCGCTTCAATCTCGCCGACGGGTATGTAGCCACGTGACGTGGAGCCTCGATCCGCCGCACAGTCAATGGATCGAGCTGCCGCCGAACCTCGCATTCACACAAGGACAACTGCGAATGGGAAAGCTCACTACCCACGTACTCGACACGGCACACGGTCGCCCCGGCGCTGCCATCAAAGTGGACCTCTACGCGCTCGACGGCGAATCGCGCCGCGCGATCAAGACCGTGCTGACCAATAGCGACGGCCGCTGCGACGAACCGCTGCTCGAAGGCGCGGCACTCGCCGCCGGCGAATACGAACTCGTGTTCCATGCCGGCGACTACTTCGCGTCGCTCGGCGTGAAGGTGCCGGAACCGCGCTTCGTCGACCGCGTCGTGCTGCGCTTCGGCATCGCCGACCCTGCATCGCACTACCACGTGCCGCTGCTCGTGTCGCCGTGGTCGTACAGCACCTATCGCGGCAGCTGACACACGCATCGGCAAACGCATCAAAGACAACGAATCGAGTCTGGAGGAGTTTCATGGAAGGCTTCATCACCGACTGGCTGAACCTCGCGCTGCGATGGCTGCACGTCATCGTCGCCATTGCGTGGATCGGCGAGTCCTTCTATTTCGTCGCACTGGACAACAGCCTGAAGCCGCCGGCCGACGCGAACCAGCGCAAGCGCGGCGTGTTCGGCGAACTGTGGCACGTCCACGGCGGCGGGTTCTACAACATGCAGAAGTACACGGTCGCCCCGCCGGAAATGCCTGACGACCTGCACTGGTCGAAGTGGCCGTCGTACACGACGTGGCTGTCAGGCTTCTCGCTGTTCTTCGTGCTGTACCTGCTCGCGCCGAACACGTATCTGATCGACAAGAGCGTGCTCGACATGGGTCCGGTCGTCGCGGTCGCGTCCGCACTCGGCTTCCTCGCAGCGGGCTGGATCGTCTACGACTCGCTGTGCCGCATCCTCGGCACCAACGATCGCGTGCTGGGCATCTGCGTCGGCGTCTACGTCGTGATCGCCGCGTACCTCGCGTGCCACATCTTCGCGGGGCGTGCGGCGTACCTGATCGTCGGCGCGATGCTCGCGACGATCATGTCGGCGAACGTGTTCTTCGTGATCATCCCCGGCCAGCGCAAGATGGTCGACAAGATGCTCAAGGGCGAAGAGCCGAACCCGATCTACGGCAAGCGCGGCAAGCAACGTTCGGTGCACAACACGTATTTCACGCTGCCGGTGGTGTTCGCGATGCTGTCGAACCACTATGCGATGACGTACACGAACAAGTTCAACTGGGTCGTGCTCGTGCTGATCATGCTGGCCGGCGCGCTGATCCGCCAGTTCTTCGTGATGCGTCACCGCGGCAAGCAGCTGTGGTACCTGCCGATCGGCGGCGTCGCGTTGTTGTCGGGCGCGCTCGTGTGGACGATGCCCAAGCCGGTCGCACCGGAAGCGCAGGCCGCGAACGCCCCGAAGATCGCGATCCGCGACATCATGCCGATCCTGCAGCAGCGTTGCGTCGAGTGCCATTCGGCGAAGCCGACGCTGATGGGCAGCGCGCCCGCGGGCGTGATGTTCGACACGCCGGACGAAGTGTCGAAGAACGCGCAGCGGATCTACGAACAGGCCGTGCGCCTGAAGGCGATGCCGATCGGCAACGTCACGCACATGACCGACGACGAGCGCGTGAAGCTCGCCGCATGGTTCGAGGGTGGCGCGGCAAAGTAAGCCATCGTGCGCCGGCCGTCAGGTATCGGCTGCCGGCGCAATACGCTCCGTTCACGGGCCCGGGTCAAACCGGGCCCGTTTTTCTTTGCATGCGCGCGGCGATTGCGGATCGCCTTCCTGAGGTGGTCGTGATACGCGGCGGCCATCACGCCACGACCGTCATGCCCTCCGCTTCACGAAACGTCGCGATCGTTTCGGATACGGATATATCTGCATCGTCCGCCAGCGCGACGAACGCGAAGACGCCACGATGCAGTTCGGGCCGCATCGTGCGCAGCAGCGCCGTGACGTCGCTCTCAGGTTGGCTCATCGGGAAGCACGCGTCCGGGACCGGACGTCGAGCGGTGGCGAGGCGGGCACGATGGCACGCGGCCGGCGCCACGGTTCGCCCACGGAACTGGGCGCGCGCCGGCGCAACGGGCGGGCGCGCGATAGCCGCCCTGCTCGCTGGCGTGACGACGTGACAGCGCATCGCGCACCGACTCGGCCCGGCGCTGCTGCCCGATGCGCCGCCGTTCGTTCCCGGCTGCTTCGCCGGCTTCGCGCGGATGAACGGGAACCGCTCGCCGCGCCGTGATCCGCAAGCGGCAAACACAAAAAAGCCCGCGCAAATCGCGCGGGCTTCTTCGACGTAGCGGAACGACTGAAATCCGGCTCAAGCCGTCACTGCATCGAGCGCGTCCTCGGTGAGCCACAGCGATTCCGGCAGATCCTGCTCGTTCAGGTTCAGGCCATCACCGCCGCGATCGACGACGATGAAGTCGCTGACGCCGCCCAGCGCGATCAGCGGGTGATGCCACACGCCTTTCGCGTAGTTGACGCCTTGCCACCCGCTCGTCACGAACGCGCGGATCTTCGACGGATCGAGATCGCCGGCCGGCGCGACAACGACGAGATACGGCTGCTCGTTCAGCGGCACGAACGCCTGGCTGCCGAGCGGATGGCGCTCGAGCATCTTCACCTCGAACGGCAGCGTGCGCGGCTGGCCGCGGAACAGGTTGATCAGCGCGCGGCCGTTTTCATCCGTCACGTCGACCTTCGCGAGATCGTGAAAGCGGATCGTCGTGCCGAGATTGATCGGAATCTGCTTCGCGCCTTCGGTCTCGATCACGTCGCCGAACGGTGCGAACGCTGCCTTCGTCAGCGGTTCGATTGCAAGCGTCTTCATTTGTCGAGCGTCCCCCACAGACGCAAGCGCGACACGCCGCCGTCCGGAAGGATGTTCAGACGCACGTGCGTCACCGGGCCCAGCGATGCGATGTCCTGTTCGAAGACATGCTGCTTGTCCATCTGCAGCTTCTGTTCGCCGAGCAGCACCGGCCAGAACATCGATTGCGTGATCAGCGAGCTGTCGGTGCCGCCGGACACGTACGCGGCCTGGATCGAGCAGCGGTCCGGATAGTTGCCCTTGAAGAACGCGGTGTCGACTTCGATCTTGCGGATCACGCCCGGTTGCGCGAGCGCGATGATCGCCCAGTCGTTGCCCGGTTCGCGGCGGCGGCGCGTTTCCCAGCCGTCGCCCATGTTCACGCCGCGGCCCGGCAGCAGCAGGTTCGACGCGACGCCGAAGTGCTGATTGTTCGCGGCAACCACGTAGCCGCCGTTTTCCATCGCCGCAAGGTCGAACAGTTCGGTCGCGCTCGCGCCGGCCCAGTCGAGCTGCGGCTGGCCGTACACGCGCAGGCGCGCGATGCCGCCGTCCGGGTAGATGTTCACGCGCAGATGCGTGAACGCACGCGCGTCGCTCGCTGCGACGTAGTGATGGCTGTTGCCCTGCAGCGTCGTCGACGGCACGATCTCGACCCATTCGGTCGCATGCGTCGGCGCGCCGTCGGCCACGAACGCGGCCTCGATCGACGCGGCCGGCGGGAAATTGCCGGTGAAGTGGCTCGTGTCGATGTCGAAGCCCTTGATCACCCCCGGCCGCCCGAGCTTGACGATGCACCAGTCGTAGCCGGTCGTGCGCTTGCGGCGCGTCTCCCAGCCGTCCATCCACTTGCCGTGGTCGTCGTACTTGCCGGGGATGAACACCGCCGGCTCCGGGTTCAGCATCCGTTCCTTCGGCGCGAAGAAGTCGTCGCTGGCCTCGAGCGCCTGCGCGCCGAGACGCGGGTCGGCAAGGTTCACGTAGCGCCGCGTGAAATCGGGCGCGTCGGGATCGAGAAGCGGAACAGCCATGATGTTTCCTTGTTTCAGTGAGGCAATCGGGCCGCCGCGACGCAGCAGGCCAGTCGCGGTGTCACGCGTCGATCAGGTCGTCGAGGCGAAAGCGTGCGATCCGGTAGATCTGGTCGAGGCTCGCGCGCAGTTCCTCGTCGCGCGAATGATTCACGCGCGACTCGAAGTTCGCGATGATGCCGTGCCGGTCGTAGCCGCGCACCGCGAGAATGAACGGGAAGCCGAACTTCTCGCGATACGTGCGGTTCAGCGTCAGCAGCTTGTCGAACTCTTCCTGCGTGCACTGGTCGAGGCCCGCACCGCTCTGCTCGCGCGTCGACTCGGCCGTCAGCTCGCCGCGCACCGCGGCCTTGCCGGCCAGTTCCGGGTGAGCGTTGATCAGCGCGAGCTGGCGCGCGTCGCCGGCCGTTTCCACTGCAGCCGACATCGTCTCGTGCAGCGCGTCGATGCTCGCGAACGGCCGCTTGCCCGCGGCGGCCTCAGCCACCCACGGCGAATGTTCGAAGATTCCCGACAGCGCCGCGACGAATGCGCTCGGCGCCATCGTGTTCAGTTGCTCCAACGTGTAACGCATCGCCTTCATGCTTTCCCTTCGTTTCGATGATTGGGCTGATACGGATGATGTTCGCGCCAGTGGCGCGCGATATCGACACGGCGCGTCACCCAAACGCGATCGTGCTGCTCGATGTGATCGAGGAACCGCTGCAGCCCGCGGAACCGCCCCGGCCGCCCCAGCAACCGGCAGTGCATGCCGATCGACAGCATCTTCGGTGCTTCGTCGCCTTCCGCGTACAGCACGTCGAACGCATCGCGCAGGTACTGGAAGAAGTGATCGCCGGTGTTGAAGCCCTGCGGCGTCGCGAAGCGCATGTCGTTCGTATCGAGCGTGTACGGCACGATCAGCTGCGGCGTCGTGCCGCCGCCCGACACCTGCACGTCCATCCAGAACGGCAGGTCGTCGCCGTAGTTGTCGGAGTCGTACAGGAACCCGCCGTATTCGGCGACGAGGCGATGCGTGTTCGGGCTGTCGCGGCCGGTGTACCAGCCGAGCGGACGCTCGCCCGTCACGCGCTCGATCGCTTCCATCCCCAGGCGCATGTGTTCGGCTTCGAGCTCGGGCGTCATGCTCTGGTAGTGAATCCAGCGCCAGCCGTGGCACGCGATCTCGTGGCCGAGTTCGACGAACGCACGCGCGAGCTCCGGGTGACGCTCGATCGCCATGCCGACGCCGAACACCGTCAGCGGCAGCCCGCGCTTCTCGAATTCACGCAGGATGCGCCACACGCCGGCACGCGACCCGTATTCGTAGATCGATTCCATGCTCATGTGGCGGTCCGGATACGATGCCGCGCCGACGATTTCGGACAGGAACTGCTCGGAACCGGGATCGCCGTGCAGCACGCAGTTCTCGCCGCCCTCCTCGTAATTCAGCACGAATTGCACGGCGACGCGGGCACGCCCGGGCCAGTTCGCCTGCACGGGATGGCGGCCGTAGCCGATCAGGTCGCGAGGATAGTTCGGATCGAGTGACATGGGTTCGAAGTACGCGGAAGCTCGCTGAAATAATGGGTTCGCATCGACCCGCGCAGGCGCCGGAGGCCGGCCGCACGGGCCGATGCGATGACGGCCCAGTGTAGCGAAAAGGTTCATACGCGCCCATACAGCGGCGCAGATAGTGCGTGTCAGACGGAGTGTATGTGCGGTTGCGGCAAAGTCGGGGCCGGTTCCGGTGCGGGGTTCCCGTCGCGCGCGGCGTCGCCGGCCGGCGCGGTTGCCGGCGCGTCGCCCGGCGGGCTGAAGCGCGCGAATTCGCCGTCATAGCGCTTCGGCAGCGGCCGCGCATAATCGCCGCGCTTGGCGGTCGCGAGGCGCAGCGACACGAGCGCCTCGGCCCACTTCACGGCAGCCGTGACGCCCTCGACCACCGGCGCGCCGATCTGCTGCTCGATCTCGTGCGCGAATTCGGCCATCCCCGCGCAGCCGAGCACGATCGCGTCGGCGCCGTCCTCGTCCAGCGCACGCCGGCATTCGTCGACGATGATCCGCCGCGCGGCCGAACCGGGCCGGTCGAGCTCGAGCACCGCGACGTCGGTCGCGCGCACGTTGCGGCAGAACCGCTTCATCCCGTAGCGCTCGGCGAGATGCCACGCCATCCCGCACGTGCGCGCGAGCGTCGTGACGACCGAGAAGCCCGGCGCGAGCACGCTCGCCGCGTGCATCGCCGCTTCGGCGATCCCGATCACCGGCCCGCGCGCGACCTCGCGCGCCGCGTACAGGCCCGGATCGCCGAAGCATGCGATCACGTACGCGTCGAAACCGTCGCGCTCGCCCTGCGCGACCTCGGCGAGCAGGCCGGGCGTCGCGAGCGCCTCGTCGTAATAGCCCTCGATCGACGGCGGCCCCATCGGCGGGCTCACCGCGACGATCGCGGTGCCCGCGGCCGCGACTTCACGCGCGCAGCGGCCCATCGCGTCGGTCATCCGCTGCGTCGTATTCGGATTGATCAGCTTGATCTTCATCGCCCACTCCTCACGCGTTCGCGCTCGCAAGCAGCCGGTAAAACACGAAACCGAGCCCTGCGCCGATGAACCACGAGAAATTCGCGGCGGCCTGCCAGCCCGGCACCATCACGCAGAGCACGGCGATCACCGCGGCCGGCAGCAGCGCGGCGAGCGCGCGGCGGTTCACGCCGCCCGTGTACCAGTAGCTGCCGCGCTCCGACATCGTGTACAGGTCGTCGCGCACGAGCCGGCCGCGCTTCACGAGATAGAAATCGGCGATCAGCACGCCGTACAGCGGACCGATGAACGCGCCGAGCACGTCGAGCGTGTAGTGGATCACGGCCGGATTGTTGAACAGGTTCCACGGCGTGATGAAGATCGATGCGACGGCCGCGAGCATCCCGCCCGCGCGCCAGCTGATCAGCCGCGGCGCGACGTTCGAGAAATCGAACGCGGGCGACACGAAGTTCGCGACGATGTTGATGCCGATCGTCGCGATCGTGAAGGTCAGCGCGCCGAGGATCACCGCGGTCGGATGGTCGATGCGCCCGACCGTCTCGACCGGATCGGTGATCAGTTCGCCGAACACCGGCAGCGTCGCGGCGGTGGTGATCACCGTGACGAGCGAGAACGCGAGGAAGTTGACCGGCAGCCCCCAGAAATTGCCGCGCTTCACGTCGCCGAACGAACGGCAGTAGCGCGAGAAGTCGCCGAAATTCAGCATCGGCCCGGAGAAGTACGATACGACGAGCGACACGGCCGTGATCATCACCGGAAGCACTTCCGCGCCGTGATACTTGACGCCGCCGAGGTTGAGGCCGATGTTGCGCCAGCCCGCGCGCCACACCATGTAGCCGGCCAGGATGAACATCACGACGTAGACGGCCGGACCCGCGAAGTCGATGAACTTCTTGATCGTCTCCATCCCGTTCCAGAACACGAACGCCTGCAGCACCCACAGCAGCATGAAGCCGGCCCAGCCGACCGCCGACAGCCCGAGGAAACCGTAGCGATGGACGTCCGCATACGGCATCCACTGCGGAAAGAACTTCAGCACGACGATCACGAGCGCGCTGGATGCGAGATAGGTCTGGATGCCGTACCACGCGATCGCGATCAGCCCGCGAATCACGGCTGGCACGTTCGCGCCGAGCACGCCGAACGTCGCGCGGCACGCGACCGGATAGGGCACGCCGATCTGCTGACTGGGCCGCGCGATCAGGTTGCACAGCCGGTTCACGATCGTGATGCCGACGATCAGCGCGATCAGCACCTGCCAACTCGTCAGCCCGAGCGCGAACAGGCTGCCGGCGAACACGTAGCCGCCGACGCTGTGCACGTCCGACATCCAGAACGCGAAGATGTTGTACGAGCCCCACGTCTGATTCTTGAGGGGTGCCAAATCTTCGTTGTACAGACGTTGGCTGTAACCGTCCGGCATCGGGGATCCGCCGCCCTCGCCGCCTTCTTCCGCCGGGTACGCGCTGTCGTGCGCCACACTGAACTGAGCCATGACTTCTCCTTGATGCGGCCAGGCGGCCGCTCCACCGTCATCGATATCGCTCCGGATCGTCGTCCGGAGTCGGACTGGCGGCCGGCGGCGCAAACCGCCGGCCTGCATTGCTCTCGTCGTGTGGCGCGCGGCCGGGTTCGCGTCGCCGCTCAGGCGCCGCCGAACACTTCGCGCAAATCGACCTGCCCTTGCGCGGGCCGGTCCAGCATCTTCAGTTCGACATGCTGCAGGTGATGCGCCATCAGCGCCGCCGCCCGCTTTGCGTCGCCCGCTTCCAGCGCGGCCAGGATCTCGCCGTGATCGTCGAACGAGCACGGGCTGCGGCCGTGCGATTCGTACAGCGCCGACATCAGCGTCGAGCGTGCGACGAGCCCGTCGAGGCACTCGCAGAGCGTCGCATTGCCCACCAGCGCGGCGAGCGCCGTATGGAACTCGCCCGACAGGCGGATCCACGCCGCGAAGTCGTGCCGCTCGAACGCGCGGCGTTCCTTGTCGATCAGTGCGGCGACGCCCTTCAGCCGCTTCGCGCCCGGCCCGGTCGCGAGCCGCTCGACGACGGCCAACTCGATGATCCGGCGCATCTCGAACACCTCGTGCACGTCCTGCAGCGTCGGGCTCGCGACGAACGCGCCGCGGTTCGGCTCGAGATCGACCAGCTTGTCGGTCGCGAGCTGCGCGAGCGCCTGCCGGATCGTCCCGCGCTTCACGCCGAATACGTCGCAGAGCTGCGCCTCCGTCAGCTTCGCGCCGGGCGCGAGCCGATGCTCGAGGATCGCGGTACGGATCCGCTCCGCGATCGCTTCGGGGCCGGCCGCGCCGGACGGACTGGAATCGGGCTCGTTCATGTTGCGCATCGTGTAATGGTCCTCATCCTAGGACGGACATAAAGATTGTCAACAATTCTTTTCGCGATGCGCGCACAATCGCCGTGCATCGTGTCGTGCCAGATCGGTGCGCGATGCGCGAAATCCAGGCACGGCGGGCATCCCGAGCTTGTCCGCAGCGGCTCGCGGTGTATACCCGACCCGTCATTTTGTTGACAAAAATGGTGCACGCCGTGCGTTCGGTCCGGTCTGCAGCGACGAAAATTTCCGACCGTTAGTTGCGCACATAGTTAAAGAAAAAGGCGGAAAACCTCCGCCTTTCGATGGTATCCGCCCGCCTGGCTCAACCGAGATGCGGATAATCCGACAGCGTGAGCCGGAAACCGTGCGCGTTCGCGACGAGTTGCGCGTGCGCGCCGAACGGCAGGGTCAGCAGATCGGGCACGTGACCGAACTGCAGCCCCGTGATGACCGGGATCCCGACCACCGAGCGCACGTGGTCGATCATCGCCTGCATGTCGTAGCCGTTGTCGTATTCGAACGGCCGCGCGCCCGTGAACTGACCGAGCACGAGCGCCTGCTGGCGCGCGAGCAGCCCGGACAGATGCAGCTGATAAATCATCCGTTCGATCCGGAACGGCTGCTCGTTCACGTCCTCGATGAACAGGATGCCGCCGTCGATGTCCGGCATGTACGGCGTACCGACGAGCGACGTGAGGATCGCGAGATTGCCGCCCCACAGCGTGCCCGTCACGTTCGCGCTCTGCACCTGCGGCGCTTCGGCAACGATCGTCGTGGTCGGCTGCGTCAGCGTCTGCCAGAAATGCTGCATCGTGAAGTCGCTCGGCGTTTCCGCGCCGAAGTCGGCCGACAGCATCGGCCCGCCGAACGTCTTGATCCGTGCCTTCGCGTACAGCGCGAGCTGGATCGCGGTGAAGTCGCTGTGCCCGACCAGCGCGATCGGCTGGTCGCGCAGCCGGCGCTCGAGCCCACGATAGTCGAGGCCGTGCAGGATGCGCGCGGCGCCGTAGCCGCCGCGCACCGCGAGCGCGATGTCCGGCAGCCGGCGCTCCGGGTCTGCCAGACGGTTCAGGTCGCCGGCGCGTTCACCGTCGGTGCCGCCGAAACGCTGAAAGCGCCGCTGCGTCGCCTCGAGGTTCTCGACGCGATGCTGCGCGCCGCTCAGGCGCTCGAGCGCGCGATTGATCGCATCGGGATCGTGCGGATAACCGGACGGCGCGAGCAGGCGGATGGTGTAGGACGCTGCGGGCTGGAAGGACATGGCGAAAGGTATCGGGTTCGTCAAACCTGCTTAGAGGGCCTGAACCGTGTCGGGTTCATCGAAGCGCACGGCCCCGCCGCGCTCGGGGCAACGGCCGCGGCCGAGACGATTATGCCGGGCCGGATTCTGCGTCGCGGGCGAGCCGTGCTTCCCGCAGCGCGCGGCGGCGCTCCGCGAAGAACGACTTCAGCGCTGCGCCGCATTCGTCGGCGAGCACGCCGCCGGCCACTTCGGTATGGTGATTGAGCTGCGGATTCGCGAACGCGTCGATCACGCTGCCGCATGCGCCGGTCTTCGGATCGGCGGCGCCGTAGACGACGCGCGCGATCCGTGCGTGCATGATCGCGCCCGCGCACATCAGGCAAGGCTCGAGCGTCACGTACAGCTCGCACCCGGGCATCCGGTAGTTCTGCAGATGCTGCGCGGCCATCCGGAGCGCGGCCATCTCCGCGTGCGCCGACGGATCGTGGCCGCCGATCGGATGGTTGAAGCCGCGCGCGATCACTTCGTCGCCGCGCACGAGCACCGCGCCGACCGGCACTTCGCCGGCCGCCCGCGCCTCTTCCGCGGCCGCCTGCGCGAGCCGCATGAAATGCACGTCGCGCGCCGACACCGGCGCGGCTTCGCGAACGGGAGAATCGGAAGGGACTGCGCAGGCAGATGCAGCGGCCGCGTCGTGCTGCGCGTCGGCGCTCACATCGGCCCCGCTTCGGCGGGTGCGTCGTCGAGCCCGCGCTCGCACAGACGTTCCGCGATGCGCCGGCAATAGTCGCGCGGCATCACCATCGGGCCGCCGCGCAGCGATTCGAGCGCCATGTCGAGCGCGAGGATCTTCGCCTGCAGCCGACAGCGCGCGGCGCGGTCGCTGACTGCCTGCAATTCATCCTGCAGGTTGCGCAGCGCGCGCAGTTGTTCGACGGCCGGCGGCACGAATCCCGCATTTTTCAGGATACGGTTGGCCACGCGTACCTCCTCGGGTACGAGCAGGTCGTCATCCAGCGCCTGCGGCGCGCCGGTACCCGGCAAATCGTCGAACTCGCCCCGCGCGGCGGCGGCGGCGATACGTTGTTCGACCAGTGCGTCAAGCAATCTCATCAGTCAATCGGAACAAATGCGGCAGGCGAATTCTAGCAGGGTGACGTGCGTATGACAGGCCCTTCGAACGGATGCTCGACATTGCGCTTTTAGGGCACGAATCGCCGCGCATGCGCGCCGATCGCCGCGACTTGCCGCTGTGCTGCGCCGCAGCAGGCTCCGCGCGGATTCGGCGCCGTTCGGGCGCGCGATATCCGGCGCCGTTCTTTATTTTCGCCGGGACGAACCGGTGCTCGCCACCCCGCCGAAAGCGCCGTTTCGCGACTGGCCGGTCATGCGGCGACCGGTTCCGAGCGCTCGCGCGGGAACGGCCTGAACATCATCGCGACGACGAACGCGCCGATGCCGATCGCGAACGATCCGACGTACAGCCAGCCGTAGCTGCCGAGCGCATCGACGATCAAGCCGCCCGCAACCGGCCCTGCCGCCATCCCGAGGCTGCCGGCCATCGCGCAACCGCCGATCACGGTGCCCATCATCCGCAGCGGGAAATTTTCGCGTGCGAGCACCGCGTAGAGCGGCATCACGCCCGCATAGATGAAGCCGAACAGCACCGCGACCGCATAGAAGCCGTCGAGCGTTCGCACGAAGTAGTACCCGAGCGCGCCGAGCGCCTGCGCGAGCAGCCCGGCGACCAGCATGCGCTTCGCGCCGAGACGGTCGCCCAGCAGCCCGAACGCGACTCGCCCGCCCATGCCGGCGAGCCCCTCGACGCTGTAGATCGACACCGCAGCGATCAACGGAATCCCGCAAGTCACCGCGTAGCTGACCGTATGAAAAATCGGGCCGGAGTGCGTCGCGCAGCAGAAGAAGTTGGTGAGCAGCAGCACGACGAACTGCGGCGAGCGCAGCGCGGCGCGGACCGACAGCGGCGCAACGTGCGGCCCGCCTGCATTCGCTGGTTCGGTGCGCGCGCTGTCCAGCGCAGGCGCGCGCCGCACGAGCAGCGATGCCGGGATCATCACGGCGGCGGCCAACATGGCGATCAGCAGCATCGACGTGCGCCAGCCGTAGGCCGACACGAGCCACGCGGCGAGCGGCGACATCGTCATCGGCGCCATTCCCATGCCGGCCGACACCAGCGACACCGCGAGGCTGCGATGCGTGTCGAACCAGCCGGTCACGCACGCCATCATCGGCGCGAATATCGCGGCCGTCGCGCCGCCGACGGCCAGCCCGAACATCAGCTGGAACGCGAGCAGCGACGGTGCGCGGCTCGCGGCCGCGACGCTCGCCGACAGCAGCACGGCACCGGTCACGACCACCGCGCGCGTGCCGATCCGGTCCGACAGGCTGCCCCAGCCGATGCTCGCGAACGCCATCGCGATGAAGCCGAGCGTCATCGCGGCGGAGATGCCGGTCATCGACCACCCGGTGTCGTGAGCGATGGCCCGCAGGAACACGGGCAGCGAAAACATCGCGCCGATCGCGACACAGCCCATCACGCCGCCCGCGGCGACGATCACCCAGCGGTAGCGGGAATTACGCATCTGGCATCTCCTTTCTGTTGGTCGGACACGGATCGATCACGCAATAACGAACAGCGCTACGTTCGCACACCGCCATCGATACCGATACGACGCCCGACACGCCGGAAAATCGACACGCTCGCGTGCACCAGCGCAAAAAAATCCGCGTGTGCGCCAATCCGGGCGGCGGACGACCGGCCAATCGGCGCCCGCCCCGCCTTTCCCGGAATCGGAAAGTCGAAAGCAGAAATAGTTGGTTCGGGTGCACGAACAGGCTCACTACACTCGGGTCATCTTGTCATAACAAGTCGACCGATGACCCCATCCAACGTCGTGCCGCTGTCGGCGGCACCGCTCTACGTGCAGATCAAGGACACGCTGCGCGCGCGCATTCTCGACGGCACCTATGCGCCGCACAGCCGAATGCCGTCCGAGCACGCGCTCTGCGCAATGTTCGACGTGAGCCGCATCACGGTGCGCCAGGCGCTCGGCGACCTGCAGAAGGAAGGCCTGCTGTTCAAGCTGCACGGCAAGGGCACGTTCGTATCGAAGCCGAAGGCGTTCCAGAACGTGACGTCGCTGCAAGGCTTCGCCGAGGCGATGTCGTCGATGGGTTACGAAATCGTGAACCAGCTGCGCACGTTCCGGACCGTGAAGGCCGACCGCCATCTCGCGACGAAGCTGCACGTGCCGGAAGGCGCGCCGCTCGTCGAGATCCATCGCGTGCGGCTGCTGAACCGCGAGCCCGTGTCGCTCGAACAGACGTGGGTGCCCGAAGCGCTCGGCAAGCGGCTCGCGGGCGCCGACCTCGCGACCCGCGACATCTTCCTGATCCTCGAGAACGACTGCGGCGTGCCGCTCGGCCACGCCGACGTGTCGATCGACGCGATCCTCGCCGACGATGAAATCGTCGATGCGCTGCGTGTCGAGGAAAGCAGCCCCGTGCTGCGGATCGAGCGGCTCACCCACGACGCATCGGGTGCGCCGATCGACTACGAACACCTGTACTTTCGCGGCGACGCCTTCCAGTACCGGCTGCGCATCGATCGGCAGAAGGCGCCCCAACCTGCAAGGAACCCGCAATGAATACCCACGTACTCGAATACGACATCGTCGTGGTCGGCGGCGGCACGGCCGGCCCGATGGCGGCGATCAAGGCAAAGGAGCGCGACCCGTCGCTGCGCGTGCTGCTGCTCGAGAAGGCGCACGTGAAGCGCAGCGGCGCGATCTCGATGGGGATGGACGGCCTGAACAACGCGGTGATCCCCGGCCATGCGACGCCCGAGCAGTACACGCGCGAGATCACGATCGCGAACGACGGGATCGTCGATCAGGAAGCCGTGTACGCGTACGCGACGCACAGCTTCGCGACGATCGAGCAGCTCGACCGCTGGGGCGTGAAGTTCGAGAAGGACGGCACTGGCGACTACGCGGTGAAGAAGGTCCACCACATGGGCTCGTACGTGCTGCCGATGCCGGAAGGCCACGACATCAAGAAGGTGCTGTACCGCCAGCTGAAGCGCGCGCGCATCGCGATCACGAACCGGATCGTCGCGACGCGCGTGCTGACCGATACGCACGGCCGCGCGAGCGGCGTGCTCGGTTTCGACTGCCGCACGGCCGACTTTCACGTGATCCGCGCGAAGGCCGTGATCCTGTGCTGCGGCGCGGCCGGCCGCCTCGGGCTGCCGGCGTCCGGCTACCTGATGGGCACGTACGAAAACCCGACGAATGCCGGCGACGGCTACGCGATGGCGTATCACGCGGGCGCCGCGCTCGCGAACCTCGAGTGCTTCCAGATCAATCCGCTGATCAAGGACTACAACGGTCCGGCGTGCGCGTACGTGACCGGGCCGCTCGGCGGTTTCACCGCGAACGGCAAGGGCGAGCGCTTCATCGAGTGCGATTACTGGAGCGGCCAGATGATGTGGGAGTTCTACCAGGAACTGCAAAGCGGCAACGGCCCGGTGTTCCTGAAGCTCGATCATCTCGCGGAAGAAACGATCCAGACCATCGAGCAGATCCTGCACACGAACGAGCGGCCGAGCCGCGGCCGCTTCCACGCAGGCCGCGGCACCGACTACCGGCGCCAGATGGTCGAGATGCACATCTCCGAGATCGGCTTGTGCAGCGGCCACAGTGCGTCGGGCGTGTACGTGAACGCGCGTGCGGAGACGACCGTGCCCGGACTCTATGCGGCCGGCGACATGGCGGCCGTCCCGCACAACTACATGCTCGGCGCGTTCACGTACGGCTGGTTCGCCGGGCAGAACGCGGCCGACTACGTGGCCGGCCGCGAGCACGCGCCGGTGGACGACGAGCAGGTCGCGGCCGAACGCGCGCGCGTGCTCGCGCCGCTCGCGCGCGAGCACGGCCTCGCGCCTGCGCAGGTCGAATACAAGCTGCGGCGCATGGTGAACGACTATCTGCAACCGCCGAAGGTGACGCGCAAGATGGAAATCGGTCTGCAACGCTTTGACGCCATCAATGAGGATATCGAAGAGATCAAGGCCAGCCACCCACATGAGCTGATGCGTGCGGCCGAGGTGCGTGCGATCCGGGA
This sequence comes from Burkholderia latens, assembly GCF_902499045.1. GTDB lineage: Bacteria > Pseudomonadota > Gammaproteobacteria > Burkholderiales > Burkholderiaceae > Burkholderia > Burkholderia latens. Next base: position 6,852 of record NZ_CABVPL010000015.1, on the reverse strand, counting down.
CTGCGCCGAAATGGCCGCGCGCGCGTCGCTGTTCCGCACCGAGAGCCGCTGGGGGTTGTATCACCACCGCGTCGACTATCCGCAGCGCAACGACGCCGACTGGTTCTGCCACACCTGGCTGCGCAAGGGCGCCGACGGCGCGATGCGCAGCGAGAAGCGGCCGGTCGAACCGTACGTCGTGCCGCTCGCCGACGATGAACGCAGCGCGTACGCGCATTTGCGTATCCGCGAACCGGCCGCACTCGCGGCTGCACTCTGACTTCAAGGAGCCCTACCGTGCCCCATACCCCGCACGACATCTTCCTGCGCAGCAGCGCGCCCGTGACGATCGACGAATCGCTGTGCATCGCCGACAAGGGCTGCACCGTCTGTGTCGACGTGTGCCCGCTCGATCTGCTCGCGATCGACGTGACCAAGGGCAAGGCGTACATGCAGTTCGACGAATGCTGGTACTGCATGCCGTGCGAACGCGATTGCCCGACCGGCGCGGTCAAGGTCGACATCCCGTACCTGCTGCGCTGACCGGGTGAGCCCCCTTTACTGCCCCGACTTTTCGCCCATGACCACCTCTTCCCCCGTCTTTCCGCTGCCCGGCGCGCACGATCCCGGCCTCGCCGCGCTCGTCGCGCGCGTTGCCGCGCCCGACGCGTCCGTGCGGCGTATCGCGCTGCTGGAACTCGCCGATCTCGAGGATCCCGACCTCGTGCCGATTTTCGTAGCCGCACTGCGCGACGATGCGTGCGCCGACGTGCGCGGCGAAGCCGCGCGTGTGCTGGCTGCGTGGGAACAGCCCGACGTCGTCGACGCGCTGTGCTGCGCACTGCTCGATTCCGACGATGACGTGCGCGCGGCCGCCGCGCAAAGCCTGTCCGAACTGAAGGATGTCGCGTCCGGCGAGGTGCTGTGCCGCTGGGCCGAGCGCGCCGAGCCGTTCGTGCTCGGCGCCGTGCTGCGCGGCTTGCGCGAACTGCGCGACCCGAACGCGTTCGAACCGGCGCTGCGCGCGCTCGATGCGCCGTCGCCCGCCGTGCGCGCCGAGGCCGTCGCCGTCCTCGGCTGGCTCAAGGACGATCGCGCGCTGGCGCCGCTCGCTCGCGCCGCCACGGCCGATGCGCATGCGGACGTGCGGCGCATCGCGGTCGGTGCAGTCGGGTTTGCAACACCGAGCGAGCCGGCCGTCGTGACCGCTTTGCTTGCGGCGCTGCGCGACACCGAATGGCAAGTCCGCGAAGAAGCGGCCGCGACGCTCGGCAAGCTGCGCGTCGCGATCGCGCGCGAGCCGCTCGTCGCCGCGCTCGGCGACGACTACTGGCAGGTGCGCTTGCGCGCGGTGCGCGCACTCGGCCAGCTGCGCGATGCCGCAGCGGCACCGGTGATCGTCCCGCTGCTCGCGCATACGATCAGCAATCTGCGCAAGGAGGCCGCGCTTTCGCTCGGCGAACTGCGCGATCCTGCGACGCTCGCCGCGCTGCATGACGCGCTGGACGATCGCGATCCCGAGGTGCGCAAGGCCGTGCGGATCGCGATCGCGCAGATCGAGGGCGACGCGCGATGATCGCGCCGACCGAGATCCTGCTCGATCATGCGGCGCGTGCGTTGACGCTGCGCTGGCCGGACGGCGGCATGCAACGCATCGGCTATGCGCGATTGCGCAGCGATTGCCCGTGCGCGGCGTGCCGGAAAATCCGGCTCGACGGCGGGCGGGTCGATGCGCAGGCGGACTTGATGCTGGACGGCGTCGAAGCCGCCGGGTACGGCATCCGTTTGCTGTTCGGCGATGGGCATGCGCGCGGGATTTATCCGTGGGCGTATCTGGCGAGACTCGGCGAGCGCGACACGCATGCGGGCGTCAGCCAGCGCGATCCGCTTGCCTCGTTCCATTGCGCGAGCTGAAGCTGACCGCCGGCAATTCGATCCAGATGGCGCGCCCCCTTTCGGCGTGGCGCCGAGCAGCGACGCGCACCACACCGCCCGCGTCGCAGCGATCTCCGCAACGGGGACGGAAGCGAGATATCAGCCCGAGGATCGGCGCGAGAAATCCGCAATCGGCAGCGGCCAGCGTCCGATGATGTCGTAGTGTGTCCTGCCGAGCCAGCTGTGGATCAGCCGGAATTCGGACACGGTCCAGGAAATCGGCTCGATCCGGTACTGACCGAGCCGTCGTTCGCCGTACAGCAACGTCACATGGGGCGTGAAACGCGCGGCCGACACGCGCAGCCCCGCTTCGCCGAGCGCACCGCGAAGCCGTTGCCGAAACGCCATCAACGCTTCGAGCCCCGCGCCGCCCGTCAGCACCAGCGGGCAATGGCCGGGCCGTCCGTTGAAACTGACGATCTGGTCGAAGGTGACGCGAAACGATCGCACGTCGATGCGGCGCGCCGCGGCGCACGCGCGAGCGAGCGTGGCGCCCGGCACGCAAGCAAAATCGCCGAGCGGATACAGCGTCACGTGCAGCCGATCGGCGTGCAGCGGCCTGCTCATACACGGATTCCCGCCGTGCAGCCGCCGCGCGATGCCGGCAAGGTGCGCGGCCGTGTCCGCGTCCGGCATCACCGCGAAGAAAAAGCGATGCTCGGCCACCGGGGGACGCACATCGAATCCGGGAAGAGTCAGCTGGATCACGGCAGCATGGTCGATACGCCGATGAACGAGCGTCCATTATGATTAATCCGACGAATCCGCGCACGGCGCAAAAAAACGCCCGGCAGGTTTCCCTGCCGGGCGTTTCATCGTTCGATGCCGAGGCCGGCTACCGGCCCGCGGCTCGGTGACGGATCACTCCCACTCGATCGTCGCCGGCGGCTTGCCCGAGATGTCGTACACGACCCGGTTGATCCCGCGCACTTCGTTGATGATCCGGTTCGACGCGCGGCCGAGCAGCGCGTACGGCAGGTGCGCCCAGTGCGCGGTCATGAAGTCGGTCGTCTGCACCGCGCGCAGCGACGTCACGTAGTCGTACGTACGGCCATCGCCCATCACGCCGACCGACTTCACCGGCAGGAACACCGCGAACGCCTGGCTCGTCAGGTCGTACCACGTCTTGCCGACGTCGGCCTCGCCGCACAGGCCCGCAGCCGCATCCTGCGCGGTCGCGACCGTACCGCGCAGTTCCTCGATGAAGATCGCGTCCGCGCGACGCAGCAGGTCCGCGTATTCGCGCTTCACTTCGCCGAGGATCCGCACGCCGAGGCCCGGGCCCGGGAACGGGTGGCGGTACACCATCTCCGGCGGCAGGCCGAGCGCGACGCCGAGTTCGCGCACTTCGTCCTTGAACAGGTCGCGCAGCGGCTCGAGCAGCTTCAGGCCGAGCGTTTCCGGCAGGCCGCCGACGTTGTGATGGCTCTTGATCGTCGTCGCCTTCTTCGTCTTCGTGCCGCCCGACTCGACCACGTCCGGATAGATCGTGCCCTGCGCGAGCCACTTCGCCTTCGACAGCTTCTTCGCCTCGGCCTGGAACACCTCGACGAACTCGCGGCCGATGATCTTGCGCTTCTGCTCCGGATCGGTCACGCCGGCCAGGTGGCCGAGGAACTGGTCGGACGCATCGACGTGCACGACCTTCGCATGCAGACGGCCCTCGAACATGTCGAGCACCATCTTGCCTTCGTTCAGGCGCAGCAGGCCATGGTCGACGAACACGCAGGTCAGCTGGTCGCCGATCGCGCGATGGATCAGCGCGGCCGCGACGCTCGAATCGACGCCGCCCGACAGGCCGAGAATCACTTCCTCGTCACCGACCTGCTCGCGGATCTTCGCGACGGCTTCCTCGATGTGGTTCTTCATGATCCAGTCGGGCTTCGCGCCGGCGATCTGCAGCACGAAGCGCTCGATGATCTGACGGCCCTTCACCGTGTGCGTGACTTCCGGGTGGAACTGCACCGCGTAGTAGCCGCGCGCTTCGTCGGCCATGCCGGCGATCGGGCAGCTCGGCGTCGACGCCATCAGCGCGAAGCCCGGCGGCAGCTCGGCAACCTTGTCGCCGTGGCTCATCCACACCTTCAGCATTCCGTGGCCTTCGGCGGTCTTGAAATCCTCGATGCCGTCCAGCAGGCGCGTATGGCCGTGCGCACGCATTTCCGCGTAGCCGAATTCGCGATGATCGCTCCACTCGACCTTGCCGCCGAGTTGCACGGCCATCGTCTGCATGCCGTAGCAGATACCGAGCACCGGCACGCCGAGTTCCCACACGGCCTGCGGCGCGCGCAGCTGGTGGTCTTCGTACGTGCTCGCGTGGCTGCCCGACAGGATCACCGCCTTCGGCGCGAACTCGCGGACGAAGTCGTCGGACACGTCGTTCGGGTGGATTTCGCAGTAGACGTGCGCTTCGCGCACGCGGCGCGCGATCAGTTGGGTGACTTGCGAACCGAAGTCGAGAATCAGGATTTTGTCGTGCATGGCTGCGGACGGGATGAAGATGATAAGAAAAGCAGCGCACGAGGCGCTGCGTCAAAAGCATGGGCGGCGACGTCGGGCGGCAGGCAGCTCGCGCGACGCACGCCGGTCAATCCTGCGACGGCGGGCGCGCGTCGAACGCGACGCTGCCTGACGCGCGATCGGATGCGGCCGACGGAGCTGCCGCCGCCGGCGCCGCCGGCACCGGACGGCTCACCACCGGCTCGACCCGCTGCGGCTGCGCAGCGGCCGGCGCCGGCTCGGCCGGACGCTTCGCGTCCCGGACCTCGAGCGCCTGCGTGCGTTCCGCCCGTTCGCGCCGCCGCACGGCCGATGCGAGCCGCACGCCGCCGAGACCGAGCACGATCAGCACGATGCCGGCCATCGCCGACAGCACGCGGCCGGCGGCCGCGAGCGCGGGCCCGTTGCCGGTGCCGAGCGACCATACGACCGTCAGCACGCCGATCAGCCAGTTCACGTGGCCGACCGCACGCGCGACGGGCGCCGTGAGGTCGCCGTTGACCGCCGCATGGAACGCGAGCCATGCGAGCCCGAGCAGCGCGATGCCGAACGCCTGGCCGAGCATCGCCGGCTGGACGTTCGCGAGCCGCAGCGCGTCGAACAGCGCCTGCCAGGGCGTCAGCACGAACAGCACGCCGAACGCCAGCAGCAGCACGGCATCGACGATCAGCACGGCGCGCAGCAGCGGTTTCATCGGCGATCAGTCCACGTGGTAGTTCGGCGCTTCCTTCGTGATCTGCACGTCGTGCACGTGCGACTCGCGCATGCCCGCTGCGGTGATCTGGACGAATTCGGCCTTCTCGTGCAGCTCGTCGATCGTGCGGCAGCCGCAGTAGCCCATGCTCGCGCGCACGCCGCCGACCAGCTGGAACAGGATCGCGTTGACCGAGCCCTTGTACGCGACGCGGCCTTCGATGCCTTCCGGCACGAGCTTGTCGATGTTCGCCGAGTTGTCCTGGAAGTAGCGGTCCGCCGCGCCGTCCTTCATCGCGCCGACCGAGCCCATGCCGCGATACGACTTGTACTGGCGGCCCTGGTACAGGAACACGTCGCCCGGCGCCTCTTCGGTGCCCGCGAACATGCTGCCCATCATCACGGCGTTCGCGCCGGCCGCGAGGGCCTTCGACACGTCGCCCGAGAAGCGCACGCCGCCGTCGGCGATGCACGGCACGCCGGTGCCCTTCAGCGCTTCCGCGACGTTCGCGATCGCGCTGATCTGCGGCACGCCGACGCCCGCGACGATTCGCGTCGTGCAGATCGAGCCCGGGCCGATGCCGACCTTGACCGCGTCCGCGCCGTATTCGACGAGCGCCTTCGCGGCGGCAGCCGTCGCGATGTTGCCGCCGATCACCTCGACGTGCGGGAAATTCTGCTTGACCCAGCGCACGCGCTCGAGCACGCCCTTGCTGTGGCCGTGCGCGGTATCGACGACGATCACGTCGACGCCGGCCTGCACCAGCAGCTCGACGCGCTCTTCGTTGTCCGGACCGACGCCGACCGCCGCGCCTGCGCGCAGCTTGCCGTGTTCGTCCTTGCACGCATCCGGGTGTTCGGTCTGCTTCGTGATGTCCTTGACGGTCATCAGCCCGCGCAGTTCGAACGCGTCGTTGACGACCAGCACGCGCTCGAGGCGGTGGCTGTGCATCAGCGCCTTCGCTTCGGCGAGCGGCGTGCCTTCCTTGACCGTGACGAGACGCTCGCGCGGCGTCATGATCGACTTGACCGGTTCATCGAGGCGCGTTTCGAAGCGCAGGTCGCGGTTCGTGACGATGCCGACGAGCTGCGGGCCTTCGACGACCGGGAAACCCGAGATGCCATGCTGACGCGACAGCGCGATCACGTCGCGCACCTTCATCTGCGGCGGGACGGTGATCGGGTCGCGAACGACACCCGATTCGAAACGCTTGACCTTCGCGACCTCGCGGGCCTGCTCGGCCGGCGTGAGGTTCTTGTGGACGATGCCCACACCACCCTGCTGCGCCATCGCGATCGCGAGGCGACCTTCGGTGACCGTGTCCATCGCGGCGGACACGAGCGGCATGTTCAGGGAGATGTTGCGGGTCAGCTTGGTTTTCAGGCTGGTGTCGCGCGGGAGAACGTCGGAGAAGGCGGGAACGAGGAGCACGTCATCGAAAGTGAGTGCTTTTTGGATCAGACGCATGGCAAATCCTATGGGCGCAAAAGCGAATTATACGCGAAGCGCTGCGAATTTTCACAACACGAACAACGGGTTAGCCGTTTCCACGCGTCGAGGGGCCGAATCGTTCGGATCGCCGTTCGGTTCGTTTTCGATCGTTTTTCGTTTCACCCCGCGATCGGCCCATTCGCGCAACCGGGCGGAATCGGCCGGGATCGCGGCCCGCGCACGTCGCCGCAGGGGACAACGCCGCACCGGGCCGCCCCCCGGCGCCGACGCGGCTCCGCACGCGCCGGTGGCCC
>NZ_CABVPL010000014.1 GCF_902499045.1 Burkholderia latens | reverse complement strand
CGAACAGGACCGTGAAACGACTCTACGCCGATGATAGTGCGGATTCCCGTGTGAAAGTAGGTAATCGTCAGGCTCCCCTCAAGCCAGAAACCCCCGCCCGACAAGGCGGGGGTTTTTGCATTTGTGGCGCCGGAAATGACGTGTGCAGTGTGCAGTTGTGCGGCAGCGCATTGGCACGACGCCGGCGTCTGCGCGTAGCGCACCCCTCAGACTTTCCATAGACGTAAGTCGCTCACCGTTCAAGTTCGAGCCAGTCCCGCTCCCACCTTCATCGCCGCCTCGCCATTACGAAGCCGATCCAGCACCGATATTCATCCTCCTTCGGCGCCGCTTCGTCGTCAAACTCCACGGAAATTCCCGCAAAGCGACGCGTCATTCGGCCCTTCCACGTAGAATCTGCGAGTCTCCACCAGCAGCATCCACAACGATGAACGCCTCCACTCAGATAGCACGGGCCGTCTGCCCGCACGACTGTCCGGATACGTGCGCAATGCGCGTGACCGTCGAAAACGGCAGGGCGATCAAGGTCGCTGGCGACCCGGACCATCCGCCTACGCAGGGCGTGTTGTGTACGAAAGTCAGCCGATATGCCGACCGCGTTCATCATCCCGACCGTTTGACCGTCCCGCTCAAGCGCGTCGGTGTGAAGGGGGAAGGGCGCTTCCTGCCGATCAGCTGGCGTGAAGCGCTCGACGAGATCGGTCGCCGCCTCGGTGAAATCGCCGCGCGCGCGCCGGAGGCGATCGTGCCGTACAGCTACGCAGGAACAATGGGGCTCGTCCAAGGCGAGGGTATCGCGCAGCGGTTCTTCCACAAAATCGGCGCGTCAAGGCTCGAACGGACAATTTGCGCTGCGGCGGGCGCAGCAGGGCTGCACTATACGTACGGCGCGAGCGTCGGCATGCACCTCGAGCATTTCGAGGAAAGCGAGTTGATCCTGATCTGGGGCGCTAATCCGATCGCATCGAGCTTGCACTTCTGGACCCGTGCGCAGGAAGCCAAGCGGCGCGGCGCGCGCCTGGTCGCAATCGATCCGTATCGCTCGCTGACGGCAGAAAAGTGCCATCAGCATATCGCACTGAAGCCGGGCACCGACGGCGCTTTCGCACTCGGCATGATGCATGTGCTGATCACGGAAGATCTGCTCGATCATGACTACATCGCGCGCCATACGCTCGGTTTCGATGCGCTGAAGGCGCGAGCGCTGTCGTATCCGCCCGAGCGTGTCGCACAGATCTGCGGCGTCGAAGCGTCGGCGCTGATCGATCTTGCACGCCGTTACGGCGCGACGCGCAAGGCGTCGATCCGCCTGAATTACGGCATGCAGCGCGTCCGCGGCGGCGGCAACGCCGTGCGCGCGATCGCCAGCTTGCCCGCGCTGACAGGGGCATGGCGTGACCGCGCCGGTGGGTTGCTGTTGTCGTCATCGCAATCTGCCCCGATCAATCAGGCAGCGCTACTGCGTCCGGATCTGATGCCCGGCTGGCCGCACAAACTCCCGCGCATCATCAACATGAATGCGATCGGCGACGCGCTGCTGCACCCCGGCGATGCGGCTTTCGGGCCGAGGATCGAAGCGATGATCGTCTACAACTCGAATCCGGTTGCAGTCGCACCGGACTCGTCGAAAGTGGCCGCCGGTTTTGCACGCGACGATCTGTTCACGGTGGTTCTGGAGCACTTCAAGACAGATACCGCCGATTTCGCCGACATTGTGCTGCCGGCCACGACGCAGCTCGAGCATCTCGACGTCCATAAGTCGTACGGCCACACGTACGTGATGGCAAATCTGCCGGCGATTCCGCCGGTCGGCGAAGCGCGGCCGAACACCGAAATCTTTCGCGGCATCGCGCGCAGCATGGGGCTCGACGAGCCCGCGCTTTATCACAGCGACGAAGAGGTCGCGCAGGCGGCGCTGCGGTGGGACGACCCGGCGCTCGACAGCGATTGGGACACGCTGAAGCGAGCGGGCTGGTTGAAGCTCAAGATGGCGGACGCGCCATTCGCGAATGGCGGCTTTCGCACGCCGTCCGGCAAATGCGAGTTCTACAGCGCGCGCCTCGAGCAGATGGGCATGGGCCCGGTGCCCGACTACCTGCCGCCGTTCGAATCGGCAGAGGCCGCGCCCGAACTCGCCGCCCGCTACCCGCTCGCGATGATTTCGCCTCCGGCCCGGAACTTCCTGAACAGCACGTTCGTGAACGTGGATAGCCTGCGCAGCACCGAAGGCGAGCCGCACCTCGACATGCATCCCGCCGACGCCGATGCGCGCGGCATCGAGGACGGCGACGTCGTTCGCATCTTCAACGACCGTGGATCGATGCAGGCCGTCGCGAGAGTTACCGATCGCGCGCGGAAGGGACTCGTCGTCGGGCTGTCGATCTGGTGGAAGAAGTTGTCGGCGGACGGCCGGAACGCAAACGAACTGACGAGCCAGGCACTGACCGACCTCGGCAATTCGGCGACGTTTTACGACTGTCTCGTAGAAGTTGAGCGGGCTTAGCCGAACTTGACGATATGATCGGAAGAATTCGTTCGAAAGTTCGAAGTGGGCATCTAACCCTGTTGTCTCGGGACGGGCGAGCCGTTACGATGCGTTTTAGCACGACCATTCGAAAATCTGTGAGGAGACGCGCGGCATGGACAAAATTTGGCTGAAATCGTACCCACCCGGCGTTCCAGCCGAAATTGACGCGTCTCCGTATCCTTCCATCCCGGCTCTTCTCGACGAAAGCTTCACGCAGTATCGCGACCGCGTCGCGTTCGTCTGCATGGGCAAGCGCATCACGTACGGCGAACTCGACGTGCTGTCGCGCCAGTTCGGCGCGTGGCTGCAGTCGCGCGGCCTGAAGCGCGGCGCCCGCGTCGCGCTGATGATGCCGAACGTGCTCCAGTACCCGGTCGCGATCGTCGCGGTGCTGCGCGCCGGCTACACGGTCGTCAACGTCAATCCGCTCTATACGCCGCGCGAGCTCGAGCATCAGTTGAAGGACAGCGGAGCAGAGGCGATCGTGATCCTCGAGAATTTCGCGTCGACGCTACAGGCCGTCATCGCGAATACCGCGGTCAAGCATGTCGTGGTCGCGTCGATGGGCGACCTGCTCGGCATCAAGGGCTGGCTCGTCAACTACGTCGTGCGCAACGTGAAGAAGATGGTGCCCGCGTGGCAGCTGCCGTCGTATGCGCGCTTCAAGGCCGCACTATCGGAAGGCGCGCGGCTGACCTTCAAGCCGCAGACGCTCGGCCCTGACGACGTCGCGTTTCTGCAGTACACGGGCGGCACGACCGGGGTTGCGAAGGGCGCGACGCTGCTGCACCGGAACATCGTGTCGAACGTGCTGCAGGCAGCCGCGTGGCACCATCCGGCGCACGAAAAGTACCCGGACGTGAAGCAGTTCGTGACGGTCGTCGCGCTGCCGCTCTATCACGTGTTTGCGCTGACGGTGTGCGGGTTCTTGACGATGCGCACGGGCGGCATGGGCGTCCTGATCCCGAACCCGCGCGACATCGGCGGGATGATCAAGGAACTGAAGGGCTATCAGATCTCGACGATTCCGGCCGTCAACACGCTGTACAACGCGCTGCTGAACCATCCCGATTTCGACCAGCTCGACCTGTCGAAGCTCGCGATCGCGAACGGCGGCGGCATGGCGATCCAGGAAGGGGTCGCGAAGCGCTGGTACGAAAAGACCCATACGGCGATCGTCGAAGGCTATGGGCTGTCGGAAACGTCGCCGGTCGCGACCTGCAACCCCGTGACGGCGACCGAGTACAGCGCAACGATCGGCCTGCCGCTGCCGTCGACAGAAGTCGCGATCCGCGACGACGCCGGCAACGACGTCGCGCTCGGCGAGCCGGGCGAGATCTGTATCCGCGGCCCGCAGGTGATGGCCGGCTACTGGAACCGTCCGGAAGAAACCGCGAAGGTCATGTTTCCGGACGGTTTCTTCAAGACTGGCGACGTCGGCGTGATGGACGCGCGCGGTTACGTGAAGATCGTCGACCGGAAGAAGGACATGATCCTCGTATCCGGCTTCAACGTGTATCCGAACGAGGTCGAGGACGTCGTGGCGTCGCATCCCGGCGTGTTCGAGGTGGCAGCCGTCGGCGTGCCCGACGAGCATTCGGGCGAAGCGGTGAAGCTGTTCGTCGTGAAGAAGGATCCGGCGCTCACCGACAAGGACATCCTCGCGTACTGCAAGGAGCGGCTCACCGGCTACAAGCGTCCGAAGCTGGTCGAGTTCCGCACCGAGCTGCCGAAGACGAACGTCGGCAAGATCTTGCGGCGTGAATTGCGTGACGGACGCGCATAACGCGTGACATCGAACCAGCGAGCCCGGCCTCAGCGCCGGGCGTTTTTGTTTTTGGCGCGGACGTTGCGCTGGGCGCCGCCATGCGACTGTCGCGTGAACGAGGCTCGTGCGACCCGGCGCCGATTGGCCGCCGGAACGCGTCGCTCGGACATACTGGAGCGCCCCAATCGAACGGCGCGGGCATCCCGACGCACGCTGCGCGACGCCGGCGTTCGCGCCCGTTCAGCACCGTGACCGGGTCATCGCCATGAGCGAGGCGGGGAGGACCATGCCGCCCGCCGCCTCGCACACCGCTTTCGTAGCCCCAAAAAGAAAAAGGCGCCCGAAGGCGCCTTCAATATGCTGCGGCTTGTCAGGCAAGCTGATTAGAACTTGTGACGGATGCCGACGCGTGCTGCGACCTGGTTGCTGGTGCTCGACGGGTCGAGGCCATTGATCGATGCATGTGCCTGAACGATATGGCCGGCCGAGTCGAGCGCATTGCCCGAAGCATGCTGGTACACGCCGATCACGTAGACGTCGGTGCGCTTCGACAGGAAGTAGTCGACGCCCAGCGAGCCCTGGTGGTACTTGGCTGCCGAGTTGCCGTCGATCTTGCTGCCTTGCGTGTAGTCGTACGCGGCGCCGACGATCAGCGCCGGGGTCAGCTGATACTTGAAGTTGATTTCGCCGTTGTTGAACGTCGCGGTCTGGTTCACGAACGGACCGACCGAGAAGCCCTTGAACTTCGTGTTCGAGTACGTCGCGCCGATCGTCGCTGCACCGAACGTGTATGCGCCGCCCGCACCGATGACCTGATACGTGTTCGCGCTGTTCGCGTACGCGCCGTAGACCGGCGACGACACGGCCGTCGCGGCAGCCGACGCGCCGGTGTTGAACATGCCGCCGAAGTTTGCCGGCGTGCGTGCGTTCAAGTAGCCGACACCCAATACCAGCGGGCCGTTGTTGTAGCCGGCGCCGAGCGACCAGACCTGGTTCTTCGAGAACTGGCCAGCCTGGCCGCCGAAGCTGTACAAGCCGCCGAACGAGAAGCCGCCGTAGGTCGGGCTCGTGTACTTGATCGCGTTGTTCACGCGATATGCGTTGTTGAAGTTGTCGAGGTCGCCCGGGTGAGCTGCAATGTAGCCGCCCCACTGATCGCCTGCCTCCAGCGGGCCGACGAAGTCGACGACGGAATCGTACTGGCGGCCCAGCGTGACCGTACCGAACTGGCTCGACAGGCCGACGTAAGCCTGACGGCCGAACATCAGGCCGCCCTGGCCGAGTTTGCCGGAGTTGACGTCAAAACCGTTCTCGAGCACGAAGATCGCCTTCAGGCCGCCGCCCAGGTCTTCCGTGCCGCGCAGGCCGAAGCGGCTGCCTTGCATCACGCCGCTCGACAGGCCGTACAGGTGGCCGCCCTTGGCGTTGTTGTTGAAGATGAAACCTTCATCGATGATGCCGTAAAGCGTCACGCTGCTTTGCGCATGGGCTGCGCCAGCAAACGCGCCCAGCGCGACGAGCGCGAGAAGCGACTTTTTCATTAACGGATCTCCAAGAATCACTGAATTTTTTTTGGCGGGGCGGATAGTTATGGTGTGTTGACGGGCCCCATCAACTTCGCAAGAAGTCGCACGTAATGTAGCAAAGCCGTTTTTTCCGACAAAGCGAAATGCCGTGGCGCAAGGCCGCCATGTTTCCTTTATGCAACAATGGTTAAAATCACGGGTTAACCGCAATTTCCGCTGAATAATCAAGTCGGTTACGCAGCGGAGCACGTGCCTTTGCCGCCCGCGGCAGCACACGCAGCCAGGAGAACAGGATGGTGTTGGATGAACTGATCAGCGAATTCGATCGCGGCCTGCGATCGCTGACCGGCATTAGCCGGATGAGCCGCCCGGTGCCCGTGCCGGCGGAGACGCCCGCCGGCGAAATGACGCCCGCGGAGCGTACGCACGCGGCCGGGCTGATGCGCGTGAACCATGTGGGCGAGGTCTGCGCGCAGGCGCTTTACCAGGCGCAGAAGCTGACCGCGCGCTCGGCGTCGTCGAAGGCGATGTTCGAGGAAGCCGCGCGCGAGGAGGAAGACCATCTCGCGTGGACCGCGCACCGGCTGAAGGAACTCGATTCGCGCCCGAGCCTGCTCAACCCGCTGTGGTACGCCGGCGCGCTTGCGATCGGCGTCGCGGCCGGCACGCTGGGCGACAAGGTCAGCCTCGGCTTCATGGCCGAGACGGAGCGTCAGGTCGAGAGCCACCTCGACGGACACCTGTCCGATTTGCCGGCGACCGACACGGCGTCGCGCGCGATCGTCGAGCAGATGCGTCTGGACGAGGTGAAGCACGGCAAGGCCGCAACCGACGCGGGCGGGATCGAATTGCCGCTGCCCGCGCGGATGCTGATGCGCGCCGCGTCGAAGATCATGACGAGCACCGCGTACTATCTGTGACGTTCGGGCCGGGGCGGCGCACGACGTCGCGCCCGGTTCGCCGCTTCCGATACCGCCCGTTTTTTCCGCGTTTTCCCGCCCCCGAAAGCCCCGTCCACACGCCAGTCTGGCCCGCCTTTCTCACGTATCACCTTCACAAGTTGCACTAGCTCATTCATTTATAACGGTTTTCGGGATGAGGGGCCGCATGAGCATGTGCGCGTAAGTCCTTGTTCTGACTAACAAAATTCGTCAAAAAACCGGGCCGCTCCCTTGACCGTGCCAAACCCTTCCTCTAAAGTGGGAGACAGTGTGAGAAAGTGTATTTTTGTGTGATTTGGCAGGCTGTTCGGGCTAAATTCTTGAGCGTTGAGCGGGTGCTTCGGTGCCCTGAACGGGAGAGCGGAAAGTGTTCCAAGGGGCGTCGGCGCTGACGCTCGATGCGAAAGGGCGGATGTCGGTGCCGGCTCGCTATCGCGAAGCGCTGCAAGGACAGGCAGAAGGACGGGTGACTGTGACCAAGCACCCGGACGGCTGCCTGTTGCTGTTTCCGCGCCCCGAATGGGAAGTATTCCGCGCCAAGATCGCCGCGCTGCCGATGGACGCGCATTGGTGGCGGCGGATTTTTCTCGGCAATGCGATGGACGTCGATCTCGACAGCGCAGGCCGGATTCTCGTATCGCCCGAGCTGCGGATGGCGGCCGGATTGGAAAAGGAAGTCATGTTGTTGGGAATGGGTAGTCACTTCGAGCTGTGGGATTCGCAGACCTACAACGCGAAGGAGCAGGCAGCGATGGCGCAGGGCATGCCCGACGCGCTGAAGAACTTCACGTTCTGATTGCGGTGACGGAGACGCCCGCGATGGGAAACGAATTGCAGCATCGGACCGTATTGCTGGACGAGGCGGTCGACTCGCTCGTCACGCGGCCGGACGGCACCTATGTCGACGGCACGTTCGGGCGCGGCGGCCATAGCCGCGCGGTGCTCGCGCGGCTCGGGCCGGCCGGGCGGCTGATCGCGTTCGACAAGGATCCGAGGGCGATCGAGACGGCGCAGCGCATCGAGGATGCGCGCTTCTCGATCGTTCACGACAGCTTTGCATCGATGCGCGACGCGCTGGCGGCGCGCGGTGTCGAGAAGGTGTCGGGTGTGTTGCTGGACCTGGGCGTGTCCTCGCCACAGGTGGACGATCCGGCGCGCGGCTTCAGCTTCCGTGCGGATGGTCCGCTGGACATGCGGATGGATCCGACGCGTGGCGAGTCGGCGGCCGAATGGCTTGCGCGGGCTTCGGTGCAGGAATTGACGGAGGTGATACGGGATTATGGGGAAGAACGGTTTGCTTTTCAGATTGCAAAGGCGCTTGTTGCTCGCCGGGCAGAGTCCGACCGTCTTGGGCCTCTCGACACCACGGGCGAGCTTGCCCAAATCGTGGGTCACGTCGTCAAAACCCGTGAGAAGGGCAAGGATCCGGCAACCCGCACCTTTCAGGCTATACGGATTCACGTCAATCAAGAGCTTGCGGACCTGCAAGTCGTACTAGACGCGGCGTTGTCGTTGCTGGAGCAAGGGGGGCGGCTGGTGGTCATCAGCTTTCATTCACTCGAGGACCGGATCGTCAAGCGATTCATGCAGGCGCACGCGAGTGCGCCTGCGGTCGATCGCCGCCTGCCGATCCGCGCGGTCGACCTCCCGAGCCCGCCGCTCAAGATCATCAGCCGTCAGTTCCCGAGCGAAGCGGAAGTCGCCGCGAATCCGCGCGCCCGGTCAGCCGTGATGCGCATTGCGGAGCGCGTCACGCCATGAGCCGCTTCAACATCTTCCTGCTGATCATCGTGATGGGATGCGCGCTGTCGGTCGTCAACTCGACGAACCAGCAACGCCAGATCTTCATTCAGCTGCAGCGTGCGCAATCGCAGGAGCGTCAGCTCCAGCAGGACTATGCGCAGCTCCAATATCAGCAGAGCGCGTTGTCGAAGACGTCGCGGATCGAGCAGATCGCGAACGATTCGCTGAAGATGCAGCCGGTCACGACGGGCCGCACGCAGTACCTGACGCTGCCGCCGGGCGCCGCGAAGGCGATCGACGCGCCGATTCCCGCTTCGGCCGACACGGCCACGAAGGGTAGCGGAGGCGCGCGATGAAACCGTCGCAAAAGCGCCAGGACGTGAAATTCTCGTCGAGCCCCGTGCTCGGCGTGCACCTGCCGATGTGGCGCTCGAAGCTCGTCGTGTTCCTGCTGTTCATGGCGTTCGTCGCGCTCGCCGCGCGCGCGTTCTGGATCCAGGGGCCCGGCAACGCGTTCTATCAGAAGCAGGGCGAAAGCCGCTATCAGCGCACGATCGAGCTGCCGGCCACGCGCGGCAAGATCCTCGACCGTAACGGGCTCGTGCTCGCGACGAGCCTGCCCGTGCGCGCGATCTGGGCCATTCCCGACGCGGTGCCGGACGATCTCGACGCGAACAAGATCGCTCAGCTCGGCAAGCTCCTCGGCATGACGCCGAAGGAACTCCGCGTGAAGCTGTCCGAAGACAAGGGTTTCGTCTACGTGAAGCGGCAGGTGCCGATCGACGTCGCCGACAAGGTCGCCGCGCTCGACATCCCGGGCGTCTACCAGCGCAACGAATACAAGCGCTTCTATCCGGAAGGCGAGATCACTGCGCACCTGATCGGCTTCACGAACGTCGAGGACGAAGGGCAGGAAGGCGTCGAGCTCGGCGACCAGAAGATGCTGTCCGGTACGTCGGGCGTGCGTCGCGTGATCAAGGACCGGCTGGGGCACATCGTCGAGGACGTGGCCGAACAGATCCCGCCGCACAACGGCACGGACGTCGATCTGTCGATCGACAGCAAGATCCAGTACATCGCGTATGCGAACCTGAAGGCCGCGGTCGAGAAGTTCAAGGCGAAGGCCGGCGCGGCGATGGTCGTCGACGTGCGCACGGGCGAGGTGCTCGCGCTCGTCAATTATCCGACCTACAACCCGAACGACCGCACGCGCCTGACCGGCGAGCAACTGCGCAACCGGATCCTGACCGACGTGTTCGAGCCGGGCTCGATCATGAAGCCGTTCACGGTGTCGCTCGCGCTCGACCTGCATCGCGTGACGCCGAACACGCTCGTCGAGACGGGCAACGGGCACTTCGTGCTCGACGGCGCGCCGATCACCGACGATGCGGGTTTCGGCACGCTGACGGTCGGCGGCGTGATCCAGAAGTCGAGCAACATCGGTGCGACGAAGATCGCGATGACGATGCGGCCCGAGGAAATGTGGAACATGTATACGAGCATCGGCCTCGGTCAGGCGCCGAAGGTCGGCTTCCCGGGCGCCGCGGCCGGCCGCCTGCGTCCGTGGAAAAGCTGGCGCCGCATCGAGCAGGCGACGATGTCGTACGGATACGGCCTGTCGGTATCGCTGTTCCAGCTGGCGCGCGCCTATACGGCGATCGCGCATGACGGCGAGCTGATGCCGGTGACCATTTTCAAGACCGACCCCAATCAGCAGATCACGGGCACGCAGGTGTTCAACCCGACCACCGCGCGCGAGGTGCGCGCGATGCTCGAGACGGTGGTCGCGCCTGGCGGCACGTCGCCGGATGCGGCCGTGCCGGGCTATCGCGTCGGCGGCAAGAGCGGCACCGCGTACAAGCACGAAGGCCACGGCTACACGCGCAAGTACCGCGCGTCGTTCGTCGGGATGGCGCCGATGCCGAATCCGCGGATCGTCGTCGCGGTGTCCGTCGACGAACCGACCGCCGGCAGCCACTTCGGCGGTCAGGTGTCGGGCCCCGTATTCTCGGCGATCGCCGGCGACACGATGCGTGCGCTGAACGTGCCGCCGAACATGCCGATCAAGCAGCTCGTCGTCTCCGACGACGCGCAGGGCGGCGCACCGGCTCCTGCGAAGGCGGGTGCCGCCAGGCCGGGCCCGCAGAAGCTCGCCGCGGGCGCCGGCGCAAAGCATATGATCGTATCCAGCACGACACGTAATTCACCAGGAGTTGTTCGATGAGCGCCGCTCGCAGTTCCCATCCGGCGCATCAGCAGATCGCAGCCGCGCTCGCGTGGCTGCGCCAGCATGTGGCCCCCGCGGCGCAACTGCATGCCGACACGCGCAGCCTGCAGGCCGGCGACGTGTTTCTCGGCTATGCGGTCGACGGCGCAGACAATCGCGCGTTCATCGCCGACGCCATCACGCGCGGCGCGGCCGCCGTGCTGTATCAGCCGGAAGGCCTCGCGGCCGCGCCGGCGGCACCCGTCGCGCTCGCGGTGCCTGCCCTCGACGAACTAGCCGGCGAGATCGCCAGCGGCTGGTACGGCGACCCGAGCGACGAACTGCTCGCGATCGGCGTGACCGGCACGAACGGCAAGACGTCGTGCACGCAATGGATCGCCGCGGCGCTGACGGCGCTGCACCAGCCGTGCGCGGTGATCGGCACGCTCGGCACCGGGATGCCGGGGCAGCTGGTGCCGACCGGCTTCACGACGCCGGACGCGCCGCAGTTGCAGCGCAGCCTCGCGCAGCTGCATGCCGCAGGCGCGCAGGCCGTCGCGATGGAAGTGTCGTCGCACGCGCTGCATCAGGGCCGTGTGAACGGCACGGCGTTCGACATCGCCGTCTTCACGAATCTCACGCAGGATCATCTCGACTATCACGGCACGTTCGACGCGTACGAAGCCGCGAAGGCGAAGCTGTTCGCGTGGCGCGGCCTGCGCGCGGCGGTCGTCAATCGCGACGACGCAGCCGGCCGTCGCCTGCTCGAGAAGCTGGCCGGCCGCGTGCGCACGATCGCCTATGGAATCGGTGACGCGCAGGCGCCCGACGCCGATCGCGAACTGGTCGCCCGCGATGTGCGCGCGACGCTGACAGGCACCGCATTCCGCCTGTGCTCGTCGTGGGGTGACGCGGACGTCGAGGTCGGCACGCTCGGCACGTTCAACGTCAGCAACCTGCTCGCGGTGCTCGGCTCGCTGCTCGCGGCCGACGTGCCGTTCGACGCGGCGATCGCCGAAATCGCGCGTCTCGAGTCCGTCAACGGCCGCATGCAGCGGCTGGGCGGCCGGCTGCAGAACGACGAACCGCTCGTCGTGATCGACTATGCGCACACGCCCGATGCGCTCGAGAAGACGCTCGACGCGCTGCGCCCGATCGCGGCGGCGCGCGGCGGCCGGCTCGTCTGCATGTTCGGCTGCGGCGGCGATCGCGACGCGACGAAGCGCCCGCTGATGGGCGCGATCGCCGAGCGGCTCGCCGACGAAGTCGTCGTCACGAGCGACAACCCGCGCAGCGAGGATCCGCAGCGCATCATCGATCAGGTCATCGCCGGCATGACGGAACCGGATCGCGCACGCCGCATCGAGGACCGCGCGAGCGCGATCCTGCAGGCCGTGCGCGGCGCCGCGCGTGAGGATGTCGTCGTGCTGGCCGGCAAGGGGCACGAGGCGACGCAGGAAATCATGGGCAAGAAACGCGCATTCTCCGATCAGGATCACGCTCGGCTCGCACTCGCGGCACGCGCGACGCACGGCAAGGGAGGCGGCGAATGACGATGCTCAGTCTCGGCGAAGCCGCCCGCCTGATTCCCGGCGCGACCGTCCACGGCGATCCGGCCGTCACGTTCGAACGCGTGTCGACGGACAGCCGCACGGTCGGCCCCGGCGACCTGTTCGTCGCGCTGAAGGGCGAGCGCTTCGATGCGCACGACTTCCTCGTCGACGTGGCCGCGCGCGGCGCGGCCGCGGCGCTCGTCGCGCACGTGCCGGCAGGCCTCGCGATGCCGGCGATCGACGGCGGCGAAACGCGCGCCGCGCTCGGCGCGCTCGCGCACGGCTGGCGCAAGCGCTTCGCGCTGCCGCTGGTCGCCGTCACCGGCAGCAACGGCAAGACGACGGTCAAGGAAATGATCGCGTCGATCATGGCAGCGGCAGTCGGCGCCGACGCGCGGCTCGCGACGGCCGGCAACCTGAACAACGATGTCGGCGCGCCGCTGACGCTGCTGCGCCTGTCGGCAGCGCATCGTCTCGCGGTGATCGAGATCGGCATGAACCATCCGGGCGAAACCGAAGTCCTCGCGCGCCTTACCGCGCCGACCGTCGCGCTCGTCAACAACGCGCAGCGCGAGCACCAGGAATTCATGGCAACGGTCGAAGCGGTCGCGCTCGAACACGCGGCCGTGATCCACGCGCTGACGCCGGACGGCGTCGCGGTGTTTCCGGCCGACGATGCATACGCGGGCATCTGGCGCGTCGCGGCGACCGGCAACCGGATTCTCGATTTCGCGCTGCACGACGCCAATCGGCAGGCCGATGCGCAAGTCACGGGCCGCCTGCACGGCGGCGAGCTGGCGATCGACACGCCGTCCGGCTCGGTGACGGTGCGGCTGCGCGCGCTCGGCGAGCACAACGCACGCAATGCATTGGCGGCGACGGCCGCGGCGCTCGCGGCCGGCATCGAGCTGTCCGCGATCAAGCAGGGGCTCGAATCGTTCGAGCCGGTGAAGGGGCGTCTGCAGGTGAAGCAGGCGAGCGTCGGCAGCCTCGCGGGCGCGACGGTCGTGGACGACACGTACAACGCGAATCCCGACTCGATGCGCGCGGCGATCGACGTGCTGGCCGCGCAACCGGCGCCGCGCGTGCTGGTGATCGGCGACATGGGCGAGGTCGGCGACGAAGGACCGGCATTCCACCGCGAGATCGGCGCGTACGCGCGCGAGCGCGGCATCGATGCGCTGTTCGCGCTCGGCGACGCTTCGCGCGACGCATGCACTGCGTACGGCGACACGGCCCGTCATTTCGGCGACGTCGGCGCGCTGGTCGCGGCGTTGCTCGCGGCTGGCCACGGCGCGCAAGCGACGGTGCTCGTGAAGGGCTCTCGGTACATGAAGATGGAGCGCGTGGTCGACGCGCTGACGAACCAACCCGCGGCGGGCACGGCGCCCGCCGCCCACTGAGTAGAAGGAAGGAAGCATGCTGCTGGCGCTGGCGCAATGGCTGCAAGGAGACGCAAGCTTTTTGCGCTTGTTCACGTACCTGACGTTTCGTGCGGTCGGGGCCACCATCACGGCGCTCGGGATCGGGCTCGTGTGCGGACCGTGGGTGATCCGCAAGCTGACGCAAATGAAGGTCGGCCAGGCCGTGCGCAAGGACGGTCCGCAGAGCCACCTCGTGAAGTCGGGCACGCCGACGATGGGCGGCGTGCTGATCCTGATCGGCATCGCGGTCGCGACGCTGCTGTGGGGCGACCTGACGAACCGTTTCATCTGGATCGTGATGCTCGTCACGTTCGGCTTCGGCGTGATCGGCTGGGTCGACGACTATCGCAAGGTCGTCTACAAGGATCCGCGCGGGATGTCGTCGCGCGAGAAGTATTTCTGGCAGTCGGTGATCGGGCTGTTCGCGGCCGTCTACCTCGCGTTCAGCGTGTCCGAGGCGAACAACGTACGCGTGTTCGACCTGTTCATGGCGTGGGTGCGGAGCGGCCTGTCGATGGGCCTTCCGGCGCGGGCCGACCTGATGTTGCCGTTCCTGAAGTCGATCAGCTATCCGCTCGGCGTGTGGGGCTTCATCGTGCTGACGTACTTCGTGATCGTCGGCGCGAGCAACGCGGTGAACCTGACCGACGGCCTCGACGGCCTCGTGATCATGCCGGTCGTGCTGGTCGGCGCGTCGCTCGGCGTGTTCGCGTACGTGATGGGCAGTTCCGTCTATTCGAAATACCTGTTGTTTCCGCACATCCCCGGCGCGGGCGAGCTGCTGATCTTCTGCTCGGCGATGGGCGGGGCAGGGCTCGCGTTCCTCTGGTACAACACGCACCCCGCGCAGGTGTTCATGGGCGACGTCGGCGCGCTGGCGCTCGGCGGCGCGCTCGGCACGGTCGCGGTGATCGTGCGCCAGGAAATCGTGCTGTTCATCATGGGCGGCATCTTCGTCGCGGAAACGCTGTCGGTGATGCTGCAGGTGTCGTGGTTCAAGTACACGAAGAAGCGTTACGGCGAAGGGCGGCGTCTGCTGAAGATGGCGCCGCTGCATCACCATTTCGAATTGTCCGGCTGGAAGGAAACGCAGGTGGTGGTGCGTTTCTGGATCATCACGCTGATGCTGTGCCTGTTCGGTCTGTCCACCCTCAAGTTGCGGTAAAGGAAAGGTAACAAGGATGTCTGGCGAGATGTTTGGAGATCGGCAGCGGCCGATGGTGCTCGTGCTGGGGCTCGGGGAATCGGGCCTCGCGATCGCGCGGTGGTGCGCGAGGCACGGGTGCCGGCTGCGCATTGCCGATACCCGCGAGGCGCCGCCGAACCTTGCCGCGCTGCAGGCCGAAGGCATCGATGCGGAGTTCGTCGGCGGGCCGTTCACGCCCGCGCTGCTCGACGGCGGTATCGAAATCGTCGGACTGAGCCCCGGCCTGTCGCCGCTCGAGCCGGCGTTGGCGGCGCTGATCGCGGCCGCGAACGAGCGCGGCATCGCGGTGTGGGGCGAACTGGAATTCTTCGCGCAGGCGCTGCGCGCGCTCGGCGCGAGCGGCTATCAGCCGAAGGTGCTCGCGATCACCGGCACCAACGGCAAGACCACGACGACGAGCCTCACGGGCCTGCTGTGCCAGCGCGCGGGCAAGAAGGTCGCGGTCGCCGGCAACATCAGCCCGGCGATGCTCGACCGGCTCGCGAGCGCGATCGACGAGACGGCGCTGCCCGACGTGTGGGTGCTCGAACTGTCGAGCTTCCAGCTCGAGACCGCGCGCACGTTCGCGCCCGATGCGGCTGCGATTCTCAACATCACGCAGGATCACCTCGACTGGCACGGCAGCTTCGACGCATATGCGGCAGCGAAGGGCCGGATCTTCGGCGCGACGACGACGCGCGTGCTGAACCGCGACGACGCGGCGGTGATGAAGTTCGCGCCGGCCGCCGGCGCCGCCGATGCGGCGCGCACGATCACGTTCGGCCTGAACGAACCGGTGCAGGACGGCGACTACGGCCTGTCGCGCGACAACGGCATCGCGTGGCTGGTCGAAGCGGTCGACCGCGACGCGCCGGACGAAACGACGACGACCCGCCGGCGCAAGCGCGACGGCGCGCATACGCCGGACATCGCGCAAAAGCGCCTGATGCCGGCCGACGCGCTGCGCATCCGCGGGCTGCACAACGCGGCGAACGCGCTGGCTGCGTTCGCGCTTGCGCGTGCGATCGACCTGCCCGCCGCGCCGCTGCTGCACGCGCTGCGCGAATACCGCGGCGAAGCGCATCGCGTCGAAGTGATCGCGACGATCGACGACGTCGACTATGTCGACGACAGCAAGGGAACGAACGTCGGCGCGACGGTTGCCGCGCTCGACGGCCTCGCGCAGAAGATCGTGCTGATCGCGGGCGGCGACGGCAAGGGCCAGGATTTCGCGCCGCTCGTCGCGCCGGTTGCACGCTGGTGCCGAGCGGTGATGCTGATCGGCCGCGACGCGCCCGCGATTCGCGACACGCTCGCGGAAACCGGCGTGCCGCTTGCGGACCACCCGACGCTCGAAGCGGCCGTGCACGCTGCAGCCGAGCTCGCCGAACCGGGCGACGCGGTGCTGCTGTCGCCCGCGTGCGCGAGCCTCGACATGTTCAAGAATTACGCCCATCGCGCGGAGGTGTTCCGCGCGGCGGTGGATGAAGTCGCCATCGACAAAGGAGCGACGCCATGAGCTGGTCCGATCGCCTCGTCTCCCGTTTCAACGACCGGCGCGACACCGGCGGTAATGCCGCGGGCGGCCGCGTCGCGTCGGCCACGCGCGCCGCGACCGGCGGCCTGGCGAGCGTCGTCAACGGCGTGCGGCCGAGCCGCTCGCGGATGCTCGACTTCGACTACTCGCTGCTGTGGGTCGCGATCGCGCTGCTCGGGCTCGGCGTCGTGATGGTGTATTCGGCGTCGATCGCGATGCCCGATTCGCCGAAATACGCGTCGTATCACGACTACGCGTTCCTGATGCGTCACTGCGTGTCGCTCGTCGTCGCGTTCGTCGCGGCGGTAATCGCGTTCCGCGTGCCGGTGTCGACGTGGGACAAGTACGCGCCGCATCTGTTCCTGATCGCGCTCGTCGGTCTCGTGATCGTGCTGATTCCGCACGTCGGCAAGGGCGTGAATGGTGCACGCCGCTGGATTCCGCTCGGCATCACGAACATGCAGCCGTCGGAAATCATGAAGCTCGCGGTGACGATCTACGCGGCGAACTACACGGTGCGCAAGCAGGAGTACATGCAGAGCTTCGCGAAGGGCTTCCTGCCGATGGCGTTCGCGGTCGGCCTCGTCGGCGCGCTGTTGCTGCTCGAGCCGGACATGGGCGCGTTCATGGTGGTCGCCGCGATCGCGATGGGCGTGCTGTTCCTCGGCGGCGTGAACGGCAAGCTGTTCGGCGGCCTGGTCGCGACGGCGGTCGGCACGTTCACGATGCTCGTGTGGCTGTCGCCGTGGCGCCGCGAGCGGATCTTCGCGTATCTCGATCCATGGGACGAACGCTACGCGCAGGGCAAGGCATACCAGCTCACGCACTCGCTGATCGCGTTCGGCCGCGGCGAGTGGTTCGGCGTCGGCCTCGGCGGCAGCGTCGAGAAGCTGAACTACCTGCCCGAAGCGCATACCGACTTCATTCTCGCGGTGATCGGCGAGGAACTCGGCTTCGTCGGCGTGCTGGTCGTGATCCTGCTGTTCTACTGGATCGTGCGCCGCGCGTTCGAGATCGGCCGCCAAGCGCTCGCGCTCGACCGCACGTTCGCGGGCCTGATGGCGAAGGGCATCGGCATCTGGTTCGGCGCGCAGACCTTCATCAACATGGGCGTGAACCTCGGCCTGCTGCCGACCAAGGGGCTGACGTTGCCGCTCGTGAGCTACGGCGGATCGGGCATCCTGCTGAACTGCGTCGCGCTCGCGGTGCTGCTGCGGGTGGACTACGAGAACCGGGTGCTGATGCGCGGAGGGAAAGTATGACCGCGTCGCGACGCACGCTGATGGTGATGGCAGGCGGCACCGGGGGCCACGTGTTCCCGGGGCTCGCGGTCGCGCACCGGATGGAAGCGGCGGGCTGGCGCGTCGTGTGGCTCGGCAATCCGGCCGGAATGGAAGCGACGCTCGTGCCGAAGCACGGCATTCCGATGGAGTACGTGCGCTTCGGCGGGCTGCGCGGCAAGGGCCTGAAGACCAAGCTGACGCTGCCGTTCAACCTGCTGCGCGCGTGCTGGCAAAGCCTCGGCGCGCTGCGCCGCGTGCGGCCGGACGTCGTGCTCGGAATGGGCGGCTACATCACGTTCCCGGCGGGCGTGATGACCGCGCTGTCGGGCCGGCCGCTCGTGCTGCACGAACAGAATTCGATCGCCGGGCTCGCGAACAAGGTGCTCGCGAAATTCGCGAAGCGGGTGCTCGTCGCGTTCCCCGGCGCGCTGCCGCACGCGGAATGGACCGGCAACCCGATTCGCGCGGAACTTGCGCGCACGGAAGCGCCCAAAGCACGCTATGCATCGCGCAGCGGCCCGCTGAACGTGCTGGTGGTCGGCGGCAGCCTCGGCGCCGCGGCGCTGAACGAAGTCGTGCCGCGCGCGCTGGCGCTGCTCGCGCCGGGCGAGCGTCCGCGCGTCGTGCATCAGGCCGGCGCGAAGCACATCGATGCGCTGAAGGCGAACTACGAAGCGGCCGGTTTCACGGGCGGCGACGACGTGCGGCTCGTGCCGTTCATCGACGACATGGCAAGCGCGTATGCAGCGGCGGATCTGGTGATCTGCCGCTCCGGCGCGATGACGGTGTCGGAGATCGCGGCGGTAGGCGTCGCGGCGCTGTTCGTGCCGTTCCCGTACGCGGTCGACGATCACCAGACGACCAACGCCGCGTTCCTCGCCGATGCGGGCGCGGCGGTGCTGGTGCAACAACGCGACCTGTCGGCGGAACTGCTCGCCGACTGGCTGCGCGGCCAGTCGCGGGCGTCGCTCGCGGACATGGCGGAGCGTTCGCGCTCATTGGCGAAGCCCGAGGCCACCGACGAAGTCGCGCGCATCTGCGCGACGGTAGCCGGCGCGAACCTGGAAATACTGCAATGAAACACATCGTCAAACACATTCATTTCGTCGGGATCGGCGGCGCGGGCATGAGCGGCATCGCCGAAGTGCTCGTCAACCTCGGCTACGAGGTCAGCGGCTCGGACCTGGCGCGCAACGCGGTGACCGACCGTCTGCAGGCGCTCGGCGCGCGGATCGCGATCGGCCACGACGCGGCGAACATCGAAGGCGCGAACGCGGTCGTCGTGTCGACGGCCGTGCGTTCGGACAACCCGGAAGTGCTGGCCGCGCGCCATCGGCGCGTGCCGATCGTGCAGCGCGCGGTGATGCTCGCGGAGCTGATGCGCCTGAAGCAGGGGATCGCGATCGCCGGCACGCACGGCAAGACCACGACGACGAGCCTCGTCGCGAGCGTGCTCGCGGCCGGCGGCCTGGATCCGACGTTCGTGATCGGCGGCCGCCTGATCAGCGCCGGCGCGAACGCGCGGCTCGGCACGGGCGACTTCATCGTCGCCGAGGCCGACGAGTCGGACGCGTCGTTCCTGAACCTGTATCCGGTGATCGAAGTCATCACGAACATCGACGCCGATCACATGGACACCTACGGCCACGATTTCGCGCGGCTCAAGCAGGCGTTCATCGAATTCACGCAGCGGCTGCCGTTCTACGGCAGCGCGGTCGTGTGCGTCGACGATCCGAACGTGCGGCAGATCATCCCGTTCATCTCGAAGCCGGTCGTGCGCTACGGGCTGTCGCCGGACGCGCAGGTGCGTGCGGAGGACATCGACGCGCGCGACGGCCGCATGCAGTTCACGGTGATCCGCGAAGGGCGGCCGCCGCTCGCGGTCGTGCTGAACCTGCCGGGCCTGCACAACGTGCAGAACGCGCTCGCGGCGATCGCGATCGCGACCGATCTCGGCGTGTCGGACGACGCGATCCAGCTCGCGCTGGCGGAATTCAACGGCGTCGGCCGGCGCTTCCAGCGCTACGGCGAAGTGCCGACCGCGGACGGCGGCCAGTACACACTGATCGACGACTACGGCCACCACCCGGTCGAGATGGCCGCGACGATCGCGGCCGCGCGCGGCGCGTTCCCGGGCCGCCGCCTGGTGCTGGCGTTCCAGCCGCACCGCTACACGCGCACGCGCGACTGCTTCGACGACTTCGTCAACGTGCTGTCGACGGTCGACGCGCTGGTGCTGACGGAAGTCTACGCGGCCGGCGAGGCGGCGATCGCGACGGCCAACGGCGACGCGCTGTCGCGTGCGCTGCGCGCGGTGGGGAAGGTCGACCCGGTGTTCGTCGCGACGGTCGACGACGTGCCGGACGCATTGGCGAAAGTCGCGCAGAACGGCGACGTGGTGATCACGATGGGCGCGGGTTCGATCGGCGGCGTGCCGGCGAAGATCGTGCAGAACACGCAACAGAAGGGATGACATGAGCGGGATCGATCCGAAACGTTTCGGCAAGGTGGCGGTGTTGTTCGGCGGCGAGTCCGCCGAGCGCGAGGTGTCGCTCACCTCGGGCCGCCTCGTGCTGCAGGGCCTGCGCGACGCAGGCGTCGACGCGCATCCGTTCGACCCGGCCGAGCGGCCGCTGTCGGCGCTGAAGGACGAAGGCTTCGTGCGCGCGTTCAACGCGCTGCACGGCGGCTACGGCGAGAACGGCCAGATCCAGGGCGCGCTCGACTTCTACGGAATCCGCTACACGGGCAGCGGCGTGCTGGGCTCGGCACTGGGGCTCGACAAGTTCCGCACGAAGCTCGTGTGGCAGCAGACGGGCGTGCCGACGCCGCCGTTCGAAACGGTGATGCGCGGCGACGACTACGCGGCGCGTGCGACGGACATCGTCGCGAAGCTCGGTCTGCCGTTGTTCGTGAAGCCGGCGAGCGAAGGCTCGAGCGTCGCGGTGCTGAAGGTGAAGACGGCCGACGCGTTGCCCGCCGCACTGTCGGAAGCGGCGACGCACGACAAGATCGTGATCGTCGAGAAGAGCATCGAAGGCGGCGGCGAATACACCGCGTGCATCGCCGGCGACCTCGACCTGCCGCTGATCAAGATCGTGCCGGCCGGCGAGTTCTACGACTACCACGCGAAGTACGTCGCCGACGATACGCAGTACCTGATTCCGTGCGGGCTGCCCGCCGAACAGGAAGCGGAACTGAAGCGCATCGCGCGCCGCGCGTTCGACGTGCTCGGCTGCACCGACTGGGGCCGCGCGGACTTCATGCTCGACGCCGCCGGCAATGCGTATTTCCTGGAAGTGAACACGGCCCCCGGGATGACCGATCACTCGCTGCCGCCGAAGGCCGCGCGCTCGATCGGCATCAGCTATTCGGAGCTGGTCGTGAAGGTGCTGTCGCTTACGCTCAACGACTGACGCAGGAACGGAACGACGTATGTGGAACAACGTTCGCCAACTCAACCTTGCCGCCAGCGCGCTGTACGCGCTGCTGCTGCTCGTGTTGGCGGCGGCCGGCTGCTACTGGCTGATCCAGCGTCCGACGTTCGCGCTGCGCGAAATCCGGATCGACGGCGACACCGAGCACATCAACACGCCGACGGTGCGCGCGGGCGTGGTCGGGCGGCTGAAAGGCAATTTCTTCACGGTAGACCTCGACGCGGCGCGCGCCGCGTTCGAGCAGATGCCGTGGGTGCGTCACGCGAGCGTGCGCCGGGTATGGCCGAATGCGCTGGCTGTCACGCTCGAGGAGTACAAACCGCTCGGGACCTGGGGCAGCGCGCAGCTCGTGAGCGTCGACGGCGAGCTGTTCACCGCGAACCAGGGCGAACTGGATCAGGAACTGCCCGCGTTCGACGGCCCGGAAGGCAGTGCGAAGGAAGTCGTCACGCGGTATCGCGACTTCACGAACTGGTTTGCGCCGCTGAAGGCGGCGCCGGAAGAAGTGACGCTGTCGGCGCGCTACGCGTGGACGGTGAAGCTGTCGAACGGCATGCAGATCGAGCTCGGCAAGGAACGCACGAGCGAGACCCTGCATGACCGGAGCCAGCGCCTCGTCGCCGCATGGCCGGCCGTCACGCAGCGTTGGGGCAACGACATCGAGTACGCGGACCTGCGTTATCCGAACGGATTCGCGATTCGTGCGGCAAGCATGCGGTTCCTGACCGATACCGACAAGCGCAAGAAGTAACGAGAGATCACACGCAAGAGCACTTTATGAGCAAAGACTACAAGGATCTGCTGGTTTCCCTCGACATCGGCACGTCGAAGGTGGTGGCCATTGTCGCCGAGCTGAAGGGCGAAGGCCATTACGAGGTGATCGGCCTCGGCCAGAGCGAATCGAAAGGTCTGAAGAAGGGCGTGGTGGTCAACATCGAGGCCACCGTGCAGTCGATCCAGCGCGCGCTCGAGGAAGCCGAGCTGATGGCCGACTGCAAGATCACCAACGTGTTCACGGGGATCGCGGGCAGCCACATCCGCAGCTTCAATTCGAGCGGGATGGTCGCGATCAAGGACAAGGAAGTCACGCAGACGGACGTCGCGCGCGTGATCGAGACCGCGAAGGCGATCAACATCCCGACCGACCAGCAGGTGCTGCACATCCTCACGCAGGAATTCATCATCGACGGCCAGGAAGACGTGCGCGAGCCGATCGGGATGAGCGGCATCCGCCTGGAAGTGAAGGTGCACATCGTGACGGGCGCAGTCAGCGCCGCGCAGAACATCGTCAAGTGCGTGCGCCGCTGCGGGCTCGAAGTGAACGACCTGATCCTGCAGCCGCTCGCGTCGTCGCTGGCGGTGCTGACGGAGGACGAGAAGGATCTCGGCGTCGTGCTGGTCGACATCGGCGGCGGCACGACCGACATCGCGATCTTCGCCGAAGGCGCGATCCGCCATACCGCGGTGATTCCGATCGCCGGCGACCAGATCACGAGCGACATCGCGATGGCGCTGCGCACGCCGACGCCGGACGCGGAAGACATCAAGGTCGGCTACGGGATCGCGAAACAGGCGCTCGCCGATCCGGACGAGATGGTCGAAGTGCCGGGCCTCGGCGAACGCGGTCCGCGCACGCTGTCGCGCCAGGCGCTCGCGGCGGTGATCGAGCCGCGCGTCGAGGAGCTGTTCTCGCTCGTGCAGCAGGTCGTGCGCGAGTCGGGTTACGAAGAACTGCTGAGCTCCGGCGTGGTCATTACCGGCGGCGCATCGATGATGCCGGGCATGGTCGAGCTCGGCGAAGACATTTTCCTGAAACCGGTGCGCATCGGCGCGCCGGAATACGCAGGCGGCCTCGCCGACGTGGTGCGCAATCCGCGCTACTCGACGGCGATGGGCCTGCTCGTCGAAGGGAGCGCTCAGCGCATGCGCGGCCGCAAGGTCGCCGTGCAGTCCGGCAACGCGGGGCAGATCTTCTCGCGGATGAAGGAATGGTTCCTGAGCAATTTCTGATCGGCGAACCGAATCGAAATTCGCGCTGGTGCCGGCGGCTGGCGCGCGACAGGGGGTTGCCCGATCTCCTGCCGAATAACGGCCGAGTAGTTCTATTTTCTTGACGGAGGCAACAATGGAATTCGAAATGCTGGAAACCGAAACCAACGGCACCATCATCAAGGTGGTCGGCGTTGGCGGCGCTGGCGGCAATGCCGTTCAGCACATGATCAACCGTGGCGTGCAGGGCGTCGATTTCATCGTGATGAACACCGACGCGCAGGCGCTGTCGCGTGCGCGCGCACCGTCCGTGATCCAGCTCGGCAACACGGGCCTCGGCGCCGGCGCGAAGCCGGAAATGGGCAAGGCGGCGGCGGAAGAGGCGCGCGAGCGCATCGCCGATGCGCTGCGCGGCGCGCACATGGTGTTCATCACGGCCGGCATGGGCGGCGGCACGGGCACGGGCGCGGCGCCGGTGGTCGCGCAGATCGCGAAGGAAATGGGCATTCTGACCGTCGGCGTCGTCAGCAAGCCGTTCGAGTTCGAAGGCGGCAAGCGCATGCGCGTCGCGGAAGCAGGCTCGCAGCAACTGGAGGATCACGTCGACTCGCTGATCGTCGTCCTGAACGACAAGCTGTTCGACGTGATGGGCGATGACGCCGAGATGGACAAGTGCTTCCAGTGCGCGGACGACGTGTTGAACAACGCGGTCGCGGGCATCGCCGAAATCATCAACGTCGACGGCCTCGTGAACGTCGACTTCGAAGACGTGAAGACGGTGATGGGCGAGCAGGGCAAGGCGATGATGGGCACGGCGACGGTCGCCGGCGTCGATCGCGCGCGCCTCGCGGCCGAACAGGCCGTCGCGAGCCCGCTGCTCGAAGGCGTCGATCTGTCGGGCGCGCGCGGCGTGCTGGTCAACATCACGTCGAGCCGTTCGCTGCGTCTGTCGGAAACGCGCGAAGTGATGAACACGATCAAGAGCTACGCGGCGGAAGACGCGACGGTGATCTTCGGTGCGGTGTACGACGACGCGATGGGCGATGCACTGCGCGTGACGGTTGTGGCGACGGGCCTGGGCCGTGCGGCGAAGAAGCAGCAATCGGCTCCGATGACGCTGCTGCGCACGGGTACCGACAACCAGCCGGTCAGCGCGGTCTCGCACGGCTATGCACAGCCGCAGCACGTCGGCACGGCCGACTACGGCGCGCTCGATACGCCGGCGGTGTGGCGCAACTCGCGCGAAACCGCGGCATCGCACGTGCAGGCGCTGCAGGAGAAGGGTGTCGACACGTACGACATTCCGGCTTTCCTGCGCAAGCAGGCTGACTGACGACGCACACAGGCGAAGCCGCGGCACGGTTGCCGCGGTAACGCCGGCGTGACGGATGCCACGGACCACGACAGGCCGCGTCGAATGCGACGCCGGGCCGGGAGACGTGCCCTCTTCGCATGAGCGGAGCGGGATGGGACGTGCTGTCCGCAACACGCTGAAAACCGTATCGCTATGAGGGACCAGCCATGATTCAAGTGGGCGACGCGCTGCCCGACGCGCAACTGTTCGAATTCATCGACGACGCGCGCGCAGGCTGCACGCTGGGGCCGAACGCCTTCAGCGTGCGCGACCAGGTTGCGGGAAAGCGGGTGGTGATCTTCGGATTGCCGGGCGCTTTCACGCCGACCTGTTCGGCGCAGCATGTGCCGGGCTATGTCGAGCATGCCGAGCAACTGCGCTCGGCGGGCATCGACGAGATCTGGTGCGTGTCCGTCAACGACGCATTCGTGATGGGCGCATGGGGACGTGATCTGCACACCGCGGGCAAGGTGCGCATGATGGCGGACGGCAGCGCTGCTTTCACTCATGCGCTGGGGCTTACGCAGGATTTGTCCGCGCGTGGCATGGGAATCCGTTCCCTGCGCTACGCGATGGTGGTCGACGACGGTGTGGTCAAGACGCTGGCCGTCGAAGCGCCGGGCAAGTTCGAAGTGAGCGATGCGGCGAGTGTGCTCGCGACGTTGACGTCCTGATCGTGCGGTGCGCCGTTGCCCGCGGGCAACGCTGCGCACTGGCTTCGGGGCAGTTGTAACACGGGCCGATGACCGGAAACGCCTCCGTTCCGGGCATCGGCCCGTCCCGTATCGGCACGGGTAAACAGTCGAAACAGATATACGCAGTTTCGAACAGCGGCGAATAGGGAATTACGCTATAATCCGACCTATCGAATATAACTCCTGATTGAGAATACCAATCAAGTCGAAGAACACCATGCTGAAGCAGCGCACCATCAAATCGATCGTGAAGACCGTGGGCATCGGTCTCCACTCGGGCCGCAAGGTCGAACTGACGCTCCGCCCGGCCGCGCCGGGCACGGGGATCGTTTTCTCGCGCGTCGACCTGCCCACGCCCGTCGACATTCCGGCATCCGCGATGTCGATCGGCGACACGCGGCTCGCATCGGTGCTGCAGAAGGATGGCGCGCGCGTGTCGACCGTCGAGCACCTGATGTCGGCGTGCGCCGGCCTCGGCATCGACAATCTCTATGTCGACGTGACGGCCGAGGAAATCCCGATCATGGACGGCAGCGCCGCGTCCTTCGTGTTCCTGATCCAGTCCGCGGGCATCGAGGAGCAGAACGCGCCGAAGCGCTTCATCAAGGTCACGAAGCCGGTCGAAATCCGCGACGGCGACAAGTTCGCGCGTCTCGATCCGTATTTCGGCTTCAAGCTGAAGTTCACGATCGACTTCCGTCATCCGGCCGTCGACAAGACCGGCCAGGAACTCGAGGTCGACTTCGCGAATACGTCGTACGTGCGCGAGATCGCGCGTGCGCGCACGTTCGGTTTCGCGCACGAAGTCGAGATGATGCGCGAGCTGGGCCTGGCGCGCGGCGGCAGCATGGACAACGCGATCGTGCTCGACGAATACCGGATCCTGAACAACGACGGGCTGCGTTACGACGACGAATTCGTGAAGCACAAGATGCTCGACGCGATCGGCGATCTGTACGTGGTCGGCCATCCGCTGCTCGCGTCGTACACCGCGTACAAGTCCGGTCACGGGCTGAACAACGCGCTGCTGCGCGAGCTGCTCGCGCACGAGGACGCGTACGAGATCGTCACGTTCGACGATCCGCAGGCGGCGCCCGGCGGCTTCGCGTTCGACACGCAGACGGCCTTCGCGTGATCGGCGCGCCGCACGAGCGATAAAAAAGCGACCCTCGGGTCGCTTTTTTGTTGCGCGGCAAACCGTGGCCGGCAGCGCGCTCAGCGCGACGACTTCGCGCCGTGCCGGGCGGCCATCCGCGCAAGCGCGGCCTGCAGCGGCGACGGCTCGAGATGGTCGGCGAGCTCGCGCAACGCCGCAGCGCCGGCGGTCGTCATCCGGGCCTGCTTCACGTGCGGCGGCTCCGGCGCGTCCTTCGGCCGCACGCGCACGCGCAGCGTCGACACCGGCCAGCCGCGTTTCTGCAGATCGGCGAGCAGGCGCGGCTCCACCTGGCGCAGCCGGGCGGCAAGTGCGTTGTGAGCGGCAAAGAGGGTCAGCGTGCCGTCCTTGATGGAGCCCGGTTCGACATGATTCGCAAGATAGTCGGGCAGGAGCGCGGCGAGATCGCGCTGCAGCGACGCGACCTGCTCGACGCCGGCGCGCAGCGCCGCGAACGCGTCGGTGCGGGAGAGCACTTCGGACACGGGTTGCGGGCGATACGCGGGGAGCGGGCCGAAACGCTTGGAAAATCGGTTCATCGAGGCATTCTTCGGGCGCGCACGCGCGCGGACGGTGACGCCGATTGTACCCGCGCCGGCTCGCGCACGGGCGGCTTTCGGGCCGGAGCGCCGGCCGCCGGCGCCGCCGCGGCGCGCGGCGCGGGTCCGGCCGGGACACCGGCGCATGCGTCCCCGCGTGCTAAAATTCGTCGTTTGATTCCACTAATTCGCTAAGCCGCCGGGGCTCGGGCGTCGGGGCGCGCAACACGCGCCGGGCGCCGGTGCTGCGACGCAGGATCCGATCCGATGACAACCGGTTTTCTCCAGAAAATTTTTGGCAGCCGCAATCAGCGGCTCGTCAAGCAATACCAAAAGACCGTCGCGACGATCAATGCGCTCGAAACGCAGATCGAGAAGCTGACGGACGACCAGTTGCGCGGCAAGACGGACGAGTTCCGCCAGCGGATCGCGGGCGGCGAATCGCTCGACAAGCTGCTGCCCGAGGCGTTCGCGGTCTGCCGCGAAGCGAGCCGCCGCGTGCTGAAGATGCGCCACTTCGACGTGCAGCTGATCGGCGGCATGGTGCTCCATTACGGCAAGATCGCCGAAATGCGCACGGGCGAGGGCAAGACGCTCGTCGCGACGCTGCCCGTGTACCTGAACGCGCTGGCCGGCCGCGGCGTGCACGTCGTGACGGTCAACGACTACCTCGCGCAGCGCGATGCCGAATGGATGGCGCGCCTCTACAACTTCCTCGGGCTGTCGGTCGGCATCAACCTGTCCGGCATGGAGCACGACCAGAAGCAGCAGGCCTATGCGGCGGACATCACGTATGGCACGAACAACGAGTTCGGCTTCGACTACCTGCGCGACAACATGGTCTACGAGACCGATGCGCGCGTGCAGCGTGCGCTGAACTTTGCAGTCGTCGACGAAGTCGATTCGATCCTGATCGACGAGGCGCGTACGCCGCTGATCATCTCGGGCCAGGCGGAAGACCATACCGAACTCTACGTGCGGATGAACGCGCTGCCGCCGCTGCTCGAGCGCCAGATCGGCGAGGAGAAGGCCGACGGCACGGGCGTCGAGAAGCCGGGCGACTACACGCTCGACGAGAAGTCGCGCCAGGTGTTCCTGACGGAGTCGGGCCACGAGAAGGCCGAGCGGCTGCTCGCCGAGTGGGGCCTGATCGGCGACGGCGAGAGCCTGTACGCGCCGCAGAACATCACGCTGATGCACCACGTGTATGCGGCGCTGCGCGCGCACACGCTGTTCCACAAGGATCAGCACTATGTGGTGCAGAACGGCGAAGTGGTGATCGTCGACGAATTCACGGGCCGCCTGATGGCGGGCCGCCGCTGGTCCGACGGCCTGCACCAGGCGGTCGAGGCGAAGGAGCACGTGAAGATCCAGAGCGAGAACCAGACGCTCGCGTCGATCACGTTCCAGAACTACTTCCGGATGTACGCGAAGCTCGCGGGCATGACCGGCACGGCGGACACCGAAGCGTACGAATTCAACGAGATCTATGGTCTCGAGACGGTCGTGATCCCGACCAACCGTCCACCGAAGCGGATCGACAAGCAGGACCAGATCTACAAGACGGCCAAGGAGCGCTACGACGCGGTGATCCGCGACATCCGCGACTGCTACGAGCGCGGCCAGCCGGTGCTCGTCGGCACGACGTCGATCGAGAACTCGGAGCTGCTGTCGCACATGCTGAAGCAGGCCGGGCTGCCGCACGAGGTGCTGAACGCGAAGCAGCACGAGCGTGAAGCGGCGATCGTCGCCGAAGCCGGACGTCCGAAGCGCATCACGATCGCGACCAACATGGCCGGCCGCGGTACCGACATCGTGCTCGGCGGCAATGTGGAGAAGCAGGCGGCGTTCATCGAGGCCGACGACGCGATTCCGGCCGACGAGAAGGCGCGCCGCATCAAGCAGCTGCACGACGAGTGGGAAACGCTGCACGAGCAGGTGAAGGCCGCGGGCGGCCTGCACATCATCGGCACCGAGCGCCACGAATCGCGCCGGATCGACAACCAGCTGCGCGGCCGTGCGGGCCGCCAGGGCGATCCGGGCTCGTCGCGCTTCTACCTGTCGCTCGACGATCCGCTGCTGCGCATCTTCGCGGGCGACCGCGTGCGTTCGATCATGGATCGCCTGAAGATGCCGGAAGGCGAGGCGATCGAGGCCGGCATCGTCACGCGTTCGATCGAATCGGCGCAGCGCAAGGTCGAGGCGCGAAACTTCGACATCCGCAAGCAGCTGCTCGAATACGACGACGTGTCGAACGACCAGCGCAAGGTGATCTACCAGCAGCGCAACGAATTGCTCGAAGCGCACGACATCACCGAGACGATCGCCGCGATGCGCCACGGCGTGATCGCCGAAGTCGTCCGCCAGTTCGTGCCGGAAGGCAGCATCGAGGAACAATGGGACGTGCCGGAGCTGGAGGAAGCGCTGCGCAACGACTGGCAGCTCGATCTCGCGATTCAGGAAATGGTGAACGAGTCGTCGTCGATCACCGCCGAAGAGATCCTCGAAGCCGTGACGACCGCCGCCGACGAGCAGTACGAGGCGAAGGTCGCGCTGGTCGGCCGCGAATCGTTCAGCGCGTTCGAGCGCTCGGTGATGCTGCAGACGGTCGACCGCCTGTGGCGCGAGCATCTCGCCGCGCTCGACCATCTGCGCCAGGGCATCCACCTGCGCGGCTATGCACAGAAGAACCCGAAGCAGGAATACAAGCGCGAAGCGTTCGAGCTGTTCGCCGCGATGCTCGACGCGATCAAGCAGGAAGTCACGCGCATCGTGATGAACGTGCAGATCCAGTCGCCGGAGCAGCTCGAGGAAGCCGCCGAGCAGATCGAGGAGCGCGGCGGTCATCTCGAGAACGTCGAGTACCAGCATGCCGACTATGCGGAAGCCGGCGCGCCCGTCGCGAACGTCGCGGCGGCTACCGCAGCCACGGCCACAGCCGACATGGTCGGCAGCGCGATGACCCACAGCGGCCCCGGCGGCGAGATGCCTAAAGTCGGCCGCAACGACCCGTGCCCGTGCGGCAGCGGCAAGAAGTACAAGCAATGTCACGGTAAGCTGTCATGATCGGCGGCGGCGGCGCGCGTGCGCGCGCCGCGTCGTCCGTTCGCAGCTTCGAGTCAGTGATGTGAGTTGCGGCGGCCCGTTCCCGCGGCCGCCGGTTCTTCCAATCGATGCCGGCGCATGCCGGCATTTTCCATCCGGCAGGTGTGCCCCATGGCTGTCAATTTTCCGTCGATCGATCCCGCCCAACTGCATCCCGTCGCCGGCGTTACGCTCGGCTGGGCGGAAGCGAACATCCGCAAGCCGAATCGCAAGGACGTGCTGGTCATCTCCGTCGACGAAGGGGCGACGGTCGCCGGCGTATTCACCGAGAACCGCTTCTGCGCCGCGCCCGTGATCGTGTGCCGCGAACATCTGGCCAAGGTGCGCGCCGGCGGCGCGGCGATTCGCGCGCTCGTCGTGAACACAGGCAATGCGAATGCGGGCACCGGCGAGCCCGGCCTCGCGAACGCTCGTGAAACCTGCGCGGAACTCGCGCGCCTCGCGGGCCTCGACGCCGCGCAGGTGCTGCCGTTCTCGACCGGCGTGATTCTCGAGCCGCTACCGGTCGACCGCCTGAAGGCCGGGCTGCCGGCCGCGCTCGCGAACCGCAAGGCCGCGAACTGGTACGACGCCGCGCAGGCGATCATGACGACCGACACGCTGCCGAAGGCCGCGTCGCGCCAGGTGACGATCGACGGTCACACGATCACGCTGACCGGCATCAGCAAGGGCGCAGGCATGATCAAGCCGAACATGGCGACGATGCTCGGCTTCCTCGCATTCGATGCGAACGTCGCGCAGCCGGTGCTCGACACGCTCGTCAAGGAAGTGGCCGATCGCTCGTTCAACTGCATCACGATTGACGGCGACACATCGACGAACGACTCGTTCATCCTGATCGCGTCGGGCAAGAGCACGCTGCCCGCAATCGCGTCGACCGACTCGCCGGCCTATGCTGCGTTGCGCGACGCGGTCACGCAGGTCGCGCAGGAACTGTCGCAGCTGATCGTGCGCGACGGCGAAGGCGCGACGAAGTTCATGACCGTGCAGGTCGAAGGCGGCAAGAGCGTTGCCGAGTGCCGTCAGATTGCCTATGCGATCGGCCATTCGCCGCTCGTGAAGACGGCCTTCTATGCATCCGACCCCAATCTGGGCCGCATTCTCGCGGCGATCGGCTATGCGGGCGTTACCGATCTCGACGTCGGCAGGATCGACCTGTATCTCGACGACGTGCTCGTCGCGAAGGCAGGCGGCCGCAATCCGGCGTACCAGGAAGAGGACGGCCAGCGCGTGATGAAGCAGAGCGAAATCACGATCCGCGTGCTGCTCGGCCGCGGCGACGCGCAGGCCACTATCTGGACGTGCGATCTGTCGCACGATTACGTGAGCATCAACGCGGATTACCGCTCCTGATCGGGAGCGCTCGAACGACATGGACAAGCTCGAACAGTTTCTGACGCGTGCCGAAGCGCTGCTCGGCCGCCTCGAGGGGATACTGCCGCCCGCGCCGGCGGCCGTCGACTGGAACGCGGCCACGGCCTTCCGCTGGCGCAAGCGTCAGGGGCGCGGCTATCTGCAGCCGGTGCCGGCAGCGTCGTCGATCACGCTCGGCGACCTGCACAACATCGATCGCCAGAAAGGGCTGATCGAACAGAACACGCGACAGTTCGTGCAGCGCAAGCCGGCGAACAACGTGCTGCTGACGGGTGCGCGCGGCACCGGCAAGTCGTCGCTGATCAAGGCGTGCCTGAACGCATATGCGAAGGACGGCCTGCGCCTGATCGAAGTCGACAAGGACGACCTGCACGATCTCGGCGACATCGTCGAGCTGATCTCGCAGCGTCCGGAGCGATTCATCGTGTTCTGCGACGACCTGTCGTTCGAGGACGGCGAATCGGGCTACAAGGCGCTGAAGGTCGCGCTCGACGGCTCGATCGCCGCGCAGTCCGACAACGTGCTGATCTATGCGACGTCGAACCGCCGCCATCTGCTGCCCGAGTACATGAGCGACAACGAGTCGTACAAGCATCTGCCGGACGGCGAGATCCACCCCGGCGAAGTCGTCGAGGAAAAGATCTCGCTGTCGGAGCGCTTCGGTCTGTGGGTGAGCTTCTATCCGTTCAAGCAGGACGACTACCTCGACATCGTCGGGCACTGGTTGCGCCATTTCGGCTGTGCGGATACCGAGATCGAAGCGGCACGCGGCGATGCGCTCGTCTGGGCGCTCGAGCGCGGTTCGCGCTCAGGGCGCGTTGCGTGGCAGTTCGCGCGCGACTGGTCGGGCCGCAAGGAGCAGGCATGAGCGTGGATTCCGCAGCGGGCGCGGCACGTGCGCCCGACGGCCGCAAGGTGACGGAAGTCGCTGTCGGCGTGATGGTGCAGGCAGGCGGACCGGACGGCCGCTGCCGCTACCTGCTCGCGCAGCGGCTGCAGGGCAAGCCGTACGAAGGCTACTGGGAGTTCCCAGGCGGCAAGCTGGAGGCCGGCGAGAGCGTCGAGGATGCGCTGGCCCGCGAACTGCACGAGGAGTTGGGCATCGTCGTCACGGCGAGCCATCGCTGGCACACGCTCGAGCACGATTATCCGCATGCGTACGTGCGGCTCTATTTCTGCAAGGTGACGGGCTGGACGGGCGAGCCGCACAGCAAGGAAGGGCAGGCGTTCGTGTGGCAGCCGCTGCCGGTCGATGTCGCGCCGCTGTTGCCGGCCGCGCTGCCGGTGTTGGAACTGCTCGAGAAGGAAGCGGCGTCGCAATGACGCCGTGGCGGCCCGCCTGAAACGCGGGCCATATCGGCGAACGGGCGCGCTGCGCGCCGCTCAGCTGTCGCGGCGGTTGTCCGTGCCGTCTTCTTCAGACGACGGGCCTTCGTCGGCGGCGCCGCCGATCCGGTACTTTTCTGCCGCCCATGCGCCGAGATCGAGCTGCTTGCAGCGGGCCGAACAGAAGGGACGGAACTTGTTTTCGGGCGTCCAGCGCACTTGCGCGCCGCACGAAGGACATTTCACAACGGTAGTCATACGAAAGCGTCGAACCGGCACGCGGCCGTTACAGATTGCACAGTGTCAGATGGAACGGCACGTCGATGTCCACCGCGCGCGGGCGAACGTCGCCGTCCTGCATGGTGAACCGTACCCACAGCATGTACTTGTTGGCGCTCGCCTCGGGAATCACGCGCAACTCCGGCGACACCCGCACCTGCATCAACTGATAGCTGCGCCCGGACAGCATCTGCTGATAGCTGCCCTGCATCGCCATCACCTTCGAAGCCTGCCCCGATTCGCGCGCGAGCCGCAGCACGATCGCCGCGGCGTCGCGCAGCGGCAGCAGCGGCATGATCCATTTCGCGATGTCCTGACGCCGCTGTTCAGCCGGCCATTGCTGCCACGCGTAATACGACGGCAGGTCGAATTTGCACGTGCCGCCGGGAATCACCGCGCGGCTGCGGATGCTCGCGAGCCATTCGTTGTCGACCAGATGCTGGCCGGTCTTGCCCTGCATCTGCGCGAGATTCGCGAGCGTCTGCTCGATTTCGCCGAGCACGGCTTCGAGCGCATTCTGTTCGATGCCCGGATTGCCGCGAAAGGGGGCGAGCGTCTGGCGCTGACGTTCGAGCTCCTTCATCAGATCCGATTTCAGGTCCGCGCGGCCCGTGACCTCGGCGATTTCGAACAGCGTCGTCAGTGCGACGTGATGCTCACGCGGGTCCTCCTGAGCCAAAAAGAAAGCGAAGCGCTCGAACAGGTCTTCGAGGCGCAACAGCGTGCGAATTCGCTCGTTGAACGGATACTCGTAAAGAATCAAGCGCGCTCGCCTCTCGGGTAGGGATTGAAACAATGCAGGACATTCTAATGCTCACGCTCTACCCTAGCAACGCGCCAATTTCGTACACCATCACGATTGCGCGCAGCGTCACCGCGCCGCTGCCGCGAATTCGAGATAGCGTTGGTGCAGTGCATCGACCTGTGCGGCGAGCACGGCGGGCGTCGCCGCGTCGTTGACGATCACGTCGTCGGCCGCCGCGAGACGCGCTTCGCGCGTCGCTTGTCTCGCGATGATCGCCTCGACCTGTTCGCGCGTGAAGCCGTTGCGGCGCATCACGCGCGCGATCTGCGTTTCGACCGGACAGTCGACCACCAGCACGCGGTTGCTGCGGGCCTTCCAATTGCCTGACTCCACGAGCAGCGGCACGACGAACACCACGTAAGTGCCCTGCGCGTCGCGGGCTTCGCGCTCGGTCTCCGCGCGAATCAGCGGATGCGTGATCGCTTCGAGCCGGCGGCGTGCGTCGTCGTCGCTGAAAATCAGTGCGCGCATCTTCGCGCGATCGAGCGAGCCATCGGCCGCGACGAAGTCCGGTCCGAATGCGTGTTCGATCGCCGGCATCGCGAGCCCACCGGGTGCGGTGATGCGGTGCGCGATCAGGTCGGTATCGACGACCGATGCACCGCGTGCGGCGAACATGTCGGCGACGGTCGTCTTGCCGCTGCCGATGCCGCCGGTGAGTCCTATTGCGAACATGTGAACCTCCGCCGGGCCGCTGCAGGCAAGTGACGCGCGCGCCGGCGGCGCGGAGAACGGCGCGCACACGGGTCGCGCGTCACGTCAGCCGCCGAGCGCCGAATAGAAAGGGGTACCGAAAAACAGTGTCGCCACGCCGCCGGC
Source organism: Burkholderia latens (assembly GCF_902499045.1). Lineage (GTDB taxonomy): Bacteria > Pseudomonadota > Gammaproteobacteria > Burkholderiales > Burkholderiaceae > Burkholderia > Burkholderia latens. The sequence goes on along the minus strand of NZ_CABVPL010000014.1, from coordinate 91,619 downwards.
AGCCAGGAACGGGCCGAACGGAATCGGCTCCTCGAAGCGCATGCGGCCGCGCCAGGTCGCGACGAGCCCGGCGATCGCGCCCGTCACCGCGGCGAACAGCACGACCTGCGGCAGCGCGGCCCAGCCCATCCATGCGCCGAGCGCGGCGAGCAGCTTCAGATCGCCGAAGCCGATTCCTTCGATCCCGCGCAGCCATTTGAACAGCCAGTAGACCGACCACAGGAACAGGTAGCCGGCCATCGCGCCGACCACGGCCGAGCGCAGCGACGCGAACGTGCCGCCGAGATTGAGTGCCAGGCCTGCCCACAGCAACGGCAGCGTCATCGAATCGGGCAGGTAGCCGGTCTGGATGTCGATCGCGCTCATCGCGAGCAGTGCGGCGCACAGCCCGAACGCCGCGAGTGCCGCGACGGTGGGGCCGAACGCCGCGAGCGAGGCGGCGGCGAGCAGCGCACCGGCGAGTTCGACGAGCAGATAGCGCACGCCGATCGCGTGGCCGCACTGACGGCAGCGGCCGCGCAACATCAGATAGCTGACGAGCGGGATGTTTTCCCATGCGCGCAGCACATGGCCGCAATGCGGGCACGCGCTGCGCGGGCGCCACAGATCGTAGTGCGGCGGATAGCCGTCGTCCGGTGCCGTGCTTGCGGCGCCCGTCGCTTCGGCGATTTCGGCTTGCCATGCACGCTGCATCATCACCGGGACGCGGTGCACGACGACGTTCACGAAACTGCCGACGCACAGGCCGAGCACGACGGCGAATGCATACTGCACCGCCGGCGGCAGCATCGCCAGCACGAGGAGCGTGCTGTCGGGCGAATCGAATACGGTGGTCAGGGGCGCGGGCGTCATGGGCTCGGGTTCGGGCTTTAAAGGCGACAGAATCGGTTGCGATGCTACACCACGTTGCCCAGCTGAAGGATGGGCAGATACATCGCGATCACGAGGCCGCCGACGAGCGCGCCCAGCACGACCACGATCAACGGTTCGCCGAGCGCGGCTAGCGCATCGACGCGTGCGTCGAGCTGACGCTCGCAGAGCGCGGCGATGTCGGCGAGCATCGTGTCGAGCGCGCCGGTTTCTTCGGCGACGGCGATCGGCTGCACGACGTCGTCCGGGAAGCAGCCGGCCGCATGCATCGCGTCGGCAAGACGCGCGCCCCGCAGCACGCGCGCCGCGATCTGACCGGTGGCCTGATCGAACACCGGATGACCGGCCGTGCGCTCGAGTGTTGCGAATGCATCGGCGAGCGGCACGCCTGCGCCGAGCAGCGTCGCAAGCGAGCGGCACCAGCGCGCGGTTGCGAACCGTGTGAGCGCGCTGCCGACGAACGGCAAGTTCAGCATCTGCCGCGCGACCGCGTAACGCAGCGATGGCGAGCGCCGCAGCACGTGACGTGCGGCAAGGGCGGCCAGGGCTGCAGCGGCGGCGAACGTGCCGCCCCAAGCCGATGTCGCGGAAGAGACGGCGAGCAGCGCGCGGGTCGGCGCCGGCAGCGTCGCGCCGAAGCCGTCGAAGATCTGCCGGAACGTCGGCACGACCCATACCATCAGCGCGGCCGAGATCGCCAGCGCGAACGCGATAACGGCGACCGGATACGCGAGCGCGGCACGCAGCTTGCGCCATTGCGCGTCGGCGCGTTCGCGATGCTCGGCGACGCGGGTCAGCACGGTGCCGAGCGCGCCCGACGCCTCGCCTACCTCGATCAACTGCCGATACAAGGTGCCGAACTGCGACGGATAGCGCGCGAGCGCGGCGGCGAAGCGTTGCCCGCCCACGATCTCGCGGGCGAGACCGGCCGCGATGCGCGGCAACCCGTCGCGCGTACGAGTGCGGGCGAGCATCTCCAGCGACGGCGCGAGCGGCAGCCCGGCTTGCAGCAGGCTCGCCAGCTGACGCGTGAAACGCGTGACGTCGCGTGCGCCGGCCGCCGGCGGCCGGGCCGTGCCGCGCGCGTCGAGCGCCAGCACCGCGATGCCGTCGCGTGCGAGCGCCGCACGCGCGGCGGCGGCGTCGAATGCGATCACGTTTCCGCGACATGGCGTGCCGTCGCGACGACGGCCGCGCCATGCGAAGCGGGTTTCGTGCGGCGGCAGCGGCATCGTCGTCACGCGTCGGGCGTCGCGGCTAGCGCTTCCGCGACGCTCGTCGTGCCGTCGCGAACGTGCGCGAGCGCTGCGTCGCGCAGACTGCGCACGCCCTCGGCCGCCGCGCATTGCGCGAGTACGCCGACGCTTGCGCGCGCGACGATGCGTTCGGCCATTTCCGCGGAAACGGGCATCGTCTGGTGCAGACCGATCCGGCCGCGATAACCGATACCGTGGCAGGCGGCGCAGCCGCGCGCGACGAACGGGCGCCATCCGGATTCCAGCGCGGCCGGATCGCACCCGGCATCGCGCAGCGCACGCACCGGCGCGTCCGAGCGCACGCGGCACGCGGTGCACAGGCGCCGGACGAGGCGCTGCGCGGTGACGAGCCGCAACGCGGCCGCCAGGTTGTACGGCGCGACGCCGATGTCGAGCAGTCGCGCGACCGCTGCCGGCGCATCGTTCGTGTGCAGCGTCGACAGCACGAGGTGTCCGGTCTGCGCGGCCTTGATCGCGACGTCGGCCGTTTCCGCATCGCGAATCTCACCGACCATGATGACGTCCGGGTCCTGCCGCAGCAGCGCGCGCAGCGCCGTGGCGAACGTGAGCCCGGCCTTTTCGGCGACGCCGACCTGATTGATCCCGTCCAGCTGAATCTCGGCCGGGTCCTCGACCGTGCATACGTTGTGCGCATCGCGATCGAGCATTTGCAGCGCGCAGTAGAGCGACAGCGTCTTGCCGCTGCCGGTCGGACCGGTGACGAGCACGAGGCCGTGAGGCGCGCGGATCGCGGCCTCCATCGCCGCCGCCTGCCGCGCATCGAAGCCGAGGCGCGCGAGCGTGAGGTCGGGCGGCAGCGTATCGAGGCGCCGCAGCACGAGTTTCTCGCCGAATAGCGTCGGCAGCGAACTGACGCGGTAGTCGCCCCGCATACCGCCGTCGACCGCGATGCGCAGCCGGCCGTCCTGCGGCAGCCTGCGCTCGGCGATGTCCATGCGCGCGAGCACCTTGATCCGCGTGACCAGCGCGTCGCGCAGATGAGGGGGCGGCCGTACGTGTTCATGCAGGACGCCGTCGACCCGCAGCCGGATGCGCCAGCCGGTTTCGAACGGTTCGACGTGGATATCGGACGCGTCGCGCACGCGCGCGGCGTGCAGCGTGTCGGTCAGCAGCCGTACCGCGGGAGAGTCGTCGAGTTGCGTCGCATCGAGCGAACGGGCTCGCTCCGCGGCTGCGGCGTCGGCGGAGGTGGGCGGCCGCTGCGTGCGCGGCGCCGCCCCAGGAGGAGTGAAACGCATGTGAGCCGGCGCTCGGCCGCCTGTTGATCGTGACCGGTAAATGGTCGCGTATCGCGGACGGCGCCGACAGTCGGCCGTTCGGCTAGCGCGCGGCGGCGCGCGTGCGCGCGCCGCGCGGCTTGAAGAGCTTGACCGTGCGCACGGCCTGATCGTCGCTGCGCATGACCTCGAGCATCACGTCGCCGATCTTCACGCACACGTCGCCTTCCGGAATTTCCTCGAGGATCTCGAGGATCAGGCCGTTCAGCGTCTTCGGCCCGTCGGTGGGCAGGTGCAGGTGCAGCCAGCGGTTCAGTTCGCGCAGCGGCATGCTGGCGGCGACGATGCACTCGCCGTTCTCGTTCCAGCCGCCTGCGCGTTCGCCCCGCGGCATCGACGTCGTGAATTCGCCGATCAGTTCCTCGATGATGTCCTCGGGCGTGACGAGCCCTTCGAGCTCGCCGTACTCGTTGACGACGAGCGCCGTGCGCTGGCGGCTTTCCTGGAAATACTGGAGCTGCTGCACGACCGGCGTGCCCGACGGCACGTAGTACGGCTCCGCGAGCAGCGTGCGCAGCGTTTCCCGATCGAAATCCTGGTTGTGCAGCGCGGTGAGCGTCTTGCGCACGTGCAGCACGCCGAGCACCTTGTCGATGTCGCCTTCGTACACGACGAGGCGGTTGTGATAGCAGGTCTCGAGCTGATGCAGGATGTCGTCGAGCGGCGCGTAGAAGTTCAGCGACTCGATCTGGCGGCGCGGCACCATCACGTCGTCGACCGTGATGTTCTCGAGGTCGAACAGGTTGAGCAGGATGCTGCGGTGTTTGGTCGGCATGAAGCTGCTCGACTCGAGCACGATCGCGCGCAGTTCGTCGGCCGACATCCGCTGGTCGCGGCCCTTCTTCGTATTGATGCGCAGCACCCAGAGCACGCCGTTCGCGAGCGCGTTGACGAACCAGACGACCGGCTTGAACACGCGCATCAGCGGCGCGATCACGAGACTCGCGGGCAGTGCGATGCGCTCGGGAAAGGTCGCGCCGACGATCTTCGGCGCGATTTCCGCGAACACGATGATCAGGAACGCGACGATGCCCGTCGCGATCGACAGCGCGAGATTGTTACGGCCGAACGTGTGCAGCGCGAGCGACGTCGTCAGGACCGGGATGATCGTGTTGAACAGGTTGTTGCCGATCAGGATCACGCTGAGCAGCAGGTCGGTGCGCGTGAGGAGGCCCTGCGTGGTTTTCGCGCCGAGCGCGCCCTTGCCGGCGAGATGCTTCAACCGGTGCCGGTTGAGCGCCATCATCGCGGTCTCGGAAATGGAAAAGAAGCTGGAGCAGAGAAGAAGCAGGAAGACGGCGCTGATTTGCGCCCATAAGGGAATTTGGTCCACGCGTGGAAAGGGCAGTGAAGGACAGGGATGGAGGGAATATAGCAGAGGCCGGCGGCCGCGATGTGTCGCGCGGGCATGCCGGCCGGCGTGATCGGGCAAAAGCAGGCGGAAACCATGCATGCGGTGCAGGTTCCCTCCAATGCCGACGGGATGAGGGGAGTCGAATCGCGAAGCGGCCTTATGGTGTCCGTGGGCCATGTGTGCGCAGGCAGCGAGAGGATTTGACCCCGTCTAATGCCGTGCGCAGATCGGGCTATCGGATCGATTTCCACTTGAGCCGGGAAGGTCGCTCCTGCTTCGAGGCGGCCGGTATCCGGTCTGGCTGTCCTGAAGCCGCCGGCTCGCGAGGGCTCACGAGAAGTGCTCGATGAACGAATCCGTGATGGCCTTGACGACATGGTCGCCCACATGAAGGGCGGCATCGTCGTCGTTGCCGTAATACGGTCCGACATGTCCGCCGATCCAGCGCACGATCTCGAAGCTCGGCCAGTAGATGACGTCAGGATTCCGGGTGACGAATTCGTGGGCGACGACACGGAGCGTCGACTTGGAAATGCAATCCGCTTGTATTGCCGACTTGAACTCGAACGTGGTTTTCAACGGCACGGGGCTGACGGTAAGCACGACCTTGACGTCGGGGTTCAACGCCTTGATGTTCGCGACGATGTATTCGAGATTGTCCAGATTTTGCTGGACGGTGGTAGTTCGGAAATCGTACAGCTCGGCGAATGCACGCGAGCCCAGTGTGGAGCTCGAAGGCATCACGAATTCACCGGATTGTCTGTCGAAGAAGGCAGGGGCGACCCCCAGTGTGTAGACGAACACCTTCGCAGCGGCCAGACGGGCCCTGAGGTTCTCCGGCGTGATGTTCAGTGACGCGAACAGCTCGTCGAGGCGCTCCCGGCTTTGGCCTGTACATTGGCCTAGCGCCCAATCCACCATGTTGCGGTTTGCGAAGCTCGAATTGATGTGTTCGACGACTTCAAAGAAGTCGGCCTGGTAGCCCCGTTCGATGAGACGGACGGCGATCTCTCTGGCGAAGCATGAGCCGAGCGTAAAAAAACGGGTCTCCTTGTCGATGAAGCATTGCTTGGGCAAGCCGCCCAGCAAGCCGGTCCGGATCACGGTCGCCAGATCTCCCCTCATTTCCCGCGTGGTGGGGTACTTTGCCCGTGCGACCGTCTTTCGGCGAGTGCTATCCGAGAGTAGTTTTCGGGAAAGCTCGATATCGGTCGGATTACCGACGGCGGGGTTGATGGCCTGCGCCTGATCGATCAGTGCGACGGCTTCCGCGAGGTCGTCGTCGGCGCGGAGTTGGGAAAGCTTGGCGTAATGGTCGGGATTCGCAGGATCAATTTTGATCAGCCAGCGATACGCGTATTCTGCCTCCTCCGGCGGCCCGACGTAGCTGGCTGCTGTCGCCAGGATCTCGAGACAGACTTTCAGTTGAGGCCAGGTCGCGGCGTCCGGAGTATTTTCGACAAGGCGAAGCGCGCTCTTTGCGTGATCCCGCCGAATGGCCCAGCTCTTGTGGAGACCGGGGAACCGCAAGGCGTCAAAGCAGCCCAGAAAGAAGATCGCGTCCGGATTGCGCGGGTCGTGGGCGAGCGATTGCCGAAGATGCTGGACAGCGAGGTTGAGCTGTCCTGTCTGGCCGTAAAGAATGCCGAGAAGGAGATTGGCTTCACAGTCGGAATCATCGACCTGCCTGTTGCCGATCTGCGCGATGACATCGTGCGCGCCGACGTTTCCGGCAAGCGCCTGTCTCGCTTGATCCTTCCAGCTACCGATATCCATTTGACCTTCCCGTAACGAGCGTTGCGCTCTGGAATCGACGACTCCACCTGCACCACCGCTCGAACGGGTTGCGGCCGGGGGGAAGTCCTTCGGGCGTGTGGGACCCGTTCAGTTGTCATGCAGCCGAATATCGGCATGGTGCGGGGGAAACTTTACCCTTGCCGGTGCGCCAACTGGATGGCAAACGGCACGGAGCTGAGTGGAGGCGGCCCACGACGGGTGGCAACGCATGCCGCCGACCTTTCGGTCCAGTGCCGTAGAGTCCCCAGCGAGCAGAATACTTGCAGGGCCGACGACGGACGTTCGGCGACATCGTGCGGGTCCCCGCCGCGTGTCGGCATTTCAATGGATGGATCGGACGGGTGGTGCCCGGGCGTGCCTTTGTGTCTTTGATGATCAGCACGGCTCGATCGGCGGATGTGCCCGAGATGGAGGCGCCGTCTTTGCTGTTGTCGACACGATTGCGTGTGCCGTAATGAAAAAAGCCTCACGAACCGAAAAGATTCGCAAGGCTTTATCAAAGGTTCGTACTACACATGCCTGCTGTAGTACTGCAAACAACGACCATACTTTCCAGTCGCTGCTTTTTAACCAAATCTGGTCGGGGTGAGAGGATTCGAACCTCCGGCCTCTACGTCCCGAACGTAGCGCTCTACCAGGCTAAGCTACACCCCGATTCTGCTCTTTGGACTTCGCCGTCTTCGTTAAGATCGCTGCGTCGTCACAAGCAAGAACGTAACTATAACGATGTTTTTTCTAAAAGGGAATACCTTGGCGAAGAAATTTTTCGGGACAAGGTATCGCCTTCTGTTCGCGGCACGTTTATGACTGTCGCGACGTCGAGTACGAGCACAACCCGAGCAGGCTTTCCTTGTAGATCGAATCGGGGAACGCGGCGATCGCGGCTGCGGCCGCCTGTGCTTCCTGTCGCGCACATTCGAGCGTATGGTCGAGCGCGCCGGAACGCGTGATCGCGTCGAAGATCGTGTCGAAGCGGTCGGTGCCGCCGTGTTCGATCGCCTCGCGCGCGAGCGCCGACTGTTCGGGCGTGCCGCGTTCGATCAGATAGATGAGCGGCAATGTCGGCTTGCCTTCGCGCAGATCGTCGCCGGCATTCTTGCCCATCGCTTCGGCCGTGCCTGCGTAGTCGAGCCAGTCGTCCATGATCTGGAACGCGGTGCCGATCCGGCGGCCGTATTCGGCGGCGGCGGCTTCGGTCGGCGCATCGGCGCCGGCGAGCACAGCACCGAGGCGCGCCGACGCCTCGAACAGCTTCGCCGTCTTGTAGCGGATCACCTGCATGTAGCGCGTCTCGTCGACGTCCGCATCGTGCATGTTCAGAAGCTGCAGCACTTCGCCTTCTGAAATGATCGTCGTCGCTTCCGACAGGATTTCCATCACGCGCATCTTGCCGACGCCGACCATCATCTCGAACGAGCGCGAATAGAGATAGTCGCCCACCAGCACGCTCGCCGCGTTGCCGAACAGCGCGTTGGCCGTCTGGCGGCCGCGCCGCAGTTCGGATTCGTCGACGACGTCGTCATGCAGCAGCGTGGCCGTGTGGATGAACTCGACGACGGCGGCCAGCACGTGCCGCTGGTGCGACGTCTCGCCGAGCGCGCCGGCGACGAGCAGCAGCAGCGCCGGACGCAGTCGCTTGCCGCCCGCGCCGATGATGTACTCGGCGATCTGGTTGATCAGCAGCACGTCGGACGCGAGGCTTTGCCGGATAACGCGATTCACCTGCTCCATGTCGCTGGCGATCGGAGCGAGCAGGTGGGCGGCGCTGAGGGTGGGGGAGGCGGTGGACGACGACATGATGATCGAAATGGGTGATGCCGCGGATTATAAGTCGAATCCGCGATATCCCGGTCTGCCGGACGTGCCGGCACGTCGATTTTGGCCATCCGGCCAGGGCTTGCGCGCGGCAACCGTGGGTCGGCTTTGACTTCGGTGCTAAGCCCATGTATAATCACGTGTTTTCCGCGCGTGGTGTGCGGAAAAATGGATCCAGAGTGAGGTTCTCAATGTACGCGGTCATAAAAACCGGCGGCAAGCAGTACAAGGTTGCCGTTGGCGAAAAACTCAAAGTAGAACAGATACCGGCTGACATTGACGCTGAAATCACGCTCGACCAGGTTCTCGCAGTGGGCGAAGGCGAATCGATTAAGTTCGGTACGCCGCTGGTCAGTGGGGCTTCCGTCAAGGCCACCGTTGTGTCGCACGGTCGTCATGCCAAGGTCACCATCTTCAAGATGCGTCGCCGGAAGCACTACCAAAAGCACGGCGGCCACCGCCAGAACTACACTGAGCTGCGCATCGACGCGATCAACGCGTAAGCGCCTCGGTAAAGGAGCAATCAGATGGCACACAAAAAGGCAGGCGGCTCTTCCCGGAACGGCCGCGACTCCGAGTCGAAACGTCTCGGCGTGAAGGTGTACGGCGGCCAGGCGATCAACGCCGGCGGCATCATCGTGCGTCAGCGCGGTACGCGCATGCACGCTGGCGAGAACGTCGGCATGGGCAAGGATCACACCCTGTTCGCGCTGGTCGACGGTCACGTCAAGTTCGCGACCAAGGGCGCGGACAAGAAGCATCTGGTCATCGTCGTCCCGGCGGCTGCCTAAGTTCAGGCACCCACGGGCTTCGTAGCCGAAAGGCCCCGCAGTCTTCGCGGGGCCTTTTTTTATTTGGCCGCCGTGCGCAGGTGCGTGCGGGCGGCCGTCGCGCAACGGCGGGACATCGGCCGAACGGCAGATTGTTCAAGCGTGCCGGCGCGCGGCACAATAGCGGAAATACTGGTCGGAGTGACGAATGAAGTTCATTGACGAAGCACGAATCGAAGTCATCGCCGGCGACGGAGGCGATGGCAGCGCGTCGATGCGCCGCGAGAAATTCGTTCCGTTCGGCGGTCCGGACGGCGGCGACGGCGGCCGGGGCGGCAACGTCTACGCGATCGCCGACCGCAACATCAACACGCTGATCGACTACCGTTACGCGAAGAAGCATCTAGCGCGCAACGGCGAAAACGGCCGCGGCTCGGATTGCTACGGCAAGGGCGGCGACGATATCACGCTGCGCATGCCGGTCGGCACGGTCGTGACCGACATGGACACGGGCGAACTCATCGCCGATCTGACCGAGCACGGGCAGCAGGTGATGCTCGCGAAGGGTGGCGCTGGCGGCCTCGGCAACCTGCATTTCAAGTCGAGCACGAACCGCGCGCCGCGCCAGAAGACGGACGGCAAGCCCGGCGAACGCCGCATGCTGCGGCTAGAACTGAAGGTGCTCGCCGACGTCGGGCTGCTCGGCATGCCGAACGCCGGCAAGTCGACCTTCATCTCGTCGGTGTCCAATGCGAAGCCGAAGATCGCCGATTATCCGTTCACGACGCTCGCGCCGAATTTGGGCGTCGTGCGCGTCGGGCCGAGCAAGAGCTTCGTGATCGCCGATATTCCGGGGCTGATCGAAGGCGCCGCCGAAGGCGCGGGCCTTGGTCATCAGTTCCTGCGGCATCTGCAACGCACCGGTGTGCTGCTGCATCTGGTCGATCTGGCTCCGTTCGATGAAAACGTCGACCCGGTCGCCGAAGCGAAGGCGATCGTCGGCGAACTGCGCAAGTACGACGAGGCGCTCTACGAAAAGCCGCGCTGGCTGGTGCTGAACAAGCTCGACATGGTGCCGGAAGACGAGCGTGAAGCACGCGTTGCCGATTTCCTCGACCGGTTCGAGTGGGACGGCCCGGTGTTCGAAATTTCGGCGCTCACCGGACAGGGCTGCGAAGCACTGTGCTACGCGATCTACGACTACCTCGCCGAGCATTCGGACGCGCATCGCGCGGCGGAAGAGGAAGATCTGGCTGCGGACGTGCGGTTCCGCGATGCGCCGCAGGCCGATGGCGGTGCGACGTCCGGCGGCGACGCCTGAGCGGGCAGGAAACTCACCGGGCGCGACGCCCGGTGCCGTGATTTAATCGCGCCCGGTCGGGCAGGCATCAGATAGGAGACGGCGCACGATGCGTTCGATCATCGCGGATTCGAAGCGATTGGTGGTGAAGGTGGGCTCCAGCCTCGTGACCAACGACGGCAAGGGGCTCGATCATGCTGCGATCGGCCGCTGGGCGGCTCAGATCGCCGCGCTGCGCGCGCAGGGCAAGGAAGTGGTGCTCGTCAGTTCGGGCGCGATCGCGGAAGGGATGCAGCGGCTCGGCTGGAACAAGCGTCCGCGTGAGATCGACGAACTGCAGGCAGCGGCGGCCGTCGGTCAGATGGGCCTCGCGCAAGTGTACGAAAGCCGCTTCACCGAGCACGACATCCGCACCGCACAGATTCTGCTCACGCACGCCGACCTGGCCGATCGCGAGCGCTATCTGAATGCGCGCTCGACGCTGCTCACGCTGCTGCGGCTCGGCGTCGTGCCGATCATCAACGAGAACGACACGGTCGTCACCGATGAAATCAAGTTCGGCGACAACGACACGCTCGGCGCGCTCGTCGCGAATCTGATCGAAGGCGACGCGCTGATTATCCTGACCGACCAGTCGGGGCTGTTCACCGCCGATCCGCGCAAGGATCCGAACGCGACGCTCGTTGCCGAAGCCAGCGCAGGTGCGCCGGAACTCGAGGCGATGGCAGGCGGCGCAGGTTCGAGCCTCGGCCGTGGCGGGATGCTGACGAAGATACTCGCGGCAAAGCGTGCGGCGCACAGCGGCGCGAACACCGTGATCGCCAGCGGCCGAGAAGCCGACGTGCTGGTGCGGCTGGCGGCGGGCGAGGCGATCGGCACGCAGCTGATCGCGCGCACCGCGCGAATGGCCGCGCGCAAGCAGTGGATGGCCGATCATCTGCAGGTGCGCGGGCACGTCGTGATCGATGCGGGCGCGGTCGAGAAGCTGACGGCCGGCGGCAAGAGCCTGCTGCCGATCGGCGTGACGGGCGTACAGGGTGCGTTCGCGCGCGGCGAGGTGATCGCGTGCGTCGGCCCGGACGGTCGTGAAGTGGCGCGCGGCCTCACGAACTACAGCAGCGCGGAAACGAAGCTGATTCAGCGCAAGCCGAGCGGCGAGATCGAGACGGTGCTCGGCTACATGCTGGAGCCGGAACTGATCCACCGCGACAACCTCGTGCTGGTGTGACCTCCGGCGTGGCGTGTAGCGCCAGGCGTCGCGAAACGACAAAAAGCCCGCTCAATGCGGGCTTTTTCATGACGGTGGGGAATTGTCCCCCGCGTTGCGGCGGTCAGCGCAGCTGACTCATCGCGGTGCGATGGAACTTGATGTTCTCGAGGATCTGCGCGGTCGTGCCCTGCGGCATCTTGTTCGCGCAGAAGTAGTCCTGATACAGCGCCGAGTGGTACGCGTTCAGCTCGCCGTTCTCGATGCGCCGCCAGTCGTTCTCGACCGTGCGGTCCCAGCCGTCGTGATCGGCGTTCAGGCCCGCATACTGGCGCCATTCGTACGTGTCGCAACGGATACCTTCGTAGATCACGTTGCGTGCGCCCGCCGGGCTCGTGACGACGACTGCATAGCGCACGACGCCGTCGGTGCCGACCGCGAGCGACTTCGCATCGACGAAGAACTTGAGCGGCGTGTTCTGCGATACGTTGAACGGCAGCAGGTCGGCCGCTTGCGGCAGCGGCGGCAGCGTGTCGACCGGGTTTTCCTTCCAGTTGCCCTGGCGGTCCAGCAGATACACGAATTCGCTGTCATCCTTGTTGGTCGGCGTCTTCGAATTCGCGCAACCGGCCAGCGTGGCCGCCGCGACGACCGATGCGAGCGCGAGAGCAATCGCTTTCAATATGCATTCCTCGTAAAAAAAGGGCGCGACACCAAGGTCGCGCCCGGTCATGCAGTCCGACTCGTCATTTGCCGACGATCTGGCGGGGCGGCATCTCGTCGAGCGTGCTCGCCTCCACTTCGATCTCGGAACAGACCACCGATGTGTCGACAACCGTCAGCGTCTGCTGGGCCTGCGCGCCGATGACGCGCGGATAGCGCGACGGACGCGGCCCACGCGGCTTTTCGGCTCGCTGCGCCGGGCGGCGCAGGAAGCGCGACAGTTCCGTCAGCGCCAACTGATAGACATCCCGCTTGAACTCGATCACCGCATCGAGCGGCACCCAATACTCGTTCCAGCGCCACGCATCGAACTCCGGGTGATCGGTCGCGCGCAAGCAAATGTCGCAATCGCGTCCGATCATCCGCAGAAGGAACCAGATCTGCTTCTGGCCGCGGTAATGGCCGCGTACTTCGCGTTTGATGAACTTGTCAGGCACCTCGTAACGCAACCAGTCGCGAGTGCGGCCGATTATCTTGACGTGTTCCGGATGCAGGCCCGTCTCCTCGTGCAGCTCCCGGTACATCGCCTGCATGGGGGTCTCGCCGTACTTGATCCCACCTTGAGGAAACTGCCAGGAATGCTCGCGGAGCCGCTTGCCCCAAAACACCTCGTTGCGCGCGTTCAAGAGGATGATGCCGACGTTCGGGCGAAAGCCTTCACGATCCAGCATACAACCACCTTCGAATCCTTTAAAATTGCTTTGATTATAAACAGATAACGGGCGCTGCGCACCGTGACGGAGCGAATCCGCGCGGGGTGCATCGACTGAATTGTCCCTGATTTGTCTGCTACGTCATCTGCGCCATCGTCGTCCGTCGCGCGCAGCTTTTTCACCTTGAAACTTTTTCGGGCGCCCCGCGTTGGGGCGCCGTATTTGGAACCGTCCGCATGAAAGCTTCCCGTTTCTTTATCGGCACCCTCAAAGAGGCACCCGCCGACGCAGAGATCGTCAGCCACAAGCTGATGGTGCGCGCCGGCATGATCCGTCGTGTCGCCGGCGGCATCTACAACTACCTGCCGATCGGCCTGCGTTCGATTCGCAAGGTCGAGGCGATCGTGCGCGAGGAAATGAACCGGGCGGGCGCCATCGAACTGCTGATGCCGGCCGTGCAGCCGGCGGAGCTGTGGCAGGAATCGGGCCGCTGGGAGCAGTACGGCCCCGAGCTGCTGCGCTTCAAGGACCGCAAGGACAACGACTTCGTGATCGGGCCGACGCACGAGGAAGTCGTCACCGACATCGCGCGTAACCAGATCAAGAGCTACCGGCAGATGCCGGTGAACTTCTACCAGATCCAGACGAAGTTCCGCGACGAGATCCGTCCGCGCTTCGGCGTGATGCGCGGTCGCGAATTCATCATGAAGGACGCGTATTCGTTCGACAAGGACGCGGCCGGCCTGAACGAGTCGTATCGCAAGATGTATGACGCATACGTGCGCATCTTTACGCGCCTCGGCCTCGAATTCCGCGCGGTCGCCGCCGACAGCGGCTCGATCGGCGGCAACTTCTCGCACGAGTTTCACGTGATCGCCGATACCGGCGAGGACGCGATCGCCTACTGCCCGACGTCCGACTTTGCCGCGAACGTCGAAGCGGCCGAAGCGCTGCCGCTGACGCCCGAGCGCGCGGCGCCGGCCGAAGCGATGCAGAAGGTCGCGACGCCCGGCAAGGCGAAGTGCGAGGCCGTCGCCGAACTGCTGGCGATCCCGCTCGAGCGCACGATCAAGTCGATCGTGCTCGCGACCGACAACGAAGGCGCCGAGCCGACCATCTGGCTCGTGATGCTGCGCGGCGACCACGATCTGAACGAGATCAAGGTATCGAAGCTGCCGGGGCTGAAGAATCATCGCTTCGCGACCGAGCAGGAAATCGTCGAATGGTTCGGCACGCCGCCGGGCTATCTCGGCCCGGTCGGCACGAAGAAGCCGGTGAAGGTGATCGCCGATCGTACGGTCGCGAACATGAGCGACTTCGTCGTCGGCGCGAACGAGGTCGATTACCACATCGCGGGCGTGAACTGGGGCCGCGACCTGCCGGAGCCGGAAGTCGCCGACGTGCGCAACGTGAAGAAGGGCGATCCGTCGCCGGACGGCAAGGGCGTGATCGACATCTGCCGCGGCATCGAAGTCGGCCACGTGTTCCAGCTCGGCACCAAGTACTCGGAAGCGATGGGCGCGACGTTCCTCGACGAGTCGGGCAAGCCGCAGCCGATGCTGATGGGCTGCTACGGCGTCGGCGTCACGCGCATTCTCGGTGCGGCGATCGAACAGAACTTCGACGACCGCGGCATCATCTGGCCCGAGTCGATCGCGCCGTTCGAGGTCGTGCTGTGCCCGATGGGCTATGACCGCAGCGACATGGTCCGCGAGGCCGCCGACAAGCTGTACGCGGAACTGAACACCGCCGGCATCGACGTGATTCTCGACGATCGCGGCGAGCGCCCGGGCGTGATGTTCGCCGACTGGGAGCTGATCGGCGTGCCGCACCGTCTGGTGATCGGCGAGCGCGGCCTGAAGGAAGGCAAGATCGAGTACCAGGGCCGCCGCGATACGGAAGCGACGCTGCTGCCGGCCGACGCGGCCGCGGCGACGGTAACGGAGAAGATCCGCGCCGCGCTCGCGCGCTAAGCGCGGCAACCGGGGGACACGGTGGAATACACCTTCCTGTCGGCCACCGTGCTCCTCGTGCTGATCACGGATCCGCTCGGCAACATCCCGCTGTTCATCACGGCAATGCGGGATGTGCCGCGCGAGCGGCGCGTGAAGCTGATCCTGCGCGAAGTGGGGATCGCATTCGTGATCCTGCTGTTCTTCATGGTGGTCGGCGACCGCTTCCTGCGGATGATGAGTCTCACCGACCTGTCGCTGCGGCTCGGCGGCGGGATCGTGCTGTTCCTGATCGCGCTGCGGATGATCTTCCCGCACCCGGACGGCGCGCTCGGCAGTGATCCGCGCGCCGGCGGCGAGCCGTTCATCGTGCCGCTCGCGATTCCGGCGCTCGCCGGGCCGTCCGCGCTCGCGACGGTGATGCTGCTGACGTCGCAGGCGCCCGGCAAGATGTTCGAGTGGGTCGGCGCGCTGACGGTCACGATGATCGTCTGCGCGATCACGCTGGTGCTGGCCGAAAGGATCCAGGCATGGCTCGGCGAGCGGACCGTCGCCGCGTTCGAGCGGCTGATGGGCCTCGTGCTCGTCGCGATCTCGGTCGAGATGCTGCTGGCGGGCATCCGCGTGTTCGTGCACCAGTTGCAGCCATAGCACGTGCGGCGCGGCGAGCCGACGAAAAAAGCGGCGCTCCGGGAAACCGGAGCGCCGCTTTTTCTTTATAGCGCGGGCAGGGCGGTCAGACGTTCGCGGTCAGCGCGCGGATCGTCGGCAGGTTGCGCCAGTAGCCCTTGGCGTCCATCCCGCAGCCGAACACGTAGCGGTCCGGCACCGAAAAGCCGCAGAAGTCGGGGTGCAGCGGTTTCGGCTTCGCGAGCGTCTTCTCGCACAGCACGGCGGACATGAAGCGCTTCGCACCCATGTCGAGGATGCGGTCGCGGATCGCGGCCATCGTCTCGCCTTCGTCGAGGATGTCGTCGAGCACGAGCACGATGCGGTCCTTCACCGATTCGCGCGGCGCGACGCGCCAGTGCATCTCCGGGCTGCCCTGCGTCGTGTTGCGGTAGCGGGTCAGGTGGATGTAGTCGAATTCGAGCGGGAAATCGAGATGCGGCAGCAGCATCCCGGTAAACACCGCGGCGCCGCCCATCACCGAGAGAACGAGCGGGAACGCGTCGCCGATCTCGGCGCGGATCGCGTCGGCCATCCGGGCGATCGATGCGTTGACGGCATCGGCCGAGACGATCTCTTCGGAGTGGTCGAAAATGTGGAGGGCTTCTTCGCGGTTCATGTGTTCTGGCGAGCAGTCGGTATACAAACAAGATACAAACAAGAATGAAGCAGAACGGACGGCGCGCGCTACGGCAAAAACCCGCGCGCCGGCCGGCGGGCGAATCAGCGCATGCCGGGCATCATGCCCTTCAGGCCGCGCATCATCTTCTGCATGTTGCCGCCCTTCAGCTTCTTCATCATCGTACGCATCTGGTCGTACTGGTTCAGCATCCGGTTGACTTCCTGCACCGGCACGCCCGCGCCGGCCGCAATGCGGCGCTTGCGCGTCGCCTTGATGATCTCGGGTTTCGCGCGCTCGGCGGGCGTCATCGAGCTGATGATCCCTTCCATCCGGCGGATCGACTTCTCGGCCTGGCTCATGTCGGCGCCGGCCGCCGCCTGCTGGAACTGCGCGGGCAGCTTGTCCATCAGCGACGACAGGCCGCCCATGTTCTTCATCTGCGAGATCTGCGCGCGGAAATCGTTGAGGTCGAAGTCGCCGCCTTTCTTGACCTTGTCGGCGAGCTTCTGCGCGGCCTGCACGTTGACGCCGCGCTGCGCTTCCTCGACGAGCGCGAGGATGTCGCCCATGCCGAGGATTCGGTTCGCCATCCGGTCCGGATGGAACACCTCGAGGCCGTCGAGCTTCTCGGCGACGCCGACGAACTTGATCGGCTTGCCCGTGATGTGGCGCACCGACAGCGCGGCGCCGCCGCGCGAGTCGCCGTCGAGCTTGGTCAGCACGACGCCGGTGAGCGGCAGCGTGTCGTTGAACGCCTTCGCGGTGTTGACCGCGTCCTGGCCGAGCATCGCGTCGACGACGAACAGCGTTTCGGCCGGCTTCAGCGCGCCGTGCAGCGCGGCGATTTCCTGCATCATCGCTTCGTCGATGCCGAGGCGGCCGGCCGTGTCGACGATCAGCACGTCATGGTAGTGGCGCTTCGCCCAGTCGACGGCCGCGAGCGCGATGTCGACGGGCTTCTGGTCCGGCGTCGACGGGAAGAAGTCGGCGCCGACCTGTTCGCTCACCGTTTTCAGCTGCATGATCGCGGCCGGGCGATACACGTCGCACGACACCGTCAGCACCTTCTTCTTGTACTTCTCGCGCAACAGCTTCGCGAGCTTGCCGGCGGTCGTGGTCTTGCCGGCGCCCTGCAGGCCGGCCATCAGGATCACGGCGGGCGGCGTGACCGCGAGATTCAGCTCGGCGGCCTTGCCTTCGTAGTCGCCGCCGATCACGGCGGTCAGTTCCTTCTGGACCACGCCGACGAGCGCCTGGCCCGGCGACAGACTGCTGATCACTTCCTCGCCGAGCGCCTTTTCCTTGACCTTGGCGATGAATTCGCGGACGACGGGCAGCGCGACGTCGGCCTCCAGCAGCGCGAGACGCACCTCGCGGAGCATCTCCTGGGTGTTCGCCTCGGTGAGGCGGGCCTCGCCGCGCAGCGTCTTGACGACGCGCGCCATCCGTTGAGTGAGATTGTCGAGCATGGGGAGCGATGGACAGTGGGGCCCGAAGGCGCAACGGAACCGAACAAACGGAGCCGTCGCGGGAAGGGGGCCTAGTGTAAACTTCGAACATGGATATTGTACTGTATGCCCTCACCGCATTCCTGTACGGCGGCCTCGCCGTCGCAGGCTGGCGCACGCACCGTCAGGGCGCGGCGCCGCTCGTCGCGAGCGTGCCGGCCGTGCCGGTTCCGGCGTCCGCCGCGTCGGGGATGAGCGGGGCCGGCCGCGCACTGTTGTTCGCGGCGCTCGTCGCGCATGGCGTGCTGCTGCACACGACGATCTTCCCGCACGACGCGATGGTGTTCGGCTTCGCGTTCGCGCTGTCCGCGATGTTCTGGCTCGGCGCCGGCATCTACTGGATCGAGAGCTTCTTCTTCCCGCTCGACAGCCTGCGGCTGCTCGTGCTGCCGCTCGCGTGCGGCGCGTCGCTGCTGCCGCTCGTGTTCGGTGGCGTGCGGGTGCTGCCTTATGCCGCAGCACCGCTGTTCAAGCTGCACTTCCTGATCGCGAACATCGCGTACGGCCTGTTCGCGATCGCCGCGCTGCACGCGGTGCTGATGCTGATGGTCGAGCGGCGGCTGCAGTCGCTGAGAAGCGGCGGGCGCGACGGCTCGACCGGCTGGATCGCGAGCTGGCTCGAAACGCTGCCGCCGCTGCTCACGCTCGAGAAGCTGCTGTTCCGCCTGATCGGCGCCGGCTTCGTGCTGCTCACGCTGACGCTCGCATCGGGCATCCTGTTCAGCGAGCAGGTCGATGCGCGCGCGCTGCGGCTCGACCACAAGACCGTGTTCGCGGTGCTGTCGTGGCTGATGTTCGGCGGCCTGCTGGTCGCTCGCAAGACGTCGGGCTGGCGCGGGCGCGGCGCCGCGCGCTGGGTGCTGGTGTCGTTTGCCGCGCTGCTGCTCGCGTATGTCGGCAGCCGGTTCGTTTTCGAGGTGCTGCTGCACCGCTCCGTGGTTTGAACGCAGGTTTCCGATGCGACAGATTCTTCTCCTGATTCTTCTCTTCTTCGCGGGCTCGTGGCTCGCGCGCAAGCTGCGCCAGGCTCAGGAGCACGCACAGGCGCGCACCGGCCGCGCGGGCGGCCACGACGGCGCGGCCGGGCAAGGCGGCGCCGGCGCGTCGCGGGCGAACGGCGATGCGCGCGCGCTGCCCGAGCCGATGGTGCGCTGCGCCGAATGCGGCGTGCACGCGCCGAAGGGCGACGCCGTCGCCGCGGGCGGCGAATACTTCTGCAGCACCGAGCACGCGCAGCGCCACGGCGCCCGCGCGAGCGGCCACGACGCGCGATGAGCGACGCGGCGCTGCTGTCGGTGGACGCGCACGGCTGGGTGCGCGAGGCGCGCCACGCACCGTCGCCAAATTACGAGGCGCGGCCCGCGGGCGCTGTGCCGACGCTCGTCGTCGTCCACAACATCAGCCTGCCGCCCGGCGAGTTCGGCGGCGACGCGATCGAGGCGCTGTTCCTGAATCGCCTCGACTGCGATGCGCACCCCTATTACCAGAGTCACCTGCGCGGCGTGCGCGTGTCCGCGCACTTCCTGATCCGCCGCGACGGCGAACTCGTGCAGTTCGTGTCGTGCGACGAGCGCGCATGGCACGCGGGCGCGTCCGAGTTCTTCGGGCGGCCGCGCTGCAACGACTTCTCGATCGGCATCGAACTCGAAGGCGCAGACGACGTGCCGTTCGACGCCGCCCAGTACGCGACGCTCGGCGTGCTCGCGCGCACGCTCGCCGCGCGCTACCCGATCGACGCGGTGGCCGGTCATTCCGACGTCGCGCCGGGCCGCAAGACCGATCCCGGCCCGCACTTCGATTGGCAACGCTTCGCACGCGATGCCGGCTTTTCGGCCGGATACTTTCCTTTCCGTCAGCACTGAGCGCCGGGTTTTTTGAGCGGGGAAAGTTTTTTCTCCGACCAATGCCTTGTCGTGTCTGCACGCGAGCGATGTCAAGACCTCTATCGCAAATTCTCCGTTTTGACCTCGTCCGAATGTCCACTATACTTGGTGCCAGTTGAGTAGTTCTGTACTAGATATAGTGTGTGTCGCAGGGAAAACCCGAGCGGCACCGGCCGGCGGCCACTGCCGGCGGACAGGGTTCTCAGTGCGGCGCGCCGGGCCGGGCGGTCAGGGTGTCGCGATCAAGCGCAGCGAACTTCGACGGGGCGGGGTATACATGACGAAGCACACGACCGGACCGGTTGTTGTCGCGCATCGGCCGGCCCGGCCTCCCCGACGCATCGCTCGCCTCTTACCGCTCGCGCACCGCATCGCGCGGCGTTCGTTTTAATCCGCGGTTCTCTCCGCACCATCCAACACCAGGAGCTTTGCACATGCAAACCACCGACAACGCGACGTCCCAGTACGAGAGCGCCTCGAGCCGTCCGCTCGGCGGGACCGAACAGGGCGCGCAGGCGCTCGCGCCGCAGGCCACGTTCGCCGACTACAAGGTGATCCGCCGCAACGGCAGCGTGGTGTCGTTCGAGCCTTCGAAGATCGCGATTGCGGTGACCAAGGCTTTCCTGGCCGTCAACGGCGGGCAGGGCGCGGCATCGGCGCGCGTGCGCGAACTCGTCGAGCAGCTCACGCACAACGTCGTGCGCGCGCTCGTGCGCAGCCGCCCGAACGGCGGTACGTTCCATATCGAAGACATCCAGGACCAGGTCGAACTCGCGCTGATGCGTGGCGGCGAGCACAACGTCGCGCGTGCGTACGTGCTGTATCGCGAGAAGCGCCACCTCGAGCGTCAGCATGCGGGCGAGGAAGCGGCAGCAGCGGGCGGCGAGTCGAGCACCGGCATCAACGTCGTCGACAACGGCGTCACGCGCCCGCTCGACATGAACGCGCTGCGCGCGCTGATCGTGTCGGCATGCGACGGCCTCGGCGCTGCGGTTAACCCTGACCCGATCGTCGCGGAAACGGTGAAGAACCTGTACGACGGCGTGCCGATGAGCCAGGTCTACGACTCGGCGATTCTCGCTGCGCGCACGATGATCGAGAAGGATCCGGCGTACAGCCAGGTCACGGCCCGCATCCTGCTGCACACGATCCGTCGCGAGATCCTCGGCGAGGAAGTCGTGCAGGCCGAGATGTCGGCCCGCTACGCGGAATACTTCCCGCAGTTCCTGAAGCGCGGCGTCGACGCCGGCCTGCTCGACGACAAGCTGCTGCAGTTCGACCTGAAGCGTCTCGGCGAAGCGCTCGACGCGAGCCGCGACCTGCAGTTCGGCTACCTCGGCCTGCAGACGCTGTACGACCGCTACTTCCTGCACGTCGAAGGCACGCGCATCGAAATGCCGCAAGCCTTCTTCATGCGCGTCGCGATGGGCCTGTCGCTGAACGAGATCGACCGCGAAACGCGCGCGATCGAGTTCTACAACGTGCTGTCGAGCTTCGACTTCATGAGTTCGACGCCGACGTTGTTCAACTCGGGCACGCACCGCTCGCAGCTGTCGTCGTGCTACCTGACGACGGTCGCGGACGACCTCGACGGCATCTATGAAGCGCTGAAGGAAAACGCGCTGCTGTCGAAGTTCGCCGGCGGCCTCGGCAACGACTGGACGCGCGTGCGCGCGCTCGGCTCGCATATCAAGGGCACGAACGGCAAGTCGCAAGGCGTGGTGCCGTTCCTGAAGGTCGTCAACGACACGGCGGTCGCGGTCAACCAGGGCGGCAAGCGCAAGGGCGCGGTGTGCGCGTACCTCGAATCGTGGCATCTCGACATCGAGGAATTCCTCGAGCTGCGCAAGAACACCGGCGACGACCGCCGCCGTACGCACGACATGAACACGGCGAACTGGATTCCCGACCTGTTCATGAAGCGCGTGATGGAAGGCGGCGACTGGACGCTGTTCTCGCCGTCGACCTGCCCGGACCTGCACGACAAGTTCGGCGCTGAATTCGAGGCGGCTTACACGGCTTACGAAGACAAGGTCGCGCGCGGCGAGATCAAGCTGTTCAAGAAGATCCCGGCGCAGCAGCTCTGGCGCAAGATGCTCGGCATGCTGTTCGAGACGGGCCACCCGTGGATCACGTTCAAGGATCCGTGCAACGTGCGCTCGCCGCAGCAGCACGTCGGCGTCGTCCACTCGTCGAACCTGTGCACGGAAATCACGCTGAACACGAGCGACACCGAAATCGCGGTGTGCAACCTGGGTTCGGTGAACCTCGTCGCCCACCTGGTGAAGCAGGCCGACGGCAGCTACGCGCTCGACCACGACAAGCTGAAGCGCACGATCAGCGTCGCGATGCGCATGCTCGACAACGTGATCGACATCAACTACTACGCGGTGCCGAAGGCGCGTAACTCGAACCTGAAGCACCGTCCGGTCGGCCTCGGCATCATGGGCTTCCAGGACTGCCTGCACCTGCTGCGCACGCCGTACGCGTCGCAGGCGGCGGTCGAGTTCGCCGATCGTTCGATGGAAGCGGTCTGCTACTACGCGTACTACGCGTCGACCGAGCTGGCCGAGGAACGCGGCCGCTACTCGAGCTACCGCGGCTCGCTGTGGGATCGCGGCATTCTCCCGCAGGACACGCTGAAGCTGCTGGCGGAAGCGCGCGGCGGCTACGTCGAGGTCGACACGTCGGAGTCGCTCGACTGGACGGCGCTGCGTTCGCGGATCGCCGCCCACGGCATGCGCAACTCGAACTGCGTCGCGATCGCGCCGACGGCGACGATCTCGAACATCATCGGCGTGTCGGCGTGCATCGAGCCGACCTTCCAGAACCTGTACGTGAAGTCGAACCTGTCGGGCGAGTTCACGGTGGTCAACGAGTACCTCGTGCGCGATCTGAAGGAACGCGGGCTGTGGGACGAAGTGATGGTCGCCGACCTGAAGTACTTCGACGGCATGCTGTCGCGCATCGACCGCATCCCGGCCGACCTGCGCGCGATCTACGCGACCGCGTTCGAAGTCGACCCGACGTGGCTGGTCGAAGCGGCATCGCGTCGCCAGAAGTGGATCGACCAGGCGCAGTCGCTGAACATCTACATGGGCGGCGCGTCGGGCAAGAAGCTCGACGAGGTCTACAAGCTCGCATGGCTGCGCGGCCTGAAGACGACCTACTACCTCCGCACGATGGCGGCGACGCACGTCGAGAAGTCGACGGTCGCGCACGGCGCGCTGAACGCGGTGCCGACGAGCGGCGGTTCGAGCAGCGGCGGCGCGCAGGGCGCAGCGGGCAGCTTCGGTGCGGCGGGCGGCGATGCATCGTCGGGTGCGATCGGCGCGGCGGCGCTCGCGCCGGTGGAAGCGGACGGTCCGGTGTGCACGATGCGTCCGGGCGATCCGGGCTTCGACGAGTGCGAAGCGTGCCAGTAACGCAGCGCGCATGACCTGAAGAAGGTTCGGGCGGCGCGCACGACAACCGATCGAGGTTGAAGTGTGCGCCGCTCTCAACTAAAAAAATGATAAGGAATCTGTAGCGCGACACCTGCGTTGCAAGCAGTGACAAAGCGATCGAAACATCCCCGACGACGTCGCGTTTCGATCAGCGTTCGATGCGTCGAGCGCACCTCGCGATACATGCGCGACACACGTCGCGCTCTGCATGAACGACGATGCGTTGCTCAAAGTGTTGTATCGAGGTCGCAACGCGAATCGAAAAAAGGATTTTTCGTGAGCGAACCCTTTTATCGCTCAGGAAAAGATGGTACAAACCGTTCTAAATTGATGGTGAGAATTTATGCTCAACTGGGATGACGAGAAGACTGCCGTAACCCCCGCGAGCGGAGCGCAGCAAAACGCGATGCGCACCTCCGCAGGGATGGCCGTCGGAATGCAGGCTGCAACGCCTGCCGCCCATCAGGTCCGTGACATCTTCGAAGGCGATCTCGCGGTGCCGCCGCAAGCATCGGCTGTTCCCGCCGGCGGTTCGGAAGCGCGGGTCAACGTTGCGGACAAGCGCATCATCAACGGCCAGACTGACGTCAATCAGCTGGTGCCGTTCAAGTACAAGTGGGCGTGGGAAAAGTATCTGGCCGGTTGCGCGAACCACTGGATGCCGCAGGAAATCAACATGTCCCGCGACATCGCTCTGTGGAAGGACCCGAACGGTCTGACCGAGGATGAGCGCCGTATCGTCAAGCGCAATCTCGGCTTCTTCGTGACGGCCGACTCGCTCGCGGCGAACAACATCGTGCTCGGTACGTACCGCCACATCACGGCGCCCGAGTGCCGGCAGTTCCTGCTGCGCCAGGCGTTCGAAGAGGCGATCCACACGCACGCGTATCAATACATTGTCGAATCGCTCGGCCTCGACGAAGGGGAGATCTTCAACGCGTACCACGAGGTGCCGTCGATCCGTGCGAAGGACGAATTCCTGATCCCGTTCATCCATACGCTGACGGACCCGGCCTTCAAGACCGGCACGCTCGAAGCGGATCAGAAGCTGCTGAAGTCGCTGATCGTGTTCGCCTGCATCATGGAAGGGCTGTTCTTCTATGTCGGCTTCACGCAGATCCTCGCGCTCGGCCGCCAGAACAAGATGACGGGTGCTGCAGAGCAATATCAGTACATCCTGCGCGACGAGTCGATGCACTGCAATTTCGGCATCGACCTGATCAACCAGATCAAGCTCGAGAACCCGCATCTCTGGACCGCGGAATTCCGCGCGGAGATCCGCGAGCTGTTCAAGCAGGCTGTCGAACTCGAATACCGCTACGCCGAAGACACGATGCCGCGCGGCGTGCTGGGTTTGAACGCGTCGATGTTCAAGAGTTATCTGCGCTTCATCAGCAACCGCCGTTGCCAGCAGATCGGCCTCGATCCGCTGTTCCCGAACGAGGAAAACCCGTTCCCCTGGATGAGCGAGATGATCGACCTGAAGAAGGAACGCAACTTCTTCGAGACGCGAGTGATCGAGTATCAGACGGGCGGCGCGCTGTCCTGGGAATAACCCGCAGCAGCGAGCCCGTCACATGATGGAGCAGCCGGCGGCCTCTCGGCCCCGGCCCAAGGTTTAGGAGCAAGAACGCCTGATGCAAAGCATGCCCGGTGCCTTAACGGCCCAACGACATGATCGGCACTTTGCGAACCCTTCAGTGGGATGGGCAAACTTCCCTCCGGAAAAAGCGGGCAGCCGTGTGGCGGTCCGCTTGATCAAGCGATTAGGGGTAGCGGCGCGACGCGCGCCGGCTACCGACTTGATTTGGCGCGCGAGGCCATGGGGTCACGCGCGCCATACCGTATTCATTAGCGTAAGCGCGTGGTATCCGCGTACGCCGATGAATAGCCCGCTTCGAAGCGCACGTGCTGAACAGCGTCCGCGGGAAGCGGGTTTTGACGAAGGGTGTAGTTTGAACTGACTCTCATCTGAACCTGAAGGAGAACAACATGGCTACTGCCAAGAAAAAACCGGCTGCTAAGAAGGTCGCTGCCAAGAAGACCGTTGCGAAGAAGGCTGCTGCTCCGGCGAAGAAGGCCGCAGCAGTGAAGAAGGTTGCTGCGAAGAAGGTCGCGGTGAAGAAGGTTGCCGCGAAGAAGGCAGCACCGGCGAAGAAGGCTGCTGCGAAGAAGGTCGCGGCAAAGAAGGTCGCAACGAAGAAGGTTGCCGCGAAGAAGGCAGCGCCGGCGAAGAAGGCCGCGGCGAAGAAGGTTGCAGCCAAGAAGGTCGCGACGAAGAAGGTTGCGGCGAAGAAGGCCGCACCGGCGAAGAAGGCTGCAGCGAAGAAGGCCGCACCGGCGAAGAAGGCTGCGGCGAAGAAGGCCGCGCCGGCGAAGAAGGCTGCTGCGAAAAAGGCCGCGCCTGCCAAGAAGGCCGCCGCGAAGAAGGCAGCACCGGCGAAGAAGGCCGCCCCTGCGAAGAAGGCTGCTGCTGCACCGAAGGCTGCCGCACCGGCGAAGAAGGCTGCTGCTCCGAAGAAGGCCGTCGTGAAGAAGGCTGCACCGGCAACCACCGCGTCGACCGCATCGGTTGCGCCGGCATCGGGCGTGAAGACCGCGCTCAATCCGGCAGCAGCATGGCCGTTCCCGACCGGCAGCCGTCCGTAATCGCGGCTGACCCGTACCACCCGGACACTCGCGTGGTGTCCGCGGGTTGAGTAGCGCTACTCAATCGATCCCGCCATCTGGCTCAGGTGGCGGGATTTTTTTCGTCCGTATCCGTTGTTGCGCGACTCCGGTGGCCGAGCGCGGACGAAAAAAAACGCATGTGCAGTTGCGCACATGCGTTCGACCGCGGCTTGCGCCGCGTGCTGAGGATGCTCGTTAGTGCGTGACGCGCGTGACGCCGCCGCTCGACAGCAGTCGCACCCGCTCGCCGGCGCGGAACATCTCGCCGCTCGCCGCCTGCGTGATCGAGCGCAAGTCGCCGTTGTCGAGGCGCACGGTGATTTCGACGCCGTTCGCCGTGCTGAGGTTTTCGCCGACCGCGTTGCCCGCGACCGCGCCGACGAGGCCGCCCGCGATGGCCGTCAGGATCGACCCCTTGCCGCCGCCGATCGCGCTGCCCGCAACCGCGCCGAGCGCGCCGCCGCCGAGCGTGCCGATCGCGCTGCCGCCGCCGTCGGACTGGATGCGCACCGCGCGGACGCTTTCGACCGTGCCCATGCGTACCGTCTGTTCGCGCTGCGCCTGGCCGACGCTATAGACATCCGCCGAGCCCGGCGCGGTGAAGCAGCCGGCGAGCGTGAGCGTGGCCGTCAGCATGGCCGCGAGCGTGAGGGTTTTTTTGGTCAACATCTTTGCTCTCCCACAATATTCATTTGAGACTGTACCCGAAGGCAGCCTCGAAGCGCGCGTCGATATCGGCGCGCGTCAATGCGTAAGTTTGAGGCCCCTGGTGGGCAATCTTGATCGAGCCCATCAGGCTCGCGAGGCGGCCCGTGGTTGCCCAGTCGAGGCCGTTCTCGATGCCGTACAGCAGGCCGCCCCGGAACGCGTCGCCGCAACCGGTCGGGTCGACGACGCGCTCTGCTTGCACGACCGGAATCTGTTCTTCGCCGTTTTTGTGAAGAATGGTAGCGCCGTGCTCGCCGCGCGTGATGATCAACGCCTGAACCCGGCTGGCGATTTCGTTCTCGGACCAGCCCGTCTTGTCGCTGACGAGCTTGCCCTCGTAGTCGTTGACCGCGACGAAGGTCGCGAGTTCAATGATGCGGCGCAGCGTCGCGCCGTCGAACAGCGGCAGGCCCTGGCCCGGATCGAAGATGAACGGGATCCCGGCCTTCGCGAATTGCTCGGCGTGCTGGACCATCCCGTCGAAGCCGTCCGGCGCGACGATGCCGAGCTTCACGCCCGGCACTTCGTCCGCGCGGTTCAGGTGGGACTGCATCATCGCGCCAGGGTGGAATGCGGTGATCTGGTTGTTCTCGAGATCGGTCGTGATCATCGCCTGCGCAGTGTGCGCGTCGGGCACCACGCGCACGCTGGCCTTCGAAATGCCGAGGCTGTCGAGACGCTCGAGATAGCGGTCGGCATCGATCGCACCGACCGTCGCCATGATGCGCGCGTCGCCGCCGAGCATGTGCAGCGCGTAAGCGATGTTCCCCGCGCAACCGCCGAATTCGCGACGCATCGTCGGCACGAGGAAGCTCACGTTCAGAAGGTGAACCTGGTCGGGCAGGATGTGCTCGCGAAACCGGCCTTCGAAGGTCATGATGTTGTCGTAGGCGAGCGAGCCGCAAATCAGCGTAGTCAAGGCGTGCGTTCCTGTAGAGAGCGAAGGGAAGCGGCCGCCCGGCCGGCGCGCGGGCCCGTCGGGCCCCGCGCGGCACGGCTGGGCGGCAGCGGGTTACTTCAGTGCGGCGAGCGCGGCGTCGTAGTTCGGCTCGTCCTTGATCTCGCTGACGAGTTGCGCATGGATCACCTTGTCCTGCGCGTCGAGCACGACGACCGCGCGGGCCGTCAGGCCGTTCAGCGGGCCGCTCGTCACGTCGACGCCGTACGCGTTCGCGAACGCGCGGCCGCCGCGGAACGTCGAGGCCGTCACGACGTTCGCGAGGCCTTCGGTCGTGCAGAAGCGCGTGGCGGCGAACGGCAGGTCGGCGGACACGACGATCACGACGGTGTTGTCGAGCGACGACGCGGCTTCGTTGAACTTGCGGGTCGACGTCGCGCAGGTCGGCGTGTCGAGGCTCGGGACGATGTTCAGCACCTTGCGCTTGCCGGCGAAGCTGGCGAGCGTCAGATCGGCGAGATCCTTGCCGACCAGCTTGAAGTCGGGCGCTTGCGAGCCGACGGCCGGGAACGTGCCGGCGAGATCGATCGGGTTGCCACCCAGCGTAACTTTGCTCATGTTCGTGCTCCGAAATAGCGCGCCGCTGCGGCGCGCGGGTTGAGACGGCGCGCACGCGCGCGCCGCGGGGCGTCACGGATAGAAGATCTGGACGCGGAAATTCGACGCAGGCGCGCCGTTCGTGTCGAGACGCACGACCATCGTCTGCGTCGTGCCGGGCGGCAGCCCGGCGTCGATCGGCGTGCCCGGGCGCACGTAGTCGCGCGGCGCGAGCACGCGGCGCACGGTCACGTGATTCGTGTCGTCGAGCAGCGTCAGCTCGAGCGACGGATACGCGAGCGCGACGCGGTACCGGTTCGTCAGCGGCACCTTCAGCTCCAGCACGCGCGGGCCGTCGACCTGGCGCAGGTCGGTCGCGTCGAGCCGCAGGCCATCGATCGCGCGCGGCGGCGTCACGTTGCAGCCGAGCGGCGCGCACGCCTGCCGGAACCAGCTCTGCGCGGCGGGCCAGTAGATCATCACGGGTTCGCGCTGCCACCACGCGAGCTGCGCGACCAGCAGCACCGCGAGCGCCGCGGCGACCAGCCCGCCGAAAAAGCCGCCCAGCATCCCGCGTCGCTGCGGCGCGCGCGTCTCACGCGTGACGGCGAAGGGCGGGCGGTCGTCGTCGGTCAGTGCGGCAGGGAAGGGGGCCGCCGGTTGGACGGCCGGCGGGATGGCGGGTCGCGCGTCCGGTTGGCTGGCGGCCGCAGCCGGTGTGGTGGCGCGTTCGCCGGCGTGCGGGTCGGGTGCGGCTTCGGGTTGAGCTTTGGCTTCGGCTTCGGGCTCGGCTTGCACCGGCCGGAATGCGAAGCGCGGTTCGCGCGGCGCGTGGTCGTCGTCGGGCACGGCGAACCGCGCATTGCCAACCGGTTCGGCGGGTTCCGCCGCGGTTCGTTCAGCAGACGGCGGGGGCGCGACGAAGCGCGGTTCGCGCGGGTCGGCTTCGGCCGGCGGCGTGAGCGGTTCGTCGATGTCGTGCTCCGCGGCATCCGGTTCGGCTGATCGCGCAGTGTCGGCATGCAGTTCCGCCGGGCCGGACGCGATCGGCGCGGGCGTGCCGGACAGGTGAACGACGCCGCCGTCCGTCGACGGCAGCGCGACCGGTATCAGCGGCTCGGTGCGCAACGTCTGCACGGTGTGCTGCAGGGACGGATCGACGCCGGCGTCGAGCCACGGCGCCCACATGTCCCAGCCGTCGGGCTTGTAGTCCGTGCCGGGCGCCGGCTCGGCCGGCGCGTCGGTGGTGAAGAGTCGCGGCGGCGCGGCGTCGTGCGGCGGCTCGGCGGCTGCCGTGCCGGTCAGCGCCGGCTCGGGCTGCCGCGCCGGTTCGGGCACGAGCGATTGCGATGCGTTGAAGACCTGCTGGCAGTGTCCGCAGCGCACGAGCCCGTCATGCAGCGACAGCTGCTCCTGCTGCAGCCGGAAGACGGTTTCGCAATGAGGGCAGCGCGTCGCAAGAAGCATGTCGAGCCGGGCGGCCTGCTGGCCAGAGTGAAGGACAGCGCTATTCTAATGGCTTTCGCGCCGGGTTCCGGCGAGGCACACCCAACCTTCGTGTTCGCGCCAGACCGAGATGTCGACGTAGCGCGCATAGACGGCCGCGACTTCGTCCGCCTGGCGCGCGAGCACGCCCGACAGCGCGATGCGCCCGCCCGGTTTCACCTTCGACGCGAGCATCGACGCCATCAGCTTCAGCGGATTCGACAGGATGTTCGCGACCACGATGTCGAACTCGCCAGCCGGGCATGCGTCGGGCAGACCGTACGTGACTTCCGCGTGATTGCGTTCGCTGTTCTGCCGCGCCGATTCGACCGCCTGCGGATCGATGTCGATGCCGACCACGGGGTTCGCCCCGCATTTGCGCGCGAGGATCGCGAGAATCCCCGAGCCGCAGCCGTAGTCGAGCACCGACTGGCCGGGCTTCACCGACTGCTCGAGCCACTCCATGCACAGGCGCGTGGTCGGGTGGCTGCCGGTGCCGAACGCGAGGCCCGGGTCGAGCTCGAGGATCAGCGCGTCGGGGTCGGGCGCATCGTGCCACGACGGCACGACCCAGATCCGTTCGCCGATCGGAATCGGCTCGAACTGCGACTGCGTGAGCCGTACCCAGTCCTGTTCCTCGACTTCGCGGACGTCGAACTTCGGCGTATCGGCGATGCCGATCTCGTTCGCCGCGGCCGCGAGCAGCACGGCCGGCTCGTGATCGGGCGACAGCAGCGCGATCACGCGCGAGTGCTGCCACGCGGTGCGTTCAGGAACGAGGCCGGGCTCGCCGAAGAGCGGCTGTTCGTCGGGCGTGTCGGCATCGGCGTCTTCGACCGACACCGACAGCGCGCCGAGATCGAGCAGCGCGTCGGACAGCGCCTCCGCATGCTCACGGGCCAGTTCGACGACGAGTTCGCGATAGCTCATGCTTACGCTTCTTCCGGTGCGACCTGCTGCTTCTGGGCGAGCCGGTGTTCGAGGTAGTGGATGCTCGTGCCGCCTTCGACGAACTTCGAGTCGATCATCAGCTCGCGGTGCAGCGGGATGTTGGTCTGGATGCCTTCGACGACCATTTCCGACAGCGCGATGCGCATCCGGCGGATCGCCTGGTCGCGCGTCGCGCCGTAGGTGATCAGCTTGCCGATCATCGAATCATAGTTCGGCGGCACGAAATAGCCATTGTATGCATGCGAGTCGACGCGCACGCCGGGGCCGCCCGGCGTATGCCACGACGTGATCCGGCCCGGCGACGGCGTGAACTTGAACGGATCTTCAGCGTTGATCCGGCATTCGATCGCATGTCCGCGGAACTGGATGTCGCGCTGGCGCAGCGTGAGCTTCTCGCCGGCCGCGATGCGGATCTGTTCCTGCACGATGTCGACGCCCGTGATCATCTCCGACACCGGGTGCTCGACCTGCACGCGCGTGTTCATTTCGATGAAGTAGAACTCGTTGTTCTCGTACAGGAATTCGAACGTGCCCGCGCCGAGGTAGCCCATCTTCTTGCACGCGTCCGCGCAGCGGTCGCCGATGCGCTCGATCAGCCGGCGCGGAATGCCGGGCGCCGGCGCTTCCTCGATCACCTTCTGGTGGCGGCGCTGCATCGAGCAATCGCGCTCGCCGAGCCAGATCGCATTCTTGTGCGCATCCGACAGCACCTGGATTTCGATGTGGCGCGGGTTCTCCAGGAACTTCTCCATGTACACCTGCGGGTTGCCGAACGCGCGGCCGGCTTCCTCGCGGGTCATGTTGACCGCGTTGACGAGCGCGGCCTCGGTGTGCACGACGCGCATCCCGCGCCCGCCGCCGCCGCCCGCGGCCTTGATGATGACCGGATAGCCGATCGCGCGCGCAATCTTCACGATCTCCTTCGGATCGTCCGGCAACGCGCCTTCCGAGCCCGGCACGCACGGCACGCCGGTCTTGATCATCGTCTGCTTCGCGGTGACTTTGTCGCCCATCAGGCGAATCGTTTCCGGACGCGGGCCGATGAACGTGAAGCCCGACTGCTCGACGCGCTCCGCGAAATCGGCGTTCTCCGACAGGAAGCCGTAGCCGGGGTGGATCGCCTCGGCATCGGTCACTTCCGCGGCGCTGATCAGCGCCGGCATGTTCAGGTAGCTCAGGTTCGACGGGGCCGGGCCGATACAGACGGCTTCGTCCGCGAGGCGCACGTACTTGGCTTCCTTGTCGGCTTCCGAGTAGACGACCACCGTCTTGACGCCCAGTTCGCGGCACGCACGCTGGATGCGCAGCGCGATTTCACCGCGGTTGGCAATGAGGATTTTTTCAAACATAGCGAGTATTCGTCTCTTCGAGGGGCGCGCGAACGGCGCCTGGCGAGCATCGGCGGCGCGCGGCCCAAGGGCCGCGCGGCGGACTTAGCCGATCACGAAAAGCGGCTGGCCGTATTCGACGGCCTGGCCGTTCTCGACGAGGATTTCCTTGATCACGCCGGCCTTGTCCGACTCGATCTCGTTGAGCAGCTTCATCGCTTCGATGATGCAGATCGTCTGGCCTTCCTTGACCGAATCGCCGACCTGAACGAACGGGTCCGCGCCCGGAGACGGCGCGCGGTAGAACGTGCCGACCATCGGCGACGTCACGACGTGGCCTTGCGGCGCGGCGGGCGCGGCAGCGGCGCCTGCGGCCGGCGCGACAGCCGCGCCTTCGGCCGGCAGCGCGACCGACGGAGCCGGGGCGCTGACCTGCGGGGCAAATCCGCCCGTCGGCTGGACATAGACCGGCGGCGCGTTCTTGACGATACGCACCTTGCCTTCGCCTTCCGTCACTTCCAGCTCGGAGATGCCGGATTCGGAGACGAGGTCGATCAGAGTTTTCAGCTTACGAAGATCCATCGGGAATTCCCCTTTCAATACGTGAAAGCGCCGGTGGCACCGGCGCTGAATCTAGATCGCGAAATCAGCCGCGCGACGCGCCTTGCAGCTTGTCCAGCGCGTACTCGAGCGCGTACAGATAGCCTTTCCAGCCGAGCCCGCAGATCACGCCTTCGGCCTGGTCGGAAAAGTAGGAGTGGTGCCTGAACGCTTCGCGCCGGTGCACGTTCGACAGATGAACCTCGACGAACGGGATGCCAACACCGGCGATCGCGTCCCGGATCGCGACGCTCGTATGCGTATACGCGGCGGGATTGATCAGGATGAAATCGGTCTGTTCGTCACGCGCGGCCTGGATGCGGTCGACCAGCGCGCCTTCATGGTTGCTCTGGAACGACGACAGTTCGGCACCGGCTTCCTGCGCCCGCGCGGCAAGCGCCTGATCGATCTGCGCGAGCGTGACGCGGCCGTACACCTCCGGTTCCCGGGTGCCGAGAAGGTTCAGGTTGGGGCCGTGCAGCACCAGCAATCGTGTCATGGTCGCTTCTATTTCTGCGGAATTGCGCGAACTTTAGCGCTATTTAGAGAAATTTGTCTAGTTTTGCCGAACGGCCAGTCGCGCGCGACCTGCAAGAATTACCGGTGCTGATCGAAAGTATCGGCGAATTCACGCGAAATTGCGGCGATCGACGCACAAATCCCCGCCAACGTGCGGGCTGCCGTTCGGGGCGATCACAACGCGTCGAGCGTCTTTTTCAGCTCGGCCGGCTGGATTTGGCCCAATTTTGTCTCGCGAATCTTGCCGGTTTCGTCGATTACGACCGTAAACGGCAGCGCGCCGGCCGTGTTTCCGAAATTACGGGCCAGATCTGCGCCCGCATAACCGCTGACGAACACCGGGTAGTCGACTTTCACTTTCTGCAGGAAGTTCTTCACGTTCTGGTTGGAATCGACGCCGATCCCGATGAAGCGGATGCCCTTTTGCCTATATTGATGCGACAGCGCGACGAGCTCCGGCATCTCCTCGACGCACGGGCCGCACCACGATGCCCAGAAGTTGACCACCACCTTCTGACCCTTGAAGGCGGCGAGCGATGCCGGCTTGCCGTCGACGCCCGTGAGCGAAGCGGCCCACAGCTGCTCGACCGGGCTGCCGTGCGCGGCGGGCGCCGCAACCGCGACGCCGTCGTCGGCGCTGCCGCCGCGGAACCAGTGGCCGGCGGCGAGCCCGCCGGCGACGGCGGCGGCGGCCGCGACCACCGCGACCGCCAACATGCGTTTCATCGTCATCGTTGAATCATTCCGGTTCGGAAGGCGCGTCGCCGGTTTCGATCAGCGCGCGCAATGCGGCGGTGTCCGCGCGGGCGACCCGGCCGCGCGCGTCGGCCTTGACCGCGCCGCGCAGATCGTCGCTCGCGTACAGCGCGACGTGAATGCCGATTGCGTCCACGTCGCGCCGCGGGCGCCACAGGAAGCTGAGCGTCTCGACGTCGGCGCGACCCGCGAAATGCCGCGTCTCGGACACGTCGTACTGGACGTTCTGGTTCAGCAGGTAGATCGCGACGTCCTTCGGGTTGTCGGTGAATATCTGCAAATGGATGTCCGAATGCGCGTTCGCGGTGCCGTTCAGCACCGCGCCGGTCACATAAGGATTGAACTCGGCGAGCCGGCGCATCCAGTCGAGCGCGATCGCGCGCAGGCGGCGCAGCTCGTCCGGCTGCGTGTCGCTCTGGAACAGCGCGAGGTATTCGCGCAGTTCTTCCTCGATCAGGTCGTTATCCGGCAGCCATTCGCCGGCAACGCGCGAATCGCCGAGCAGCTGACGTGCGGCCTTGCGCTTCGCGCTGGCGTAATCGAGGCCGTCCTCCGCGATCAGGCGTGCGGCGGACTGGGCGATTTCCTCGCGGGCGCGCCGCGGGTCGACAAGGGGTTTGCGAGACATGATCCGGCAATCATACTCGATCGCCGCCGCGCCGGAATGCGCGGCGCCCGTGTGCCGCCCGCCGCGCCGCGCGGCATCCGGACCCGTCGTTCGGCCCGCCGGGCACGGCGGGCCGTCAGTTACAATGACGGTCTTTGTGTCGCGGCGAAAGTCGTTGGCCGGGCGGCCCGTCCGGCGTGCCGCTGACCTTCCTTTCCGAATCGACGGCGCCCGGCGGCGCGAAAGCATTCATCTATGCACATCCACATTCTTGGCATCTGCGGCACCTTCATGGGCGGTCTCGCCGTGCTCGCGCGCGAGGCGGGCCACACGGTGACGGGTTGCGACGCGGGCGTCTATCCGCCGATGAGCACGCAGCTCGAGGCGCAAGGCATCACGCTGATCGAGGGCTACGGCGCCGAGCAGATCGACCTGAAGCCCGACCTGTTCGTGATCGGCAACGTCGTCACGCGCGGCAACCCGCTGATGGAGGCGATCCTCGACCGCGGCCTGCCGTATGTGTCCGGCCCGCAATGGCTCGGCGAGCACGTGCTCGCCGGCAAGTGGGTGCTCGCGGTCGCGGGTACGCACGGCAAGACGACCACGTCGTCGATGCTCGCGTGGCTGCTGGAAGACGCCGGCCTGAACCCCGGCTTCCTGATCGGCGGCGTGCCGCTGAACTTTGGCGTATCGGCGCGGCTGACCGATTCGAGCTTCTTCGTGATCGAGGCCGACGAATACGACACGGCGTTCTTCGACAAGCGCTCGAAGTTCGTCCACTACCGGCCGCGCACCGCGGTGCTCAACAATCTCGAATTCGATCACGCGGACATCTTCCCGGATCTCGCTGCGATCGAAACGCAATTCCATCATCTGGTGCGCACCGTTCCGGGCGTCGGGCGGATCGTCTCGAACGGCCGTTCCGATGCGCTCGAGCGCGTGCTCGCGCGCGGTTGCTGGAGCGAGGTCGAGCGTTTCGGCGTCGACGGCGGCTGGCAGGCGCTGCCGGCCGAGGACGGCGTGCCGGTCGACGAGCGCTTCGCGGTGTATTCGCAGGCCGAGCGCGTCGGTGAAGTCGCGTGGCAAGTGCAGGGCGACCACAACCGGATGAACGCGCTCGCGGCGATCGCCGCCGCGCGCCACGTCGGCGTGCCGCCCGCGCAGGCCGCCGAATCGCTCGCGTCGTTCCGCAACGTGAAGCGCCGGATGGAAGTGCGCGGCAGCGTCGACGGCGTGACCGTCTACGACGACTTCGCGCACCACCCGACCGCGATCGAAACTACGATCGCCGGCCTTCGCGCGCGCATCGGCCGGCAAAACACCCGCATTCTCGCGGTGCTCGAGCCGCGCTCGAACACGATGAAGCTCGGCGTGATGAAGGCGCAACTGCCGGCAAGTCTCGCCGACGCCGATCTCGTGTTCGGCTACGGCGCGCCGACCGGGCGCGACGCGCTCGGCTGGAATCTCGGCGACGCACTCGCGCCGCTCGGCGACAAGGCGCGCGCGTTCGACGATCTCCATCTGCTCGTGAAATCGGTGGTCGACGCCGCGCGTCCCGGCGATCACGTGCTCGTGATGAGCAACGGCGGTTTCGGCGGCGTGCACCAGAAGCTGCTCGACGCGCTCGGGAGCCGCGCGTGATCCTGTACCTGCACGGGTTCCGATCGTCGCCGGAGTCGCAGAAGTCGCGGCTGCTCGCCGCGCGGATGGCCGAGCGCGGCCGCACGCACGAGTGGCGCTGCCCGTCGCTGTCGGTGTCGCCGCTCGACGCGATCGCCATCGCGGAAGCCGAGGTGGCCGGCGCGCGCGACGTGACGGTGATCGGCAGCTCGCTCGGCGGCTACTACGCGACGTGGCTGGCCGAAAAGCACGGCTGGAAGGCCGTGCTGCTGAATCCGGCGATCGTGCCGCAGCGCGATCTCGAGCAATATCTTGGCGAACAGCCGCTGTGGCACGGCGGCGGGTCGATCGTCGTCGAGCGCCGTCACCTGCAGGAGCTCGACGCGCTGCGCGTGCCGGCGATTTCGCGGCCCGAACGCTACTATCTGTTCGCGGCGACCGGCGACGAAGTGCTCGACTACCGCGAGATGCTCGCCCATTACCCGGGCGCGAAGACGCGCGTGATCGACGGCAGCGATCACGGAATCAGCGAATTTGCCGACTATGTCGACGACGTTCTCGCCTTTTGCGACAACAGAACGTCATGAACCCGGCGTCATGCCGATCGAATTCCATCATCATGCGGCGCCGCCGACGCGGCGTCCGGCAGTCTGAACGAGAGTACTGAGTGAACGTTTTCTTCGAGGAATCGGGCAGTTTCAAGGCGGGCAGCGTGCTGTCGCGCCAGGGCGACGCGTTTCAGGTCGAGTTGCCCGGCGGGCGGCGGGCCAAGGTTCGCGCAAAGGACGTGCTGATCGAATTCGACAAGCCGGCGGCAAGCGAACTGATGCAGGAAGCCGATTCGGCCGCGCAGCAGATCGACCTCGATTTCCTGTGGGAATGCGCACCGGCCGAGGAATTCGCGTATACCGCGCTGGCCGCCGAGTACTTCGGCGCGAGCTACGGCCCGGTCGAGCGCGCGGCGCTGGTGCTGCGGCTGCACGGCTCGCCCGTCTACTTCCGCCGCAAGGGGCGCGGCCAGTATCAGCGCGCGCCGGAAGAGCAGCTGAAGATGGCGCTGGCGTCGCTCGAGCGCAAGCGCCAGCAGGCGCTCGTGCAGGCGCAGTACGAAGACGAGCTGAAGGCCGGCAAGCTGCCGGAGGCGTTCGCGGGCAAGGTGCTCGCGCTGCTGACGCGGCCGGACAAGAATTCGATCGAGTTCAAGGCGCTCGAGGCGGCGGCCGGTGCGCGCGGCGTATCGCCGGCGCGGCTGATGCTCGACTGCGGCGGGATCGAATCGGCGCGGGCGCTGCACGAGGCGCGCTTCCTCGCGGAATTCTTCCCGCACGGCACCGGCTTTCCGCCGGTCACGGTCGGCCCGCTGCCGGACGACCTGCCGCGCGCGGACGTCGCCGCGTTCTCGATCGACGACATCACGACGACCGAAATCGACGACGCGTTCTCGGTCGAGCACCTGGCCGACGGCCGCGTGCGGATCGGTGTGCACATCGCGGCGCCGGCGCTCGGCATCGTGCGCGGCGATCCGGTCGATGCGATCGCGCGCGCGCGCCTGTCGACGGTGTACATGCCGGGCGACAAGATCACGATGCTGCCGGACGATGTCGTCGACGTGTTCACGCTGAAAGAGGGCGACTATCGCCCGGCGCTGTCGCTGTACATCATCGTGAACCGCGACACGCAGGACATCGTCGCGAACGAGACGCGCGCGGAACTCGTGTACGTGAAGAGCAACCTGCGCCACAACACGCTCGACGAGCTCGTCACCGAAGAGACGCTCGCGGCCGGCACCGGCGACTACCCGCACAAGGACGACATCGCCGTGCTGTGGCCGCTCGCGCAGGCGCTGTTCGAGAAGCGCCAGGTCGCGCGCGCGGGCTACGGCCTGAAGCGCGAGGTGCAGCGCAACACCGACTACAACTTCTACGTCGAAGGCGAGCACGTGACGATCACGCCGCGCCGCCGCGGCTCGCCGCTCGACCTGATCGTGTCGG
Organism: Burkholderia latens; assembly: GCF_902499045.1. Taxonomy (GTDB): domain Bacteria; phylum Pseudomonadota; class Gammaproteobacteria; order Burkholderiales; family Burkholderiaceae; genus Burkholderia; species Burkholderia latens. The sequence continues at coordinate 53,766 of NZ_CABVPL010000014.1, read as the reverse complement.
AGCTGGCGATCCTCGCGAACTCGACGTGGGGCGCGTTCCTGCACGACCACACGGTACCGGGCATCTATCGCTCTCAGCGCGGCTTCGGCGCGCCGGGCCCGAAGCGCACGCGGATGCAGACGACGGCCGCGCCGCACGAAGGCCTCGGCGTCGCGCAGTACGCGTGGAGCACGTCGCCGCTGCGCCGCTACGTCGATCTCGTGAACCAGTGGCAGTTGCTCGCGTGCGTGCAGCACGGCGTCACCGCGAAGCTCGCCGCGCCGTTCAAGCCGAAGGACGCCGATCTCTACGCGGTCGTGCAGGGCTTCGACGACACCTATACCGCGTACGCCGACTACCAGCGCCGGATGGAGTACTTCTGGTGCCTGCGCTGGCTCGCGCAGGAGCAGAAGAAGCAGGTCGTCGCGAGCGTCGTGAAGGGCGATCTCGTGCGTCTCGAGGAAATTCCGCTGCTGCTGCACGTGCCTGGGCTCGGCGTGCATGCGCGCGGCACGCGCGTGCTGCTCGAAGTGATGTCGCTCGACGAGCTGACGATCGAGGCGTCGGTGCGGCTCTTGAACGTGCTCGACGCGCCGACCGTGACGAGCGGCGACGCGGCCGACGACGAAGACGACAACGAAGGCGGCGACGACACGCTGGTCGATGCGGAAGACGCATCGGCGCAAAGCGAGGCCGAAGCGCTGGCCGAATCGGGCGACGCGGCGGACGAAGCCGGCGATGCCGCGAACGGCAACGGCCGGGAAGGCACGGCGGGCGGCGAGGAGCGCGCATCATGAACGCAGCCGCGTCGACGAGCGGCGCCGACCGCTACGTGGTGTTCGGCAATCCGGTGGCGCACAGCAAGTCGCCGTTCATCCACGCGCAGTTCGCCGCGCAGACGGGCGAGGCGATCGTCTACGAACACCGGCTCGCGCCGGTCGACGGCTTCGAGGCCGCCGTGCGCGCGTTCGTTGCCGAAGGCGGCCGCGGCGCGAACGTGACGGTGCCGTTCAAGCTCGACGCGCATGCGCTCGCCGATACGCTGTCGCCGCGCGCGGCGGCGGCAGGCGCGGTGAACACGCTGCGGATCGACGCGGACGGCCGGATCCACGGCGACAATACCGACGGCGTCGGCCTCGTGCGCGACATCGAACTGAATCTCGGCGTGTCGCTCGCTGGCGCGCGCATCTTGCTGCTCGGCGCGGGTGGCGCGGCGCGCGGCGTCGTGCTGCCGATGCTCGAGCGCGCCCCGCTGTCGATCACGATCGTGAACCGCACCGCGAGCAAGGCCGAAGCGCTCGTCGGCCAGTTCACGCAGGCCGCGCACGACGCGGGCTGCGTGCTGGCGGGCGGCGGCCCGGATGCCGTGCGGCCGCAGCCGTACGACGTGATCGTCAACGCGACGGCCGGCAGCCTCGACGCGGCGCTGCCGGCGTGCGACGCGGCCGCGTTCGGCGCCGGCACGCTCGCGTACGACATGATGTACGGCGCACAGCCGACCGTGTTCATGCAGCATGCGGCGTCGCTCGGCGCACGCACGGCCGACGGGCTCGGGATGCTGGTCGAGCAGGCGGCCGAATCGTTCTTCATCTGGCGCGGTGTGCGGCCGGACGGCGCGCCGGTGCTGGCCGCGCTGCGCCACGCGCTCGCGGCGGCCTGAGGAGCGCGAAGGTGGCGGCGGTGAGCGGTGCGCAGCGCACGCGCACGGTAGGCCTGACCCGCTGGCTCGTCTACGCGGCGTCGGTGTTCGCGGGCGCGTGGCTCGCGACGCAGCTGTTCTATCTCGTGCAGATCGCGGCGTGGTCGTTCATCAATCCCGGCTCGACCGCGTTCATGCGCACCGACGCATGGTGGTTGTCGCGCGACAAGCCGCCCGCGCAGATCCAGCACCAATGGGTGCCGTACGACCAGATCTCGCGCAACCTGAAGCGCGCGCTGATCGCGTCGGAGGATGCCACGTTCGCGACCAACAACGGCTACGACGTCGACGCGATCCTGCAGGCGTGGGAGAAGAACAAGGCGCGCGGCCGGATCGTCGCCGGCGGTTCGACGATCACGCAGCAGCTCGCGCGCAACCTGTTCCTGTCGCGCGAGAAGAGTTACATCCGCAAGGGGCAGGAACTGATCATCACGTGGATGCTCGAGACGGTGCTCGACAAGGAGCGCATTTTCGAGATCTACCTGAATTCGGTCGAATGGGGGCGCGGCGTGTACGGCGCCGAAGCGGCCGCGCGCTATTACTACAAGATTCCCGCTAGCCGGCTCGGCGCGTGGCAGTCGGCCCGCCTCGCGGTAATGCTGCCGAAGCCGCGCTGGTTCGACGCGCACCGCGGTTCCGCGTACCAGGCCCAGCGCGCGGCCGTGATCGCGCGCCGGATGGGCGCGGCCGAGCTGCCGCAATCGCAGTGAGTCGCGCGTTCGCGGCGCCGCAGTGTCGGTTCCGTCATCCGGGCGTCGATGCTGCACCGCAGCGGATGCGCGCCGCCCGTGTGTCGGGCGTCATCCATTAGACGAAATCGTCTATTTCGGTTTGCTGACCAATACCCGCAGGCACGCGCTTTTGTTCACCGACATGGCGCGAAATCCGCGTTGATTCAGCGTCGTCAGCTCAGCGCGCACGTCGCTGAAAGGCGCGTGAAACGCAACGGTTCGCGAATCGAAGCATTCGTGAAAGGTGTGCGCCGCACCGATTTCCGCTCAAATATTTCCAAATTTTTCAAAGCCGATTCGCTCGCGTATATTGGCCGGCGCCTCGGCCTATCGGCCGCAATCGAGGCGGGGGGCGGCTTACCCGGCTGCTCGACACACAAAAACATTCGAGAGAAGGAAAGCAACGATGCCAGCGAGCAAAGCGAAGCTGTTGTTGGGAGTTGTGTTCTCTTCGCTGATTCTGACGGCCTGCAACGACGACGTGACGTCGTCCGCCGCGGCAGGCACCGACAATTCAGCCGATCCCGCCGCGCAGGTGGACAGGCCGTACAACGATCCCAACAGCTATTCGTCGAGCGCGAGCGCGTCGCTCGACGCGTCCGCCGCGGTCGAAAGGGCCGCCGTCACCCATCACCAGATCACGCTGAACGGCAAGACGATCCGCTACACGGCGACCGCCGGCCACCTCGTCGCGCGCAATCCGCAGACGGGCGCGCCCGAAGCGTCGTTCTTCTACGTCGCGTATACCGCCGACAACCAGCCCGCGGCCAAGCGCCCCGTCACGTTCCTGTACAACGGCGGCCCCGGCTCCGCATCTGTGTGGCTGCATCTGGGTTCGTTCGGGCCGAAGCGGATCCAGACCGGCGACCCGAACGCGAACACGTCGACGTTCCCGTTCGTCGACAACGCGGAAAGCCTGCTCGACACCACCGATCTCGTGTTCGTCGATGCGATCGGCACCGGCTTCTCGGAAGCGATCGCGCCGAACACGAACCAGACCTTCTGGGGCGTCGACCAGGACGCCGGCGCGTTCCGCGATTTCGTCACGCGCTACCTCGCCGTGAATCAGCGCAACGATTCGCCGAAGTACCTGTTCGGCGAGTCGTACGGCACGCCGCGCACCGACGTCCTCGCGAACCTGCTCGAGACGGCCGGCGTGAAGCTCGCCGGGATCGTGCTGCAGTCGTCGATCCTGAACTACAACACGAACTGCGACATGGCGAGCGACTATGTCGGCAACTCCAACAACGGCGCGAGCCCGGTCAGCTGCGCGGGGTTCGTGCCGTCGTACGGCGCGGTTGGCGCGTACTACCAGCTCGACAACCCGAATCCGTCGAACCTGCCGCAGTACGCCGACCAGATGCGCCAGCTGACGGCCGGCAGCTACGCGCCCGCCGTGAATGCGTATCTGGCGAGCCATACGCCGCCGCCGCCGAGCCTCGTCACGACGATGTCGAACGCGACCGGCGTCAGGCAGTCGCTGTGGAATGCCGACTTCAACGTGGTGCCGACCTTCTTCGACAACAGCGTCCAGGTGTCGCTGATCCCGGGCACGCTGATCGGCCGCTACGACGCGCGCGTGAACGTGCCGTCGTCGAGCCCGCTCGCGGCGGACGGCGACCCGTCGAGCACGTTCATCACGAAGCCGTTCACCGACACGATCGGCAGCTACCTGCCGAACGTGCTGAAGTACAGCGCGCAGTCCGCGTATTCGGTCAGCAGCGATGCGATCCAGACCTGGGACTGGTCGCACGACGGCCTCGCGATGCCGGACACGATTCCCGATCTCGCCGCGGCGCTCACGCTGAATCCGTCGCTGAAGGTGTTGTCGCTGAACGGGTATCACGACATCGCGACGCCGTTCTACCAGACCGAGCTCGACCTCGCGCGGCTCGGCTCGCAACCGAACCTGACGATCAAGGACTATCAGGGTGGACACATGGTCTATCTCGACGATACGTCGCGTCCGCAGGAGAAAGCCGACCTCGTGACCTTCTACAACGCGGCCGCGCACTGACGCGATGGACTGGCTCGGCGACGCGCCCGTGACGGCGCGGATCGCCGGCCGTCGACGACCTCATTCCAGACTGGAGCCTGACATGAACAAACGTTTCATCGTCGTTGCCGCCGCGCTTGCGTGCGCCGGCATCGCAGCATCCGCATCGGTGCCCGCATTCGCGCAGGCGAGCGACGCCGTCACCCCGGCGCGCGCGCGCCAGGCGCAGCTCGGCGATCCGTACGTGCCGCCGGCCGCGCGCAAGCCGACCGCCGGCACGCAGACGACCGGCGCCGCGCTGCACGCGCAAGTGGTGCGCAAGCTCGCGCGGCAGTTCGGCGCGGCCGACACGCAGAACACCGGTTCGATCACCGAGGCGCAGGCGCGCGCGGCCGGCCTCGGCTACGTCGCGAACCACTTCCGGCAAATCGACGCGAGCGGCAGCGGCCGCGTATCGTTCGCCGACGTGCAGCGCTACATGCAGGCGCGCAGCACGAACCGGCAGTAAGCGCGGCGTGCATGGATAACGGGGGCGGAACCTGCGACGCGCGGGTTTCGCCCCCGTGCGCATCGCGCGGCCCTTTCGCGCAAAACCATCCCCGCCCGCGCTATATCTCATTATCTGGACAACGCACTCAAATATTGGAGACGCGTACGTCCGCTCCTACAATCCGAAGCACATCGACAGCTTCGGACCCACGCACCGCGCGGCGCCCGAGCACACGGAGACACCTTCCATGACGTTCGCCGGGCCCTTTCCTCGGTGCATCGACCGCCGCGTTGCCGCGACGCCCGACCTCGTTCCGGCGTCGCGTCCGCGGCTTCACCGATTCCGCTGAAGACGCCTGTTCCATGAACAAAATGTCCGACACCCTCGCTCTCGACGCCCGGCGCGCGACGCCGGACGATGCGCCGCTCACCGACAGCATCGGCGCGACCAGCACGCCGCTCGATCTCGCCGCGCAGCAGGCCGGCACGCAGACGTTGCTGCGCGGCCTCGCGATCCTCGAAGCGATCGCGAACGGCGCGCGCGACATGCGTGCGATCGGCGCCGCGCTCGGCACGACGCGCAGCACGACGCACCGGCTCGTTAGCAGCCTCGTGCAGGCGCGCTACCTGCGCCAGGTGCAGGGCGGCTACCTGCTCGGACCGAAGCTGATCGAGCTCGGCACGATCGCGCTCGAGCAGATGCCGCTCACGGCGGTCGCGCGGCCGCACCTCGAAGCGCTCGCCGAAGCGACGCTCGACACGATCCACCTCGGCGTGCGCGACGGCGACGACGTGCTGTACATCGACAAGATTCCCGGCACGCGCGGGCTCGAGATGCGCTCGCGCGTCGGCCACCGGATGCCGCTCGCGTCGACCGGGATCGGCAAGGCGATGATGCTGGATCTCGATCCGGACCTGTGGCGCTCGCTGTTCGAGGCCGCGCGGCGCGCGCTGGCCGGCGTGAACTTCAAGCCGGACAACCGGCCCGAGACGAGCGCGTTCCTGCAGCGCATGGCCCATTACGCGGCCGGCGGCTACACGTTCGACCTCGAGGAAAACGAGGCGTCGATCCGCTGCGTGGCCGCGCCGATCCGCGATGCGTCGGGCGCGATCGTCGCGGCCGTGTCGGTGGCAAGCACGATTCCGTACATGCCGCACGACCGGATGGACGAACTCATTCCGCTCGTGCAGCGCGAAGCGCGAGCCATTTCCGCGGAGCTCGGCTGGAGCCCGCCGCAAGGTACCCGCAGGATCAAACGATGACCAATTCGACCCGGACCGCACCGGACGCCAATTCCGCCGAACCGTCGCTGATCGCGCTCGACTGGGGCACGACGTCGCTGCGCGCGTATCTGTTCGACGCGCACGGCGCGCTGATCGACACGCGCAGCCGCGCGGCGGGCGTGATGCACGTGCCGGCCGGCGGCGCGCGCGCATTCGACGTCGTGTTCGAGGAAGCGTGCGGCGACTGGCTCGACCGCGCGCCCGGCGTGCCGGTGCTGGCCGCCGGGATGGTCGGCAGCGCGCAGGGCTGGCGCGAGGCGCCGTACGTCGCGGTGCCGGCCGGCGCGGACGCGCTCGTCGCGGGCCTCGTCACGGTGACGACCGCGCGCGGCACGGCGGTGTCGATCGTGCCGGGCGTGATCGCAACGGGCGAACTGCCCGACGTGATGCGCGGCGAAGAAACGCAGATATTCGGTGCGCTCGCGAACGATCCGATGCTTGACGCCGATCGTTCAGGGCTACTGATCGGCCTGCCGGGCACGCATGCGAAGTGGGCGTGGGTGAAGGACGGGCTCATCGAACGCTTCCAGACCTTCATGACGGGCGAGCTGTACGCGGCGCTGCGCGATCACACGATCCTCGGCCGCACGATGCGCGCGAGCGCGTCGCCGGACCGCGCGGCGTTCGAGCGCGGCGTCGCGGTGGCGCGCGGCGCGCAGCGCACGGGGCTGCTCGCGACGATCTTCAGCACACGCACGCTCGGCCTGACCGACCGGCTCGCGCCGGATGCGCAGGGCGACTACCTGTCCGGGCTGCTGATCGGCCACGAGCTGAATGCGCTCGACGCGATGCTCGCGGAGCGCGGCGCGGCGCTGGCGAACCAGCCGCTGCTGCTGATCGGCGACGGCGGATTGTGCGCGCGCTACGTCGACGCGCTGAACGTGTTCGGCTGCACGCACGCACGCGTCGCCGCGCAGGCGACCGAGCGCGGCCTGTGGTGGATCGCATCGCGCGCCGGGCTCGTGCGCGCGGACGGCGAACCCGTTTGCGCCGACCAATGAACAGTTAGAAGAGGAATTGCCGATGTCGTCCGACCTTACGCTGCCCGCGCCGTACACGCCGAACGCCGCACTGATGCGCGCGTTCGACGCGTGCCCGCTGATCGCGATCATGCGCGGGATCACGCCCGCCGAAGCGGCGGACCACGGTCATGCACTGCATGAAGCCGGTTTCCGGATCGTCGAGGTGCCGCTCAATTCGCCCGATCCGTTCGACAGCATCGCGGCGCTGCGCCGCGCATTGCCCGACGACATGATCGTCGGTGCGGGCACCGTGCTGCGCGCCGGGTTCGTCGATCGCGTGCAGGACGCAGGCGGCACGCTGATCGTGATGCCGCACAGCGACGCGGCGGTGATTCGCCGCGCGCGCGAGCGCGGGCTGGCGAGCGCGCCCGGCGTCGCGACGCCGACCGAGGCGTTCGCCGCGCTCGCGAACGGCGCCGACGTGCTGAAGATGTTCCCGGCAGAGCAGCTCGGCGTGCCGGTCGTGAAGGCGTGGCGCGCGGTGATCGATCGCGCGGTGCCGCTGATTCCGGTCGGCGGCATCACGCCGGACAACATGCAGCCGTTTCTCGCGGCCGGCGCGAACGGCTTCGGGCTCGGCTCGGCGCTGTACCGGCCCGGCCAGTCGGCGGACGCGACCGCGGCGAATGCGCGCGCGTTCCAGGCCGGCCTGCGTGCGGCGCGCGGCGGAGCCGCATGATGGAACGCCTCGCGGGCAAGGTCGCCGTGGTGACGGGCGCGGGCCGCGGGATCGGCGCGGCGATCGCGCACGCGTTCGCGCGCGAAGGGGCGGCCGTCGCGCTCGTCGACGTCGATTTCCCGCACGCGCAACGCACGGCTGCGGCGATCGCCGACGCCATCGACGGCGCGCGCGTGCTGCCGCTGCACGCGGACGTCACGCGGCAGGAATCGGTGCGCGACGCGCTCGCGCAGACCGAAGCCGCGTTCGGGCCGCTCGACGTGCTGGTGAACAACGCGGGCATCAACGTATTCGCCGATCCGCTGACGATGACGGACGACGACTGGCGCCGCTGCTTCGCGGTCGACCTGGACGGCGTGTGGCACGGCTGCCGCGCGGCGCTGCCGGGAATGGTCGAGCGCGGGCGCGGCAGCATCGTGAACATCGCGTCGACGCACGCGTTCCGGATCATCCCGGGCTGCTTCCCGTACCCGGTCGCGAAACACGGCGTGCTGGGGCTCACGCGCGCGCTCGGCATCGAATACGCGGCGCGCAACGTGCGCGTGAACGCGATCGCGCCCGGCTACATCGAGACGCAGCTCACGCACGACTGGTGGGACGCGCAGCCGGACCCGGCCGCGGCGCGGGCCGAGACGCTCGCGCTGCAGCCGATGAAGCGGATCGGCAAGCCGGAGGAGGTCGCGATGACGGCGGTGTTTCTCGCGTCCGACGAAGCGCCGTTCATCAATGCCGCGTGCATCACCGTCGACGGCGGGCGCGCGGCGCTGTACCACGACTGACGCGATTGACGTAACGATTTCGAAAGACCGCACGTGCGACGGCCGCGCGCATGCTGCGTCGAAACCAACAAGCGGCTGCATCCCGTTCGATGAAGACAAGGAGACACTGGAGATGAAACGCAGAACGTTCGTAACGCTGGCCGCCGCGGCCGCGGTGGTGATGGGGAGCCCGGTGGCGCACGCGGCCGACCCGGTCAAGATCGGCTTCCTCGTGAAGCAGCCGGAAGAGCCGTGGTTCCAGGACGAATGGAAATTCGCCGAGATGGCCGCGAAGGACAAGGGCTTCACGCTCGTGAAGATCGGCGCGCCGTCCGGCGAGAAGGTGATGAGCGCGATCGACAACCTGTCCGCGCAGAAGGCGCAGGGCTTCATCATCTGCACGCCCGACGTGAAGCTCGGGCCGGGCATCGTCGCGAAGGCGAAGTCGCACAACCTGAAGATGATGACGGTCGACGACCGCCTCGTCGACGGCGCGGGCAAGCCGATCGAGTCGGTGCCGCACATGGGGATTTCCGCGTACAACATCGGCAAGCAGGTCGGCGACGGCATCGCGGCCGAGATCAAGAAGCGCGGCTGGAACATGAAGGACGTCGGCGCGATCGACATCACGTACGAGCAGTTGCCGACCGCGCACGACCGCACGAGCGGCGCGACCGACGCGCTGGTCGCCGCGGGCTTTCCGAAGGCGAACGTGATCGCGGCGCCGCAGGCGAAGACCGACACCGAGAACGCGTTCAACGCGGCCAACATCGCGCTCACGAAGAACCCGCAGTTCAAGCACTGGGTCGCGTACGGGCTGAACGACGAGGCCGTGCTCGGCGCGGTGCGCGCGGCCGAAGGGCGCGGCTTCAAGGCGGACAACATGATCGGCATCGGCATCGGCGGTTCCGATTCGGCGCTGAACGAGTTCAAGAAGCCGCAGCCGACGGGCTTCTACGGCACCGTGATCATCAGCCCGAAGCGCCACGGCGAAGAAACGTCGGACCTGATGTACACGTGGATCACGCAGGGCAAGGCGCCGCCGGCGCTGACGCTGACGACGGGCATGCTCGCGACGCGCGAGAACGTGTCGAAGGTGCGCGAGGAGATGGGACTCGCATCGAAGTAAGCGGCTTGCCGGCTGCCGCGGCGACGCGGCGGCCGGCGATCGATGGATCTGCAAGTGGGGAGACGACGTGTCAGCGGCACTGCGTTTTGACAATATCGGCAAGGTATTTCCCGGCGTGCGCGCGCTCGACGGCATCTCGTTCGACGTGCACGCGGGCGAGGTGCATGGCCTGATGGGCGAGAACGGCGCGGGCAAGTCGACGCTGCTGAAGATTCTCGGCGGCGAATACCAGCCCGATGCGGGCAGCGTGCTGGTCGACGGCCAGCCCGTGCATTTTTCGAGTGCGGCCGCGTCGATCGCGGCCGGCATTGCGGTGATTCACCAGGAACTGCAGTACGTGCCCGACCTGACGGTCGCGGAGAACCTGCTGCTCGGCCGGCTGCCGAATGCGTTCGGCTGGGTGCGAAAGGGCGACGCGAAGCGCCACGTGCGCGAGCGGCTCGCCGCGATGGGCGTCGATCTCGATCCGGACGCGAAGCTCGGGCGGCTGTCGATCGCGCAGCGGCAGATGGTCGAGATCTGCAAGGCGCTGATGCGCAACGCGCGCGTGATCGCGCTCGACGAACCGACGAGCTCGCTGTCGCATCGCGAGACCGAGGTGCTGTTCAAGCTCGTCGACGACCTGCGCGCGCAGGGCCGCGCGCTGATCTATATCTCGCACCGGATGGACGAGATCTACCGGTTGTGCGACGCGTGCACGATCTTCCGCGACGGGCGCAAGATCGCGTCGCACGAGTCGCTGGCCGACGTGCCGCGCGAGCGGCTGGTCGCCGAGATGGTGGGGCGCGAGATTTCGGACATCTACCATTACGCGCCGCGCGCGCTCGGCGACGTGCGGTTCTCGGCCGAAGGCGTCGACGGCCCGGCGCTGCGCGAACCGGCGAGCTTCTCGGTGCGCGCGGGCGAGATCGTCGGCTTCTTCGGGCTCGTCGGCGCGGGCCGCAGCGAGCTGATGCGGCTCGTGTACGGCGCCGACCGCCGGCGCGCGGGCACGCTGACGCTCGACGGCAAGCGCATCGACGTGAAGCGCACCGGCGACGCGATCCGCCACGGGATCGTGCTGTGTCCCGAGGACCGCAAGGAGGAAGGGATCATCGCGATGGCGTCGGTCGCGGAGAACATCAACATCAGCTGCCGCCGCCATTCGCTGCGCGCGGGGCTCTTCATCGACCGCAAGACCGAGACCGAAACGGCCGACCGCTTCATCCAGCGGCTGAAGATCAAGACGCCGAGCCGGCGGCAGAAGATCCGCTTCCTGTCGGGCGGCAACCAGCAGAAGGCGATCCTGTCGCGCTGGCTCGCGGAACCCGACCTGAAGGTCGTGATTCTCGACGAGCCGACGCGCGGCATCGACGTCGGCGCGAAGCACGAGATCTACGACGTGATCTACCGGCTCGCGGAGCGCGGCTGCGCGATCGTGATGGTGTCGTCGGAGTTGCCGGAAGTGCTCGGCGTGTCCGACCGCATCGTCGTGATGCGCGAAGGGCGGATCGCGGGCGAGCTGCCGCGCGAGCGGGCGAACGAGCACGCGGTGCTGAGTCTCGCGCTGCCGCAGACGAGCGCCGTCGAGGCGGCCTGAAGTAGTTTGACGCAGCTTGAAGCGGCCGGACCGGCCAGGCATTCGTATCGAACACGCGCGGCGCGGGCCGCGCGAAGCAGGAGCAGGAGACACAACCATGCAAGTCAGGGAAAACCTCGCCAGCGCAGCCGTGAAACCGTCGGCCGACGCGCTGGTACCGCAGCAGAGCGACCGTCAGAAGTGGTGGCAGCAGCTCACCGAATACAGCCTGATCGCGATCTTCGCGGTGATGTTCATCACGATGTCGCTGACGGTCGATCACTTCTTCTCGATCGACAACATGCTCGGCCTCGCGCTGTCGATCTCGCAGATCGGGATGGTCGCGTGCACGATGATGTTCTGTCTTGCGTCGCGCGACTTCGACCTGTCGATCGGCTCGACCGTCGCGTTCTCGGGCGTGCTGTGCGCGATGGTGCTGAACGCGACCGACAACACGGTCGTCGCGATCGTCGCGGCGGTCGCGGCCGGGGCGGCGATCGGCTTCGTGAACGGCGCGGTGATCGCGTACCTGCGCATCAACGCGCTGATCACGACGCTCGCGACGATGGAAATCGTGCGCGGGCTCGGCTTCATCGTGTCGAAGGGGCAGGCGGTCGGCGTGTCGTCGGATACGTTCATCGCGCTCGGTGGTCTCACGCTGTTCGGCGTATCGCTGCCGATCTGGGTCACGCTGCTGTGCTTCATCGTGTTCGGCGTGCTGCTGAACCAGACGGTGTACGGCCGCAACACGCTCGCGATCGGCGGCAATCCCGAGGCGTCGCGGCTCGCGGGGATCAACGTCGAACGCACGCGCGTGTACATCTTCCTGATCCAGGGCGCGGTGACGGCGCTCGCCGGCGTGATCCTCGCGTCGCGCATCACGTCGGGCCAGCCGAACGCCGCGCAGGGCTTCGAGCTGAACGTGATCTCCGCGTGCGTGCTCGGCGGCGTGTCGCTGATGGGCGGCCGCGCGACGATCTCGGGCGTCGTGATCGGCGTGCTGATCATGGGCACCGTCGAGAACGTGATGAACCTGCTGAACATCGACGCGTTCTATCAGTACCTGGTGCGCGGCGCGATCCTGCTCGCGGCCGTGCTGCTCGACCAGCTGAAGAACCGCGGCGTGCGCGACTGACCGATTCGACGGAGACGATTCGCATGACCATCGAAACATCCGTGCAGCACACACCCGCCGCAGCAGGCGACGCGCGCTATGCGTGCTACCCGAGCCTCGAGGATCGCGCAGTGCTGATCACGGGCGGCGCGACCGGCATCGGCGCGTCGTTCGTCGAGCACTTCGCGCGGCAGGGCGCGCGCGTCGCATTCGTCGACCTCGATGCGCACGCGGGTGCCGCGCTCGCCGAGCGCCTCGCGCACGAGCCGCCGGTGCGCCACGCGCCGCTGTTCCTGCCGTGCGACCTGACCGACATCGACGCGCTGCGCCGGACGATCGACGCGATCCGTGCGCGGATCGGCGCGATCGCGGTGCTCGTGAACAACGCCGCGAACGACGCGCGCCATGCGATCGGCGACGTGACGCCGGAATCGTTCGACGCGGGCATCGCGGTGAACTTGCGCCACCAGTTCTTCGCCGCGCAGGCGGTGATCGACGACATGAAGCAGCAGCGCGGCGGCGCGATCATCAATCTCGGCTCGATCAGCTGGATGCTGAAGAACGGCGGCTATCCCGTGTACGTGATCGCGAAGGCGGCAGTGCAGGGGCTCACGCGCGGGCTCGCGCGCGATCTCGGGCCGTTCGGGATCCGCGTGAATTCGCTGGTGCCGGGCTGGGTGATGACCGACAAGCAGCGCAGGCTGTGGCTCGACGACGCGGGCCGCGCGGCGATCAAGGCCGGCCAGTGCATCGACGCCGAGCTGCTGCCGGACGATCTCGCGCGGATGGCGCTGTTCCTCGCGGCCGACGACAGCCGGATGATCACCGCGCAGGACGTGGTGGTCGACGGCGGCTGGGCCTGATTGCCGACGGCGTGTTCGCGTGACGCCGCGCGGCGCGCCGTATCGTTTCATCGACGAACGAAAGGAGCTCACCATGACTGCCACGTCCTCGCGCGCATCGTCGTCCACGAGTCAGTCGCGCCGCGCGCGCCTCGCGGCCGCCGCGCAGCCGGTCAGCGCCGGCCCGCAGACCGCCGCGTTCGCGCAGGGCGTCGGCGCCGCGCATGCGGCGGCCGTCACGCTGTCGAACGCGGCGTTGCGGCTCGACGTGCTGCCGCATCTCGGCGGCGGCATCGCGCGCTTCGACTGGCGCGGCGATCATGGCGCGCTGGTGCCGGTGTTCCGCCGCTGCGAGCATCCGGAAACCGCGACCGATCCGAACGAGCTCGCGTGCTATCCGCTGCTGCCGTACTCGAACCGGATCGGCAACGGCCGCTTCGAATGCGACGGGCGCAGCGTCGCGGTGCCGCGAAACCGCCGCGACGAGCCGCTGCCGATTCACGGCGACGGCTGGCTCGCGCGCTGGCAGGTCGACGACGCGACCGACACGACGCTGCAGCTGTCGCTCGATCGCACGAGCGGCGCGCCTTATGCGTTTCGCGCGATCCAGTCGTTCTCGCTCGACGACGCGACGCTGTCGATCACGCTGACGATCGAGAATGCGGGGCGCGTGCGGCTGCCGTTCGGGCTCGGCGTGCATCCGTTTATCGTGCGCGACGACGTGACGGAGCTGGCCGCGGCGGCGGGCGGGCTGTGGCTGTCGGGCGCCGATTTCCTGCCGGTGCGGCACGTGAGCGTGCCGCCGGCCTGGCAGTTCGGCGTCGCGTATCCGTTGCCGGCGACGCTCGTCAATCACGCGTTCACCGGCTGGGGCGGCCATGCGGCGGTGAGCTGGCCGCGCCGCGCGCTGTCGCTGACGATCGCGGCCGATTCCGACGCGTACGTGCTCTATACGCCGCCCGGCGAGCCGTTCTTCTGCTTCGAGCCGGTCGACCATCCGATCAATGCGGTGAACCTGCCGGGCGGCGCGGCCGCGCACGGGATGACGCTGCTCGCGCCGGGCGAGCGGCTCACGCGGCGTTTCGCGTTCACCGTCGAGCGGGCCGATGCGCGTGTCGACGCGGCCGCGCGCGAAGGGCGCGGCCGACGCGGGTAAAATACGCGGTCTACCAACGGTTTGCCGCGAGTATCCGCCATGTCTTCCCCGCTTACTTTCATCGAATCGCTGCGCGCCGCGTGGCAGCGCACGAATTCGCTGCTGTGCGTCGGCCTCGATCCCGAGCCGTCGCGCTTTCCCGTGCAGTTCGACGGCCAGCCCGATGCGATCTTCGAATTCTGCCGGCAGATCGTCGACGCGACCGCGCCGTATGCGAGCGCGTTCAAGCCGCAGATCGCGTACTTCGCCGCGCATCGTGCGGAAGACCAGCTCGAGCGGCTGATCGCGCACATCCACCTGCAGCATCCGGGCCTGCCCGTGATCCTCGACGCGAAGCGCGGCGACATCGGCAGCACGGCCGAGCAGTACGCGCGCGAAGCGTTCGAGCGCTATCGCGCGGATGCCGTCACCGTGAATCCGTACATGGGCTACGACTCGGTCGAGCCGTACTTCGAGCATGAAGGCAAGGGCGTGATCGTGTTGTGCCGCACGTCGAATCCGGGCGGCTCGGATCTGCAGTTTCTCGACACGAACGGCCGGCCGCTGTACCAGGTGGTCGCCGATCTCGCGGCGAACAAGTGGAACGCGAAGAACGGCCAGCTCGGCCTCGTGGTCGGCGCGACGTTCCCGAAGGAAATCGAGATCGTGCGCGGGATCGTCGGCGACATGCCGCTGCTGATTCCCGGCATCGGCGCGCAGGGCGGTGACGTGCAGGCGACCGTCAATGCGGGCCGCACGGCCGACGGCACCGGGATGATGATCAGCTCGTCGCGCGCGATCCTGTACGCGAGCAACGGCGACGATTTCGCCGAAGCCGCGGCGCTCGCCGCGCGCCAGACGCGCGACACGATCAACGCGCATCGCTGAAATACCGCGCCGCCCGCTCCGGGCGGCGCTTGCCGCGCCGGGCTCGCGTTCGCGGGCCGCGCACCTCGCCTTTCCACGTCGTGCCGCTCTGGCGCACGCGAACAATTTCCCGTCGCTTCCGCACTGCACGCGCGCTCGGCAAACGCGCGATGCTGCCGCTTGTCATCGATCCGTAACAACAATGTCAAGAATGGAGTGACGCCATGCCCCGCCTGTCCCGACGTTTTCTGAGCGCGCTTGCCGCGTCGTTGTGCATGTCGGTCGCCCACGCGGCCGATCTGTCGCACTGGCCGGCGGACAGCGCGAAGGCGCTGAACGACATGATCGCCGCGCATGCGCACCGCGGCGACTACGCGGTGTTCGACGCCGACAACACGACGTACCGCTACGATCTCGAGGAAGCGCTGCTGCCGTATCTCGAGAACCACGGCGTGCTTACGCGCGACTCGCTCGATCCGTCGCTGAAGCTGATTCCGTTCAAGGATTCGGCCGACTACAAGGAATCGCTCACGAGCTACTACTACCGGCTCTGCGAGATCGACGACCTCGTCTGCTACCCGTGGATCGCGCAGGCGTTCGCGGGGCTGTCGCTCGCGGACCTGAAGCGCCACGTCGACGCGATGCTCGCCGACGGCAAGCCGGTGCCGATCCGCTACTGGCAGGGCGACAAGGTCGTCGACGGCGCTGCGAACCCGCCGCGCTTCTTCCGCGGGATGCAGCAGTTGTACAACGCGCTGCACGAGAACGGGATCGAGGTCTACGTGATGACGGCCGCGCACGAGGAGCTCGCGCGGCTCGTGCTGGCCGATCCGAAGTACGGCTACAACGTGAAGCCGCAGAACGTGATCGGCGTGACGACGCTGCTGCGCAATCCGGCGACGGGCGCGCTGACCACGTCGCGGCTGCAGATCAAGGCCGGCAAGTACGACGAGGCCGCGAACCGCAGCCTCGTGATCACGCCGTTCCTGATGAACCCGATGACGTGGTACGAAGGCAAGCTCGGCTCGATCGTCGGCTGGATCGATCAGTGGAAGAAGCCGGTGCTCGTCGCGGGCGACACGCCGAAATCGGACGGCTACATGCTGCTGAATGCGACCGACGTCGCGCGCGGCGGCGTGCGCGTGTGGGTGAACAAGAAAGACAAGCAGATGACGCAGATCCGCGCGTGGGCGGACGAATCGGCCGCGCAACAGAAGTCGCTCGGGCTGCCGGTCACGGCGGACAAGAACTGGATCGTCGTGAAGCCCGACACGATCCAGTAAGCGTGCGCTGGCCGCCCAGGCTGCGACCGTGGCGCGGGCGGATCAGCGTTCGTGTTCGTCGAGCAGCTTCAGCAGCCCGCGCAGCGCGTGCGCGGCCGCCTGCGTGCGGATCTGCTCGCGGTCGCCCTTGAACACGACCGTCTCGACGTCGGTATGCAGCCGGTTGCTCCACGCGAACGACACCGTGCCGACCGGCTTCTTGTCGCTGCCGCCGCCGGGGCCGGCGATGCCGGTGACGGACAGCGCGACCTGCGCGCGGCTGTTGCGCAGCGCGCCTTCGGCCATCGCGCGCGCGACCGGTTCGCTCACCGCGCCGTGCTTGTCGATCAGATCGGGCGGCACGCCGATCATCTCGCTCTTGGCCTGGTTCGAATAGGTGACGAAGCCGCGCTCGAACCATTGGCTGCTGCCGGAGATGTCGGTGATCGCGGCGGCGATCATGCCGCCCGTGCAGGATTCGGCGGTGGCGAGCGACAGGTGCTCGTCACGCAGCTTGTTGCCTGCGCGGATCGCAAGCTGATGGACGACGGAATCGGTTGGCATGCGCGTCGGAAAACGGGAGTCGGGAAATCGGTCAGCCGGCGACGGAGCGCCACAGCGCGATCACGAGCAGCGTCATGAACGCGGCGATCAGGTCGTCGATCATGATGCCGAGCCCGCCTTTCACGCGACGGTCGAAATAGCGGATCGGCGGCGGCTTGAGCATGTCGAAGAAGCGGAACACGACGAACGCCCATAGCTGGCCGATGAAGGTCGCGGGCGTGACGAACAGCATCACGAGCCAGATCGCGACGATTTCGTCCCAGACGACGGCGCCCGGATCGGCCGTGCCCATCCTGCGGGCGGTGAACCCGGTGATCCACGTGCCGGCGACGAACCCGACCGCGATCAGCGCCCACCATTCGGGCACCGTCAGATAGCGGTTCAGCACGACGAACGCGAGCCAGCCGAACAGCGTGCCGAACGTGCCGGGCATGAACGGCGCGAGCCCGCTGCCGAAGCCGAGCGACACGAGGTGCGCGGGATGCGACAGCATCAGGCGCGCGGTGGCGCGCTGCGGCGCGGCGCCGGCGGCGCCGGGCGCGGCCGCCGGTTGCGCGGGCGTCGGATCAGTCTGCATGGAAGTGGTCGAAACCGTGCAACGTGAGGGTCAGGGGCGCGCCGGCGGCGTCGCGCCACGCGATCGCGGGCTGCTCCGACGGCGAGGACAACGCGCGTATTGTACCGATTCGCGTGACCCGGACGCCGGCGCTCGCGCCCGCCGCGTCGACCGCCGCACGGGCGGCGACCGGCGCGGTGAAGCACAGCTCGTAGTCGTCGCCGCCGGCCAGCGTGCAGCGCCGCTGCACGTCGGGCGGCAGCGTCGCGAGCGCGGCCGAGCGCGGCACCGCGTCGGCGTCGACGTCGGCGCGCACGTTCGAGCGCGTCAGGATGTGTTGCAGATCGCCGGCGAGGCCGTCCGAGATGTCGAGCGCCGCGTGCGCGACACCCGCGAGCGCGAGCCCGAGCGCGACGCGCGGCTCCGGACGCTCGAGCGCGTGCCGGAACGCGGCGGCTTCGTGCGCGCCGGCCGTCCATTCGCCGCGCGCGATTCCGAGCCCCGCGCGTGCGTCGCCGAGCGTGCCGGACACCCACACGTCGTCGCCGTCGCGCGCGGCATCGCGCCGCAGTGCGGCGTCGGGCGCGACTTCGCCGAACACGGTCACGCACAGGTTCAGCGGCCCGCTCGTCGTGTCGCCGCCGATCAGCTCGCAGCCGAAGCGCTCGGCGAGCGCGAAGAGGCCGTCGCTGAACGCCTCGAGCCACGCGGCGTCGGCGCGCGGCAGCGCGCACGCGAGCGTGAACGCGCGCGGCTCGGCGCCCATCGCCGCGAGATCCGACAGATTGACGGCGAGCGTCTTGTGGCCGAGCGCGTCGGGCGCGACATCGGGGAAGAAATGGCGGCCTTCGACGAGCATGTCGGTCGAAATGGCCATCAACTTGCCGGATCGCGGTGCGATCAGCGCGCAATCGTCGCCGATGCCGAGCGTCGACGCCCGCACGCCGCGGGCCGCGCGGCGCGCGAAGAAGCGATCGATCAGAGAAAACTCGGACAAGGCGGCTGGCACGGCGGACGGACCCGGAAGCGGTGAGCGGAACGGCATTGTACGCAGCGAACGGCGCCGTTCCTGCACCGTTCAGTACATTTTTGTCGCGGCTGTCACACCCGAATCGCCGATCTGGCGGCCTTCGATTGGCGCTACAATGCCGTCGAACAGTTATTCTAATCCGCCCGCCACGAGACACATGTCGACTCAAGCCTCCTCCAAAGCCAAGCTCCGCGAAGCCGCTCTCGACTATCACGAATTCCCGACGCCGGGGAAGATCGCGATCGCGCCGACCAAGCAGATGATCAACCAGCGCGACCTCGCGCTCGCGTATTCGCCGGGTGTCGCGTACGCGTGCGAGGAGATCGTCGAGAACCCGCTGAACGCCGCGCGGTTCACCGCGCGCAGCAACCTGGTCGGCGTCGTGACGAACGGCACCGCGGTGCTCGGTCTCGGCAACATCGGGCCGCTCGCGTCGAAGCCGGTGATGGAAGGCAAGGCCGTGCTGTTCAAGAAGTTCGCCGGCATCGACGTGTTCGACATCGAACTGAACGAATCGGACCCGCACAAGCTGGTCGACGTGATCGCCGCGCTGGAGCCGACCTTCGGCGGGATCAACCTGGAAGACATCAAGGCGCCGGACTGCTTCATCGTCGAGCGCGAAGCGCGCAAGCGGATGAAGATTCCGGTGTTCCACGACGACCAGCACGGCACCGCGATCGTCGTGGCCGCGGCCGTCACGAACGGCCTGAAGGTCGTGAACAAGGACATCAAGAAGGTCAAGCTGGTCGCATCGGGCGCCGGCGCTGCCGCGCTCGCGTGTCTGGACCTGCTGGTCGACATCGGCCTGCCGCTCGAGAACATCATCGTGACCGACCTGGCCGGCGTGGTCTACAAGGGCCGCACCGAGCTGATGGATCCGGACAAGGAGCGTTTCGCGCGCGAAACCGACGCGCGCACGCTCGCCGAGGTGATCGACGGCGCGGACATCTTCCTCGGCCTGTCGGCCGCCGGCGTGCTGAAGCAGGAGATGGTGAAGGGCATGGCCGAGCGCCCGCTGATCCTCGCGCTCGCGAATCCGACGCCGGAAATCCTGCCGGAACTCGCGCTCGAAGTGCGCCCGGACGCGGTGCTGGCCACGGGCCGCACCGACTATCCGAACCAGGTCAACAACGTCCTGTGCTTCCCGTTCATCTTCCGCGGCGCGCTGGACGTGGGCGCGACGACGATCACGCGCGAAATGGAGATCGCGGCCGTCAACGCGATCGCGGAGCTTGCGCAGCACGAGCAGAGCGACATCGTCGCGACCGCGTACGGGATCCAGGATCTGTCGTTCGGGCCCGAATACCTGATCCCGAAGCCGTTCGACCCGCGCCTGATCGTGAAGATCGCGCCGGCCGTCGCGCAGGCCGCAATGGACGGCGGCGTCGCGACGCGTCCGATCGAGGACATGGACGCGTACAAGCAGCATCTGCAGCAATTCGTGTATCACAGCGGCACGACGATGAAGCCGATCTTCCAGATCGCGCGCGCGGCGCCCGAAGAGAAGAAGCGCGTCGTGTTCGCGGAAGGCGAGGAAGAGCGCGTGTTGCGCGCGGTTCAGATCATCGTCGACGAAAAGCTCGCGAAGCCGATCCTGATCGGCCGGCCGTCGGTGATCGAGCACCGTATCCAGCGCTACGGCCTGCGTCTCACGCCGGGCACCGATTTCACGGTCGTGAACACGGAGCACGACGAGCGCTACCGCGACTTCTGGCAGACGTACCACAAGATGATGGCGCGCAAGGGCATCAGCGAGCAGCTGGCGCGCGTGGAAATGCGCCGCCGCACGACGCTGATCGGCTCGATGCTGGTGAAGAAGGGCGAAGCGGACGGGATGATCTGCGGCACGATCAGCACCACGCACCGCCACCTGCACTTCATCGACCAGGTGATCGGCAAGCGTCCTGGCTGCAGCGTGTACGCGGCGATGAACGGCCTCGTGCTGCCCGGCCGCCAGATCTTCCTCGTCGATACGCACGTGAACGTCGACCCGACCCCGGAACAGCTCGCCGAGATCACGATCATGGCCGCGGAAGAGGTGCGCCGGTTCGGCATCGAGCCGAAGGTCGCGCTGCTGTCGCACTCGAATTTCGGCACGAGCAACGCGCCGTCGGCGCAGAAGATGCGCGATACGCTCGCGATCCTGCAGGAACGTGCGCCGGAGCTGAAGGTCGACGGCGAAATGCACGGCGACGTCGCGCTCGACGCGGCACTGCGCAAGGAAATCCTGCCGGAGTCGACGCTCGAAGGCGACGCGAACCTGCTGATCCTGCCGAACATCGACGCCGCGAACATCGCGTACAACCTGCTGAAGACGGCCGCCGGCAACAACATCGCGATCGGGCCGATCCTGCTCGGCGCGGCGGAACCGGTGCACGTGCTGACGGAATCGGCGACCGTCCGCCGTATCGTCAACATGGCGGCGCTGCTGGTCGCCGACGTGAACGCCGCGCGCTGAGCCGGAAACGAGCGCCGCGCCGGTCGATCCGGTGCGGCGCGTCGGGCGAAATTGTAAACAAACGCAAAAAAGGGCGTGCCCGCAAGGGGCACGCCGTCGGGCAGGGCGCAACCGCGCTTCCCATAAGGAACAGCAGCATCTCTCCACTCCGGGTAACGAGCGTGGCAAGGAGGCAGGGTCTTGCCATGACGGAGATGCCGCGGGTATTTTATCCGATGTAAGATAAATGTAGTCTGATTTCGGTAAAAAATGCGCGATTCCGCGCGGCGCCGCGCTTTCGTTTCCCAAACGAACATTGATTCGCGCGAACAATAGCGCTACGCTAACGCCTTTGGTTGGTCGTCAACTACTTGATTTAACAGCGGGAACCCCGGTTCATGGCACGCAAGTGGCTCCGCAACGGCGCGCTCGCGTCCGTCTTCGCGATGTTCGCGATGGGTATCGTCGGCACGCCGACGGGCAGTCTGGTTTCCGCCGCTTATGCACGGCAGGCCGTTTCGGCCGACATGGCCGTCGGCGGGATCGATACGATCCCGACCGCCCGTCTGCCGCGCGAGGCCGTGACCACGCTTGGCCTGATCGGCGCCGGTGGCCCCTATCCGTACGATAAAGACGGCGTCGTCTTCGGGAACCGCGAGCGGATCCTGCCGAAGGCGAAGCGCGGCTACTACCACGAGTACACGGTGCCGACGCCGCGCGCACGCAATCGCGGCGCGCGCCGGATCGTCTGTGGCGGGCCATTGCGCCGGATCGACAACTGTTATTACACGGACGACCACTACAACAGTTTTAAACGTATTGTTGAATGACTTCGGGATGAACGGCATGAGCGACTCCATCTACGCGCACGATACGGCGGCGGCGGAACTGTTCGCGGCCGGCGACGGCAATCTGTTTCAGCGCGTGATGCAACTACACGCGGCGGCACAGGCCGGCGGCGCGCCGGAGCAGCCGGCGTCCGAGCCCGGGCTTTCATCGAACGAGGAGCCTATGAGCCTTTTCACGACCGTGCGACCCAATCTCGTGCAGTCGATCCGCGCGTTCCGCGTGCAGGATCTCGCCGACGAAGCCGGTCGGCTCGGCCAGCATTTCCTGTATGCGTATTGCGGCGCCGCGCAGTCGAAGCAGGAAGTGATGGAAACCATCGCGACCTCGTTCCTGTTTCCGAAGCATTTCGGGAAGAACTACGACGCGCTGTACGACTGCCTGACCGACCTCGTCGCGAAGGCCGGCGCGCAGCCCGGTTTCGTGATCGTCCTCGAAGGGCTGCCGATCGCGCAGAAATTCGACAAGGAAGGGCGCGAGACGTTGCTCGACGTGTTCCGCGAGGCCGCCGAGTTCTGGGCCGAGCGCAAGGTCGCGTTCCGCGTGTTCTATTCGTTCGCGTAACGCGCGAATCCGGTCGGCTGCGGCCGAATTGCAAAAAAGCCCGCTTCGAGCGGGCTTTTTTGCGTTCGCGCGACGCGTGCCGCGTGCGGATCGGAAGTTGCCGGGGCCGCGTCGCGGCCTGCGCGAGCTCAGCCCATCACCAGCCGCCCCAGCGCGCGGCCAGCGCCGCGAGCACGGCTGCGCCGGCCGTTTCGGTGCGCAGCACGCGCGGCCCGAGCGACAGCGCGGTGAAGCCATGCGCGCGCGCCGCGTTTTCCTCGTCCGGCGACAGTCCGCCTTCCGGCCCGATCAGCAGCGTGACCGCCGCGGCGGGCGGCGCGTCGGGCAGCGACGCGAACGGAACGCTCGCGCGCGGCGACAGCAGCAGCCGCAGCTCACCATCGGCCGGCGCGGCCGGCAGCGTGTCGAGCCACGCGCTGAAGCCGCGCACTGCCGCGACGTCAGGCACGCGGTTGCGCCCGCATTGCTCGCACGATGCGCGCACGACGCCGCGCCAGTGTGCGACGCGCTTGTCCGCGCGCTCGCCGGACAGTTTCACGACGCCGCGCGCGGTCGACAGCGGCACGACCGCCGCGACGCCGAGCTCGACGGCTTTCTCGATCACCCAGTCCATCTTGTCGCCGCCGGCGATCCCTTGCGCGAGCGTCACGCGATAGGGCGGCTCGGCCTCGGCCGGGTCGAACGCCTCGATCTGCGCGAATGCGTTGCGCTTGTCGATTTCGACGAGCCGCGCGCGGTACTGGCCGCCGCTGCCGTCGAACAGCGCGAGCGCGTCGCCGGGCTGCAGCCGCAGCACCTGCGCGTGGCGCGCGACGTCGGCCGGCAGCGCGAGCGTCGCATCGGCGCGTAGGGCCGTGTCGACGAAAAAGCGCGGCACGGCCGCGGTGGTGGTGGCTTCACTCATGCTCGGGGCGGCTCCGTTCATGCGGCGAGGCGGCACGCGAGCGCCCAGCGGTAGCCGTCGAGATCCTCGACCTGCGCGAAGCGGTCGCCCCAGAACTGATCCTGCGGCGCGCTCAGCGATTTCGCACCGGCGTCGAGCGCGCGCTGCCAGGTCGCGTCGACGTCGTCGACATACAGATAGAACGACTGCGGAGCGGTTGCGTGCGCACTTTTCGGCGTGAGCGCGATCGAGCCGAACGCGCCTTCCGGCGCGAACATCACGATCAGCTGGTCGCGGTAAGTCATCTCGACGTGCATGATCGCGCCATCCTCGTCGAGGATGTCGCGCAGTGCAAAGCCGAATGCGGCCTGGAAGAACGCGATGGCCGCCTGTGCATTGCGTACGGCCAGATAGGGCGTCAACCAAGGCACGTTGGCCGGACGTGGATCGGTCATGAAATCTCCTGTCGAACAGTGTTGGCGCTTCAGCGCGCACTCTGTTCCCATGCTTGGCGGTCGAACAGTGTTGGCGCGTCGGCAGCGACTCCGCTCCCGTGCTGCGCGGTGCAACGGAAAACGGCGCCCCGGGGCGCCCGTTGGGGCCCGCGATGCGGCGCCGCGACCGTGACGGGCGGCCGCTGTCGTGGCGGGCCTGCGCGTCGCGGGTTGCGCGCGGGAGCATCGCGACGAGCCCGCATCACGATGCGCGTGCCCGGAAGCTCAGCGGCGAACGCCCAGTGTATCGCGCAGCGCGCGCGGCAGGGCAAAGAGGGCCGCATGAAGTCGCGCATCGTAATAGCGCAACCCCTGCACGCGGCGCGCGGCGAGCCGTTCGTCGACGTCGTGCGCGAACAGCGCGGCCGCATCGAGCGTGTCGCTCGCGATCGCCATCAGCCATTGCGAACCGTACAGCGGCACGTGCGCGGACAGCGGATCGACGAACCTGAAGCTCGCACGCAGGTCGTCGAGCAGCGCGGCGATGCGCGCTGCGTGGAACACCGGCGAGCCGAGGTGCATCGAGATCGCGCCGCGCGGCGTCAGGATCCGCTTGAGGCGTGCGTAGAACTCGCGCGTGTAGAGGCCTGCCGCCGGCGAGTCGGGCGGCGTGAGGTCGAACACGACGAGATCGAAATGCTCGACGGTCGACGCGACGAACTGCGCGGCGTCGCCGATCACGACCTCGACGCGCGGGTCGTCGAGCGCGCCCTGGTGCACGTCGTCGAGATAGCGGCGCGCCATCCCGACCACTTCGTCGTCGAGCTCGGCGACCACGATCCGCTCGATGCACGCGTGCTTGAGCAGCTGGCGCGCGGCGCCGCCGTCGCCGCCGCCGAGCACGAGCGCCTTCCGCGGGCACGGATGCGCGAGCGCAGCCGGGTGCGTCATGCACTCGTGGTACACGTATTCGTCGCCGACCGACGTCATCGGCCGGCCGTCCAGCGTGAACAGACGGCCGAGCTGCGCGGTTTCCCAGACCTCGATGTGCTGGTGCGGCGATGCGACGTGCGCGAGCCGTCGGGCATTGGGGAAGCCGTAAGCAACGTCGGGCGTGGGATGAAAGAGAAGGGTCGTACTCAAGGGCGGGGGCCGCTCGGGGCGGGGAGTTCCGACGCCTGAATTATAGGAGGCGCGCGGTCCCATGGAAATGCGTGCCCGAACACCGCGCACCGACAAGGGAAATGTCGGCCCATCTGTTAAAATGACGAGCTTTGCAGCCCCGTCCGTAGGCTCCGTCCGCTTCGCGTCCGTCAGGCGCCGCACCGCGCGCCGGGAACGATTGACGCTCGAGCTTGCGGATGCCGCCGTGCCCCCGTTTCCTCGACTCGTTCTCCGGACTCGACATGACGACTTCGTCTCCCGCCTCCACCACCCTGATGGCCAACGCGATCCGTGCGCTCGCGATGGACGCCGTCCAGCAAGCGAACTCCGGTCACCCCGGCATGCCGATGGGCATGGCCGAAATCGGCGTGGCGCTCTGGTCGCGCCACCTGAAGCACAACCCGACGAACCCGCACTGGGCGGACCGCGACCGCTTCGTGCTGTCGAACGGCCATGGCTCGATGCTGCTGTATTCGCTGCTGCACCTGACCGGCTACGACCTGCCGATCGAAGAGTTGAAGAACTTCCGACAGCTGCACTCGAAGACGCCGGGCCACCCGGAATACGGGATCACGCCGGGCGTCGAGACGACCACCGGCCCGCTCGGCCAGGGTCTCGCGAACGCGGTCGGCATGGCGCTCGGCGAAGCGCTGCTGGCCGACGAGTTCAACCGCGACGGCGCGAAGATCGTCGATCACCACACGTACGTGTTCCTCGGCGACGGTTGCCTGATGGAAGGCATCTCGCACGAAGCCTGCTCGCTCGCGGGCACGCTGAAGCTGAACAAGCTGATCGCGCTGTACGACGACAACGGCATCTCGATCGACGGCGACGTCGTCAACTGGTTCCACGACGACACGCCGAAGCGCTTCGAGGCGTACGGCTGGAACGTGATCCCGAACGTGAACGGCCATGACGTCGACGCGGTCGACGCGGCGATCGCGAAGGCGAAGCTGTCGGACAAGCCGACGCTGATCTGCTGCAAGACGGTGATCGGCAAGGGCGCGGCCACGAAGGCCGGCGGCCACGACGTGCACGGCGCGGCGCTCGGCGCGGAAGAAATCGCGAAGACGCGCGCGGCACTCGGCTGGACCTGGGAGCCGTTCGTGATTCCGCAGGAAGTCTATGCGGCGTGGGACGCGAAGGAAGCCGGCAAGCGCGCCGAAGCTGCATGGAACGACACGTTCGCGCAGTACCGCGCGAAGTATCCGGCCGAAGCCGCCGAATTCGAGCGCCGGATGGCGAACAAGCTGCCGGCCGACTGGGCCGAGAAGGCTGCGGCGATCATCGCCGGCGCGAACGAGCGCGCCGAGACGGTCGCGACCCGCAAGGCGTCGCAGCAGGCGATCGAAGGGCTTGCCGCCGTGCTGCCGGAACTGCTCGGCGGCTCGGCCGACCTGACCGGCTCGAACCTGACCAACTGGAAGGCATCGAAGGCGGTGCGCGCGAATCCGGAAGGCGCGGGCGTGCTGCTCGGCAATCACATCAACTACGGCGTGCGTGAATTCGGGATGAGCGCCGCGATCAACGGCCTCGCGCTGCACGGCGGCCACAAGCCGTTCGGCGGCACGTTCCTGACGTTCTCCGACTACAGCCGCAACGCGCTGCGCGTCGCGTCGCTGATGAAGGTTCCGTCGATCTTCGTGTTCACGCACGACTCGATCGGCCTCGGCGAAGACGGCCCGACGCACCAGTCGATCGAGCACGTGTCGAGCCTGCGCCTGATCCCGAACCACGACGTATGGCGTCCGGCCGACACGGTCGAGACGGCCGTCGCATGGACGCACGCGGTCGCCGCCGATCGTCCGTCGAGCCTGATCTTCAGCCGCCAGAACCTCGCGTTCAACCCGCGTACCGATGCGCAGATCGCGAACATCGGGAAGGGCGGCTACGTGCTGAAGGACTGGGACGACGAGATCGTCGCGCGCAAGATCATCCTGATCGCGACGGGCTCGGAAGTCGAACTCGCGATGAAGGCCGTCGAGCCGCTCGCGCAGCAGGGCATCGCGGCCCGCGTCGTGTCGATGCCGTCGACCAACGTGTTCGACCGCCAGGACGCCGAGTACCGCGAACGCGTGCTGCCGCACGGCGTGCGCCGCGTCGCGATCGAAGCGGGCGTGACGAGCTTCTGGCACAAGTACGTCGGCCTCGAAGGCGGCGTCGTCGGGATCGACACGTTCGGCGAATCGGCGCCGGCCGGCGTGCTGTTCAAGTACTTCGGCTTCACCGTCGAGCACGTCGTCGAGACCGCGAAGGCCGTGCTGGCCTAAAAGCATTCGCGACGCGCGCGGGCCGCCCCGCGCGCGTCGCACCGTGAAGCTGCACGAAACGAATTTTTTCAGCCATCAGGAGATAGACCATGACGATCCGCGTCGCAATCAACGGCTACGGCCGTATCGGCCGCAACACGCTGCGCGCGTTCTATGAAAACGGCAAGAAGCACGATCTCGAGATCGTCGCGATCAACGATCTGGGCGATGCGAAGACCAACGCGCACCTGACCCAGTACGACACCGCGCACGGCAAGTTCCCGGGCGACGTGTCGGTCGACGGCGACTACCTCGTCGTGAACGGCGACAAGATCCGCGTGCTCGCGAACCGCAACCCGGCCGAACTGCCGTGGGGCGAGCTGGGCGTCGACGTCGTGATGGAATGCACGGGCTTCTTCACGACGAAGGAAAAGGCGAGCGCGCACCTGAAGGGCGGCGCGAAGAAGGTGATCATCTCGGCACCGGGCGGCAAGGACGTCGACGCGACGATCGTCTACGGCGTGAACCACAACGTGCTGAAGGCCGAACACACGGTCATCTCGAACGCATCGTGCACGACGAACTGCCTCGCACCGCTCGTCAAGCCGCTGAACGACAAGATCGGCCTCGAAACCGGCCTGATGACGACGATCCACGCGTACACGAACGACCAGGTGCTGACGGACGTCTACCACGAAGACCTGCGCCGCGCGCGTTCGGCCACGCACAGCCAGATCCCGACGAAGACGGGCGCCGCATCGGCGGTCGGCCTCGTGCTGCCGGAACTGAACGGCAAGCTCGACGGCTACGCGATCCGTGTCCCGACGATCAACGTGTCGATCGTCGACCTGTCGTTCATCGCGAAACGCGACACGACGGTCGAGGAAGTCAACGCGATCATGAAGGAAGCATCGGAAGGCGCGCTGAAGGGCATCCTCGGCTACAACGACGCACCGCTGGTGTCGATCGACTTCAACCACAACCCGGCTTCGTCGACGTTCGACGCGACGCTGACCAAGGTGTCGGGCCGTCTCGTGAAGGTATCGAGCTGGTACGACAACGAGTGGGGCTTCTCGAACCGCATGCTCGATACGGCAATCGCATTCGCGAACGCGAAGTAATCGCAGTCATCGCGGACGTCGCGCGGCCGCCGCACGGTGGCCGGCGTGGCGAACGAACCCGGCCTGGGGCTTTCCCGGCCGGGTTTTTTATTGCCCGGCGTTTGCCGTCACGTGTTCGATCGCATCGGCGAACGCATGCTTCAACGGGCTGTCGAGATCGGTCCACGCGTGGCCGATGCCGCTTCGATGAGCGGCCAGGTCGAGCGGCCGCGCGAGCACGCTCGGCGGCAGCGCGCTCGCCGCGTGCGCCGGCGACCGGCAGCGTGCGATGAAGGTGCTGATCGATTTCGCGGACGAAACCGCGTGACGGTGCGGCGTCAGCGCGTCGCGATGACGGCGGCGCGCTTCGCAACAACGCACGCCCGCGATCCGCGGCGCGTGCGTTGTTCGTCGTGCGGCGCAGGCGGATTGCGGGCCCGCCGCCTCACCGCATGACGTGTCGCGTGCCGCGGTGTCGCGGCACGCGCGTTCATCGAGCGCATGCTCGCGTCTCGCGATCCGTCGGAACGGCGGCCGGCACGGCCGGGCGGAGGGGAGCTGGGGCGCGCGCGGCGATTACGCGCGCGGCGTCGGGAAGAAGATGCCCGCGCGTTGCGCGGCGTTCGCGATGTGCGTCTCGATCGCGGTGCCCGCGGCCGCGGCATCGCGCGCGATCAGCGCGTCGACGATCGCGCGGTGCTCGTGCCACGTCGACAGCAGCAGCTCGCGCCGGTAGAACGGCATGCGCTGGCTTTCCTTCATGATGTCGGCGCTGCTGCGCAGGATCGACTCGATCGCCGCGTTGCCCGCGAGATGGATGATCCGCATGTGGAAGTCGAAGTCGAGCCGCGACGCCTCGTCGAGCGCGCTGTCGGTCAGCGCGACGTGCAGGCAGGCGAGGTTCTCCTCGAACCACGCGATGTCGTCGTCGGTGACGACGTGCGCGGCCATCCGCGCGGCGAAGCCTTCGAGCGCGTAGCGCATCTGGTACGTATCGGGCGGCGACGACTGCTCGGCGAATTGCCACGCATGCGCGGCCGTCGCCTGCGCGCTTTCGACGTACACGCCCTTGCCGGCGCGGATGCGCAGCATCCCGAGCGCTTCGAGCGTGGACAGCGCCTCGCGCAGCGACGCGCGGCTGATCTCCAGCTCTTCGGAGAGCTGGCGCTGGGCCGGCAGCAGGCTGCCGACCGGATAGACGCCTGCCTCGATCCGGTCGCGGATCGTCGCGATGGCGGCGTCGGTCACGGTGTGCGGAACGTTCTTCATGATGTGAGCGATGGCCGGTCTGACCGGCATTGTAATCCGCACGCGCACGGTGCACGACCGACGTACGGGAAAGCCACGATCGGCCCCTCTTTAACCCGCACCGCAGGGCGCGCGAGCGCGGGAAATCCCTATTTTGTTCGTCCTTGACGCGACTATATCGGCTTCCTACTATCCACCATAACATCACTGGTCTTACCAGTATGAACAGACGAAACTGCAACCGTTGGATCGGGAGAGCGCCGTGTCGAAATTCCTCAATTCGCTGTTTGGCCGGGTAGTCGTCGCATTGATACTGGGGGTCGCGCTGGGCGCGTTCTTCCCGCATTTCGCCGAGTCGCTGCGACCGCTCGGCGACGGCTTCCTGAAGCTGATCAAGATGGTGATCGGCCCGATCGTGTTCTGCGTGGTGGTCAGCGGGATGGCCAATGCGGGCGATTTGAAGAAGGTCGGCCGCGTCGGCCTGAAGGCGGTCGTCTACTTCGAGGTGATGACGACGCTCGCGCTCGGCATCGGGCTCGTGCTCGCATGGGTCACGCGTCCGGGCGTCGGAATGAACATCGACCTGCGCTCGCTCGACGCGGCGTCGCTGTCGACGTACGCGAAGAACGCCGAGAGCCTGAAGGACACGGCCGGCTACCTGATGAAGATCATCCCCGACACCGCGATCGACGCATTCGCGAAGGGCGACATCCTGCAGATCCTCGTGTTCGCGGTGCTGTTCGGCTCCGCGCTGTCGCTGCTCGGCGACAAGGCGCAGCGCGTGAACAGCCTGATCGAAGAGCTGTCGCACGTGTTCTTCCGCATCATCGGCTTCATCATCAAGCTCGCGCCGCTCGGCGTGCTCGGCGCGATCGCGTTCACGACCGGCAAGTACGGCGTTGCGTCGCTCAAGCAGCTCGGCTATCTCGTCGCGGTGTTCTACCTGAGCTGCTTCGTGTTCGTGACGGTCGTGCTCGGCGTGGTGATGCGGATCGCCGGCTTCTCGGTGTTCAAGCTGATCCGCTACCTGCGCGAGGAACTGTCGATCGTGCTCGGCACGGCGTCGTCGGACGCGGTGTTGCCGCAGGTGATGAGCAAGCTCGAATACATGGGCATCAAGGATTCGACGGTCGGCCTCGTGATCCCGACCGGCTACTCGTTCAACCTCGACGGCTTCTCGATCTATCTGACGCTCGCGGTGCTGTTCATTGCGCAGGCCACCAACACGCCGCTGTCCACGCACGACCTGATCGTCGTGCTGCTCGTGTCGCTCGTCACGTCGAAGGGCGCGCACGGGATTCCCGGTTCGGCGATCGTGATCCTCGCGGCGACGCTGTCGGCGATTCCCGCGATTCCGGTGCTCGGCCTCGTGCTGATCCTGCCGGTCGACTGGTTCGTCGGCATCGCCCGCGCGCTGACCAACCTGAT
This sequence comes from Burkholderia latens, assembly GCF_902499045.1. GTDB lineage: Bacteria > Pseudomonadota > Gammaproteobacteria > Burkholderiales > Burkholderiaceae > Burkholderia > Burkholderia latens. Next base: position 22,719 of record NZ_CABVPL010000014.1, on the reverse strand, counting down.
CGGCAACTGCGTCGCGACGGTGGTGGTCGCGGTGTGGGAGAACGACATCGACCGCGCCCGCGCGACGCGGGTGCTGAACCGCGAACTGCGCTACGTGGCCGATGCGCCGGGCAGCGCCGCCCCGGTCGCCGGCGACCAGGCCCACGCGCTCTGAGCGCGATTCGCGCGCGGCGCGGCGCACTGGCCGCGCCGCGCGAACGATTTCTTGCGACCGGCGCGCCGCCGCGCCGGCGCCTTCCCAAAAATGGAGACGACATGGCAGCCCCCATCCTCGATCCGAACGCGCCGGCTTTCACGCGGCGCTACATGAACCTCGCCGACCCGCGCCTCGGCGCGCAGGCGCTGTTCGCCAGCGACGAGTTCTTCGCACCGAAGGAACGCATGCTCAATCCCGAGCCGGCCGTGTTCATTCCCGGCAAGTACGACGACCACGGCAAGTGGATGGACGGCTGGGAAACGCGCCGCAAGCGCACGACCGGCCACGACTTCTGCGTGGTCCGGCTCGCGCGGCCGGGCGTGATCCACGGCGTCGATCTCGATACGAGCCACTTCACCGGCAACTTCCCGCCGGCCGCGTCGATCGAAGCGTGCGCGGTGGACGGCGACACGCCGCCGGACGACGCCGAATGGCGCACGATCGTCCCCGCGACGACGCTGCAGGGCAATTCGCATCACTACGTGAGCGTCGACGATGCGCAGCCGGTCACGCATCTGCGCGTGAACCTGTATCCGGATGGCGGGCTCGCGCGGCTGCGCGTGTACGGCCAGCCGCAGCGCGACTGGCGCCGCGTGCCGGCCGGCGAACTGGTCGATCTCGCGGCAATCGAGAACGGCGGCTACCTGGTGGCGGCGAACAACCAGCACTTCGGCGCGGCATCGCAGATGCTGATGCCGGGACGCGGCGCGAACATGGGCGACGGCTGGGAAACGCGGCGCCGGCGCGAGCCCGGCAACGACTGGGCGATCGTCGCGCTCGCGCGGCCGGGCATCATCCGGCGCGTCGAGGTCGATACCGCGTTCTTCAAGGGCAACTTCCCCGACCGCTGTTCGCTGCAGGCCGCGCGGGTCGCCGGCGGCACCGACGACTCGCTCGTCACGCAGGCGATGTTCTGGGCCGAACTGCTCGGCGAGCAGAAGCTGCAGATGGATCACGTGCACACGTTCGACCAGCTCGCGGCGCTCGGCCCCGTCACGCACGTGCGCTTCAACATCTTCCCGGACGGCGGCGTGTCGCGCCTGCGCTTGTGGGGCGAACCCGCTTGAAGGAGGCGATCGGCATGAGCGGACCCCACATCCTGCGCGTCGAGCGCCTGACCCGCGAAGCGTTCGCGCCGTTCGGCGACGTGATCGCGCTCGAAGGCGCGCGGCACTTCCCGATCAACGGCGGCACGACCGAACGCTTCCACGATCTCGCGACGATCGACGTGTGCGCGGACGGCGGCCGGCCGCTCGTCAGCGTGTTTCGTGCGCAGCCGCGCGCGCTGCCGGTCGCGATCACGCTGATGGAGCGCCATCCGCACGGCAGCCAGGCGTTCATCCCGCTCGCGGCGGTGTCGCGCTACGCGATCGTGGTCGCGCCGGCCGGCGAATTCCGGCCCGACGCGATGCGCGCGTTCCTGGCTGAGGGCTGGCAGGGCGTGAATTATGCGAAGGGTGTCTGGCACCATCCGCTGCTCGCGCTCGACGCGGTCAGCGACTTCGTGATCGTCGACCGCGGCGGCCCGCAGCCGAACTGCGACGAGATTCCGCTCGACGGCGCGTGGGCACTCGATTTCACGCCGGCCTGCGCGGGCGTGGCCTGACGCGGCGCCCGCGGCCGCGGGCCTTTTGTCCGTGCGCCGAAAACGACACGGCCCGGGCGGCGAGATGCCGGCCGGGCCGTGCGTACGTGTGCAGCGCGCGGATCAGTGCTTGCGGTGCGGGCAGTTCTCGGTCGTGCAGGAACCGTACATCGCGAGCGAGTGTTCCTGAAGCCGGAAGCCGCGTTCCTTCGCGATCGCCTGCTGGCGGCTTTCGATTTCGGCGTCGAAGAACTCCTCGACGCGGCCGCAATCGAGGCAGACGAGGTGATCGTGGTGCGAACCTTCGTTCAGTTCGAACACGGCCTTGCCGGATTCGAAGTTGCTGCGCGACAGCAGGCCGGCCTGCTCGAACTGCGTCAGCACGCGGTAAACGGTGGCGAGCCCGATGTCCAGCTGCTCGTTGAGCAGGTTGCGGTAGACGTCTTCGGCCGTCAGGTGACGCACCGGGCTTTGCTGGAAGATCTCGAGAATCTTGAGGCGCGGTAGGGTGGCCTTTAGCCCGATATTCTTGAGATCCGTCGGATTGGTCATGGCTAGGCATCCCTAGAGTACAATGCAGGGCTTCAATGTTACCGGCTTTTCGCCGTTCCAGAAACACGCGCGGCCCGCGGGGCGGGCAGCACGGTGAAGGAAATGTTCCCGGAATCCCTTTCGCATTTTCAGAGGAGTCGCATGCGGAGTGCCATCATCGCTGCCGCCGCCGTTGCCGCGCTGGCTGGTTGTTCGTCGTACGACAGCGTGACGCAGCGCATCGCGCAGAGCATCACGCCCTATCGGATCACCGTCGTGCAGGGCAACTTCGTGTCGCAGGAAAAGGCCGCGCAGCTGCAGGCCGGGATGACGCGCGAGCAGGTTCGCGCGCTGCTCGGCACGCCGCTGCTCGCGGACATGTTCCATGCCGACCGCTGGGATTACCTCTTTTACTTCAAGCGCGGCTCGACGTCGGTCGTCCAGCAGCGCGACCTCGTGCTGACGTTCTCGGGCGATCGCCTCGCGAGCTGGACGGGCGCCGAGAACCTGCCGTCCGAACTCGACCTGCTGGCCGATATCGACGGCGATCGCGGCGGCAAGAAGGCGAAGGCCGCGGCCGCGGCGAAGAAGGCGTCCGAAGCCGCTGCCGCGAGCGCCGCGCAGGCCGCTGCAGCCGCGAGCCCGTCCGCCGTGCAGGTGTCGGCCGCCGCAGTCGACCAGGATGCGAACGCCCAGGCCGCCCGCGCGGCGAACCGCGCGACCAACCAGGTGTCGGGGCAGGCGCCGGCGTCACGCCGCTTCACGCCGTCCGCGCAGGCTTCCGGCGGCGCGCCGGTGCCGGGCGGCCAGCCGCCGGGCGCCGCGCCGGCGATCCAGCCGCAGTTCCAGTTCCATCGTCCGCCGCAGCCGAACGCGACGAACGAAGCGGCGCCGCCCGTCGGCCCGCAAGGCTCGGACAACCTGCAGAACCAGCCGCTCACCGCGCCGGCGCAGTCGCAGTAAGCGGCCGGCGTGCGGAAACAGGGCGGCATGCGCCGCCCGCCTTTAGACCTGTCGTGTAGAAAGCCATGAAGATTGCGATTGCCGGTGCATCGGGCCGTATGGGCCGGATGCTGATCGAAGCCGTTCTCAACGATTCCGACGCGCAGCTCGTCGGCGCGCTCGACCGTGCCGGTTCGCCGTTCCTCGGCCAGGACGCCGGCGCGTTCCTCGGCAAGGAAACCGGGATCAAGCTGACCGACGACATCGATGCCGTGTTCGCGCAGGCCGACTACCTGATCGACTTCACGCGGCCGGAAGGCACGGTCGCGCACGTCGCGGCCGCGCTGCGCCACGACGTGAAGCTCGTGATCGGCACGACCGGCTTCACCGCCGAGCAGAAGGCGGAGCTGCAGGCCGCGGCAGGCAGGATCGGCATCGTGTTCGCGGCGAACATGAGCGTCGGCGTGAACGTCACGCTGAAGCTGCTCGAATTCGCGGCGAAGCATTTCTCGCACGGCTACGACATCGAGATCATCGAGGCGCATCACCGTCACAAGGTCGACGCGCCGTCGGGCACCGCGCTGATGATGGGCGAGGCCGTGGCCGGCGCGCTCGGGCGCTCGCTCGACGACTGCGCGGTGTACGGCCGCCACGGCGTGACCGGCGAACGCGATCCGTCGACGATCGGCTTTGCGGCGGTGCGCGGCGGTGACATCGTCGGCGACCACACGGTGCTGTTCGCCGGGATCGGCGAGCGGATCGAGATCACGCACAAGTCGTCGAGCCGCGTGTCGTATGCGCAGGGCGCGCTGCGGGCGGTCCGCTTCCTGTCGGCGCGCGGCGCCGGCCTGTTCGACATGCAGGACGTGCTCGGCCTGCGCTGACCCTCACGGGGAAACTCCGATGGCCATTCCCACCGGCGTTGTCCACTACCTCGAAAGCGGCGATGCGATCACGCATGCGGTCGCGTACCTGCTGCTGGCGATGTCCGTCGCCAGCTGGTGCTTCCTCCTGATGAAAGCCTGGCTCCTGGTCCGCGCGAAGCGGCAGGGGCCGCGCGCGCTCGCTGCGTTCTGGCGCGCCGCGTCGCTCGACGCGGGCATCGACGCGCTCGCCGGCGCCGACCGCGAGCGCGTGTTCGTGCCGCTCGCCGAAGCCGCGCGTGACGCGGCCGACGCGCACGATCCGGCCGCGCTCGCCGCGCGCGTCGAGCGCAGCGAACGCGTGCTGCGCGCGCTGCGCCATGCGATGCTGCGCTCGCAGCGGCGTCTCGAGTTCGGCCAGGTGCTGCTCGCGTCGATCGGCAGCACCGCGCCGTTCGTCGGGCTGCTCGGCACCGTGTGGGGCATCTACCATGCGCTCGGCAGCATCGCCGCGAGCGGGCAGGCGCAGATCGAGAACGTCGCGGGGCCGGTCGGCGAGGCGCTGATCATGACCGCGTTCGGGCTCGTCGTCGCGATTCCGGCGGTGCTCGCGTACAACATCCTCGGGCGGCTCGTGCGCCAGCTCGCCGAGGAACTCGACGGCTTCGCGCGCGACCTGCACGTGTTCGTGTGCGCGCAGGGCGCCTGACTCACGGCCGGGAGGAACGATCATGGCATTCGGCGGACTGGAGCACCACAAGACGTCCGCGCCGATGGCGGAGATCAACATGACGCCGCTGATCGACGTGATGCTCGTGCTGCTCGTGATCTTCATCATCACCGCGCCGCTGATGACGCACGCGATCCGGCTCGACCTGCCGAAGGTCGCGGCGAGCGTCGCGCGCGACACGCCGCAGTCGGTCACGCTGTCGATCGACGATGCCGGCAAGCTGTACTGGGACGATACGCCCGTCGCGCTCGACGCGTTGCCCGCGCGCTTCAAGGCCGTGGCCGCCGGCGCGGCGCCGCCGGAGCTGCGGCTGCGCGCGTCGCGCGCGACCCGCTACGACGTGATCGCGCAGGTGATGGGCGCCGCGCAGGCCGCCGGCCTGACGCGGATCGGCTTCGTCACCGACGTGCCGCCGGCGGGCGCCGCGACGCCGGCCGCCGCGGGCGCGAAACCCTGACCTGCCGGCCGCCTGCGCCGCCGGCCACCCAAGAATGCGTCGCGGCCTCCGAGACCGGCCGTACCGTCCACCGCGGACGGTATAATCGTCGTTTCCGCCCGGTCGGCAGGGTTTCGCCGGGTAACCTGGAGACCCTCCCGGTTACCCGGCGAATATCCGCGAACCATGCGCAGGCCCGAGATCCGTGAGCCTGCTCCCGCCGCCGGGCTGCCCGATTTTCGTCCACTTCCGCGTGCCCGCCGCGTGGCGCGCCGCTTAAAGCCTAGTCCGAACCACACCATGCACGAGAGATACGTACCCGCCGACGTCGAAGCCGCCGCCCAGGGCGACTGGCGCGCAGCCGATGCCTACAAGACGAAGGAAGACTCGCAGAAGCCGAAGTTCTACTGCGTGTCGATGCTGCCGTACCCGTCCGGCAAGCTGCACATGGGTCACGTGCGCAATTACACGATCAACGACGTGATGTACCGCTATCTGCGGATGAACGGCTACAACACGCTGATGCCGATGGGCTGGGATGCGTTCGGGATGCCGGCGGAGAACGCCGCGATGGCGAACGGCGTGCCGCCGGCGAAGTGGACCTACGACAACATCGAGTACATGAAGGGCCAGATGCAGTCGATGGGGCTCGCGATCGACTGGTCGCGCGAGATCGCGACGTGCAAGCCGGACTACTACAAGTGGAACCAGTGGCTGTTCCTGAAGATGCTCGAGAAGGGCATCGCGTACAAGAAGACGGGCACCGTGAACTGGGATCCGGTCGACCAGACCGTGCTCGCGAACGAGCAGGTGATCGACGGCCGCGGCTGGCGTTCGGGCGCGCTCGTCGAGAAGCGCGAGATCCCGATGTACTACCTGCGGATCACGCAGTACGCGGATGAGCTGCTGAACGACCTCGACGGCCTCGGCTGGCCCGAGCGCGTGAAGATCATGCAGCAGAACTGGATCGGCAAGAGCTTCGGCGTGAACTTCGGCTTCCCGTACGAGCTCGACGGCGAGAAGGCGCTGCTGCGCGTGTTCACGACGCGTGCCGACACGATCATGGGCGTCACGTTCTGCGCGATCGCGGCCGAGCACCCGCTCGCCACGCGCCTCGCGCAGGGCAAGCCGGAGCTGCAGGCGTTCATCGACGAATGCAAGCGCGGCGGCGTCGCCGAGGCCGACGTCGCGACGATGGAGAAGAAGGGCGTCGCGACGGGCTTCTCGGTCACGCACCCGCTGACCGGCGAGCCGGTCGAGGTGTGGATCGGCAACTACGTGCTGATGAGCTACGGCGAAGGCGCGGTGATGGGCGTGCCGGGCCACGACGAGCGCGATTTCGCGTTCGCGAAGAAGTACGGGCTGCCGATCAAGCAGGTGATCGCGGCCGAAGGCCAGTCGTACTCGCTCGACGCATGGCAGGAGTGGTACGGCGACAAGGAAGTCGCGGTCTGCGTGAACAGCGGCAAGTACGACGGCCTGCGCTATGCGGAAGCGGTCGACGCGGTCGCGGCCGACCTGAAGGCCGGCGGCTTCGGCGACAAGCAGGTCACGTGGCGTCTGCGCGACTGGGGCGTGTCGCGCCAGCGCTACTGGGGCACGCCGATCCCGATCATCCACTGCCCGTCGTGCGGCGACGTGCCGGTGCCGGAACAGGATCTGCCCGTCGTGCTGCCGGAAGACCTCGTGCCGGACGGCTCGGGCAATCCGCTCGCGAAGTCGGAAGCGTTCCTTAACTGCACGTGCCCGAAGTGCGGCGCGGCCGCGAAGCGCGAAACCGACACGATGGACACGTTCGTCGATTCGTCGTGGTACTTCTCGCGCTACACGGCGCCGGACGCCGACACCATGGTCGACGCGCGCACCGATTACTGGATGCCGATGGATCAATACATCGGCGGCATCGAGCACGCGATCCTGCACCTGCTGTATTCGCGCTTCTGGACCAAGGTGATGCGCGACCTCGGCCTCGTGAAGTTCGGCGAACCGGCGAAGAACCTGCTCACGCAGGGGATGGTGCTGAACGAGACGTACTATCGTGAGGACGCGGCGGGCAAGAAGACCTGGTACAACCCGGCCGACGTGACGGTCACGCACGACGACAAGGGCCGCCCGGTCGGCGCGACGCTGAACGCCGACGGCCAGCCCGTCGTGCTCGGCGGCATCGAGAAGATGTCGAAGTCGAAGAACAACGGCGTCGACCCGCAGGTGCTGATCGACCAGTACGGTGCCGATACCGCGCGCCTGTTCACGATGTTCGCGGCGCCGCCCGAGCAGCAGCTCGAGTGGTCGGGCGCGGGCGTCGAAGGCGCGAGCCGCTTCCTGCGCCGCGTGTGGAGCTTCGGCGCCGGCAATCGTGACGCGCTTGCCGCGCGTGCCGGTTTCGACGCCGCGGCGCTCGGCGACGCCGACAAGGCGCTGCGCCGCGAAATCTACAGCGTGCTGAAGCAAGCCGATTTCGACTATCAGCGCCTGCAGTACAACACGGTCGTGTCGGCCGCGATGAAGATGCTGAACGCGATCGACGGCGCGAAGGGCGCGACGCCGGCCGTGCTGCGCGAGACGTACGGCGTGCTGCTGCGCGTGCTGTATCCGGTCGTGCCGCACATCACGTTCGAGCTGTGGAAGGCGCTCGGCTACGCGGACGAATTCGGCCCGCTGCTCGACGCGCCGTGGCCGAAGGTCGACGAGGCCGCGCTCGAGCAGTCCGAGATCGAACTCGTGCTGCAGGTGAACGGCAAGGTGCGCGGCGCGCTGAAGGTCGCGAAGGACGCGAGCCGCGAGGCCATCGAGGCCGCGGCGCTGGCCGACGAAGCATTCGCGAAGTTCGGCGAAGGCAAGCCGGCGAAGAAGATCGTCGTCGTGCCGGGCCGCCTCGTGAACATCGTCGTCTGACGGCCGCCGGCCGTCGGGCGCACACAGAAGGAGCGAAGGTGATCCGCAGATCGTTTTTGATGCTCGCCGCCGGCAGCGCGTTCGCGCTGTCGGCATGCGGTTTCCAGTTGCGCGGCCAGCAGAACTACGCGTTCAAGCACCTGCTGATCGCCGGTGCGCCGGCGCCCGTCGCGGCGCGCCTGGAGCGCCTGGTCGAGGCCGGCAGCGACACGAAGATCGTCAAGTCGGCGGATGACGCCGACGCCGTGCTGCGCATGTGGGACTCGCGCGGGCAGAACACGCTGACGCTCAACAAGTACGGCTCCGCGCAGGAATATGCGCTGTTTTACACGCTGAACTACACGCTGACGAGCAAGGACGGCACCGTGCTGATCCCGCCGAGCGCGATCGCGCTTAACCGCGCGATGACGTACAGCGACCAGTACACGAACGCGAAGGCGCAGGAAGCCGACATCCTGTACGCCGATATGCAGAACGACGCGGTCGACCAGCTGATGCGGCGTCTCGCGATCGTCCACTCGCTGACGCCGGCGCCGGAGGACGTGGTGCCGGGTGTCGCGCCGCGCGCGCCGCTGCCGCCGCCGCCGCTGTGATCGCGGGCGCACGCACCGATGCAATTGCGACTTGATGCGCTGGAGCCGCACCTCGCGAAGGGGATGGCCCAGCTCTACACCGTGTACGGCGACGAGCCGCTGCTCGCGCAGGAAGCGTGCGACCGCATTCGTGCGGCCGCGCGTGCGGCCGGCTTCACCGAGCGTTCGGTGCATACGGTCGAGCGCGGCTTCGACTGGAGCGTGCTGCTCGGCGCGACGCAGGCGATGTCGCTGTTCGGCGAGCGTCAGCTGATCGAGCTGCGCATTCCGTCGGGCAAGCCGGGCAAGGAAGGCGCGGACGCGCTGAAGACGCTCGCGGCCGCGCCCAATCCGGACGCGCTGATGCTGGTCACGCTGCCTCGCCTCGACGCGGCGACGCAGAAATCCGCATGGTTCACCGCGCTGCAGAACGGCGGCGTCGCGCTGAAGATCGATCCGGTCGACCGTGCGCAGCTGCCGAACTGGATCGGCCAGCGTCTGTCGATGCAGGGCCAGCGCGTCGCGCCCGGCGAGGATGGCCGCCGTGCACTGCAGTTCATCGCGGAGCGCGTCGAGGGCAACCTGCTCGCCGCGCACCAGGAAATCCAGAAGCTCGGGCTGCTGTATCCGCAGGGCGCGCTGTCGTTCGAGCAGGTGCACGATGCGGTGCTGAACGTCGCGCGCTACGACGTGTTCAAGCTGAACGAGGCGATGCTCGCGGGCGACGCCGCGCGGCTCGCGCGGATGATCGACGGGCTGAAGGGCGAGGGCGAGGCGATCGTGCTCGTGATGTGGGCCGTCGTCGAGGAATTGCGCACGCTGCTGCGGATCAAGCGCGGCACGACGGCCGGCAAGCCGCTCGCGACGCTGCTGCGCGAGAACCGCGTATGGGGGCCGCGCGAGCGGCTGATCGGTCCCGCGCTGAATCGCGTGTCGGAAGCCGTGCTCGAAAAGGCGCTCGCGTTCGCCGCGAAGCTCGACCGGCAGGTGAAGGGGCTGTCGGCCGTCACGCCGGGCCGGCGCACGCAGGACGATCCGCCGCCCGATCCGTGGGACGGCCTGTTCCAGCTCGCGATGACGGTCGCCGGCGAGCGCGGCGAGCGACCGCCGACCGCGGGTCGCGTGCGGCGTTAAGCCTCGTCCGGGCGCTTCAGCGCACGCATCGCAACCCGCTTACAATGCTTCGATGGCCGGCGCGGCCTGCCTGTCGCGGCGCCGCCGGAAGGCCGTCCCCGGATGGCCGTCCCCCCGCTTCCCCACGAATTCACGCCGCGCGCCGCGGCTTGCTTCTCGAGTCACACGATGGATATCGATCAGTACATGACGGACCTGGGCCGCCGCGCCCGGCACGCTTCCCGCGCGATGGCGCGCGCCAGCACGGCCGCGAAGAACGCGGCGCTCGACGCGGTCGCCCGCGCGATCGAGCGCGACGCGCAGGCGCTGAAGGATGCGAATGCGCGCGACGTCGCCCGCGCCCGCGAAAAGGGGCTTGATGCGGCGTTCGTCGACCGCCTGACGCTGTCCGACAAGGCGCTGAACACGATGGTCGAAGGCCTGCGTCAGGTCGCGTCGCTCGCCGATCCGATCGGCGAGATCGGCAACCTGAAGTACCGCCCGAGCGGGATCCAGGTCGGCCAGATGCGCGTGCCGCTCGGCGTGATCGGGATCATCTACGAATCGCGCCCGAACGTGACGATCGACGCGGCCGCGCTGTGCCTGAAGTCGGGCAATGCGACGATCCTGCGCGGCGGCTCCGAGGCGCTCGAATCGAACGCGGCGCTCGCGAAGCTGATCGGCGAAGGGCTCGAAGCGGCCGGCCTGCCGCAGGACGCGGTGCAGGTCGTCGCGACGGCCGATCGCGCGGCGGTCGGCAAGCTGATCACGATGACCGAATATATCGACGTGATCGTGCCGCGCGGCGGCAAGAGCCTGATCGAGCGGCTGATCAACGAGGCCCGCGTGCCGATGATCAAGCACCTCGACGGCATCTGCCACGTGTATGTCGACGATCGTGCGGATCTGAACAAGGCGCTGACCGTGTGCGACAACGCGAAGACGCACCGCTACGGCACCTGCAACACGATGGAGACGCTGCTCGTGTCGAGCGGCATCGCGGCGAAGCTGCTGCCGCCGCTCGGCAAGCTGTATCGCGACAAGCAGGTCGAACTGCGCGTCGATGCGGCCGCGCGCACGGTGCTCGCCGACGCAGGCATCGGCCCGCTCGTCGATGCGACCGAGGAAGACTGGCACACCGAATATCTCGCGCCGGTGCTCGCGATCAAGGTCGTCGACGGCCTGGATGCGGCGATCGAGCACATCAACCATTACGGCTCGCATCACACCGATGCGATCGTCACCGAGGATCACGATCGCGCGATGCGCTTCCTGCGCGAAGTCGATTCGGCGAGCGTGATGGTCAACGCGTCGACGCGCTTCGCGGACGGCTTCGAGTTCGGCCTCGGCGCGGAAATCGGCATCTCGAACGACAAGCTGCACGCACGCGGCCCGGTCGGCCTGGAAGGGCTCACGTCGCTGAAGTACGTGGTGCTCGGTCACGGCGAAGGCCGTCAATAAAACGAGGCGCACAATCGATGGCAATGCTCTGGGTCAAGACGTTCCACATCGTTCTGATCGCCGCGTGGTTCGCGGGGCTGTTCTACCTGCCGCGCATCTACGTGAACCTGGCCATGGAAACCGATCCCGCCGCGGTGCGCCGGCTGCTGCTGATGGCACGCAAGCTGTTCCGCTTCATGACGATGATCGCGGTGCCGGCACTCGCGTGCGGGCTGTGGCTCTGGCTCGTGATCGGCATCGGCCAGGGGCAGGGGTGGATCCACGCGAAGGTGACGGTGGTGCTGCTGCTCGTCATCTACCACGCGTATTGCGGGCACCTGCTGCGGGTGTTCGAGCGCGGCGAGAACCGTCGCACCGACAAGTGGTATCGCGTATTCAACGAGCTGCCCGTGCTCGGCATGCTGGCGGCGGTCGCGCTGGTCGTGATCAAGCCGTTCTGAGTCCGCGGCACCGCACTGCCGGCGATCGATGCGCGACGGCGCCCCTCGGGGCGCCGTCGTTCGTTTACGCGCGGCGTCCTGCTCCGGCTCACTCCTTCACCGGCTCGTCGATCCGGCGCCGCGTGATCGCTTCCTTCGCGCGGCCGACGCGCTCCATCAGCGCCGGCCCCCGCGACAGCGCGACGCCGACCGCGAGGATGTCGCCGATCGCGAGATGCGACATCCGCGACGTCATCGGCGAGAACACGTCGGTTTCCTCCGCCACGTTCGACGCGAGGCTCACCGTCGCGAGCTTCGCGAGCGGCGAATGGCTCTGCGTGATCGCGACGACCTTCGCGCCGCACGCGAGCGCGGAGCGCGCGGCATCGACGATGTCGCGCGTGCGGCCGGTGTTCGAGATCGCGACGACGACGTCGTGCGGCCCGAGCAGCGCCGACGACATCGAGAACGTGTGCGGATCCGAATACGCGACGCTCGGCACACCGAGCCGGAAGAACTTGTGCTGGATGTCCTGCGCGGCGATGCCCGAGCCGCCGGCGCCGTAGAACTCGATGCGCGACGCGTTCGACAGCAGCGCGATCGCTTCGGCGACGCTGCCGGCCGACAGGCTGTTGCGCACCTCGATCAGCGCGCCGATCGTCCGGTCGAACACCTTGCCGATGATGCCGGGCGCCGGTTCGTCGGGCTCGACGTCGCGGTACACCGACGACACGCCCGGCGCGACGCTCTGCGCGAGCCGGATCTTGAATTCGCGAAAGCCGCTGCAGCCGAGCGCTTGGCAGAAGCGTGCGATGGTCGGCTGGCTGACGCCCGCGCGAGTCGACAGCTCGGTCATCGCGAGGTCGAGCACCTCGCGCGGCGCGGCGAGGATGTAGTCGGCGAGCTTGCGCTCGGACGGGCGCAGGTCGGCGCGGATCGCTTCAATGCGAGGCAGCATGGGGCGGCGGATGGAAATCGGGTTCGGATGAGCGAGTGTATCGCAATCGAATTGTAGAAAATCTACAGGAAAATACTAGCCGAATCGTCGGTGATTCATGAGGCGCACAACGATGGGGACTAGGGTTTTTACTAGGTAAATCCTTGCTGGTGGCGGGAATGGTGGTTGCGGGCGCGACGATTCGCATTGCGCGCTTGTAGTTTTTCTACTAGACTGCCTTCGTTCGTTCGACGAAGGTCGATCGTCCCCACGATTCCAACCGCCGGTGTCGTCCGGCATACAGGAGCGCCCAGCATGACGTCGCTGCATCCCACCCTGGCGAAGGTCACCGAACGCGTGATCGCCCGCAGCCAACCGACCCGTTCCGCCTATCTGCAGCGCATCGACCGCGCGCAAGGCAAGTTCCCGGCGCGCGGCGCGCTGTCGTGCGCGAACCTCGCGCACGGCTTCGCGGGTCTCGAAGGCAGCGACAAGTTCCAGATCAAGGCGATTCGCGAACCGAACATCGGCATCGTGTCCTCGTACAACGAGATGCTGTCCGCGCACGCGCCGTACAAGAATTTCCCCGACATCATCAAGGCCGCCGCGCGCGAGAACGGCGGCGTCGCGCAGTTCGCCGGCGGCGTGCCGGCGATGTGCGACGGCGTCACGCAAGGCAATCCGGGGATGGAGCTGTCGCTGTTCTCGCGCGAGGCGATCGCGATGGGCACGGCGATCGCGCTCACGCACAACATGTTCGACGCGGCGCTCTGCCTCGGCATCTGCGACAAGATCGTGCCGGGCCTGCTGATCGGCGCGCTGCAGTTCGGCCACCTGCCGACCATCTTCGTGCCGGCGGGCCCGATGACGAGCGGCCTGTCGAACGACGACAAGGCGAAGATCCGCCAGCAGTTCGCGACCGGCCAGGTCGGCCGCGATGCGCTGCTCGAAGCGGAATCGGCCGCGTATCACGGCCACGGCACCTGCACGTTCTACGGCACCGCCAACAGCAACCAGATGCTGATGGAGCTGATGGGCCTGCATCTGCCGGGCTCGGCGTTCATCCATCCGCACACGCCGCTGCGCGACGCGCTGACGGCCGAGGCCGCGCGCCGCGTGCTCGACCTGACCGTCGAGCGCGGCCAGTACACGCCGATCGGCCATGTGATCGACGAGAAGGCGATCGTCAACGGGATCGTCGCGCTGCTCGCGACGGGCGGCTCGACCAACCACACGCTGCACCTCGTCGCGATCGCGCGCGCGGCCGGCATCCTGATCGACTGGAACGATTTCGACGAACTGTCGGCCGTGGTGCCGCTGCTCGCGAAGATCTACCCGAACGGCAAGGCCGACGTGAACCATTTCCATGCGGCGGGCGGCGTCGCGTTCCTGGTGCGCAACCTCCTCGAAGGCGGGCTGCTGCACGAAGACGTGACGACGGTGGCCGGCCGTGGGCTCACGCACTACACGAAGGAGCCGAAGCTGATCGACGGCAAGCTGACGTGGGTCGACGGCACGGCCGAGAGCCACGACACGAAGGTGCTGCGCGGCATCCGCGACCCGTTCCAGCCGGACGGCGGCCTGCGTCTGATGCAGGGCCGGCTCGGCCGCGGCGTGATCAAGATTTCCGCGGTCGCGCCCGAGCACCGCAAGGTGAAGGCGCCGGCGATCGTGTTCGATTCGCAGGAAGCCGTGCAGGAAGCATTCGATCGCGGCGAGCTGAAGCGCGATTTCGTCGCGGTCGTGCGCTTCCAGGGCGCGCGGGCGAACGGGATGCCCGAGCTGCATCGTTTGACGCCGCTGCTCGGCGTGCTGCAGGATCAGGGCTTCCACGTCGCGCTGGTTACCGACGGCCGCATGTCCGGCGCGTCGGGCAAGGTGCCGGCCGTGATCCATCTGTCGCCGGAAGCGCTGCTCGCCGGCCCGATCGGCAAGGTGAAGACGGGCGACACGCTCGTGATCGACGCGGAAGCCGGCATCCTCGACATCGAGGTCGACGACGCGGAATGGCAAGCGCGCCCGGTCGCGCAGCCGCTGCATCAGGCCGACAACGAAGTCGGCTTCGGGCGCGAACTGTTCGGCGTGTTCCGCGCGGCGGCCGCGCCGGCCGAGCAGGGCGCATCGGTTTTCGGGACGCTGGTCGGCGAAACGGCCGTCCGCGTCGCTGCATGAATTTCAAGGAGTGTGATCAATGAAAACGATTGCTGAAATCGTGAAGCTGGGCCCGGTGATTCCGGTGCTCGCATTCGACTCGGTCGAGCAGGGCGAAAACGTGTCGCGCGCGCTGCATGCGGGCGGCGTCAAGGTGCTCGAAATCACGCTGCGCACGCCGGCGGGCCTCGACGCGATCCAGCGCGCGAGCCAGCTCGCGGACGACATCGTCGTCGGCGTCGGCACGATCACGAAGCCCGAGCACTGCGCGCAGGCGAAGCGCGCGGGCGCGACGTTCGGCGTGTCGCCGGGCCTGACGAAGGACCTGCACCTCGCGTCGCTCGACGCGGGCCTGCCGCTGCTGCCGGGCGTGATGACGCCGAGCGACATCATTCAGGCGCTCGAATTCGGCTACGACATCGTCAAGTTCTTCCCCGCGCAGCAGGCTGGCGGCGTGCCGATGCTGCAGGCGTTCCACGGCCCGTTCCCGGCGCTGAAGTTCTGCCCGACGGGCGGGATCACGGCCGAAAGCGCGCCGAATTTCCTGAAACTGCCGAACGTCGTGTGCGTCGGCGGCTCGTGGCTCACGCCGAAGGCCGCGCTCGCCGCGCAGGACTGGGCGGAGGTCACGCGCCTCGCGCAAGCGGCGAGCCGGCTGTCGCGCTGAAAAGCCGACAATCGACCGTGTGATCTCGGAGGAAGCGCTTGCCGGTGACGACGTACCGCTGATGTCGGCTATCGCCCAGGCTCGCGCCGGCCTGGGGTTCGACGAAGGGGCGGGGCACGGACAAGCGCAAGCGTGCCCCTGCCACGTCAATGGCGCCTTTTTCTGTACGCTCGGAAGAAAAGCGAATAAATGATAACGGCGGGCGGGGTGAATAGAACCCCCCGACGAGTCCTTCCAGATCCGCGACCTCCTCCGCATTGCGCGCGCCATACCAATCGGCCAGCCGGTTCGCCCAGGTTTCAGGAAAGCGCGGAAAGAATTCGTGGTGCGTGATCCAGATAAGCGTCAGCAGATTGGCGATCAGATAAATGCAGAGCAGTCCGATCGATATTTCGCAAGCGCGCTTCATGAGACGACTACGGTTCCGTAAGCGTCATACGAGGTGCCGGCGGTCCTGAATTTGTGAGCGTTCAAGATCGTTCTTCGCAGCGCGAGGAAATCGGAACGATTTTCGACCGTCATGCAGCCTTCGCTGATGCCCGGCGGACCGCGCGGATGGAGTCTGAACTGCCCGCGCCTCACTTGGGAACAGAACAGTTCGTCATCGATTTTTCGATCCTTTGCGTACAGTGCGAACCATTCAAATTTGTTGACGCCCCGAAACAAATGCGGAATATCCGAGAGCGAGCTTTGACGTTCGACAATACAGTACGTGCCTTGCGGAATGGGTCCGTTTTTGACGACGCATTGATATTGCTGCTTATTTCGATAAATCCCGTGCCCGGAGAATGCCGGCATTTTTTGAGCGCCATGCGTTAGTTCGCTTAGAGGCAGCCCGTTCAACTTGAAGGAAATCTGCATCGAAGATCGATATTGTTTGCTGAAGAAAATTTGACGCTAGCAGACGTAATTTTGAGAAACACGCAGCGATACGGAGACGGGCGGCAGGCGGCGAACGGCCTCGATCGGTTCGCCATCGAGCAGGACGGATCGCGCGTCCGGTTCGATCGCTTGCGGATCCGGCGGGCCCTGACGCGCGCGTGGCGCCGAATATCGGGCACGATCGCGAGGCAGTACACCGTCGGCAAAGGCCGTCGTGCAAGGGTCTTTACCGATGGAACCGGTTCTATCCGCCGACCGTAAAGATAAGTAAAATTCAGCGTCCTCGCGGGGTGGGTAGCCCCCCGTGTTTCGGAGACCTGCATAGCCGGGCATACTCGCAACAGCTCGCCCGGTTTCGAACAATTCCTAGGAGGAGTGCCACATGGGGGCTGTCCAAGGCAGCATGCTGCTCGTATTCACGCTGATCGCGATCGCCGCGCTGATCTTGATGATCGCGCGCTACAAGATCTACCCGTTCCTGGTGCTGATCATCGTTTCGCTGGGCCTGGGTCTCGCCGTCGGCATGCCGATGGACAAGATCGTGAAGTCGTTCGAAACGGGCACGGGCGGCACGCTCGGCCACATCGCGATCGTCGTCGGCCTCGGCACGATGCTCGGCAAGATGATGGCCGAGTCGGGCGGCGCCGAACGGATCGCGACCACGCTGATCGACTGGTTCGGTGAAAAGAACATCCACTGGGCGATGATGTTCGTCGCGATCATCGTCGGCCTGCCGGTGTTCTTCGAAGTCGGCTTCGTGCTGCTGATCCCGATCGCGTTCAACGTCGCGAAGCGCACCGGCAAGTCGCTGCTCGTCGTCGGCCTGCCGATGGTGGCCGGCCTGTCGGTCGTGCACGGGCTGATCCCGCCGCACCCGGCCGCGCTGCTGGCCGTCCAGCAATATGGCGCCGATATCGGCAAGACGATCGCGTTCGGCCTGATCGTCGGCGTGCCGACCGCGATCATCGCCGGTCCGCTGTTCGCGCTGATGATCTCGAAGTTCGTGAAGCTGCCGGAAAACAACCCGCTCGCGTCGCAGTTCGTCGATACGCGCACGGACGGCGGCAAGCGCGAACTGCCGGGCTTCGGCATCACGCTGTTCACGATCCTGCTGCCCGTCGTGCTGATGCTCGTCGGCAGCTGGGCCGATCTGGTGTTCGCGCCGAAGTCGCTGCCGAACAACCTGCTGCGCTTTGCCGGCAACTCCGACGTCGCGCTGCTGATCGCCGTGCTCGTGAGCTTCTTCACGTTCGGCAAGCTGCAGGGCTTCAACCGCGACCAGATCCAGAAGTTCTGCGGCGAATGCCTGGCGCCGATCGCCGGCATCACGCTGATCGTCGGCGCGGGCGGCGGCTTCGGCGGCGTCCTGCGCGACAGCGGGATCTCGCAGCAGATCGTCGAGACCGCGAAGCATGCGCACCTGTCGCCGCTGCTGCTCGGCTGGTTCGTCGCGGCGCTGATGCGTCTCGCGACCGGTTCGGCAACGGTCGCGATGACGACGGCCTGCGGGATCGTCGCGCCGATCGCGGCTGCGTCGGGCGCGGCGGTCAGCCCGGAACTGCTGGTGCTCGCGACCGGCTCGGGCTCGCTGATCTTCTCGCACGTGAACGACGGCGGCTTCTGGCTGATCAAGGAATACTTCGGGATGACGGTCGGTCAGACGTTCAAGACCTGGTCGTTGCTCGAAACCATCATCTCCGTGCTTGGGCTGGGCTTTACGCTGCTGCTGAGCATGGTTCTGTAACAAGGGGTAGTCAATGATTCTGATCGCAATGGGCGTGTCGGGCGCGGGCAAGTCGCGAATCGGCGAAATGCTGGCGGAACGCCTGTCGTGCAGCTATACCGACGGCGACGCGTTTCACAGCGCGGCGAACAAGGAAAAGATGCACCACGGCATTCCGCTGACCGACGACGACCGTTGGCCGTGGCTGCGCGCGATCCGCGCGGCCATCGAGGAAAAGCAGCGTGCGGGCGAGACGGCCGTGTTCACGTGTTCGTCGCTGAAGCGCTCGTACCGCGACGTGCTGCGCGGCACCGACACCGACGTGCGATTCGTGTACCTGAAGGGTTCGTTCGACGTGTTGCGCGAGCGCCTGAAGACCCGCACCGGCCATTTCTTCGATCCGTCGCTGCTGAAGAGTCAGCTCGACACGCTCGAGGAGCCGGGCCCGGACGAAGCGATCGAGGTCAGCATCGAGCTGACGCCCGAACAGATCGTCGATGAAGTGATGGTGAAGATCGGTCTCGCGCAGCAGCACTGAGCGCGGTTCGCGGCAATCATCATGCAGCAGTGACACAGGCGCCCCGACGGGCGCCTGTGTCGTTTACGGCCGCGCAATGTTCGCGCGGAGGGTTCGAGCATAAGGTTCGCGCGTC
The DNA here is from genome assembly GCF_902499045.1 of Burkholderia latens. Classification (GTDB taxonomy): domain Bacteria; phylum Pseudomonadota; class Gammaproteobacteria; order Burkholderiales; family Burkholderiaceae; genus Burkholderia; species Burkholderia latens. The sequence goes on along the minus strand of NZ_CABVPL010000014.1, from coordinate 3,963 downwards.
ACGCTCGAGCGGTGCTCGCACGCTGTGCGATTCCGTCGAGCAGCACGTCGAGCATCGTGTCGTGCACGGCGGCGGGGTCGAGCCGCGCATAGAGCGGCGCGGCCGCCTTGACGAGTGGCTGCTCGGCGTCGGACAGCGCGTCCATTTCCGCGAGTTCGACGTCGTTCGCGGGCCGCGTGAGGCCGCCGGCCTCGGCCGCGGCGAGCCCGATCACGCTCGCATACCAGCCGACGCACACGGCCGGCAGCGCCGCGCGCGCGATACCGGCATCGGCCAGCGCGCGATGCACGGCTTCGATATGCGCGAGATCGGCGGGGCCGGTGCTCATGTGACGCTGCAGCAGCGCGAAGGCGGCCGGATGGCGCAGCGCCAGCGCGCGGTACTGGCGTGCGAGATCGCGCAGCCGCTCGCGCCACGGCATCGAAGGATCGACCGGCACCAGCGAGCGCGACAGCGCGTTCGCGATCGCGCGGCTCAGCCCCTCCTTCGACTTGAAGTGATACAGCACGCTCATCGGATCGCAACCGATCGCTTGCGCAAGCTTGCGCACGCTGAACGCGGCTTCGCCGACTTCTTCGAGCAGCGCGAGCGCGGCGGCGACGATTGCATCCTTGTCGAGGCCGCGCGGGCCTTGGGCGGGTTTGTCTTTCATCGGAACGGGTACGCGCCGGGCTGTAATCTTGACGAAAGCATATTCTACGCTGTAGAATTATTTCTGCGGTGTAGAAATTGGGTGTCCCGGCACCTTTCAATGCGTGCTTTCGCACGGTCCGGGATCCACGCAGGCGCGAGCGCGTCTGCCGTCAACACGGGCCATCGCGCCCCTTGTCTTCGTTGACACCCAAGTGGAACCGGCTGCCCCACCCGCGAAGCCCGGCGGCAACGAGGCTCTTCGACTGGCGGCCCAAGACCATGCAAGTGCAATCATGACTTTCAACAACACACCCCTGATCCAGGGAGAATCGCGGTTCGAGCAGACGCGACTGAACATCGAGAAGGACAACTGGAACTGGTGCGAACCGTCGCGCTACGACGGCGCGCATCCGGCCAACTGGTACGAGGCGTCGCTGTCGCGCCATGAAAACAGCGCGCCGCTCGCGCACGACGCCGTGTGCGACGTGCTCGTGATCGGCGCGGGGCTGCTCGGCGCATCGGCCGCGCTTCATCTCGCGGAAGCGGGCGTCGACACGATCCTCGTCGACAAGCATCACGTCGGCTCCGCGGCGTCCGGCCGCAACGGTGGCCAACTGACGCCGGGCCTTGCGCGCTGGGAAGCGGCCGACATGATCGACAACCTGTCGCACGACGACGCGAAGCGGCTGTGGCGCTTCGCGTCGGCCGAGTCGATGGACCTGATCGATGCGATCGGCGCGCGTTACGCGCTCGATTTCGATCGCAAGCGCGGCCACGTGACGGCGGCGGTGCACCCGGGCCACATGAGCGCGCTGCTCGACGGCGCGGACGCGCGCCGCCATCTCGGCGACGCCGGCGTGACCCTCGTCGGCCGTCATCAGTTGCACGACGAATACGTGCGCTCGGGCCTTTATCACGGCGCGGCGATCGACGCGATCGGCGGCCAGCTGCATCCGCTCGCGCTGGTGCGCGGCCTCGTGCACGGCTTCGGGCTGAACGGCGGCGCGCTGTACGAACGCACCGAGGTGCTGGAACTCGACGAAACGCCGGCGGGCGTCGTCGCGGTGACGCCGGGCGGCACGATCACCGCGCGCCGCGGCGTCGTGCTGGCGCTGCACAACACGACGTTCCGGCTGCTCGACGGCGGCGCGGCGACCACCGTGCCGTTCTTCACGTACGTGAGCGTGACGGCGCCGCTCGACGTCGACGTCGCGACACTGCTGCCGGCCGGAATGCCCGTCTACGACACGCAGTTCCAGATCGACTACTACCGGCCGGTGCGCGGCAACCGGCTGCTGTTCGGCGGCCAGGGCACCGGCAGCTGCTGGGCGCAGCCAGACGTGAACGCGTATCTGCTGACGCGGCTGAACACGGTCTTTCCGCAGCACGACGGCCGCTTTGCACTCGACTACTGCTGGAGCGGCGTCAGCGACTTCACGCTGAACGGCGCGACCGACAGCCGCAAGACCGGCGGCCGCGTGCCGATGTACATGGTGCAGGGCTGGAGCGGGCACGGCGTCGCGCAGACGGTGCGGATCGGCAAGGCGATCTGCGACGACTTCGTCGGCCGCAGCGACGATTTCTCGATGCTGACCGGCATCGACCATCGCGCGATTCCGCTCGGGCGGCAGCTGTCGCCGATCGCGATTCCGGCCGCGAAGGCGGCGATGAGCGTGATGAGCGCGCTGAACCCGGGGCGGATGATTTCGTTCTGACCGGCCGAAAAACAAAAAGCCGATGCGAATCGCTTCGCATCGGCTTTTTTTCGTCCGGCGACGGCGGTGCTTATGCGATCCGCTTCGCGAGTTCGACGGCCTTGCCGATGTACGACGCAGGCGTCATCGCGAGCAGGCGATCCTTCGCGTCCTGCGGGATCGCCAGCGTGCCGACGAATTCCTGCAGCGCTTCGCGCGTGATGCCCTTGCCGCGCGTCAGTTCCTTCAGCTGCTCGTACGGGTTCTCGATGCCGTAGCGGCGCATCACCGTCTGCACCGGCTCCGCGAGCACTTCCCAGCAGTTGTCGAGATCTTCGTTCAGGCGCTGCGGGTTCACTTCGAGCTTGTCGAGGCCGCGGATCAGCGAATCGTACGCGAGCAGCGAGTAGCCGAGCGCGACACCCATGTTGCGCAGCACCGTCGAGTCGGTCAGGTCGCGCTGCCAGCGCGACACCGGCAGCTTGTCGGCGAGGTGGCGCAGCGTCGCGTTCGCGAGGCCGAGGTTGCCTTCCGAGTTCTCGAAGTCGATCGGATTGACCTTGTGCGGCATCGTCGACGAGCCGATCTCGCCGGCCTTCGTCTTCTGCTTGAAGTAGCCGACCGAGATGTAGCCCCACACGTCGCGGTCGAGGTCGAGCAGGATCGTGTTCGCGCGGGCGACCGCGTCGAACAGCTCGGCCATGTAATCGTGCGGCTCGATCTGGATCGTGTACGGGTTGAACGTGAGCTTCAGGCGGTTCTCGATCACGTCGCGCGAGAACGCTTCCCAGTCGAATTCCGGATACGCGGACAAATGCGCGTTGAAGTTGCCGACCGCGCCGTTCATCTTGCCGAGGATCTCGACCTTCTCGATGCGTGCGATCGCGCGGGCGAGGCGCGCGGCGACGTTCGCGAGTTCCTTGCCGAGCGTCGTCGGGCTGGCCGGCTGGCCGTGCGTGCGCGACAGCATCGGCTGTTCGGCGTGAGCGTGCGCGAGCGCGACGAGGCGCTGGTGGACCGTGCGCAGCGCCGGCACGATCACGTGTTCGCGCGCGCCGGCGAGCATCATCCCGTGCGACGTGTTGTTGATGTCTTCGGACGTGCACGCGAAGTGGATGAACTCGCTCGCCTTCTCGAGTTCGGCCTGGCCCTTCACCGATTCCTTCAGCCAGTATTCGACGGCCTTCACGTCGTGGTTCGTCACGCGCTCGATTTCCTTGATGCGCGCGGCGTCGTGCGCGGTGAAGCGCTCGGCGAGTTGCAGCAGGAATTGTTCCGACGCATCGGAGAAGCGCGGAATTTCCGCGAAGCCGGCGCGCGACAGCGCGATCAGCCAGTGCACCTCGACGGTGACGCGGTGGCGCATGAACGCGGCTTCGGAGAGCCAGTCGCGCAGCGCTTCGGTTTTGCTGGCGTAGCGGCCATCGATGGGCGAGAGCGCGGTGAGGGCGAAAAGCGTATCGGGACGGGTGTCGGACATGATCGGGCAGGGCCTTTTGGGGCCGGGGCGAACGAGGGGAGGAGAATCCGGCATTTTACCATCGGCGCGCGCCGGTTCCGGCGGATCCGGTCCGGCCGCCGTGACCGCGCTCGGGCGATGCGCACGGGGCGCCCGCGCGGCGCGCGAACGGTGCCG
>NZ_CABVPL010000013.1 GCF_902499045.1 Burkholderia latens | reverse complement strand
ATCGTCGGCGCGGGCGAACAGGCGCGGCTGCAGCTCGACGCGCTGATGCTCGTGCGCGACATTACGCACGCGACGGTCTGGGCGCGCGATGCCGAGCGGGCGGCGCGGTTCGCGGCCGCCGTGCGCGCCGCGCACGGGATCGACGCGGTCGTCGCGCGCTCGGTGCATGCGGCGCTCGCCGACGCGGACGTCGCGGTGACGACCACGCCGAGCCGCGAGCCGCTCGTGCACGCCGACGATCTGCATCCGGGGCTGCACGTGACGGCGATGGGCTCCGATGCCGACTACAAGACCGAGCTCGCGCCGTCGGTGTTCGGCGTCGCGCGCTACTTCTGCGATCGGCTGCAGCAAACCCGCGTGGCCGGCGAACTCGCGCATGCGATCGCGGCCGGTGCGGTCGCGGCCGATGCCGTGTTCCCCGAGCTCGGCCAGGTGATCGCCGGGCAGCACGAAGGCCGCACGCATCGCGACGACATCACGATCTGCGACCTGACCGGCACCGGCGCGCAGGACACCGCCATTGCCGTGCTCGCGCTGCAGCGCGCCCGCGCGGCAGCGGTGGGCACGATTTTCCACAACGACCTCACGACTTGAGAGGAGACAGATGGCCGCAGTCATCGAAACCCAGGAAGCCGTGCCGTGTCTTGCGTTCGAGCGCAGCGAATACGCTGCGCGCATCGCGAAGACGCGCACGGCGATGCAGCGGGCCGGCATCGACCTGCTGATCGTCACCGACCCGACCAACATGGCCTGGCTCACCGGCTATGACGGCTGGTCGTTCTACGTGCATCAGTGCGTGCTGCTGCCGATGGACGGCGAGCCCGTCTGGTACGGCCGCGGCCAGGACGCGAACGGCGCGAAGCGCACCGTGTTCATGGCGCACGACAACATCGTCGGCTACCCCGATCACTACGTGCAGTCGACGGCCCGTCACCCGATGGACTACCTGTCGACCGAAGTGATCGCGGCGCGCGGCTGGAGCACGCGGCGCATCGGCGTGGAGCTCGACAACTACTACTTCAGCGCGGCGGCCTACGCGTCGCTGCAGAAGCACTTGCCGTCCGCGCGCTGGGTCGATGCGACCGCGCTCGTGAACTGGCAGCGCGCGGTGAAGTCGCCACGCGAGATCGAATACATGCGCGTCGCCGCGCGGATCGTCGAGCGCATGCATGCGCACATCGTCGAGACGATCGAGCCGGGCATGAAGAAGAGCGACCTGGTCGCGCAAATCTACGCGACCGGGATCGGCGGCGCCGACGGCCACGGCGGCGACTATCCGGCGATCGTCCCGCTGCTGCCGACCGGCGCCGACGCGGCTGCACCGCACCTGACCTGGGACGACTCGGTGTTCGCGCGCGGCGCGGGCACGTTCTTCGAAATCGCCGGCTGCTACCGCCGCTATCACTGCCCGCTGTCGCGCACCGTCTATCTCGGCAAGCCGCCCGCGCACTTCATCGAAGGCGAGCGCGCGGTGGTCGACGGGATCGAGGCAGGGCTCGCGGCCGCGAAGCCCGGCAACGTATGCGAGGACATTGCGAATGCGTTCTTCGCGGTGCTGCGCCGTGCGGGCATCGACAAGGACAGCCGCTGCGGCTATCCGATCGGCGCGAGCTATCCGCCGGACTGGGGCGAGCGCACGATGAGCCTGCGTCCGGGCGACCGTACGGTGCTCGAACCCGGCATGACGTTCCATTTCATGCCGGGGCTGTGGCTCGACGACTGGGGACTGGAGATCACGGAGAGCATCCTGATCACCGAGACGGGCGTCGAGACGTTCTGCAACGTGCCGCGCAAGCTGTTCGTGAAGGAGTAGGACGATGCGTGCTTCCCCGATCACGCCGACCGTCGATTTCGACGCGGACGGCGAACAGCATGGATTCCTGAAGCTGCCGTACTCGCGCGACGATTCCGCGTGGGGCGCGATCATGATTCCGGTGACCGTCGTCAAGCGCGGCGACGGGCCGACGGTACTGCTGACCGGCGGCAATCACGGCGACGAATACGAAGGGCCGGTCGCGCTGTCGAAGCTCGCCGGTTCGCTGAAAGCGGCCGACGTGACCGGCCGCGTGATCGTCGTGCCGTTCATGAACTACCCGGCGTTTCGCGCGGGCTGCCGCACGTCGCCGATCGACGCCGGCAACCTGAATCGCAGTTTTCCGGGGCGGCCGGACGGCACCGTCACCGAGAAGATCGCCGACTACTTCCAGCGGCATCTGCTGCCGCTCGCGACGCACGTGCTCGACATTCATGCAGGCGGCCGCACGCTCGACTTCGTGCCGTTCGCGGCGATTCACGTGCTGGAGAACCGCGACCAGCAAGCACGCTGCGAACGCGCGATGCGCGCGTTCGGCGCGCCGTACTCGATGCGCATGCTCGAGCTCGACAGCGTAGGCCTCTTCGACACCGCGGCCGAGGAAGCCGGCAAGGTGTTCGTGTCGACCGAGCTCGGCGGCGGCGGCTCGTCGACGGCCGCGAGCGTCGCGATCGCCGAGCGGGGCGTATATGGATTTCTCGCGCATGCGGGCGTGGTCGCGAAGGACGTCGTCGATGGCAACGCGCCGCGCACGACGACGCTGCTCGACATGCCGGACGGTTCGTGCTTCACGACGAGCGAGCACCACGGGCTGCTCGAGATGTGCCGCGATCTCGGCACCGAGGTGAACGCCGGCGACGTGCTGGCGCGCGTGCACGACATCGGCCGCACGGGCGTCGCGCCGATCGAATACGTCGCGCGGCGGCGCGGGCTGCTCGCGGCGCGGCACTTCCCGGGCATCGTGCAGGCGGGCGACACGATCGCGGTGGTCGCCGACATCGTCGAGCGCAACATTCCGGTGTCCGCGTGAGGACGCATAGCCCGTGATCAAGCTCGATCGATACGACCTCGCGATCCTGCGCATTCTCGAGCGGGACGGACGCATCACGAAGTCGAAGCTCGCGGAGGCCGTGAACCTGTCGATCTCGCCTGCTTGGGAGCGCGTGCGCAAGCTCGAGGAAAGCGGCGTGATCCGCGGCTATCGCGCGGACGTCGACTGGATCGGCGCGTTTTCCGGCAGCCGCATCGTCGTCGAGGTGACGCTGTCGCGTCATACCGCGCCCGACATGCGGCGCTTCGAGGCGCGCGTGAGCGCGGCGCCCGAAGTCGCGCAGTGCTATGCGACCGGCGGCGGGGTCGACTACGTGCTGCACGTGATCGCGCGCGACATCGACCACTACCAGCGCTTCATCGACGCGTTGCTGATGGAGGACCTCGGCATCGAGCGCTACTTCACGTACATCGTGACGAAGGTCGTGAAGTGCGAATCCGGCGGCGCGCCGGACTGGCTCTGAAACTTCGCGCGAACGCGCGGCAATACGGAAAAAACCGCAACAAGCGGGCGCCGAAACCGAAATTTCCGCACCCGCCGGCACGACAGAATGAAGCTCGTGCCCACCCAAACGAGGAGACGCAGGATGTTGCCCGGACACCCCGTTCTGTTCAAGTCGACCTGCTATGTCGACGGTCGCTGGATCCACAGCGACAGTGCCGCGACGGTCGCCGTCGTGAACCCCGCCGACCAGGCCGTGATTGGCCACGTGCCGATGCTCGAGCGCGCGCAGATCGTCGGCGCCGTCGACGCCGCGCAGCGCGCGTTCGATACGTGGCGCTGGACGCCGCAGACGGTCCGCAGTGCCGCGCTGCTGCGCTGGCATGCGCTGATCCTGCGGCATCTCGACGATCTTGCCGCGCTGCTGTCGCTCGAGCAGGGCAAGCCGCTTGCCGAATCGCGCGGCGAGATCCGCTATGCGGCGAGTTTCGTCGAATGGTTCGCGAACGAGGCGAAGCGCGTCGCGGGCCGCACGATCCCGACGCATATCGACGGCGCGCATCTCGGCACGCTGATGGAGCCGGTCGGTGTCGCGGCGCTGATCACGCCGTGGAATTTCCCGGCCGCGATGATCACGCGCAAGGCCGCCGCCGCGATCGCGGTCGGCTGCACGGTGGTCGTCAAACCCGCTCACGAGACGCCGTTCTCGGCGCTCGCGCTCGCGCAACTGGCCGACGAGGCAGGCTTGCCGGCCGGCGTGTTCAACGTCGTGCTCGGCGAACCGCAGATGGCGATGGAAACGCTCGTCGGCGATGCGCGCGTGCGCGCGGTGAGCTTTACCGGATCGACGCGCGTCGGGCGGCTCGTCACCGAGACGGCCGCGAAGGCCGGCATTCGCAAGATCGCGCTCGAACTGGGCGGCAACGCGCCGTTCATCGTGACCGAGGATGCGGATCTCGATCAGGCGGTGCGGATCGCAGTCGGCGCGAAGTTCCAGACGTCGGGGCAGGACTGCTGCGCGGCGAACCGGATCTTCGTCGCGCGTCCGCTGTATGAAGCATTCGTCAGCCGCTACGCGAACGCAGTGCGTGAACTGAAGACGGGCCCCGCGTTCGAGCCGGGCGTCGACGTCGGGCCGCTGATGCACCAGGCCGCGTTCGACGCGACGGCCGCGCGTGTCGACGATGCGCGCGCACGCGGCGCACGGATCGTCGCGGGCGGCCGTCCGCACGCGCTCGGCGGCTGGTTCTACGAGCCGACCGTGATCGCGGATGCCGCGCCGGGCATGCGCGTGTACGACGAGGAAAACTTCGCGCCGATCTCGGCCGTGTGCGCGTTCGACACGCTCGACGAGGTGATCGACAAGGCCAACGACACCGAGTACGGACTCGCCGCGTACGTGTGCGCGACGCGCATCGACACGATCTTCCAGCTCGTGCGGCGGCTCGACTTCGCGATGGTGTCGGTCAACGGCGTGAAATTCACCGGTGCGCCGATCCCGTTCGGCGGGATGAAGGCGTCGGGCCTCGGGCGCGAAGGCGGCAGCGAAGGGTTCGAGCCGTTCACCGAAACCAAGTACTTTTGCCTCGGCAATCTCGGCCTGCCCGTCGCGGCGTCGGCCTGACTCAATCAAAGGAGCACATCATGAAGCAATCGATCGACGCACTGCTGCGCGAGGACCGCGCCCACTTCATGCACCCGTCGACGCACGCATACGACCACGAGAGCGGCGCGCTGCCGGGCAAGATCGTGCGAGGCGCAGAAGGCATCCGCATCGAGGATCACCAGGGCAAGCGCTATATCGACGCCTTCGCCGGCCTCTACTGCGTGAACATCGGCTACGGTCGCACCGAAGTGGCCGACGCGATGCACGAGCAGGCGAAGCAGCTCGCGTATTACCACACGTATGTCGGCCACTCGTCGGACGCGATCATCGAGCTGTCGTCGCGCATCATCGACTGGGCGCCGGCCGGGATGAAGAAGGTCTACTACGGGATGTCGGGTTCCGATGCGAACGAGACGCAGGTCAAGATCGTCTGGTACTACAACAACGTGCTCGGCCGGCCGAACAAGAAGAAGATCATCTCGCGCGAGCGCGGCTATCACGGCTCGGGCATCGTGACGGGCAGCCTCACGGGCCTGCCGAGCTTCCACCAGCACTTCGATCTGCCGATCGACCGCGTGAAGCATACGGTGTGTCCGCACTGGTATCGCAAGGCGCCGGCCGGCATGAGCGAAACGCAGTTCGTCGCGTACTGCGTCGACGAACTCGAGAAGCTGATCGCGCGCGAAGGCGCCGACACGATCGCCGCGTTCATCGCCGAACCGGTGATGGGCACGGGCGGCATCATCGAGCCGCCGGCCGGCTACTGGCCCGCGATCCAGGCCGTGCTGCGCAAGCACGACATTCTGCTGATCTCCGACGAAGTCGTCTGCGGGTTCGGGCGCCTCGGCTCGAAGATGGGCGCGCAGCACTTCGGGATCGAGCCCGATCTGATTACCGTCGCGAAGGGGCTGACGAGTGCTTACGCGCCGCTGTCGGGTGTGATCGTCGGCGAGAAGGTGTGGGACGTGATCGCGCGCGGTTCGCAGGAACACGGACCGATGGGGCACGGCTGGACGTATTCGGGCCACCCGGTGTGTGCGGCTGCCGCGCTCGCGAACCTCGCAATTCTCGAGCGTGAGAATCTCGTCGGCAACGCGGCCGAAGTGGGCGCGTATTTCGGCGCGAAGCTGCGCGATGCGTTCGGCGCGCATCCGCTCGTTGGCGAGGTGCGCAGCGTCGGGATGCTGGCCGCGCTCGAGTTCATGGCCGACAAGGATGCGCGCACACCGTTCGATCCGGCGCTGAAGATCGGCGCGCAGGTATCGGCCGCGGCGCTGCAGCGCGGTGTGATCGCGCGGGCGATGCCGCATGGCGACATTCTGGGTTTCGCGCCGCCGCTCGTGATGACGCGCGCGGAAGCCGACGAGATCGTCGGGATCGTCAAGGAAGCGGTGGACGAGGTCGCGGAACGGAATCTTTCCAGCGTCGCGTGAGTTTGTTGCGGTTCTGATGCGCGCGTAGCGCGTGATGTGACGCCGTCGCACGGGAGTGCGGCGGCGTTTTGCTTTGGGTTGTTCGTTCGCGAGTTTGGGTAGCCGCCTGGCTATCAACGAGTAAAAGGAGCGAGTCGCGAATGTGCTTCTCACTACTGTTCCGCAGGCAACTTCTCTCGTGCGAGCGCTTCACTATTCTTTAGCGCTGAAGCGAGTCGAACAACTTGTTGAACGGATCAACCTGTGCCATCAGGCCTTCGTTCAATCCATCGACTGCATGTTGGAGATCGCTTTCCAGCGATTCGATCGACGGATAGCTGTATGGGTCGTCGGACTGCTTCCAACTGACATGCTGCCGGAGAAGGGCATCGTATGTGTCGCTCTTGAACATGACGATGTCGCCGATCACTCTGCGCGTGTACGGGTGGTGAGCTCCCGGGGTTACATAGCCTGTTCCGACGCGAATGAACAAAACCGCATCGCTCCCTTGATAGGGCGCGCCGCTTGCCTGCCAGAGGCGGCGCGCGTCCGGTTTGATCGTGGGCAGGCCTGGTGATGACGCATCGACCTCCTTTACGGCGAAGCCATGGTTTCGCAGGACCGTCTCGATACTGTCGGTGAAGCGCCGGTTAAGCCCTGTATCACCCAATTTGGCCGTCACGAGGTCGTTAAGTGATGTCGGCGAGTCGTTTTCGTTCTTGCCGAGCCCGGCGTTGAGGGCGCCCGCGATGGCTCCCGTGGCGAGCGCTCCGACTACGCCTGCACTTGGAATCGGGACCGGGATATGAATGGGGCCCGACGGTCCGAATGCGATGTATACCGCTTTGCCGGGATACACGACCGTCACGGTCTTGACCGCACCCAGTTTTTCACTATTGACCTCGGGCGTCGCATCGCTCGCATGGCTCGAGATTGAGATCAGGAGCATCAAGGCGGCGAAGCTTCTTTTGTTCAGTAACATGTACGTCCGATCTCCATGGCTGTTCGTTGGCTAAATACTTGCTGGACGCACGGGTTATCGGTTTTTGGGGAAAAAGCTTGAGCGGGCCGGCGGGACAAGTTTGGTTTGAGAAGGACGAAGAAGTGTGAGGGTATTGGTCCGATGGCCGCTCCCCGGGGTACTTTGATTGCCTGACCTACGACGGTCGCCGACTGCTTCTGCGGTCGGCAGCGCCGCTGGCCGCTACCGACCCGTTGCCGACATAGGTGGACACGGTTTGAACGCCAGTTTGCTGACGTTCCAGCTGTCGAGACTTGGCCGTCAAGACTCCCGTCACCAGCTCTGAGACGACGACCGCTGCGCTGACTCGCCCTGCGTCGTCAAATCAAGTCGAGCTTCATTTCAACGCCGCGATAAGGTAGTCCGTGAAGGCGCGTACGGGCAGTGACCGCTGCCGATGGGCCGGGCGCACTGCATAGACGGCGCCGCCGGGCGGCAACAGCTTGCCCATCAGGCTGACGAGCCTCCCATCGTTGATTGCTGGTGCAGTGAGAAAGTCGGGCAACTGTGTGATCCCCAGACCAGCGATGGCGGCATCCCGCAAGATGTCGCCGTTGTTGGCCCGCAGAGGGCCCGAGACATTGAGCGTATGGTCTACGCCGTCAACGCAAAAAAACCAGGCCGCCCCGCGGCTGTGCTTGAACATCAAGCAGTCGTGCGACCGCAGGTCGTCGAGTTCGACGGGCTCCCCCCGCCGCGCGAGGTAGTCAGGGCTCGCCACCACGGTGAAGCGGACGTCGGCCAACTTTCGTGCAATCAGGCTTGAATCCGGCAGAAGGCCGATGCGCACAGCCATGTCGAAGCCCTCGGCGACGATGTCGACGGGTCGGTCGCTGAGGTCGAGATCCAGTTCCACCTTCGGATGCAGAGCCGAGAACCGGTGGACGATGCTCGCCAGGTGAGATAGCCCGAACGAGAGGGGCGCGCTGACCCGCAGCCTGCCGCGTGGTTCCACGAGGTGACTAGACAGGGCCAGTTCGGCCTCTTCCACCTCCGCCAGGATGTGCCGTGAGCGCTCTACGTAGTCCCTACCCAGGTCCGTGGGCGTAAGGCGGCGGGTCGTCCGGGTCAGCAGTTGGACCCCGAGTCGTTCCTCCAGCCGCATGACACGGCGGCTGACAAGCTGGGTGGTGAGTCCAAGCCGCCGCGCCGCGGCGGAGAAGCCGCCCTGATCCATCACTTCAACCAGGATCCGCATGTCTTCGAGCTGGTTCATCATCACGTTGGCTGTGAAAGTATTTCTAAAGAATACATGATTATCAATTCAGGCGTTGATATTTAACATGTCGGGCATCAATACACGGTCGATCTTTCGACCCCCTTAACTGTCAACGGAGAAGCCCCATGAACACCACACAGACCGCCACGACTGCGACCTCCTCGCAACCCTCCAAGCTGGCCAAGATCGGCCTGTGGAGCTTGCAGATCCTTGGCGCAGCCGCCTTCCTCGCCGCGGGCGGATTCAAACTCGCAGGCGCGCCGATGATGGTGCAGATCTTCGACCAGATTGGGATCGGCCAGTGGTTTCGCCTGCTCACCGGCGTTGTAGAAGTTGTGGGTGGTGTGCTGCTGCTGATCCCGCGCCTCGCTGGCCTGGGCGGTCTTCTGCTCGCGGTCACGATGGTGTTCGCGACCGGCACCCACTTGTTCGTCATCGGTGGCAACCCCGCGCCAGCGATCGTGCTCCTGCTGATCACCTCCACCGTGGCCTGGGCGCGCCGCAGCCAACTCGCTGCCCTCGCTGGCCGCCGGTAAGCGGACTGTCGGAGTACATCGCCATGAATGTCCTGAACGGAGAGGCGGCAGCGAAGGTCGCCCGCGTGGTGCCCGCAAAGTGGACGATTGAAGGCGAAGGCATGCAGGTCCGCCGGGCACTACCTGCGCCCCGGCTGGAAGCCGTGGGGCCGTTCATCCTCCTCGACCACTTCGGCCCAGTGACCTTCGGGCCGGGCGAGGCGAGGGGCGCCCCCAATCATCCGCATCGTGGATTCGAGACGCTGTCCTATCTGCTCGAGGGCCGCGGCGAGCACCGTGACAGCCTGGGCAACCACAGCGTCATCGGGCCCGGTGAGGCGCAGTGGATGCGCGCGGGCTCGGGCATCTTGCACGACGAGGGCGCGGACGAAGCGGTGCGCCGCCACGGCGGGCGTATCCACGGGCTGCAGTTTTGGATCAACCTTCCCCGTGGCACCAAAATGAGCCCGCCAGCCTATCGCCATGTCGGCCGCGACGCGATCCGGGTCATTCAAGTGGGCGATGCGACGCTGCAACTCGTGGCGGGCACTCTCGGGGATTGGCAAGGTCCGGTCCAAAGCTTTGCCCGGCCTTGGTTGGCCCATGTGCTGCTGCCGGCAGGCGGCATCGTCGAAATCGCGCCTGAAGCCGCGGAGTTCGGCGTCTATGTTGCCGAGGGCTCGCTGCGTATGGGCGACGATGCGCAGGCCGTCGGGTCGGGCCAACTGGCCCTACTCACCGCGGGCAAGCGTTTGCTGCTTCGCGCAGAAGCCGACACCCACGCCTTCGTGCTCGGCGGCGACCCGCTTGATGCACCAATCTTGCGCTACGGGCCGTTCGTCATGAACACCGAGGTCGAGGTGCGGGAAGCGATTCAGGACTTCCATACCGGTAGGTTCGGACGGATTCCAGCGGTCCCCTCGGCGTCGCGCACTGCACACGTAGAAGCGGAGGTGGCCTCGTGACCCGTATAGTTCACGCGCCTGCCAATTCGCGCGAGCACGAGCGCCTCGGCTGGCTTGAAAGCTGGCGGAGCTTTCCGGGGCGCGCCTGGCGGAAACACGGCATCGAAAGCCCGCTGCTCGCCATTTTAGAGGACATCGTCGCGCCGGGCCAGGGCTTCGGTCGCCATGGCCATCACGACATGGAGATCATTTCCTACCCCATCGCTGGCGCCCTGGCGCACCAGGATTCGACCGGTCGGCATGGCTTTCTGCACCCAGGTGAAATCCAGCATATGACGGCGGGCCGCGGCATCACGCACAGCGAGGTCAATGCCAGTTCGACCGACCCGGTCCGTTTCCTGCAGATCTGGATCATCCCTGAGCATCGAGGGCTGGAACCGGGCTACGAACAGGCCGCGTTCGACGCGACGGCACCGCATGTTGAGTTGGCCGGCCCTGATGGCGCCTTGGTGAAGTTGCACCAGCAGATGCGGCTGGTACGGGTCGCACCGGGAAAAGGTGAGACCGTCGCCGTTCCGCTCGAAGCAGGCGCACACGCCTGGGTTCATGGGGTGCGGGGCAGTTCCCTCGTCCAGGGTCTTACGATGACCGCCGGCGACGGCGCAGGGTTTGCCAGTGTGCCTGCACTGTCCATCGCTGGACTGACGAACGCTGAGTTGCTGGTCTTCATCCAGCCTGGGGCGTGAGTTACCTGGAAGCAGCCGCTCGTCGATGACCGCTACTGGCCGAACACCGCCATTCGGCCCATGTTTCCAACTGTGTTGTGAAGAATCTACTTCGGCACCCCATGTCTATCTTCGACACGTGCAGCACCGTCAACTGGGGTGTCGGTACCGCGCCTGGACGCCGGATATAGGCATTCCGGCGGCGGAGCCAGCCTGATTGCGCCGCCGCCGCCGAGCCCCCGCCCAAAACGCACATCGCCCGCGCTCCGTTGCCGGACCGCGGGCGATGCAAGGGTTGCCGTTTATGGGGCGAAGAACGCCGCCCCGGCGCGCGTCAGCTCAATTGTCCCGGCACGGTTTCCCCACGCAGCGAACACCCCCGCGTCTCGATCACCGCGAACAGCGCGACCAACCCCACTGCACACGCCGCCATCATGTAATACGCGGGAATCATCGTGTTACCCGTCTTCCCGATCAGCCAGTCGTTGACGATCGGCGCGGTGCCGCCGAACAGCGACGTCGACACGTTGTACGCGATCGCCATGCCCGCGTACCGCACATGTGTGGGGAACATCGCCGGAAACATCGCCGAAATGGTCGCCAACTGCGGCACGTACAGCAACCCGAGCACCGCGAAGCCGACGAACGCGCCGAGCACGCCATGCGTCATCAGCGTGAACATCGGCACGGCCGCGACGAACAGCCCGACGAGCGAGATCCACCACATCGCCTTGCGGCCGATGCGATCCGACAGCCAGCCGGCGAACGGCAGCAGCACCATCATCGCGAGCATGCCGATCAGCGGAATCAGCAGCGACATGTTCTCGCTGACGCCCAGTTCCTTGTGCATGTAGGTCGGCATATACGCGAGCAGCACGTAGTTGACGACGTTCAGCGCGACGACGAGCCCGCCGAGCAGCACCAGCGGCCGCGCATAACGGACCAGCAGCTGACCGATCGGCAGCGCGGTCGGCGCGGCCTGTTCGCGACGGTGCGCTTCTTCCTCGAGTTCGCGGAACACCGGTGTTTCCTCGAGCCGCGAGCGCAGGTAGCAGCCGATCAGCCCGAGCGGAGCCGCGACCAGGAACGGCAGACGCCAGCCCCATGCATGCATCGCCGAGTCGCCGAGCAGCAGCGCGAAGCCGAGCATCAGCAGCGCGCCGAGCGAGAAGCCCGCGAGCGTCGCGAATTCGAGGAAGCTGCCGCAGAGGCCGCGCCGCGAATCCGGCGCGTATTCGGCGATGAAGGTCGCCGCGCCGCCGTACTCGCCCCCGGTCGAGAAGCCCTGGATCATCCGCAGCACGATCAATGCCGCGGGTGCGAGCCAGCCGGCGCTCGCGTAAGTGGGCAGCAGGCCGACGAGCAATGTCGCGCCGGACATCGTGAGGACGGTCAGCGCGAGCACGCGCTTGCGGCCGAGGCGGTCGCCGAGCGGGCCCCAGAACAGCCCGCCGAGCGGGCGGATCAGGAACGAGATCGCGAAGGTGCCGAGCGCGAACAGCGTCGCGCTGGCCGTGTTGCCGGGAAACAGCGCGGCGGAAATGTACGCGAGTCCGTACGCGTAAATCCCGTAATCGAACCATTCGGTCGCATTGCCGAGCGCGGCGGCCGCGATCGCGACGCGCGGCAGGCTGTGCGGCTGGTCGCCGCGGGAAGCCGTCTCGTCCGGAACGGACTCGGCGGCGGAAACGGAAGTCCACGATGGCACGTATCGCATGAGGGGTCCTCGCTATCAGCATGCGCCCGGGCGGGCGCCGACGAGGATCAAAGTAATCCCGCCAATTTGCGATGCCCGATGTCATAGGACGATGTGGAGATCGGGGTTTTCCCGTGCGGTGGAGGGCGGCGCGGGAAGGCCGTGGCTGGCTCACCTCAGCGCCGGCGGGCGAACGGCTGTAAGCTGCGCGCTGCCACGCAGTGTTTCTCGGGTGGTGCAGCGCGTGGCGTCCCCTTTTTCACCATCCATCAGGAGCGCATATCGTGGCGACCTACATCGTCTTTACACGGGAAAGCACGCAGGACCAGCATGAACTCGACATCTACTCGAGCCAGGTCGGCGCGACCCTTGCCGGCCATCCGGTGAAGGTGCTCGCCGCATACGGGCCGCAGGAAATTCTCGAGGGAGAAGGCCCGGAAGGCGTCGTGATCGTCGAATTCCCGTCGAAGGAGGCCGCGCACGCGTGGTATCACGGCTCCGAATACCAGAAGGTCGTCCAGCACCGCTTCAAGGGCGCGCGCTATCGCGCGGTGCTGGTCGAAGGCGTCTGAGCATGGCCGCGCGCGGCCGCTACCGCACGTGCGGCAACAACGCGCGCAGCCAGTACGCGACGGCCACCGCGCCGCCGTCCGGCGTGCCGATCGCGCGTTCGCCGAGATAGCTCGCGCGGCCCGCGCGCGGCGTCATGCCGGCCGTCTGCTGCGCGCCCCGTTCCGCGGCTTCCACCGCCGCGGCCCATGCGCTCGCGTGGTCGCGGTCGTCGTCGAGCGCACGGTCGAACGCATCGACCGCCGGCGCCAGCGCGTCGAGCATCGTCCGGTCGCCGGCGCGTGCGCCGCCCAGCTCGCCGATCGCCTCGACCGCACCGCGAAACGCCGCGGCCCAGTCGCGCGCCGACGGCTCCGCAGTCTCGGCCAGGCGCCGCGACGCGCGCAGCAGCGCGGTTGCATAGAACGGCCCCGAGCTGCCGGCGATCGCGCGGCGCAACGCGGCGCCCAGCGCAGACAATGTACCGGCCGGCGTGCCATATGCAGCTTCCGGCAACTCGACGATCGCCAGCGCGGCGCGGCGCATGCTCGCGCCGAGATCGCCGTCGCCGGCGGCCGTATCGAGTTCGGTCAGCTTTGCTTCGTTGTCGATCAACGCTTGCGCAACCGCGTGCAGCGCCGGCTGCAACCGGGCGGCCCACGCGCGACCGGCCGCATCGAGCGGCGGCAGCGGCGTGTCATGTTCAGCCGCCGCGGCCACGCGAATCCGTTCGCTGACGGCGCCGCCGCCCGGCCATGCGCGCGCCTGCGTCGGCGCGTCGAGCAGCGCGGTGCGTTCGTCGTTCAGCCGCATCAGCGAGATCGAGCACCCGGGCATGTTCAGCGCGGACAGGAACGTGCCGGCCCATGCGCGCGCGACGATCATGCCGCGCCGGGTCAGATTGTCATATGCGGCGCGCAGCACGATCGCCAGTTCCATGTCCGGCGTCGCGCCGAGGCCGTTGACGAGCAGCGCGACGCGCTCGCCGCGATCGAGCACGAGATCGGCGACGATGTTCGACAGCAGCGTGTCGACGAGCGCATCGGCCTGCAGCGGCGCGGTGCGTTCGACGCCCTTTTCGCCGTGGATGCCGAGGCCGAGCTCGATTTCGTGATCGCCGAGGCTGAAGCCGGATTTGTCGGCGCCGGGAATCGTGCAGCCGTCTAGCGCGACGCCCATCGTGCCGAGTTCGGCGGCTGCATCGCGCGCGATAGCCGCGACGCGTGAGAGCGGCAGCCCGCGCGCGGCGGCCGCGCCGGCCAGCTTGTGGATCAGCACCGTGCCCGCGATTCCGCGCCGCTGGCCGCGCTTGACGCGGCCGCGCAGTGACACGTCGTCGGCGACGATCACCGTTTCGACCGGAATGCCCTCCGCGCGCGCGATTTCGGCGGCCAGCCCGAAATTGAGGCGGTCGCCGGTGTAGTTCTTCACGACGAGCAGCGCGCCGTTCGGGCCAGCGCTCGCGCGGATCGCGGCCAGCACCGCATCGGTCGACGGCGACGTGAACACCTCGCCGCACACGGCCGCGCTGAGCATCCCTTCGCCGACGTAGCCGCCGTGCGCGGGCTCGTGGCCGCTGCCGCCGCCGGACAGAATCGCGACCGGGCGTAGCGACGGCTCGGGCAGCGGCTGGCGGACGAGCACGTGCTCGTCGCCGAGGATCGCGAGATGCGGCGATTGCCGCGCGATGCCCTCGAGCATTTCGTGTACGACGTCGGACGGGCGGTTCACGAGCTTTTTCATGGCGGCGGGTTCCTGACGGTCAGGCGCCGGCACGCGTGCCGCGCGGGCCGGCAACATTCTGTATGGGTGGCAGGCGGTGCGGCCAGAATACGGCGCCGCGCGCGCCGACGTTACGTAACACCGAGGCATTCGTAGCACGAATGTAACGAAAACCGAGCCGCTCATGGGGATCGAAACGCGCCGACCACGATCGCGGATGTGCTGCGCGTGCGCACGCGCAGCTTGTCCGGTGGTGCGGCGGCGTCCTCCGCACGTGCCAATGGCATGGAAAGTGCTGATCGTTCGCCGGTCCTTCATCGAACATTCCATCGCCCGGACCGCGAGGAGACCACCATGTATCGAACCCGCATTTTCACGTCTGCTGCGGTGCTGGCCGCCGCCGGCGTGCTGACCGCCTGCGGCGGCAGCGACGTCACCGCGCCGTCGAGCGCGGCCGCCGATACCGGCGGCGCGACCGTCACCACCAATCATCCCGGATCGGGTGGCGGGAGCGACGGCGGCTGGGGCACGAGCGGCACGCCCGGCACGCGCGGTGTCGTCAGCACGGCGGGCGCGCTCGCGATCACGGCCGGCTCGATCGTCGGCGGCGTGACGCTGCCAGGGCTCGGCAACGGCGTGACGCACAGCGCCGGCGACGCGATCGCCAGCGTCGGCACGATGACGCGCGCCGCGACGAATGCGCTCAGCGACGGGCTCGGGCAGATCGGCTCGACCGCGAATCCGGTCGGCACGACGGTGGCTGGCCTCGGCGACGTCGTGCGCCAGACCGCGAATCCGGTGGCTGGGCTTGCGCAGACCGTTCGCGCACTTGGTTCGGGCCCGCTGGCGCCGCTCGCGCCGGCCACGACACCGGCCGGCGCGGTGTTCGACACCGTGGCCGGCGGCGTCGGCACCGCGGGCGGCACGCTCGGCTCGACGCTGTCGTCGGGCCCCGTGCAGCAGGTCGCGCAGCAGATCAGCTCGGTCGTCACGCCGCTCGTGATCACGGCCGGCCAGGCCACGCAGCAGATCGGCGCGACGACGGGCCTCGGGCAACCGGTGGGCAGCCTGCTCGGTCAGGTCGGCAGCGCGGTGTCGACGGTGGGCTGGCGGCTGGGGGTTCCGGCGCAGCCGGCCACCGGACCGGCGAACCAGCTCGCGGCGGCGGCGGGCGGGCTCGTCGGCGCGGTCGGCGATACCGTGACGAACGCGGGCGGACTGGTCAACTACAACGGTCCGAACGGCGCGGCGCCGATTCCCGGTCTGATCGTCAGCCTCGCGGGCGCGTCGGCCGCGACCGTGAAGAATGGTCCGCCGCCGAGCGGCTCGGGTGCGTCGGGGCCGCTCGGCGGCGTGCTGCCGGGGCTCGGATCGACACCGCTTGGTGCGCTGACCGGCGCGATCGGCGGCCCGACGGGCGTCGGCGCGGCGAGCCCGCTCGCGCCGGTGACCAATCTCGTGTCCGCGGTGACGGGCACGCTCGGCGGTGCTGCCGGTGCGGGAGCGGCGAGCCCGCTCGCGCGTGTGACCAGCCTCGTGTCGACTGTCACCGGCACGCTCGGCAGTGCGGCGGACCCAGGCGGGTCGAGCGCGGGCTCCGCGGCGAATTTGCTCGCGCCGGTTACATCGCTGGTCGGGGGTGTCGGGAAGTAGTAGCGAACGGGGCGGTGAGCGGCAGGGCGGTTTGCCGCCCGTCGTTCGCCGCTGCTGATCACTCGTTGTTCGCCGCTCACTGTAGCGAGCGATGGTCATCAGCCAGCCGACGGCTCGAGCTTTCCCGTCGCCACCACCGCGTTGGTCGGAAACGACGCGTCCGCCGCGACAGACAGCACGGCGCCATATCCCGAGCCGCCTCGTGTTGCGGCTCCAGGCCGTAGACGAATCGCCGTGAACCGGCGACACAGCTTCCATCACACCGCGTCGCAGCCGCGTGCCGCCGCTACTTGACCGCCGCGATCACCTTCGCGCGGATCAGCCGCGCGCGCAGCACGTTGCGGCTGATGCCGAGCAGCCGCGCGGCCTGGATCTGGTTACGGTGACAGAAGTCGAACGCGACGCGCATCACGGTGTCCTCGATCCGTTCGAACAGGTTCTCGTGTGCGCCGTCGAACAGCGCGCACAGCGCGTCCTCGAGCGCTTCCTGAGCGGAGCCGCCGCTCGCGCCAGCGCGCACGCCAGCAGCCGCGACCGGCACGCATGACGACGTCAGGTTCAGATCGGTGTCCTGCAGCGCATCGTCGCGGCTCACCAGCAGCGCGTGATGAATCACGTTCTGCAGCTCGCGGATATTGCCGGGCCACGCATGCGCTTCGAGCCGGCGCTCCGCGGCCGGGCCGATGCTCCGCGGCCCGTAGCCTGTGCGGCTGCGGTATTCGTCGAAGAAGTGACGCGCGAGCGGCAGGATGTCGGCGGGCCGCTCGCGCAACGCCGGCACGTCGAGCCGCACGACGTTGAGCCGGTAGAACAGGTCGCCGCGAAAGCGCCCGTCGGCCACTGCCCGTTGCAGATCGACATTGGTGGCGGCGACGATGCGCACGTCGATCGGGATGCCCGAGCGCGCGCCGAGCCGCACGACTTCGCGCTCCTGCAGCACGCGCAGCAGCTTTACCTGCATCGACAGCGGCAGGTCGCCGATCTCGTCGAGAAACAGCGTGCCGCCGTTCGCGGCCTCGAACCAGCCCGGCTTCGCGCGGACCGCGCCCGTAAACGCGCCCTTCTCATGACCGAACAGTTCGCTGTCGACGAGCGTTTCCGGCAGCGCGCCGCAGTTCACGGCGACGAACGGCCCGCCGCCGCGATCGCTGACGTCGTGCACGTGGCGCGCGATCAGCTCCTTGCCGGTGCCGGTCTCGCCGACGATCAGCACGTTCGCGTCGCTCGGCGCGACGCGCCGCACGCGGTCGAGCAGCGCGAGCGAACGCGGATCGACGAACACGTGCGCACGGGCGCGGGCTGGCGCGGGTTGCGCGGGAAGCACGAGAACCTGGGTGTCGCGCAAGCCGGCCGGCTGCGCGGCGACGACACGGAGATTGACCGGACGCGGCGTGGCAAACAGGGAAGTCATGGCGATGAAGGCGTGAGTCGATCGAACGGGCCGGACCGGCGACGACGGGCGCCGCGGTCCGGCTGCTGCGTGGTCAGAAAAGTGTTCAACGTTTTGCGCCGGACGGGAAACATCGATTTCTGATAACGAAAGCGGGATGGCTGCGCAGGATGCCGCGGCGCGCACGCATGCCGTTGCGACAGCGAATTCGACGCCATCGCGCCCGCTTCGACGGCGCCGGAACGTAGCGATCGGAACAACGCGTGCGCGAAACTGCTGATTGAGCAGCAGCGCATCAGCAGCGCTGTTTCCGCCGGTTCATCGCGCTGTCGAATATCGATGTGATCCACTTTCCGGAACGCTTGCCACTACTGGTCATATCGCGTCTGAAGCCATGCGGGGCGGGCAGCCGCCATGAGCTTCGGATTGCAGATGATCCAGCCGATCGCACATCGTCCGAACATGGCACGCTCCTTGCGAACCTGACACGCCAGGGCGCGATCCCGCGCCACTCACTCGACAACGGGAACGCACTGCATGACCCACACGCTCAACGTCGTCGCGATCTCGGGCGGCCTGCAACGGCCGTCGCGCACGCTGGCGCTGACGAACGCAATCGTCGCCGCGCTCGGCGACGCGCTTCCGGTCCACACGCGGTTGATCGAACTCGGCGAGATCGGCAATCGGCTGGCCGGCGCGTTGAAGCGCGCACAGGTTCCGCCCGACGTCGACGCGCTGATCCGCGCGATCGAGACGGCCGATGCGCTCGTCGTCGCGAGCCCCGTGTATCGCGCGTCGTATACGGGGCTCTTCAAGCACCTGTTCGACCTCGTGCATCACGAATCGCTGGTCGACGTGCCGGTGCTGCTCGCGGCCACCGGCGGCAGCGAGCGCCACGCGCTCGTGATCGACCATCAGCTGCGCCCGCTGTTCAGCTTCTTCCAGGCGCGCACGCTGCCGATCGGCGTGAATGCGTGCGAAAGCGATTTCGACCGCTACGAGATCGCGAATCCCGCGTTGCATGCGCGCATCGCGCGCGCGGTCGACCGCGCGGTGCCGCAACTGCAGCGGCGCGCGCCGGCAGCCGTGGCTGCGTAGCGCGCTGTTTCGTTTCTCCCTTCGATCAGGATCCTTTCATGAGCATTCACGAACCCTCGGCCGACGGCGTCAAATTCGCGTACTGGGTGCCGAACGTCAGCGGCGGCCTCGTCGTCAGCACGATCCAGCAGCGTACCGACTGGAGTCTCGAATACAACCAGAAGCTCGCGCGCACGGCCGAGGCGGCCGG
Organism: Burkholderia latens; assembly: GCF_902499045.1. GTDB lineage: Bacteria > Pseudomonadota > Gammaproteobacteria > Burkholderiales > Burkholderiaceae > Burkholderia > Burkholderia latens. The sequence goes on along the minus strand of NZ_CABVPL010000013.1, from coordinate 112,475 downwards.
CTTCGACTACGCGCTGAGCCAGATCCGCTTCACGGCCGGCTACGGCGCCGAATACCAGCACGAATCCGTATCGTTCAGCCAGGCGCTACTGCACGCGACGACGAAACTCAAGGTGCTCGCCGCGATCCTGCCGGGCCCGTGGCATCCGGCCGTGGTCGCGAAGCAGCTCGCGACGATCGACCACATTTCGAACGGACGCATCGCGATCAACGTGGTCAGCGGCTGGTTCAAGGGCGAATTCACCGCGATCGGCGAGCCGTGGCTCGAGCACGACGAACGCTATCGGCGCTCGAAGGAGTTCATCCAGGCGCTGAAGGGCATCTGGACGCAGGACAACTTCACGTTCAAGGGCGACTTCTACCGCTTCAACGATTACACGCTGAGCCCGAAGCCGGTGCAGAAACCGCATCCGGAGATCTTCCAGGGCGGCAGTTCGCGCGCCGCGCGCGACAACGCGGCCAGCGTGTCGGACTGGTACTTCACGAACGGCAATACGCCGGAGAACCTGAAGGCACAAATCGACGACATTCGCGCGAAGGCCGCCGCGAACAACCATCGCGTGCGGATCGGCGTCAACGCGTTCGTGATCGCGCGCGACACCGAGGAGGAAGCACGGGCCGTGCTCGACGACATCATCCGGCATGCGCACGTCGAGGCCGTGCATGCGTTCGGCGATGCGGTGAAGGAAGCCGGCAAGGCGTCGCCGGAGGGCGAGGGCAACTGGGCGAAGTCGACGTTCGAGGATCTCGTGCAGTACAACGACGGCTTCCGCACGAACCTGATCGGCACGCCGCAGCAGATCGCCGAACGGATCGTCGCGCTGAAGGCGATCGGCGTCGACCTCGTGCTCGCGGGGTTCCTGCATTTCATCGAGGAAGTCGAGTACTTCGGCAAGCGCGTGCTGCCGCTCGTGCGCGAGCTCGAAGCGCAGCGGCAGGCGGTGGTCGCGTGATGCAGGTCAGTGGCGCGCCGCAGCCGGTCGCAGCCGCGCCACGATCCGCGTAGCCATGCGAGCGTCGCGGCTCGCGACGTTCGCTTTTTTCACCGCGTGCGCAACATGGAGCGCGTGGACCGGCTCGCCATGGCCGCTCGTCGGTCCGTCTTCCGCGTCACGCCGCCGCTGCCATTCTCGCCGCATCGACCAGCATCTCCACGCCGAGGCCGCCGAGCACGGCGCCCATCGCCCAGCGCTGCGCGAGCAGCAGCGCCGGCCGGCCGCGCAGGAACGCAGCGATGCCGCTCGAGCAGATCGCGACGAGCCCGTTCGCCGATGCGAACGCCGCGATCAGCAACGAACCGAGAAACAGCGACTGGCCGAACACGCTCCCCTGCCGGTAATCGATGAACTGCGGCAGCAGCGACACGAACAGCATCGCGAGCTTCGGATTCAGCACGCTCGTCGTCGCGCCCATCGCGAGCAGCCGCAGCGGTTGTTCGCTCGGCAGCGCCTTCACGTCGAACGGCGAACGGCCGCCGGGCCGCACGGCCTGCCACGCGAGATAGAGCAGATACGCGGCGCCCAGCACGCCGAGCACGGTGCGTGCATACGGCACGCTCAGGAACAGCGTCGTGATCCCGAATGCGGCGCCGAACATGTAGAACAGGTAGCCGACCATCACGCCCGCCAGCGAAATCAGCCCGGCGGTGCGCCCCTGCGCGATCGAGCGCGACATCACGTAGACCATGTTCGGCCCCGGCGTGACCGCGAGCATGCCGCCGATGAGCAGGAATCCACAAAGTGAGCCGGAGGGTTGCATGATTGCCGCTTCCTGAAATGAACGTCGATGGCAATCATTGTCCGATCATGGAGGTGAACAGTAAAACGGGATAAACTGAATCGATTGATCAGATTTGCTGAATACGATGAAGAAGCTCGATCTCGACGTGCTGGCGATGGTGGTGGCCGTGGCGGAGTCCGGTTCGTTCGCGCAGGGTGCGCAGGCCGTGCATCGGTCGCCGTCGGCCGTGAGCATGCAGATCAAGGCGCTGGAGGATGCGCTCGGCAAGCCGCTGTTCATCCGCGACACGCGCAACGTGACGGCCACCGGCGACGGCCGCATGCTCGCCGACTACGGTCGCCGGATGCTCGCGATGCGCGACGAGGCGTGGGCGTCGGTCGTGCGACCGGAGATCCGCGGCCGCGTGACGATCGGCGTGCCGGACGATTACATCTCGTCGCTGCTGCCGCAGGTGCTCGGCAAGTTTGCCGCTATGCATCCGCGTGTCGAAGTGCGCGTGATCGGTCAGCCAAGCAGCGCGCTCGTGCCGATGCTGAAGGACAACACGGTCGACCTCGCATGCCTCACGCGGATCAAGGGCGTGACGGGCGAGCTGATCCGGATGGAACCGCTCGTCTGGGCCGGCTCGCCGAAACGCGATGTGTGGGAGGAGCGGCCGCTGCCGGTGGCGTTTTTCACGCACGGCGGCAGCATGGCGCGCGATCACGCGGTCAAGGCGCTGAACCGGCGCAGGATTCCGTACCGGATGTCATACGAAAGCCCGAGCTTTCTGGGGCTGCTGAGCATGGTGGAGGCCGGCCTCGCCGTTGCGCCGCTCGCGCGCTGCTGCGTGCCCGATCACCTGTTGCAACTGTCGGAGAGCCACGGGCTGCCGTCGCTCGGCGAACTCGAAGTCGTGCTCGCGCGCAGCGTGCAGTCCGCGCGCCCGCCGTGCGACTACCTTGCCGAGCAGATTCTCGGCGAATGGCGCACGTGAGCGCGCCGCATCCGCCGGCGCTTCAGCACGATTTCAGCAGCCATTCCCGGAACGCCACCAGCGACGGCAACGTATCGTTTTCGGGCGGATACACGAGGTAGTAGCTGCGCTGGCTGGTGATCGCGTCGCCGATCGTCACGAGCTCATGGCGGCTCAACTCGTCTTCCACCAGCACCTTCGGCACGAGGCCGATCCCCATTCCGGCCCGCACGGCCTGGATCAGATGCGACGTCAGCTCGAAGCTCGGCCCGATCCGCATCTCGCGATGATCGAGCCCGAAATGCGCAAACCATTCGGCCCATGCGTGCTGATTGCTCGTCACGCCCAGCAGCGTCTGCCCGGCAGCCCACGCCGGCGCGCGCGAATCGGCGTTGCGCCGCCCGGCCGCGTCGGGGCTCGCGATCGCGATCAGGAACTCGTTGTAAAGCCGGTGCGCGTGCAGGCCGGGCCAGTCGCCCGCGCCGACGGTGATCGCCGCGTCGAGATCGTCGGTATGGAAATCGATGCCGCCGATCCGCGAATGCAGGTGCACGGTCACGCCCGGGTGCGCGGCGTAGAAGCCGTGCAGGTGCGGCAGCAGCCATTTCGACCCGAACGTCGGCAACGTCGCGAGCCGCAGCGTGCCCGCGCCGGCCTGGTGCGACATCGCCTGCAGCGTCGCGCCGCGGATGCGTCCGAGCGCGCCGCTCAGCTCGACGAAGTAGCGCCGCCCGACTTCGGTCAGCTTCACGGAGCGGCCCTCGCGCCGGAACAGCGGCACGCCGAGCTGATCCTCGAGCGTCTGCACCTGCCGGCTGATCGCGCTCTGGCTCAGCGACAGCTCGTCGGCCGCGCGCGTGTAGCTCTCATGCCGCGCGGCGGCTTCGAACACCAGCAGCAGCGACATCGAAGGGGTCAGGTGGCGGTAATTCATGAGTTTTATGCAAGTTTTGACGGCGCAGAATTCGTTTGTTTCTCATGCCGCTTCGCAAGATACTGGATTTTCGGTTCGCGTGGAATCTTGCTCAAAACTCATGGTTCTGATCGCGGCCGCGCACCGGCTTCCCTAATTGCGCTTCCATCTCATGTCGATTGCTTCGTTGCCTCGTCCCGCCAGCCCGCCCGCCGACCGTTACCGTGACTTTCTCGCGGCCCTTCAGGCTGCCGGGTTCGCCGGCGAGATCCATGCGGATCATGCGAACCGGACCGTGCAGGCGACCGACAACTCGATCTACCAGCGCCCGCCGCAAGCGGTGATCTGCCCGGCGCACGCGGACGACGTGCGGCTGCTCGCGCGCGTGCTCGCCGAACCCGCGCACCGCGACGTCGCGGTGGCCGCGCGAGGCGGCGGCACCGGCACCAACGGGCAGTCGCTGACCGACGGCGTGGTCGTGGACCTGTCGCGCAACATGAACCGGATTCTCGAAATCAACGCGCAAGAGCGCTGGGTGCGCGTGCAGGCAGGCGTCGTCAAGGATCAGCTGAATGCCGCGCTGAAGCCGCATGGGCTGTTCTTCGCGCCGGAACTGTCGACGTCGAACCGCGCGACCGTCGGCGGGATGATCAACACCGATGCGAGCGGGCAGGGCAGCTGCACGTACGGCAAGACGCGCGACCACGTGCTTGCGCTCGACTTCGTGTTGCTGGGCGGCGAACAGCTGCACAGCGATGCGATCGACGGCGACGAACTCGAGCGGCGCTGCGCGCGGCAGGACCGCATCGGCAAGGTCTATCGCACCGCGCGCCGCATCAGCGACGAGAAGGCCGCGCTGATCGACGCGAAGTTTCCGAAGCTCAACCGCTGCCTGACCGGCTACGATCTGGCGCATCTGCGCGAGCCGGACGGCCGCTTCAACCTGAACAGCGTGCTGTGCGGCGCGGAAGGCTCGCTCGGCTTCGTCGTCGAGGCGAAGTTGAACGTGCTGCCGATTCCGAAATATTCGGTGCTGGTGAACGTGCGCTACGCGGGCTTCATGGACGCGCTGCGCGATGCGCGTGCGCTGCTCGAACTCGAGCCGCTGTCGATCGAGACGGTCGACTCGAAGGTGCTGATGCTCGCGACGAAGGATATCGTGTGGAGCAGCGTCGCCGAGTATTTCCCGCAGGACGACGCGCGCCCGACGCTCGGCATCAACCTGATCGAATTCTGCGGCGACGATGCCGACGACGTCGATGCACGCGTGCGCGCGTTCGTCGAGCATCTGCGCACCGACACGAGCGTCGAGCGGCTCGGTCACACGATCGCGACCGGCGACGACGCGGTGAAGCGCGTATATGCGATGCGCAAGCGCGCGGTCGGCCTGCTCGGCAACGTGCAGGGCGAGGCGCGCCCGCAGCCGTTCGTCGAGGACACAGCGGTGCCGCCCGAGAACCTCGCCGCATACATTGCCGAATTCCGCGCGCTGCTCGACGGCCACGGGCTGCAGTACGGGATGTTCGGCCACGTCGACGCCGGTGTGCTGCACGTGCGTCCGGCGCTCGACATGAAGGATCCGAAGCAGGCCGCGCTGGTGCGGCCGGTGTCGGACGCGGTGGCCGAGCTCACGCGGCGCCATGGCGGCCTGTTATGGGGCGAGCACGGCAAGGGCGTGCGCTCCGAATATGCGCCGGCGTTCTTCGGCGAACTGTATCCGTCGCTGCAGCAGCTGAAGGCCGCGTTCGATCCGCACAACCAGTTCAACCCCGGCAAGATCGCGACGCCGCCGGACGCCACGCTGCGGCTGCTGAAGATCGACGAGGTGCCGACGCGCGGCGACCACGACCGGCAGATCGACGAGCGCGTGTGGCAAAGCTACGGCACCGCGATGCACTGCAACGGCAACGGCGCGTGCTACAACTTCGATCCGGACGACGCGATGTGCCCGTCGTGGAAGGCGACGCGCGAGCGCGTGCAGTCGCCGAAAGGGCGTGCGTCGTTGATGCGCGAATGGTTGCGATTGCAAGGACAAGCCGGCGTCGACGTCGTCGCGGCGGCGCGTACGCGGCAGCCGTTCCTGCGCGGGTTCGCTGCGCGCTGGCGCAACAGCCGCGCCGCGCGCGACGGCGCGGCCGACTTCTCGCACGAGGTGTACGACGCGATGGCCGGCTGCCTCGCGTGCAAGTCGTGCGCGGGGCAGTGTCCGGTCAAGGTCAACGTGCCCGAGTTTCGCTCGCGCTTTCTCGAGCTGTATCACCAGCGCTACCTGCGGCCGCTGCGCGACTACCTGATTGGTTCGCTCGAATTCACGATGCCGTGGATGGCACGCGTGCCCGCGCTGTACAACGGGCTGATGCGCGCCGGCTGGGTGCGCACGCTGCTCGAGCGGCACGTCGGGATGGTCGACGGTCCGCTGTTGAGCCGCTTCGATCTCGCGCCCGTGATCCGGCAATGGAACGTGCGGCCGGCCGATCCGCACGCGCTCGCCGCATTGACCGATGCGCAGCGCGCGCGCAGCGTCGTGATCGTGCAGGACACGTTCACGCGCTACTTCGACACCGAGCAGCTCGCGACGCTGATCGAACTCGCCGCGCGCATCGGTTTTCAGGTATGGCTCGCACCGCTCGCGCCGAACGGCAAGCCGCTGCACGTGCAAGGGTTTCTGCGCGCGTTCGAGCGGGCGGCGATCCGCAACGCGACGCAACTGGCCGCGCTCGCGCGCTCGGGCGTCGCGCTCGTGGGCCTCGATCCGGCGATGACGCTCACGTATCGGCAGGAATACCTGAAGGTGACGGGGCTCGCCGACGTGCCGAAGGTCGCGTTGCCGCAGGAATGGCTGGCGGATGCGTTGCCGGAAGCCGATGCGGGCGGCGCGACGGTTTCGTATCGGTTGCTGCCGCACTGCACCGAGAAGACCAACGCGCCGGACAGCGGCAGGCAATGGGCGCAGGTGTTCGCGCGCCGCGGATTGCGCCTGGCGGTTCAGGCGACCGGCTGTTGCGGGATGTCGGGCACCTACGGGCACGAAGCGCGCAACCTGCGGACGTCGCGAACGATCTATGCGCAATCGTGGGCCGCGCACGTCGATGCGCCGAGCGAGCACGGCGAAGCGCTGGCGACCGGGTATTCGTGCCGCAGTCAGGTGAAGCGCATGTCCGCGCGGCAGCTGCGTCATCCGTTGCAGGCGCTGCTCGATCACGTGCGGGCGGCGCGGTAACGGCCGGTCAGCGCGCTGCTGCGTGGGGTTGCGCTGCCCGATGCACCGCTACGCTGGTGACGTTGGCCCCGTACGTTGGGTGCGGAGCGTCTTGCGGCCGGGCTTGCCACTATTCGAGATGCGGGCTGATTGATGCGGCGCGGCGTGCAGAGCGCCGCGCGCAACGGCCAAGCGGCCCGTCGGCCGCGGCCGTTACGACTTGCCGCTGCGGCGCTTCGCGGCACGCGGTTTTGCCACGCCCGGAAACGCGCCGACGCCGCGCGGGCGCTTCGGTTCGATGCCGGTCTTGCCGATCACGTGCCGGAAATCGATCTCGTGCGCGGCGAGCGCGCCGATCAGCGTCGCGATGACCGCGAGGTGGGAAGGGACGGTGCCCTTGCTCGAATAATTGGTGATGGAGCTTTCGTTCATCCGGATCAGCCGCGCGAATTCCCGCGCCGTCAGCTGCGCTTTCTTCAACTCCTGTTGAAAGTCCGCATACGCCATCGCACACATGTTGCTTCGTCTCCGCAAAACCTGAATCGGCCCCGCGCGGCACCGGCGCCGACGGGTGGCGTTCCCGTCGGGCCGGCCTCGCGGGGAATTACATCTTCACCTGATCGAGGAAGGTCTTCTTGCCGGTCTTGTAGCCGTAGATCGAGATGACCCCGTGCGTCAGGTCGCCCTTCGAGTCGAACGTCGTCGTGCCGATCACGCCGTCATACTTCGTCGACGGCATCGCCGCGAGGATCTTCGCCGGGTCGGTCGAGTTCGCGCGCTTCATCGCATCGACCGCGATGTAGACCGCGTCGTACGCGAACGGCGCATCGAACTTGATGCCCTGGTTGAAGCGCTTCTGGTACTTCGCGAGGAACGCCGCGCCGCCCGGCATCTTCTCGAGCGCCGCGCCGGCCTGCGAGCACAGTACGTTGTCGGCCGCCGGGCCGGCCAGTTCGGCCAGCGAGTCGGTGCACACGCCGTCGCCGGACAGGATCTTCGCGCGCAGGCCGAGCTGCTTCGCCTGCTTCGCGAGTGGGCCGCCGGTGGCGTCCATGCCGCCGTACATGATCGCGTCCGGGTTCTCGCCCTTGATCTTCGTCAGGATCGCGCGGAAGTCGACGGCCTTGTCGTTCGTCGCATCGTGCGACAGCACCTTCAGCCCGAGCGCCTTCGCCTTCTTCTCGAACTCGTTCGCGAGGCCCTGGCCGTACGCGGTCGAATCGTCGATCACCGCAACGCTCTTCACGCCTTTCGACTGCGCGTAGGTCGCGAGTGCGGGGCCTTGCTGCGCGTCGGTCGCGACGACGCGGTAGGTCGTCTTGAAGCCTTGCTGCGTGTAGGTGGGATTCGTGGCCGACGGCGAGATCTGCACGATGCCCGCGTCGCTGTAGATCTTCGATGCCGGGATCGACGTGCCCGAGTTCAGGTGGCCGATCACGGCGACGACCTTGTCGTCGACCAGCTTCTGCGCGACCTGCGTCGCCTGGCGCGGGTCGGCTGCGTCATCCTGCGCGTCGAGCTGCAGCGTGATCTTCTTGCCGCCGATCGTCAGGCCCTTCGCATTGATTTCTTCCACCGCGAGGCGCGCACCGTTCTCGTTGTCCTTGCCGAGGTGCGAAATGCCGCCCGTCGTCGGTTCGACGCTGCCGATCTTCACGACCTGGTCGGCCATCGCGCCCGACGCAGCCGCGAATGCGGCGGCTGCCAGTGCGGCGGTGATCAGGGGTTTGCAGCGCATGCCGACAGTGCTTCGTTCCATCTGCCATCTCCGTTGATTGATATTTCTCGTACCGTCCGGCCGCCGCGCGCCCTTGTGAGATGCTGACGTTGCCCGGACGGGTTTCCGCGACCCGTGACGGGTTCGGCTTGCATGTCGCCGGGCCGCGCCCGAGCGAGCAGGCGATTTTTTCCGACGACACGCAATCGTATGAATATATCCGAACGCGTTTGCGGCCGCCTCGGCGAATTGCGTAGGCTTGCGCAAATGTGATGCGGTCGTGCAGCAGCCGTCGCGGGTTTTGTCGTGCAATTCGCGTGGGGTGGTCGCGCCGTCGATTGCTCCGATTATTCGGCTGCGCCGATGCCGCTGACCATGGACAGTGCGATGCAATCAGTCGCGAACTGTTCGGTCGGTTTGTCTGCACACTTTTCGACGCACGCTGCGCGAATGTGCACGCGCGTTCGTGGGGATCCCGAGGACACCGCGACCTCGTTACGCCGTTAATGCAACTAACGGTCAAGTCCGGCAGCGTCGATGAATTGGCGCGGCTCGCGTCGCCGGCCGATGCATTCCGTCTCGCAGACTGCGGGGGGCGGCCCGAACGGAGCGCTACTGGCTCCCGGCTCCTCCGCACCGGCAATGCCGCTTAGCCACTCGCGCGCCTACGTCCGTCCGCGCAACGCGACGAAGACCACGCCCGCGATCGCCAGCAGGCCGCCGCACACTGTCTCGACACCAGGCCGCTCGCCCGTCAGCGCCATCGACAACGCGGTCGCGACCGCCGGCGTCAGGTACAGAAAATTGGCCGCGCGCGCCGCGCCGAAATAGCCGAGTGCGAAAGTCCAAGTCGCATACCCGAGCGCGGCCGGAAACACGCCGAGCACGAGTACGGCGAGCGCCGTGTCGTGCGACGCGCTGCCGCCGAGCGACGCCAGCGCGCCGGGCAGCCACGGCGTGAGCAGCACCGCGCCGGCCAGCAGCGTGTACGCAGCGCAGTGCAAAGCGCCGTACACGGGAATCATCCGGCGCTGCAGCACGAAATAGCTGGCCGAACACAGCGCCGCGCCGAGAATCAGCGTGCTGCCGGACCCGAGGACGAGCCCGCCCGGCTGGTCGTGCGCGATCACCGCGATGCCGGCGAGGCTCGCGAGCGAACCCAGCCAGCCCCAGCGATTGAACCGTTCGCGCAGAAACACCGCGGCCAGCAGCGCGGTGAAGATCGGCAGTGTGTTGACGATGAAGCTCGCGGCGCCCGCCGACACGGTTTGCTCGCCGGTATTGAGCAGCGCGTTGTAGAGCGCGATCCCGAGAAAGCCGCACACGAAAAAGCGCAGCGCGTCGCGCGCCGACGGTTTCGGCGGCCGCCGCCACGCGAGCCATGCGATCACGAGCACGGCCGCGGTCGCGAAGCGCGCGGCTGCGAGCTGCAGCGGCGTGAGCCCGTGCAGGCCGATCCGGATGAACGGGAACGCGGAGGCCCACGACACGATCGTGAACGCCACCGCACCGGCCGCGAAGAGCGGCGGTCGCGCATTGCGCGACGACGGGGATGAAAGGGTATTCATGCAGCCATGGTGCATTGTCGCGAGATGCTAAGCTAGCGCACAGATCAACACCCAGATATGAATATGGCTCACATCTCGTCGCGACGCCGGGCCGACGGTTCGGCACGCACGCGGCAGCGCGCGCGGGACCTGCTGCCGGCCGTCTCGCCGGCACCGGGCCCGCGGCCGCCGCTCGCGAGCCTCGAGACCGTGTGCGCGGTCGCGCGCGAGGGTTCGTTCCTGGCGGCCGCCGACGTGTCCGGCGTCACGCACGGCGCGATCAGCCGGCGCGTGGCCGCGGTCGAGAACTGGCTCGGCATGGCGTTGTTCGAACGTCATGCGCGCGGCGTGCGGCTGACGCCGGACGGCCAGCGCTTCGTCGGCCGCATCGAGCAGGCGTTTGCGATCATCGACAGCGCGGCGGACCAGTGGCGCTCGCCGCGTACGCCGCGCGTCGTCAGAATGAGCGTCGTCCCGGCCTTCGCGCAGCTCTGGCTGTTCGAGCGGCAACACGCGCTCGAGAGCGAAGCACCCGCGCTGCGCATCGAACTCGGCATCGACGTGCGCAACGTGGATATCGCCGCCGGCGAAGCCGACCTGTCGATCCGGTACGGGCGCGGCAACTGGCGCCAGCTCGACACGCGCGAGTTCATGCCGGAGACGCTTTATCCGGTCGCGCATCCGCGGCTCGCCGCGCAGCTCGCAACGTTGCGCCGCCGCCGCGGCGATGCGGCGCTGCTCGAGATGCCGCTGCTGCACGATTCCGACGTGACCGGCTGGCGTACGTGGTTCGACGCGCTCGGCATTCCGTTCAAGCCGCGCGCGCAGGACCGGCGTTTCGAGGATTACAACCTGGTGCTCGCGGCGGCCGAAGCGGGGCTCGGCGTCGCGCTGGCGCGGGTGCCGCTCGCCGACGCGTATCTGAAGCGCAGCGCGCTCGTGCGCGTGAGCCGTCACGAGGTCGAATCGCTGCTCCGCTATCACTTCGTGCACGCGAAGGGCGAGAATCGTCCGGAGGTGCTCGCGCTGATGGAGCGGATGCGGGCGGCGCTGCGGTAACGATGACGGACATCGGCGCGTGCGACACCGCGGCATGGACGTTGCTGCGGCTCGGCCAAGAAGGGCGGATCGCCGACAATGCGTGCACGGAAAACCGGCAGATCCGGAAGATGAGCGAGAATCGAGGGTTTCGAGCCGTTCGATTCGAATGCACAGGGAATGAGGAATGAATAGACCAGACAAGTCGTCGAAAGCGCGCGCGGCGCTCGACCAGCTGTTTTCGGGCATGGCGCCCGCGGACGCGCAGCAGCGTGCGCCGTCGCGTCCGGGCAATCCGTTCGAAGCGGCGGGCGACGCGGCCGGCGCCGACGGCCGCGTCGAAGTCACGCTGTCGACCAGAATCCAGCTGCGCGGTTATCCGGGCGCGGATGCGTTCATGAAGCGCATGGCCGAGGCGTGGGGCCTCACGTGGGGCGCATACGACGCCGTGCGCGCGACCGCGACGCTGCCGGCCGGCTGGCGCTCGCGCCGGCTGCCGGAAGTCACGCAGATCGTCGACGAACGCGACGTGCTTCGTGCGGAAAGCAGCCTGCAGGGCGGCGAGATGTCGTATCTGAAAGTGCATCCGCGCTACTACATCGATGCGCGCAAGGGGTTCGGCTTTCGCAAGTCGTCGAAGGCGTCCGACGATCCGGATCTCGACGGCCCCGACTGGAACTGCTATGTGATGGATCGGGAAAAGTCCGTCGAAGTGCACGAGCTGACGACGTCGTCGTCGAAGGCCGACCTCGACAACGCGCGCGCGACGCTGCTGAAATGGCTCGACGAGCACTACCCGAGGCATCGCGATCCGTTCGCGTACTGGACGGACTGCGAACGTCCGTTGTAAGTCCATACCGCGGACTGTCATCGATCGCGGAGGCGGGCACGTGATGCGGAACGGTATGGTCGCGATCCTGTGGGCGGCGTTCGGCGCGGCGCTCGGATCGACCGTCATCGAACTGCTGCTCTGGCCGCTCGCCGGCGAACACCCGATTCACAACCTGTTTCGCGATGCGCGCCTGACCGCCGCGATCGTGATGGGACGCGGCGCGCTCGGTGCGCCCGCGGGTTTCGATCCGGTCATCATGGGCGTCGCGACGCTCGTGCATGCCGCGCTGTCGCTTGCCTACGTGGCCGTGCTCGTGAAGCTCGTCCGCAATCTGCCGCCACGCGCCGCGTTGCTCGCGGGCGGCGCATTCGGTCTCGTGCTGTACGGCGTCAACCTGCATGCGTTTACAGCGATCTTCCCTTGGTTCGTCCAAGTGCGCGGCGCAATCACGCTCGGGGCACATGTCGTGTTCGGCGTGACCGCGGCGGGCGTGTACTGCATCGTCCGCCGCGCGCCGCGCGCATGATCGCCGGCAGATTCCGCGGCCCGCGAACGCATCCCGACCCCGGGAATATTCCGGCATGTCCTATCGTTTAATGGTCGGGTGACCCTGTACGAAGCGTGTGCCTTCAATGACGCCAGGGGTCGAGTGGTCCGGGGCAACAATGCAGGAGCCGATCATGTGCAGCTTGTTTCGGTTCGGGATGGGTGCGGTCTGCGTCGTTTGTTCGATGTCCGTCCCGGCGCAACCGTATGACGACTCGACGGATGACGGCGCGGCCTGCCGGGCGGTCGTCATGCAGGCGGAAATCGACGGCTCCGAACAGCAGGTGGTCGGGCGAGCGTGCCGGCAACGCGACGGCACGTGGCAGATGATGCAGAACGCGGACGGCAGCGTCGTGTGGTACCCGGACACCGCGTATCCGTACACGGACCCGTGGTACTGGGGGCCGGCGGTTTTCGTCGGCACCGGCGCCAGTTTCGTCTTCATCGACCGTTTCCATCATCGCCATCACTTCGACCATCCCGGTCATCCCGGCCACTTCGAAGGCGGCGTGCGCGGCCGCGTCGGCGTTCCGATGGGCGCGGGCTTTCATCGTGAGCCGGCCTTCACCGGCGGCCACGGATTCGGCGGCATGCGACGGCATTGAAGCGGTGCGAACGGCACGGCGGACGCCCACTGCGGTGTGCGTCCGCCGGTTCACGGCGATGCGAGGGGGCGGTCAGAACTTGTGGCGGATGCCGACGATCGCGAGTTCCTGCGTATCGGTGCCCGAATTCACGCCATACGAGCCGACCGACGCCGCCGCCTTCACGATCGCGCCGCTCGCGTTCAGCGTGTTGCCGCTCGCCTTCTGGTAGCCGAACAGCGCATACAGGTCGGTGCGCTTCGACAGCGCGTAGTCGGCGCCGACGTTCACCTGGTTGTAGTGCGCGGAAGCCGGGCCCGTCAGCGACGTGTAGTTGTAGCCGACGCCCGCGCGCAGCGCCGGCGAGAATTGCCAGTTGAAGAACGCGGAGCCGTTGTTGAACTTCGCGTTCTGCGTGAAGGCCGACAGCGTGTCCGCGCCGTACTGCGTGTTCGAATACGCGAGCCCGAACGTCGCCGGCCCCGCCACGTACTGGCCGGCCACGCGCACGATCTGGATCGACTTCGCGCTCGAGAAGCCCTGGTTGATCACGGTGTTGAACAGCGTGTCCGAGCTGCTCGACCACGTGCGCACGCCGCTCGCGACCGTCGAGCCGCCGTTCGCGAAGAAGTAGCCGGCGCCGAGCGACAGCGGGCCGTTCGCGTAGCTGAGCCCGAAGCTGTACGTGCGGCCGCTGCCGGTCGCGCCCGCGACGCCGCCGAAGCCGTACAGCGCGGCGAACTGGAAGCCGGAGATCAGCGGACTCGTGTATTTCACCGAGTTGCTGACGCGCAGGCTGTTGTCGTAGTTGTCGAGGTCGCCCGGCGTCGCGAACACGCCGCCGAAATAATTGTCCTCGGTGAGGCCCTGCACGAGATCGATGACCGGATCGTACTGGCGGCCAAGCGTCACGGTGCCGTACGTGCTGCTCGCGAGCCCGACGACTGCCTTGCGGCCGAATTCGCGCTGGCCCTGGCCGAGCGCGCCGGTGCCGAGGTTGAAGCCGTTCTCGAGCTGGAACAGCGCGGACAGCCCGCCGCCGAGATCCTCGATGCCGCGCAACCCCCAGCGGCTGCCCGACAGGTTGCCGCTGCTGAACCTGACGAGGTTCGACGCGTTGCTGCCGTTGGCGTTCTGCACGTTGTGCACGTACGCGATGCCCGCATCGGCGATGCCGTACAGCGTGACGCTGCTTTGCGCGTGCGCGCCGGCAACGTGGAGCGACGCCGTAACGGCGAGGAGCGCGAGTGACCGGATGCGTTTCATTGTTGGTTTCCCCCGTTGGTCGATAAGTCTGACGAATCGATGAACGATACGGATCGCGCATCGTCGAGGGAACCAATAAATTGTCGAATCGTTATGAGGCGTGACGGCGTGTCGGCATATCGTTGCGCAAGCAACCGAATCGGCGCGATATCACTTCGCACTTCGCACTTCGCACTTCGCACTTCGCACTTCGCATTTCGCACGTCGGGCACGCGTTGCGCGCGGCACGCCCGAAGCATCGGCACGGCTATTGTTCCGCGCCTTCCGCTTCCGCCGTCTCGCCGAGGAAGCCGCCGCTCTGGTGCGCCCACAGCGCCGCATAGATGCCGCCGGCCTGCAGCAGCTGCAGGTGCGTGCCTTCCTCGACGATGCGGCCTTCGTCGAGCACGATCAGCCGGTCCATCGCCGCGATCGTCGACAGCCGGTGCGCGATCGCGATCACCGTCTTGCCGCTCATCAGGCTGTCGAGGCTGCGCTGGATCGCGACTTCGACCTCCGAATCGAGCGCGCTGGTCGCTTCGTCGAGCACGAGAATCGGTGCGTCCTTGAGCATCACGCGCGCGATCGCGACGCGCTGCCGCTGGCCGCCCGACAGCTTCACGCCGCGCTCGCCGACCTCGACGTCGTAGCCGCTGCGCCCGTACCGGTCGCGCAGCCGCTCGATGAAGTCGGACGCCTCGGCGCGCACGGCCGCGTCGCGCATCTCGTGCTCGGTCGCGTCGGGGCGGCCGTACAGGATGTTCTCGCGCATCGTCCGGTGCAGCAGCGACGTGTCCTGCGTGACCATCCCGATCGCCGCGCGCAAGCTGTCCTGCGTCACGTGCGCGATGTCCTGCCCGTCGATCCGGATCGCGCCGCCGTCCACGTCGTAGAAGCGCAGCAGCAGGTTCACGAGCGTCGACTTGCCGGCGCCCGAGCGGCCGATCAGGCCGATCCGCTCGCCGGGCCGGATCGTCAGGTTCAGCCCGTCGAACACCGGCGTGTCGTTGTCGTCGTGCGCGAAGCGCACGTTGTCGAACACGATTTCGCCGCGCGGCACCGCGAGCGTCTTCGCGCCGGGCGCGTCGACCACGCTGCGCACCTTCGTCAGCGTGTTGATGCCGTCCTGGATCGTGCCGACGTTCTCGAACAGCTCGGTCATCTCCCACATGATCCAGTGCGAATAGCTCGACAGCCGCAGCGCCATCGCGATCACGGCCGCGACCACGCCCGCGCTCGCTTCGCCGTGCAGCCATAGGTACAGTGC
This sequence comes from Burkholderia latens, assembly GCF_902499045.1. Taxonomy (GTDB): domain Bacteria; phylum Pseudomonadota; class Gammaproteobacteria; order Burkholderiales; family Burkholderiaceae; genus Burkholderia; species Burkholderia latens. The sequence goes on along the minus strand of NZ_CABVPL010000013.1, from coordinate 96,893 downwards.
GAGGCCGGTCGAGCCGACCAGCAGCAGCGTCGACAGCAGGTGGTTGACGATCTCGAACGCGCTGACGAGCCGCATCTGCGCATCGCCAGTGACCTTGAACGCTTCCATCGCTCGGCGCGCGTGGTCGGCTTCGCGGCGCGTGTGCGAGAACAGCTTCACCGTCGTGATGTTCGAATAGGCGTCGGTGATGCGGCCCGTCATCAGCGCGCGCGCGTCGGCCTGTTCGCTGCCGACGCGCCCGAGGCGCGGCACGAAGAACGCGCAGGCGGCGCCGTAGCCGAGCGCCCACAGCACGAGCGGAATCATCAGCCGCCAGTCGAAGCTCGCGGCGAGCGCGAGAATGCCGATCAGGTACGCGGCGACGCCGATCACGACGTCGACCGACATGAACAGCGCATCGCGCACCGCGAGCGCGGTCTGCATGATCTTGGTCGTCACGCGGCCCGCGAACTCGTTCGCGTAGAACGACAGGCTCTGATCGAGCATCAGCCGGTGAAACAGCCAGCGCAGCCGCATCGGGAAGTTGATCGCGAGCACCTGGTGCTTGACCATCGTATGCAGCGCGATCAGCAGCGCGCTGCCGGCAAGGATCGCCGCGAAGCCGGCGAGCGTGCCGAAATGGCGGCCGCCGAAGTCGGTGGGCGTCGCGGACGACAGCCAGTCGACCACGCGCCCCATCATCGCGAACAGCGCGGCTTCGTACGCGGCGAGCGCGGCCGACGTCAGCGCGATCAGCAGGATCCAGCCGCGCGCGCCTTTCGTGCACGCCCAGACGAACGAGAAGAACCCCTTCGGCGGCGTGACGGGATCCTCGAGCGGGAATGTCGGCAAACGCCGTTCAAACCACGAAAACATTGAACCTTTCTCCTTGTGCGCACCGGCGCCGCCGCCGGACGGGCAATGGCCGGGCGAGCGCGGCGCGATCCTCCCGGGCCGCCGATTCGCGTGCGGGCTCGTCGACCAGGAATACGTTGCGGCCTTGCGGCCGCGGCGTCCGGCTGCGAGTGTCGCACCGATTCGACTCCGCTGCAGGGCGGTTGTAAGCGCCGGCCGCAGTTCGAGGCGAACGCACGGCGCCGGTCTTTTCACCCCCATCCAAAAAAATCGCTTGACTATCTATCTATGAGTAGATAAAGTTCGACCCATGGAAACGAAAACGACCGTCCGCGAACAGATTCTCGACCACGCGATCACGCTGATGATGCTGCGCGGTTACAACGGCTTCAGCTATCGAGACCTGTCCGACCTGGTGGGCGTGAAGACGTCGAGCATCCACTACTACTTCCCGTCGAAGGATGATCTCGTGCTGGAAGCAGTGGCAGCCTACAGCGACGACGTCCTCGCGGCCATGCGGGCGATCGATCCGGCGTTGCCGGCCGACGTGAAGCTGAGCCTGTACACGAAGCTGTTCGGGCGAACGCTGGGCGACGGCAACCAGATCTGCCTGTGCGGGATGCTGGCGGCCGACATCGAATCGTTGCCGGAGAACGTACGGCAGGCTGTACAGGCATTCTTCAAGGCCAACGAGCGCTGGCTCGCCGAATTGCTGGCGCAGGGCGCGAAGGAGGGCACGCTGCAGTTCAGCGGCAAGCCGGAAACGGCGGCGCGCACGCTGTACGCGGCGTTCCAGGGCAGTGTGCTGGCCAGCCGGCTGTTTCATACGCGGGCGCGTCTCGAGGACGTCGAGGCCGTCTGGAAAGCCCGGTCCTGACGGGCCGGCAAGCGGTCAGGCGGTTCGCCGCCTTTTGTTGGGTTTGGTTGTCTATCATGTAGTAGATAGACTGGCTGATGTAGCGGATGGGATTTCACCGTCCGCGTTTTTGGGGGTGCTTGTTTATCTATTAGTAGATAAACCGGCGTGATCCCGGATTTGAAAGCTGTTTCATTCACTCATCGTTGAAAAGGAGTCTGTCATGTCGATCGAAAAAGTGCTGTATCGCGCTCATGCAAAAGCCACCGGCGGCCGCGACGGCCGTGCGACGGTGCCCGAAAGCGGTCTCGACCTGAAGCTGACCACGCCGCGCGAACTCGGCGGCGCGGGCGGCGCCGGCGCCAACCCCGAGCAACTGTTCGCGGCCGGCTACAGCGCGTGCTTCATCGGCGCGATGAAGTTCGTCGCGGCCCGTGACAAGATCGCGATCCCCGCGGACGCGTCGATCGAAGGCAGCGTCGGCATCGGCGCGATCCCGAACGGCTTCGGCATCGAAGTCGAACTCAGGATTTCGCTGCCCGGCCTCGACCGCGACACCGCGCAAACGCTGGTCGATCGCGCGCATGTCGTCTGCCCGTATTCGAACGCGACGCGCGGCAACATCGACGTCACGCTGACGCTCGTCTGATCGCACGTACTGCGAACCCATCCATCGTCATTCATTGCATTTACCGGTTGAGCCAAGGAGTCTCATCATGAAGATCGTCAAGCCGCTGCTGATCGCCGCCGCCGTTGCAGCCGCGTTGTCCGCCGCGCCCGCCGCATTTGCGGGCGGCGCCGAAGCCGCCCGTCCCGATACGGCGACGCGTGCATTCCTCGCCGTGCTGAACGGCCAGAAGGGGCCCGGCCTCGAAACGCTGAGCCCGGCGAAGGCGCGGCAGGTACTGGTCGATGCGCAGAGCGGCGTGAAGGTCGACCTGTCGGGCATCGACGTATCGAACCGCACGATCGAGCAGGACGGCCTGTCGGTGCCGATCACGATCGTCCGTCCGCACGGCGTGACGGGGACGCCGCCGGTGTTCATGTTCTTCCACGGCGGCGGCTGGATTCTCGGCGACTTCCCGACGCATGAGCGCCTGGTGCGCGATCTCGTCGTGCAATCGGGCGCGGTCGCGGTGTTCGTGAACTACACGCCGTCGCCGGAAGCGCATTACCCGGTCGCGATCAATCAGGCGTATGCGGCGACGAAGTGGGTCGCCGCGCACGGCGCGGAGATCGGCGTCGACGGCAGCCGCCTTGCGGTGGTGGGCAACAGCGTCGGCGGGAACATGGCGGCTGTCGTCGCGCTGATGGCGAAGGACAAGGGCGGCCCGGCGATCCGCTTCCAGGGTCTGTTGTGGCCCGTCACGGACCACGACTTCAACACCGGTTCGTACAACGCGTATCAGCAGGGGCACTTCCTGACCCGGCCGATGATGAAGTGGTTCTGGGACGCGTATACGAAGAACGAAGCGCAACGCAACGAGATCTACGCGTCGCCGCTGCGCGCGAGCACCGCGCAGTTGAAGGGGTTGCCGCCCGCGCTGATCCAGGTCGCGCAGTTCGACGTGCTGCGCGACGAAGGCGAAGCGTACGGCCGCAAGCTCGATGCGGCGGGCGTCGACGCGACGACCACGCGTTATGACGGCACGATCCACGATTTCGGCTTGCTCAACGCGCTGGCCGACGATGCGCCGACGAAGGCCGCGATGAAGGCGATGGCGAACGAAATCGCGACGCGGCTGAAGTAATACCGCGGGCGGCATTTGGGCAGACCCGAATGCGCACGATGAAGCGGCGGCCCTGTGTCCGCCGCTTTTTGCATGGTGACGAAAGTTGCGATGAAACGCGATCTTCCCCGCCGGCTTGAAACGATCGGATCGCAATCGTGTTGCGCTTGCGCGATCGCGCCGGTCCCGTCCGTCGTTTGTTGGTACGATCGCGCGTATCGTCCATGCCGGCGCCCGCAAGGGCCCGGCCCATCGGCCGCGCGGCCGCACGCCGGCGCGGCCACGTTCGGGAGAAGTGCTTCATGCTGCAGGCGTTCGCGGTGTTGCTGACGTTCCAGTGCCTCGGGGAAGGCGTGTCCTATCTGTTCGCGCTGCCGGTGCCGGGCCCGGTGATCGGCATGCTGCTGCTGTTCGGCTTCGTGCTGCTGCGCCCCCAGGTGGCCGACGCGATCGAGCCGACCGCGCTCGAGCTGCTGCGTCACCTGTCGCTGCTGTTCGTGCCGGCCGGCGTCGGGATCATGGTGTCGGCCGACCGCGTGCGCGGCGATGCGCTCGCGGTGGTCGTCGCGCTGGCGGTCAGCACGTCGCTCGCGATCGCCGTGACCGCGCTCGTCACGCGCGCGTTGCTGCGCCGCCAGCGGCGCGCGGGCGGCGCGGCGGAGGGCACGCAATGACGGCCTTCCCGAAACTCGGCGCGATCTGGGTCTATCTCGCCGCGACCCCGCTGCTCGGCCTGACGATCACGTTGATCGCTTACGTGATCGCGCAAGCCGTCTATGCGCGAGCGCGCTTCAACCCGCTTGCTAATCCGGTGCTGATCGCGGTCGCGCTGATCGTCGTGCTGCTGACGATCACGCACACGCCGTATCCGACGTATTTCGAAGGCGCGCAGTTCGTGCACTTCCTGCTCGGCCCGGCGACCGTCGCGCTGGCGCTGCCGCTGTACCGCCAGTGGTCGAAGCTGCGGCGCGCGGCGGTGCCGCTGCTCGTCGGGCTGCTCGCGGGCTCGCTGACCGCGATCGTGTCTGCGGTGGGCGTCGCCGCGCTCTTCGGCGCGTCGCATCAGACGATTGCATCGCTCGCGCCGAAATCCGCGACCACGCCGATCGCGATGGCCGTCGCGCAGGCGATCGGCGGAATTCCGTCGCTGACGGCCGTGCTCGTGATCTCGACCGGCATCTTCGGCGCCGTGTGTGCACGCGGCATCCTGAACGCGCTGCGCATCGACGAGCCGGCCGTGCGCGGCTTCGCGCTCGGCGTCGCATCGCACGGGATCGGCACCGCACGCGCGTTCCAGGTCAGCGAGGAGGCCGGCGCATTCGCCGGGCTCGGGATGGGGCTGAACGGCGTGCTGACCGCGTTCGTCGTGCCGGTCCTGCTGCCGGTGCTGTCGCGCTGGATCTGAGCGGTGCCGAACACGGGACGGCGGCTGCGCGCGGATGCTATCGGTTTCCCTGATGGGACCGGCGACGGGCCGGCCGGTCAACGCACGTCGCGCCGACGTATCGCAGACGTTATCAGGAGAATTCAGGAACCCGCGCGGACATTTGTGCGGCGATCGGCTAACGTTGCATCGGCGCCGTCGTCGCACGCCGGCGTTCGACCCGCAACCAACAATCGACAAGGAGATCCCGCCATGAAGAAGTCTCGCGCGGTTTCGGTGGCAATGGCAGTAACGGCGTCGTTCGGTCTGCTGTTGACCGTCGCGCCGGCGGCATACGCGCAGGATCCGGCGTCGGCGCCGATGCAGGATTCGGCATCCGCGCCGACGCAGAAGCAGCTCGACAAGGCGCAGAAGAAAGCTGCGCGCAAGGCGGCGCGGGCACGCCACGCGAAGGATCTGAACGCGATCGGCACCGGCAGCGGCTATCGGCTGACCAACGATCAGAGCAACTATCCGCAGAACGCGGTGGAAAAGGCGCCCGCGGCCAAGGCGGCACCTGCGCCGGCCGCGCCGGCCTCGGGCCAGTAACGGCCGCTGACCGCCGCTGACGACCGCAGGCGGCCGGCAAGGGCCGCGCGGGTGCTCGATGGAAAACGGCGCCGGGTTCGACCGGCGCCGTTCGTTCGTGTGCGTGCCGCGCAGGCGTCACGTGCCGAACGCCGCCGCGCGTCACGGCTTACCGGCACGCGCGGCATTCGTTCGCGTTACGACGCGAGCTTCGCGGCGAGTTCCGCGACGTGCTTGCCCTGGTAGCGCGCGATGTCGAGTTCGTTCGCGCTCGGCTGACGGCTGCCGTCCGCGCCCGCGAGCGTGGTCGCGCCGTACGGCGTGCCGCCCGTGATTTCGTTCATGTTGACGAGGCCGCTGCACGCGTACGGCACGCCGACGATCACCATCCCGTGGTGCAGCAGCGTCGTATGGAACGACGTGAGGGTCGTTTCCTGGCCGCCGTGCTGCGTGCCCGTCGACGCGAACACGCTGCCGATCTTGCCGACGAGCGCGCCCTTCATCCACAGGCCGCCGGTCTGATCGAGGAACGTGCGCATCTGGCCGGCCATGTTGCCGAAGCGGGTCGGCGTGCCGAAGATGATCGCATCGTAGTTCGCGAGTTCGTCGACGGTGGCGACGGGCGCGGCCTGGTCGACCTTGACGCCGATCGCCTTCGCCTGGTCGACCGGGATGGTTTCCGGCACGCGTTTGAGCGTGACCTCGACGCCGGGCACCGATTTCGCGCCTTCCGCGACGTGCTGCGCCATCGTTTCGACGTGCCCGTAGGACGAGTAGTAAAGAACGAGTACCTTGGCCATGTTGCGAATCTCCGAGTAAGGAAGGCCCCGCCTTCAGCGGGGCCCGATGTTCCGAACGGGCGTCATGCCCACTCGGCCGTCACTTCGACCGGACGCAAGTCGAATACCAGCACTTCCGCATCCTTGCCGTCGGCGAACGTGAGCGCCCGTTCGCCGCGGATGCGCGCGCCGTCGCCTTCGCCGAGCGTCACGCCGTTGACCGTCACGCTGCCGCGTGCGACGTGCACGTAGGCGAAGCGGTCCGGTGCGAGCTCGAGCGTGGCGCGCTCGTCGCCGTCGAACAGGCCGGCGTAGATCCGCGTGTCCTGCCGGATCGTCAGCGAGCCGCCGTTACCGTCAGGCGACACGATCGGCGCGAGCTTGCCGCGCTTGTCGGCTGTCGCGATGTTCGTCTGCTGATAGCGCGGCTCCGCACCCTTCTCGGCCGGCCCGACCCAGATCTGCAGGAAGTGGACGGGCGAGTCCGGCGAGTGATTGAACTCGCTGTGACGCACGCCCGTCCCCGCGCTCATCAGCTGGACGTCGCCCGGCACGATCACCGACCCGGTGCCCATCGAATCCTTGTGCTCCAGCGCGCCGTCGAGCACGTACGACAGGATTTCCATGTCGCGGTGCGGGTGCGTGCCGAAGCCGCGGCCCGGTGCGACGCGGTCATCGTTGATCACCAGCAGGTCGGAGAAGCCGACTTGCTTCGGATCGTAGTAGTTCGCGAAAGAAAACGTGTGACGCGAGCTGAGCCAGCCATGTTCCGCACGGCCACGTTGGTTTGCTGCACGAGTCTCGATCATGATTTTTCCTGGATGTCGCCGGACCTCGGAAGTGGGACCGGCCGTTCGTTGAGATGAATCTTAGGTCAATCTATTTGACAAATAAATCGCCGTAGAGATAATGACTGTCGCTATGGAGTGGACAATATGGAACTCAACGACCTGAGGATCTTCGTCGCGACCGTCGACGCGGGCAGCTTCACGGCGGCAGCCGACCAGCTGATGCTGTCCAAGCAGTTCGTGAGCCGGCGCACGATGGCGCTCGAGGCGTCGCTCGGCGTGCGGCTTTTGCATCGCAATACGCGCAATCTCGCGGTCACGGAATCGGGGCAGGAGTTCTATGCGCGTGCGCAGCGGATCCTCGCCGAGGTCGCCGATGCCGAGCAGGCGATGTCGGTGCGCAGCACCGAGCTGCACGGGTCGCTGAAGATCAGTGCGCCGCTGTCGTTCGGGATCACGCACGTGTCGCCGCTGATCGCCGAGTTCCTGTCCGCGCATCCGGCTGTGCGGCTGAACCTCGATCTGACCGACCGGCGCGTCGACCTGATCGGCGAAGGCTTCGATCTGGTGCTGCGGATCGGCGCGCTCGAGGATTCGACGCTGATCGCGCGGCCGCTCGGCGCGTGGAAGATGATCGCGTGCGCGAGCCCGGCTTACCTGAAGCGGCAGGGCACGCCCGCGACGCCGGCCGATCTCGGCGCGCACACGTGCCTGATGTACGGGCGCGAGCGGCGCGTCGGGTGGGAATTCCGGATCGACGGCGTCGCGCGCACGTTCGACGTGCAGGGGCCGCTCGTCGCGAACAACGGCGAAGTCGTGCGCGACGCGGCGATCGCGGGGCTCGGCATCGCGCTGCTGCCGCAATTCATCGTCGGCGCGGCGCTCGACCGCGGCGCGCTCGTGCCGGTGCTGGACGCGTACGCGCCGTCGCCGCTCACGCTGAATGCGGTGTTTCCGCAGCACCGGGAAGGGTTCGTCACGCTGCGCACGTTCATCGGATTTCTGGCGGAGCGGCTCGGGGACGTCGTGCCGCAGCCGGACGGCGGCGCGGGGCGGCGGCAGCGGTAGCGGTAGCGGGAACAGGCGTGCGGTGAAACCGGAGTCTCATCTCCGCTGTCCGTGCGGAGATTAGTGTGCCAGGCCCGACGCGCCGGATGGCGCGCCGGGCCTTGCTTCATCAGATGCAAAGCCGACGTCAGCCGGCCTCGACATCGGCCGCGCGTTCCCGTATAGATTGGGGTCCGTCATCCCTTTTCTTCGTTGGCTACCGTGCCGCATCCGACCATCCTCCTCATCGGCGCGTCCGGCCTGCTTGGCCGTGCGGTCGCCGCATCGCTGGCGCGCGAATCGTCGTCGACGCTGGTCGCGACCATCCGGAACCCGGCCACCGCGGGCGCACGGCGTCTCGCGCTGCCGTCGCACAACGTCGTCCGGCTCGACGCGCTCGATCAGCCCGCGCTCGAACGCCTCTTCGACACCCGCCGGCCGGCCGCCGTGATCATCTGCGCGGCCGAGCGCCGGCCCGACGTCTGCGAACGCGACCCCGCGGCCGCGCGGGCGATCAACGTCGACGCGCCGGCGCGCATCGGCGCGCTCGCCGCGCGCTACGGCGCATGGACGCTCGGCATCTCCACCGACTACGTGTTCGACGGCAAGGCCGCGCCTTATCGCGAAGATGCGACGCCGAACCCGCTGAACGTCTACGGCCGCACCAAGCTGGAAGGCGAGGCCGCGTTGCTCGCCGCGTCGCCGCTCGCGTGCGTGCTGCGCCTGCCGTTGCTGTACGGGCCGATCGTCGACTGGCACGAGTCCGCCGTGACGAGCCTCGTGCCGGCGATCGTCGCGTCCGCGCGGCCGGGCGCGCAAGCGGTCGGCATGGACGCGTGGGCGATCCGCTATCCGACTTACACGCCCGATGTCGCGGAAGTGATCCGCGATCTGACGCTGCGTCATCTCGCGGGCGCGACCGTCACCGGCATCCATCATTGGTCGGGCGAGGAGCCGATGACGAAGTACGACATCGCGCAGCGCATCGCGGCCGCGCTTGGTATCGACGCGGCGCTCGCCCGGATCGACACGCCGGCCGATGCGACGCCGCGACCGTACGATTGCCATCTGGACGCTGCGCGGGTGCGCGCGCTCGGGATCGATCATGCGACGCCGTTCGATACCGGGCTGCAAGCGGTATTGCGTGACGCGCCGACATTGGGTTGAGCGCGCGGTAGCGTGTACGCAGAAGTCGCGATTGGCTACGGCACGACGCGCACGGTCGGTGCTGATCGCGAATACCTGCACGTGTTTCCGGTCAGCGCCGGTGACGCGGCGCGGGCGACGATGCCGAACCACCTGGCCGACGACGTCGGCGCGTCGCCGATCTCGAACCGCGTGGGACGGGCGCGGCTTCGGCGCGTAAATCGCCGCGCGCGCCGGCGCGCAAAAGTCCGAACACGACCGATGCGCACTGCTATCATTCGCGCCATGCCGAGCCTTTCACGGGCGCGGTGCTCGGCGGCGAGGAGGTCGCCCCCGGCGGTTCGTTGCGGACTCGGACTCGGCGCGCGTCGTGTTGGGTGCCGGTGCCGCGCGGGTTTCGGCGATTGCTTGCTTTCGGCAGACTGCGAAAGCCTTGCGGGCCCGTGAAACGATTCACATATCGCAACACAGATTGGCGGAACTTCGTGATAGGTTTGGCCATCGGACGTTTTTTGAATAAAAACATGCCCAAAGAGGATGAATACATGACCCAGGCTCTACAGGAACTCGAGGCACAACTTCGGGACCTGAACATCAAGCTGTCGGAAGCCAAGCAGAAGGAGAAGCAGGCCGCACTCGCGGCGTTCAAGGAGCAAGTCGAACTGTTGGGCATCTCGCAGCAGGAAGTGCTGAGCGCCCTCGGCTACATCGTTCAGCGAAAACGCAAGGCGCCTGCGAAGTACTACGATCCGACGACCGGCCGCTCATGGTCCGGCCGCGGCCCGCGGCCCAAATGGCTCGAAGGCAAGGATCTCGATTCGCTGCTCGTCAACCGCGAGGCCAAGACCTGGTGGCCTGGGGAAGATCAGGGCTGATACGACACCGCGACGGCACCGCCCGGTGCCGTCCGACGCGCAGCGGCGGCTCCGGCCACGCAGCACCCGTTTTCTTCGTTCCTCTCTTTCGGTGTCCCGCCTGACTGCGGGATCGCCGGCTTCAAAGCCTTGCAAATTCATTGCCGCACGCCGCCCGTTTCCGCTTGCGGAAGCGCGCGGCGCGCGGCGCTTTTCGCCGGTGATGCGCGGGAACAGGCCGTAGAATGTCGCCCGGACATTCGCGGCAGGACACCATGGCAGCAAACATGAAATCTTCGACGCTCGGCGATCCGGCGCCGCCGCGCGCCGAGCAGGTCGGCTCGTACGCATGGAAGGCGCTGGCCGGCTCGGCGCTCGGCTATGCGATGGACGGCTTCGACCTGTTGATCCTCGGCTTCATGCTGCCGGCGATCACGGCCGCGCTGCGGCTGACGCCCGGGCAGGGTGGCGCACTCGTCACGTGGACGCTGATCGGCGCCGTCGCGGGCGGCATTCTGTTCGGTACACTGAGCGATCGCTACGGCCGCGTGCGCGTGCTGACCTGGACGATCATGCTGTTCGCGGTCTTCACCGGCCTGTGCGCGTTCGCGCAAGGCTTCCGCGATCTGCTCGTGTACCGGACGATCGCGGGCATCGGGCTCGGCGGCGAATTCGGGATCGGCATGGCGCTCGCGGCCGAAGCGTGGCCGGCGAGCAAGCGTGCGCGCGTGTCGTGCTACGTCGCGCTCGGCTGGCAGGCCGGCGTGCTGCTGGCCGCGCTGCTGACGCCGCTGCTGCTGCTTCATATCGGCTGGCGCGGGATGTTCGTGGTCGGCGTGCTGCCCGCGCTGCTCGCATGGGTGCTGCGCAACCGGCTGCACGAACCGGGAGTGTTCCAGCAACGCGCGACGCAGCCGCGCGCCAACGCATTCCGGATGCTCGTCGCCGACACGCGCACCGCGCGCACGAGTCTCGGCATCGCGATCCTGTGCTCGGTCCAGAACTTCGGCTACTACGGGATCATGATCTGGCTGCCGACGTTCCTGTCGAAGCAGATGGGTTTCTCCCTGACGAAATCGGGACTGTGGACCGCGGCGACCGTGATCGGGATGATGATCGGCGTGTGGGTGTTCGGGCAGCTTGCCGACCGCATCGGCCGCAAGCCGACGTTCCTGCTGTACCAGCTCGGCTCGGTCGTGACGGTCATCGCGTACGCGCGGCTGTCGGACCCGACGACGATGCTGTGGGCCGGCGCGCTGATGGGGATGTTCGTCAACGGGATGGTGGGCGGCTACGGGACGCTGATGTCCGAAGCCTATCCGACGGCCGCGCGCGCGACCGCGCAGAACGTGCTGTGGAACATCGGCCGCGCGGTCGGCGGCTTCGGGCCGGTGGCGGTCGGCGCGCTGGCCGCGCACTTCTCGTTCCAGACGGCGATCGCACTGCTCGCCGGCCTTTATGTACTCGACATGGTCGCGACGCTGTTCCTGATTCCCGAGCTCAAGGGCGTCGCGCTCGAGTGATGTCGGGCGGCCGTCGCGCGGCAAGCGGCTGCCCGTGCCCGCGATCGCAGGCCGACGGCAGCATCGCGCGCGAACCTCGGCCGTGGATGAACGCGAGCAGATCCGCATTGATCGTGTCGGCGTTCGGCGTCGGCGTACCGTGCGGAAAGCCCTTGTAAATCTTCAATGTGCCGTTTCGCGCGAGTTTGGCCGATGACAGCCCGGAATCCGCATACGGACGATCGGTCGTCGTCGCCATGCATCACCGGCACCGGCATCGTGGTGCGTTGCGGGTCTTCGGTGAAGTCGGTCTGCGAGAACGCGACGATCCTGTCGCAATGTGCGTTGGCGCTACCCATCATGCCCTGTCGCCACGCGTGAATGTCGTAGTAGAACTGTGCGCGATTCGCCGCGAGTTGTGCCTGCAGATCGTCGAACACGTCTTTCGGCAAGCCGCCCGGGTTGCTATCGGTCTCGACCATCAGCGGCGGCACGGCGCTGATCGGCACGGCCGTGGACACGCGGTCCTCGCCATGACGAGCGACGTAGTGAATAACTTCGCCGCCGCCGGTGGAATGGCCGACATGCATCCTTCGCGGCGTCGTTTCCATCCGGGCAAAAGGACGCCGCCCGGCCGCCAAATCCGGCAAATCAGCGGTGGCGGGCATTCCGACCCGTCCCTCTAGTCATGGCCTTGACCTTGAAGTCGACTTGAATCTTAAAGTGCGTGCTGACAGGTCATGGATCTGCAGGCCGCGCACGTTGCCTGCGACGATCGTTCTTCGATGCGAGGAAACGCACATGGACAGGCGCTTTACACAGGTTGAATTCGGGCCGCACAAGGTCGACGTGCCCGAAGGCGGCTATTACGACCGGTTCCGGATGAATCCGGATCTCGACGCGGTCGCGCGGGATCCGGCCGCGGGGAACATTGATTTCTTCCGTCGGATTCCGAAGCGTCAGGTTGCGTCGCGGGTAGGCCAGACCTGGGCGCCGAACTTCTACTATCGTTCGAGCAGTATCCAGCTGCTGTTTCTCGCGCCGCTCGAGCGCCTGCGCCCGATGTTGCCGGTGCCGCTCGAACCGCTGCGCGCGGTTCCGGGGTACGGGCTCGTGGCGCTGACGTTCTTTTCGTATTCGGTCTGCGACAACGATCCGTACGACGAAGTGTCCGTCGCGCTCGTGATTCGACGGCCGGGTGCGCGTGGCTCGCATGCGCTCGAACTGCTCGACGCGATGCGGCGGCGCAGCTTCTTCGCGCACGTACTGGCGCTGCCGGTCACCACGGAAATCGCGCGGGTGCGCGGCGTGCACGGCTATCAGCTGCCCAAGTGGCTCGCCGATATCGACATGGACATCGGCGCACGCGTTGGCGCGCGGATCGCCGGACCGGACGGCAGGCCGGACCTGACGCTGAGTGCGCCAACGCCGGCGTTGACCGATGTGCCTTCGCAGTCGCGGATGGGCACGAACACCATGATCAATCTCGTCGACGGTGTGTGGCACCAGAGCTCGGTGCAGACCAATACGTTATCGTTCGCGCAGCGCGTGTTGCCGCGCGGTGTCGAGCTGGTGCGGCACGGTGGGCCGTTGAGCCAGCTGCTCGACGGGCTGGGCATCGCGACGATCGTGCGCTTCGACGTGGTGAAGGATGCGCAGCTCGTCCTGAACCTTCCGACGCCGGTGAAGGCGTTCGATGAACCCGTTCGATGAACCGGACGGGAGCCGCACACCACTGGATGAACAGGAAGTGTCGATGACCCAGCCGACCCACGTTCTCGATCTCGTCGTATTCGGTGCCACCAGCTTCGTCGGGCGGATCCTGACGCGCTATCTGGCGGAACACCTGTCCGGCAGCGGTGAAACGCTGAAGTGGGCGATTGCCGGCCGCTCCGAGACGAAGCTGCGGCAACTGAGAGATACGCTCGGTCCTGCGTGGGACACGCTGCCGATCATCGTTGCCGATGCGGCCGACGAAGGGCGGTTGCAGGCGCTGTGTGCCCGCACGCGTGCGGTCGTGTCGACCGTTGGCCCGTACGCCCTCCATGGCGAACCGCTGGTCCGGATCTGTGCGCAAACCGGCACGGACTATTGCGATCTCACCGGCGAGACGCAGTGGATCAAACGGATGATCGAGCGCTACGAGCCGGCGGCTCGGCAATCGGGTGCGCGCATCGTACATTGCTGCGGTTTCGATTCGGTGCCGTCGGACCTCGGCGTGCTGTTCCTGCAGCAGCACGCGAGGCGGGAGTGGGGCGTGCCGGCCACGCAGGTGAAGATGCGCGTGAAGACGCTGAAGGGTGGCGCGTCGGGCGGCACGGTTGCGAGTGTGATCAACGTCGTGCGCGAAGCGGCGGCCGACCCCGCATTGCGCCGCGCTTTACTGGATCCGTATGCGCTCGCGCCGAAGAATCACGGGTTCACGGTGCGGCAGCACGCGGTCCGCTCGGCGGAATTCGACCGCGACGACGGCACGTGGATCGCGCCGTTCGTGATGGCGGCCATCAACGAGCGCGTCGTACATCGCTCCAATGCGCTCGCCGGCAACGCGTATGGCAGCCGGTTCACCTACGACGAAGCGGTGATCACGGGAACGGGGCTGAAGGGCCGCTTCGCCGCATTCGCGATGGTCGCCGGCCTCGGTGCGTTCATGGCGGGCGTGTTGATCAAGCCGGTGCGCGGGCTGATGGAGCGTTATCTGCTGCCGAAGCCCGGTGACGGGCCGAGCGAGGCGGCGCAACTGGCCGGCTGCTACGACCTGCGCTTCGTCGGGCGCGCCGACGACGGTCGGACACTGCGCGTCAAAGTCACCGGAGATCGCGACCCCGGCTACGGCTCGACGGGAAAGATTCTGGGCCAGGCTGCGTTGAGTCTCGCACTGGATTGCAGCCGTGACGGCGAGAAGGCCGGGCGCGGCGGCTTCTGGACGCCCGCAACGATATTCGGCGAGCGCTTCGTCGAGCGTCTCGAGCATCATGCCGGACTGCGTTTCGAGCGGCTTTGACGGCGTTGCGCGCGCAGCCGCACGTATCCGCCCGAAGCCGCCCGAAGCCGCCCGAAGCCGCCCGAAGCCGCGGCGACGCGCGACGGATCGCGGCGCGTTTGCGTCACGCGTGCAGCGTCACGCGATTGCGTTCCAGCAGCCCGACGACCTGCTCGGCCGTTGCCTTTGCGGACTAGCCGCCGGTGAAATAGATCGCATCGAACTCGGCCGGGTCGATCTCGTCGGGGCGCGCAGTGTTCGCGAGTAGCGCCGCGTTCGCTTCGTCGGCGCGCCACGCCTTCGTCACGGCGTCGGCGTGCGGCCATTTGAGCGAGCGCGGCTCGAGCGGCGACACGCCCCCTTTGGGGCTCACCAGCCGTTGCTCATAGCCCCTTTTCGCGACGATGTGATGGGCATGGGTCAGCTCGGACAGCCACAGTCCTGTCGGTTGCGACGGATCGGCGTAGTGCGCGACGTTGCCGACGACATGAAGTATCCGCTTCGCCATGATGCGATCTCCTCTTTGTCGGCCACGGGCGGCTGTCCTCGACGCACCGCCGTTTTGACGGATGGCAGAACACGCATCTGTAGCCCCGATACGCGTGCCGACACAAACCATAACCCTGAAGTGAAGTTCAAGGTCAAGCGCTTTTCGCCTTCTTCCGCGCGGGCGCCCGGAGGGGCTCGATCCCGGCGCGGCGGCGATGGCCGACACCGCATGCATGCCGAAGCTGCGGGATCCCGGCTCGTTCGTGAGCGTCGACATCGATCCGCTCCCGACCTGGACCGCCGGCATGCGACGCCGGTTTTGCGCGCTTTCATGCATCATGCGATGGCATCGACCCGTCGAGCAGCAGGGTCGTGCGAATTCTTGCGTCCGCAACCGATCCGGAGAACCGACCGCCATGCATTCGAATCCCATTCGCCTTCGTCGCGCCCGCCTGCTCGCCGCGCTGACGCTCGCCACCGCCGCCGTCGCCGCGCACGCGGCCGACTGGATCGTGTCCGGCAACGACGGCAAATATCAGCGCGTCGAAGGGCGCGACACCTTTCTCGCATCGCCGCCCGCCGACACGCTGACGCTGCTCGATGCGAGCGTGTTCCCGCCGAAGGTCGCGGTTCAGGTCGATGTCGAGAACGGTATCCAGGGGCCGCCGCAGGCGGTCGCGATCACGCCCGACGCGAAGCTCGCGCTGGTCGGCGCGCCGACTCGCTACGATCAGGCCGCGAAGCAGCTCGTGTTCGACACGTTCGTGCAGGTCGTGAACCTCGATGCGTCGCCGCCGGCGATTGCACGCATCGAACTCGGCACGCATCCGCAAGGGATCGCGATCGACCGGTCGGGCCGGCTCGCGCTGGTCGCGAGCGTCGACGGCAGCGTGTCGATCCTGCGGATCGACGGCACGCAGGCGATGCTCGACGGCAACCTGAAGATCGGCAAGAAGCGGCTTGCCGGGATCAGCTTCACGCACGACGGCAAGCATGCGCTGGTGTCGCTGCGCGACGAGCAGGGCATCGCGGTGCTGAACGTTGGCGACGACGGCAAAGTGACCGACAGCGGCGCGCGGCTCAGCACGGGCGTCGCGCCGTATACGATCGACGTGTCGAGCGACAACCACTGGGCCGTCGTCAGCAACGTCGGACTCGCGGGGCTGCCGGGCTATACGGGCACGCTCGCCGGCGATGCGGACACGATCGCGCTGATCGACGTATCGCGCACACCGTTCCGCACGGTCCAGTACCTGACGGTGCCGTCGCTGCCGGAAGGCGTCGCGATCTCGCCCGACGGCAAATGGATCGCCGTTCAGGCGATGGACGGCTCGAACCTGACGGCCGACAACCCGGGTCGTCACAAGCTCGGCAAGGTGGTGCTGTTCGAGATCCGCAACGGCCGCGCGGTGCAGACGAGCGAAGTGCCGGGCGGCGAAGCCGCGCAGGGGATCGTGTTCACCGCCGACAGCCGGCACGTGATCGTGCAGTTCAACGTCGAACGGCAGCTCGCGTTGTATGCGGTGGAAGGCGGCAAGCTGCGCGATACGGGCAAGCGCATCGCGCTGTCGGGCGGGCCGTCGTCGTTGAGGACGTTGCCGCGGTGACGTGCGGCGGGTGCCGGCCACCGCGATGCGGGCTGCGCGAACGTCACTGCGAACGACGTCGCGGTCGCGCTCGCGCGCCGGCTAATCGATGAGCGGGCAGGCCGCCGCACCGGCGTCCGGCGCGTGCCGGGCGCGGCGCGTTCGTGATGCGATGATTCCACGCGGCGGGCGGCCGAGCCGCCACGCACGCGCGCTCGTTACGGACGCAGCAGGTCGAATCCGCCGAACACGACCACGCCGCTGAGCGCAATCATCGCGACCGAATGCTGGCCGAAATAAAGAATCGCGGCCGCAAGCCACGTGGTCAGGCAGAAGGCGCCGATGCGGGCCATCGTGAATTCCTCGAAATGCGTGATGAAGGGTGGCCCATGCGTCGCGATGTCGCTGCGTGCGCGACGCTTGCGCCGCGACGGCGATGGACTGCGTCGCGTGTCGCGCCCGCACACGCGCGCGCAAGTGCGGGGTCGCCTGCGCCGCGTTGCCGGAAGCAGCCGGAACGCAGCCGATGGCGTGCTGCCGTAGGCCGGCCGACGATTTTACCAGCGCGGCACGCGAGTCATTCTGGCCCCGATGCGACATTCGGCGGTGCGCGCGCGGCAGCCTGCATGCCGTCGCGCGCGGTGGGGCCGTCCCGATACAGCACGGATGCGGCGATTAAAGTTTTATCTGACGAATACCGTAAACCGGTTGCAAGGGTTTCCCATTCAACCGACCTGAGTCGGACACTCGTTACAGACGGACACGATGCAAATCGATCTTTCTTCCGCCGCACAAACTCCGCTTGCCACCGGCAACGCGGCCGCCAGCCCGTCCGGGGCCGGTGGCGCGCCGACGGCGTCGTTCACCGCATCGTCCGCGACGAGCGGCGCGGCTGCCGATGCCGCGGGTCAGACGCTTGGCGCGTCGGGATCCTCGGGCGACGATCCCGCGGTCGCGCAGCTGAAGCAGCTCATCGAGCGCCTGCAGAAACAGCTCGCGCAGGTGCAACAGCAGATGGCGGCCGCCGCGCAGCGCGCGAAGAACGATCCGGCCGCTGCGGTCCAACAGCAGACGCTCGGCGCGGAAGCGAGCACGATCTCCGCTGCGCTGTCTACCGCGATCGCGCAGCTCGCGCAGGCGATCGAGAAGTCGGGCGGCTCGACGTCCGGCGCGCTGGTGTCGACACAGGCCTGACCGGCACGGCACGGTACGGCAGGGCACGGCTGCGCGGCGGCGCGGCTACCCGTCGCGTGGCCTCCTCGCGTCGTCCCGCGCACTACATTCGCAAGCGCCTCTGCCTCGACAGGACGATTCCGGGCGCGACGCCGACGATCCTGCACGGCGTCAGCCACTTCGCGCCGCTGCAGCGGCCGGCGCGCTTCAATGCCGCGATGCTCGCGTTTCTCGACCGGTTGCCGGGCTGACGTTCGCGTGGCCGGCTCGTGCGCTGCATAAGATTTTCTTTAGGCACGCGCAACATATCGTCGATTGTTGGCGGCCGGCCGGTGACGGATAGTCCTGCTTCGGCCGGCCCGGCTGCCGCGTCCTCCACGCGGTGCGGCCGGTTTGTTGTCCACGCAACCATCGGAAAATCGAAGGAACCGCACTCATGCGATTCAACGCGACACGCCTCGCTGCGACCGTGTTCGTCGCCGCGTGCACCGCCGCCGCGGCGGGCCGCGCGGCGGCCGCCACGCCGGACGAGATACACGCCACCGTGACCCGCAACATCGCGCCGCTGATGAAGCAATTCGCGATTCCCGGCATGGCGATCGGCATCGTCGCCGGCGGCAAGGGTTATGTGTTCGACTACGGCGTGATGTCGACGCAAACCGGCAAGCCCGTGACCGGCGACACGCTGTTCGAGATCGGCTCCGTCAGCAAGACGCTGACCGCGGCGCTCGCGGCCGACGCGCAGGAGGGCGGCGCGCTGTCGCTGTCGGACCCGGCGGGCAAGTATCTGCCCGCGCTGCGGCACACGCCGTTCGGCGGCGTGACGCTGCTCGAGCTCGGCACGCATACGCCGGGCGGGATGCCGCTGCAGGTGCCCGACAGTATTCGCGACGAGGCCGCGCTGATGCGCTATCTGCAAGCGTGGCGGCCTGCATACGCGCCGGGCACGCATCGCACGTACTCGAACGTCGCGATCGGGATGCTCGGGCAGCTCACCGCGAACGCGATGAACCGCGACTTCGCGGCGCTGATGGAGCAGCGGCTGTTTCCCGCACTCGGGATGACGCACACGTACATCAACGTGCCGGCCGCGCGCGACGCCGACTATGCGCAGGGATATACGAAGGACGGCAAGCCGATCCGGATGACGGGTGGCATGCTGTGGCAGCCGGCGTACGGCGTCAGGACGACGGCGGCCGACCTGCTGCGCTTCGTGCAGGCGAACATGGGGCTTGTCGAAACCGCGCCGCGGCTGCAGCGCGCGCTCGAGCGCACGCATACCGGCTATTTCCGCGCGGGCCCGCTCACGCAAGACTTGATCTGGGAGCAGTATCCGTATCCGGTCGCGCTCGCGACGCTGCTCGAAGGCAACGCGCCGCCGATGCTTTTCGATGCGACGCCCGCAACCGAACTGCAGCCGCCGCTCGCGCCGCGGCCGGACACGTGGATCAACAAGACCGGCTCGACCAACGGTTTCAGTACCTACGTCGCGTTTATTCCCGCAAAGCGGCTCGCGATCGTGATGCTCGCGAACCGCAGCTTCCCGATCGAGGATCGCGTGAAGACCGCGTACCGGATCGTCGAGTCGCTGGGCGGCAAGCCGTAACGCGCGGCGCGGCGGTGCGTGCGGAATTGCCCATGATCGCGAGTATTTTCACCACTCCGGTGAGCGGTCCGCGCATTACGATCGACGGAGGCCGAGCGAGCGGCAGCCGCGTCGTCGGCGTTGCGCGTGCCGCCGATACAGGTGTCCCGACGCCGCGAAAAAACGCGTCATCCGCGAAATCATTTTTTGATCCGGAATCACGAATCGACGCTCGATTTCGCCGCCAGCCTTGCCGCACGGGCCTACTGCGGCGATGCGCCCCGAACGCGGTCGCAAATCCACCTGCTACACGCGTCAGTTAGACCCAGAAGGACTCAACTGTGTCGAATTCCGTCTTGGACAGACTTAACCCTGATCCCTAGACTGAACTCGTTTTCCGTTACTCCGTGGAGAAAATCATGAGTCTCAAAGGCAAGCTGCCCGCAGAAAAGATCCTTGGCTTCGGTACCGCACCGCTCGGCAACATGTTCCGCAACATCCCCGACGCGGAAGCCGCGGCCACCGTCGAAGCGGCGTGGCAGCATGGCATCCGCTACTTCGATTCCGCGCCGTTCTACGGCGCCGGTCTCGCCGAAATGCGTCTGGGCGATGCGCTCGCGCACCATCCGCGTGACGAATACGTGCTGAGCACGAAGGTCGGCCGCGTGATCCTCGACGAAGTGGAAGACGTGTCGGCGCGTGATCTCGGCGAGAAGGGCGGCCTGTTCGAACACGGCCGGCCGAACCGCATCGTCAACGACTACTCGGCCGACGCGACGCTGCGCTCGATCGAGGACAGCCTGAAGCGTCTGTGCACCGATCGCCTCGACATCGTGTGGGTGCACGACATCGCGCAGGACTTCTACGGCGACGAATGGCTCGCGCAATTCGAAGTCGCGCGCAAGGGCGCGTTCCGCGTGCTGAGCAAGCTGCGCGACGAAGGCGTGATCAAAGCGTGGGGCCTCGGCGTGAACCGCGTCGAGCCGATCGAGCTGGTGCTCGACCTCGCCGAACCGCAGCCGGACGGCATGCTGCTGGCCGGCCGCTACACACTGCTCGATCACGAGCGCGCGCTGCAGCGCGTGATGCCGGCGGCGGCCGCGCAAGGCGTCGGGATCGTCGTCGGCGGCCCGTACAGCTCGGGCGTGCTCGCGGGCGGTACGCACTTCGAATATCAGAAGGCGTCGCCGGAAATCCTCGCGAAGGTCGGCCGCATCAACGCGATCGCCGCCCGCCACGACGTGCCGATCAAGGCCGCCGCACTGCAGTTCTCGATGGCGCATCCGGCCACCGCCGCGGTGATTCCGGGCGCGAGCCGTCCGGAGCGGATCGCGGAAGACCACGCCGCGCTGAACGTCGTGATTCCGGCCGACTTCTGGCGCGAGATGCGCGAACAGGGCCTCGTCGCAGCCAATGCACCGCTGCCGATCGATCGTTGATTATCGAAGGTGATGACGTGGCAAACGCAAATGCAAGCATCGAGGTCTCGGCTTCGGCCGATACGGTGTGGAAACTGATCGGCGGCTTCGGTTCGCTGCCCGACTGGCTGTCGTATATCCCGGCGAGCGAGCTGAGTGAAGGCGGCCGCGTGCGCAGCCTCGCGAACCCGGACGGCGACGCGATCGTCGAGCGCCTGATCGCATTCGACGACGCGGATCGCAGCTATGCGTACGCGATCCTGAAGGCGCCCTTTCCGGTCGTGAACTATCGCTCCACGCTGCGCGTGCGCGAGAACGGCGCGAACGCGTCGACGGTCGAGTGGTCGGGCACGTTCACGCCGAACGGCGCAACCGATGACGAAGCGATCCAGCTCTTCCGCGGCATCTACGAAGACGGTCTCGCCGAACTGGCGAAGCGGTTCGCGGCGTGACCGCGTGATCGCGCGGCGAGGTCGCGCGTGGTGAGCGGGCGCCGGCGATGTCGGCGCTTGCCGGCTCCGCGCGTCGTTGCGGGTTTCATGCGTGACGAACCACGGAGCCGGCGTCACCGTGCGCGCGGGCTATCGTCTGACTGAAGTGCCGACGTCCGTCGTTTGGCGCAGGTCGCCGCCCGACCGCCGCAACGGCGTAACGCAGCGGTGACGGAAGGCGCTCGCGCAGAGCCGCCACGCAACGGGCGATAACGAACGGTTATACCGGTATCACTTCCTTTCAATTGTCGCGCGGTCGACGAGTCCGTATGCTGGCCCATTGCGCAAGTTTTCCCGCGCGTTTTCCCGCGCATTCCCGACGTGCGCGCCAGCGTGCCGCCGGCACTGGCAGGCAGGGGCGAACGCACGCGAGCTTCGGCTCATCACCGTGTCGATTGCCGCACGAGGCGGCCACGGCGCGCACGGGATTCCAGGAGCGAAGCATGAATCTGAACATCGAAGGCCGCTGGGCGCTGGTCTGCGCGGCGAGCAAGGGGCTCGGCAAGGGCTGCGCGCGGGCGCTGGTCGCCGAAGGCGTGAACGTCGTGATCACCGCGCGCGGCAGCGACGCGCTCGAGGCGACCGCCCGCGAACTGCGCGCGCTCAACCCGGCCGTCACGGTGATTGCGGTAGCGGGCGACATCACGACGGGCGCGGGCCGTGCGGCAGCACTCGCGGCCGCGCCGCACATCGACATCCTCGTGAACAACGCGGGCGGTCCGCCGCCGGGCGACTTCCGCGAATGGACGCGCGACGACTGGATCGCCGCGCTCGACGCGAACATGCTGACTGCGATCGAGCTGATCAAGGCGACCGTCGACGGGATGGCCGAACGCGGCTTCGGCCGCATCGTCAACATCACGTCGAGCGCGGTGAAGGCGCCGATCGACGTGCTCGGCCTGTCGAACGGCGCACGCGCGGGCCTGACGGGCTTCATCGCGGGCATCGCGCGGCAAAGGCGCATCGCATCGCGCAACGTGACGATCAACAACCTGCTGCCGGGGGCATTCGACACCGATCGCCTGAAGAAGGCGACCCAGGCATCGGCAAAGGCAGAAGGAAAGGATTACGAAGCAGTGCGCGAAGCGAGGCAGCATGCGGTGCCGGCCGGACGCTTCGGCTCGGCCGACGAGTTCGGCGCGGTCTGCGCATTCCTGTGCAGCGCGCATGCGGGCTACCTGACGGGGCAGAACGTGCTGCTCGACGGCGGCGCGTATCCGGGCACGTTCTGATCGGGCGTTGCGGTTCGACGGCAATGCGTAGCGAGCCGGAACGTGCGATGCCAGCCGATACAAGACAACACTTAAGCGAACCCGTCATCCGATGGCGTTCGCATTCGATTCATCTACAGAGGACACGACGGAAATGACTATCGCAGGCAACCTGCTGATCGGCCAGCGCGCGCGGCGCGGCACGAACGGCGAGATATACGCGATCCACGCGGCCAGCGGCGAACGCATGGAGCCCGCATTCGGCGGCGCGGGCGTCGCCGATCTCGACGAAGCATGCGCACTCGCGTGGGCCGCGTTCGATACGTATCGCGAAACGCAACCGGACGCGCGCGCGACCTTCCTCGAAACGATCGCGACGAACATCCTTGCGCTCGGCGACGAACTGGTCGAGCGCTGTGTCGCCGAAACCGGGCTGCCGCGCGCGCGCATCGAAGGCGAGCGCGCCCGCACGGTCGGCCAGTTGCGGATGTTCGCCGGCGTGGTGCGCGCGGGCGACTACGTCGAAGCGCGCATCGATCCCGCGCAACCGGCGCGCCAGCCGGCGCCGCGCCCCGACCTGCGCCTGCGTCACATCGGGCTCGGGCCGGTCGCGGTGTTCGGCGCGAGCAACTTCCCGCTCGCGTTTTCGGTGGCGGGCGGCGATACGGCGTCCGCGCTCGCGGCCGGCTGCCCGGTGATCGTGAAGGCGCACCCGGCGCATCCGGGCACGTCGGAACTCGTCGGGCTCGCCGTGCAGCAGGCGGTGAAGACGTGCGGGATGCCGGAAGGCACGTTCTCGCTGCTGTTCGACAGCGGCCTCGAGATCGGTCAGGGGCTGGTGCGCGACCGTCGCATCAAGGCGGTCGGTTTCACGGGTTCGCGCCATGCGGGCACCGCGCTGGTCGCGATCGCGAACGCGCGCCCCGAACCGATTCCCGTGTACGCGGAGATGAGCAGCATCAATCCGGTGCTGCTGTTCCCGAACGCGCTCGACGCGCGCGGCGAAGCGATCGCGCAGCAGTTCGTGCAGTCGCTGACGCTCGGCGCCGGGCAGTTCTGCACGAACCCCGGCCTGATCTTCGCGGTGGACGGGCCGGCGCTCGAGCGCTTTATCGCGGCCGCGGCGGAGCGGCTCGCGCAGGCGCCCGCGGCGACGATGCTCACGCCGGGCATTCACCGCGCGTTCGAGCGTTCGGTGGACGCGTTCGTGCAGCATCCGCAGGTGCGCACCGTCGCACGCACGCATGCGCCGGCCGGCGCGAATCAGGGGCACGGCGCGTTGTTCTCGACGACTGCGGACGCGTTCCGCGAAGCGAAAGCGCTGCACGAGGAAGTATTCGGTGCGGCGTCGCTGATCGTCCGGTGTCCGGATCTGAACACGATGCTCGAACTGATCGAGTCGCTGGAAGGCCAGTTGACGGCGGCGCTCCATATCGACGAAGCCGATTACGCCGCCGCGCGCACGTTCCTGCCGGCGCTGGAGCGGCGCGCGGGCCGCGTGCTCGTCAACGGTTTCGGCACCGGCGTGGAAGTCGCGCACGCGATGGTGCACGGCGGCCCGTACCCGTCCACTTCGGACGGGCGCTCGACGTCGGTCGGCAGTCTCGCGATCCGACGCTTCCTGCGGCCGGTGTGCTATCAGGACATGCCGGACGCGCTGTTGCCCGATGCGCTGAAGGCGTCGAATCCGCTGGCGATCAATCGGCTGCTCGACGGGAAGGTCACGCTCGCGACCTAACGCGGGAGCGGGATGCCGGCTTCGGGGAATGCGCATGCACACGTCGTTGTATGCGCACCGATGCCCGGCCGATCGATTCGAACGGGTTCGCCGCGGGCACGCGCGCAGCACGACGGGCTCGCGCGTCATTCGGGCGATCACATCGTTTCGGGCAGCGAGTCTTCGTGCCGCGACACGGCGACACGGCGACACGGCGACACGGCGACACGGCGACACGGCGACACGGCGACACGGCGACACGGCGACACGGCGCGCCGCGCCGTGTGCCCTCGACGACGCCCGCCGCCATCACACTGCGCGGCGCCTGCCCATGTCATTCGACCGCCGCGACCACTTCCTCGCCCGTCAGGATCTCTCGAAACACGCCCACCAGCGGCCGCAGATTGACCTTGTGCCATGCCGCCCATAGTGGCGTGCGATAACTGAACCACGGCAGTTCCCGCAGCACGACGCCTTCGGGCACCTGGTGACGCAGGCTCTGCTGGATCATCGTCACGCCGAGGCCGGCGGCGACGAGCCCGAGCGCCGCGAGCGGCTCGCTCGCCTCGACGGAGATGTCCGGCGAGAAGCCCGCCTTCGCGCACGCGGCGACGAACGGGCCATGGCGCGGCGCGCTTTCCTGTTGCGCGACGCCGATCCATGCCTGCGTGGCGAGATCGTCGGGCGTAAGCGTCTTCTTCTTCGCGAGCGTATGTTCTTCCGGCAGCGCGAGCAGCATCGGATCGTTCAGCACGCGCATCGATTCGAGTTCGGGATCGTCCGGCGCGGGCGGCTCGGTGACGAGCGCGATGTCCAGACTGCGTTCGCGCAATCCTTCGAGCTGCGCGGCGGACGTGTAGTTGTACAACGCGATATGGACGGCCGGGCGGTCGGCACGCAACGTCTTCAGCGCGCGCGGCAGCACGCCCGAGTGCGTGGCCGTTTCCAGGTAGCCGATGCAGAGGCCGCCTTCGTCGCCGCGGCCGAGCCGGCGCGCGAGCGATTCGAGCCGGTTCGCGTGACGCAGGAACGCCTGCGTCTCGCTGAGGAACGTGCGGCCGTCGCGCGTCAGCCGAATGCGTTGCTGACTGCGCTCGAACAGCGTCAGCCCGAGCTTGTCCTCGAGTTGCGCGATCTGGCGGCTGAGCGGCGATTGCGAGATATGCAGGCGTTCGGCGGCGCGCCCGACATGTTCCTCTTCCGCAACCGCGATGAAATATTGAAGCTGGCGGATGTCTAGCATATAAGACCTTGAGGGACTCAAGTAGTATCAATTATGTCTTGATAAGACATAACCATGCAACCTAGACTGGGCTCACTTTTTCGCGACCCGCGGAGAAACGCAGGCGTCTCGAGGGCACGCTGCCGGCCAACAACACGCTTGGCTTCGGCGCCGCCCCGCTCGGCAACATGTTCCGCGACATCCCCGCTGGAGAAGCCGCCGCGACCGCCGAGGCCGCGTGGGCACGCGGGATCCGCTACTCCGGCACCGCGCCGTCGTATGGGGCTGGGCTGGCCGAGTCGCGCGTGGGCGACGTGCTCGTCGGCCATTCGCGCGACGATTACGTGATCATCACGAAGATCGGCCGCATCGTGCTCGACGAAGCGAAGACGCGAGCACGCGCGACTACGTCGACAAGACGGGCCTCTTCGCGCACGCCGCGCGAACCGGCCCGTCAGCGGCTACTCGGCGGACGCGACGCTGCGCTCGATCGAACGCAGCCTGAAGCGCGTGCGCAGCGATCGCGTCGACATCGTGTGGGTACACGACCTCGCGCAGGACTTCTACGGCGACGAATGGCTCGCGCAGTTCGAGCGTGCACTCAACCGTGCGCGCGCGGCCGATAGTCGATCATGCTGGAGAACACCGCGATCAGCACCGCCATCGCGACGAAGAACAGCAGTGCGAAGAAGTACGAGCCCGACCACTGGACGATCAGCCCGATCACGATCGGGACCACCACGCCGACCATGCTGCCGCAGAAGTTCATCGTGCCGCCGAGCACGCCGGCGCGCGCCGGGCCGCCGACGATCGCCGGCAGGCTCCAGTACATCCCGCAGAAGCGGATGAAGAACATCGCGATGCTGAGCAGCAGGACGACCGCGTTCGCGTTCGCGATATAGGCGGCCGCGAGGATGCATGCGGCGGCGATCAGCGACGAGCCGCTGAACATCGTGCGCATCACGAGGTTCGGCGATGCGCCCGACGCCTTCCAGCGATCGCCGATGGTGCCGCCGATCAACTCGCCGACGAAGCCCGACATGAAGATGATGAAGGTCGCGCCGCCCGTCGTCGCGATGTTGAAGCCGTAGGTCTTGTGCAGGTAGCTCGGCATCCACGTGA
Organism: Burkholderia latens; assembly: GCF_902499045.1. GTDB lineage: Bacteria > Pseudomonadota > Gammaproteobacteria > Burkholderiales > Burkholderiaceae > Burkholderia > Burkholderia latens. Next base: position 70,409 of record NZ_CABVPL010000013.1, on the reverse strand, counting down.
GCAGCCCGTAGAACACCGCGAGGATGCAGCTGTAGCCGGCGAACATCGCGAGCACCGAGCGGTCCTTCACGAGTTCGCGCAGCGGCACGCGCTCCGCTGCGGCGTTCGCCGGACGATTCGCGCGCGCGATGTGCTCGAGTTCGGCCGCGTTGACGCCCGGATGCTCGGACGGATGGTTGCGGATATAGCGCCACACGAGCACGCCCACCAGCATCGTGCCGACGCCGGCGATCACGAACGCGATGCGCCACGAACCGAACCACGCGATCAGCCCGGAGATCAGGATCGCGCCGAGCGCGCTGCCGAGCGGCGCGCCGCCGTCCACCAGCACCGCGCCGCGGCCGCGTTCGTGCGGCGTGAGCCACGTGCCGATCAGCTTCGCGCCGGCCGGAAACACCGGCGACTCGGAGAAGCCGAGGCCCATGCGCGTGAGCATCAGCAGGATCCAGTTGTGCGATGCCGCGCCGAGCGCCTGGAACGCGCCCCATGCGAGCGTCGCGGTCGCGATGATGCCGCGCGTGTGATAGCGGTCGAGCATCACGCCGACCGGGATCTGCATCAGCGCGTACGACCAGAAGAACGCGCTCAGCATCAGTCCTTCGAGCGCGGGCGACAGGTTGAATTCCGGTGCGATCAGCGGCATCGCGACCGACAGCGACGCGCGGTCGATGTAGTTGATCGCGACCAGCAGCAGCATCAGCAGGAAGATGCGCCAGCGGACGTTGGTCGGCCGGGCCGCCGCGTCGAGTGACGCCGATGCGGCCGTCGAGGCCGCGGAAGCGTGCGAGGGGGGCATGGTTGTCTCCGTCGTTATGGTTGCGGGGCGATGGCTCGTCCCGTGCAGCGACTGTAGGGCGGCGGCCGCGTCTTGCCTAATGACGCTTCGTGATTGCCTGATAACCAGACGGAACGGCGCGAGCCGGGAATAAGCGGCCGTTATCGGGCGATCCGGTTTTTTCATTACCGGCGGCGATCGGCCGCTTGTAGTGTTCGGTGCGAAGACTTCACACGGAGACAGCACCATGAACCCCTTCCAATACTTCTTTCCCACCACGCTGAAATTCGGCAACGGGCTCGCGCGCCAGGCCGGCGAGCTGCTGAAGCCGCTGTTCAGCGGCAAGCTGCTGGTCGTGACCGACGAAGGCCTGATCAAGAGCGGCGTGCTCGACGGCTTCTTCGCGTCGCTGCGCGACGCAGACGTTGCGTATGCAACGTTTTCGGGCGTCGAGGCGAATCCGGGCACGGCCGTGCTCGACGAAGCGCTGACGTTCCTGAAGGAGCACCGCTGCACCGCGGTGATCGGCGTCGGCGGCGGCAGCAGCATCGATACCGCGAAGGGCGTGGCGGCGATGGCGACCAACGGCGGCACGATCCTCGACTACGAGGGCTACAACAAGATCCCGGACGAACCGCTGCCGATGTTCGCGATCCCGACCACGTCCGGCACAGGCAGCGAATGCACGGCGTCGACGGTGTTCACGAACAAGGAAACGCTGTTCAAGACCGTGATCGTCAGCCACAAGATTTTCCCGAAGCTCGCGATCCTCGATGCGGAGCTCACGCTGAAGCTGCCCGCTCCGATCACGGCCGCCACCGGCATGGACGCGCTGACCCATGCGATCGAATCGTACGTGTCGAAGCAGGCGAACCCGGTGAGCCAGTCGCTCGCGCTCGGCGCGATCCGGCTGATCGGCCGCAGCCTGCGCAACGCGTTCTACGTCGGGTCGGATCTCGCCGCGCGTGAAGACATGCTGCTCGGGTCGTTCCTCGCGGGCGTCGCATTCTCGCAGTCGAAGCTCGGCAACGTGCATGCGATCTCGCACACGATGGGCGGTGTGTTCAACATCGCGCACGGCATCGCGAATGCGGCGCTGCTGCCGTACGTGATCGACTTCAACCGCCCGGCATGCCCGGCGCTGTATCGCGACATCGCCGAGGCGCTCGGCGGCGACGTGAGCGGCCGCGATGCGGACGAGGCCGCGCGCGCGCTGGTCACGCAGATCGTCGAGCTCAATCGCGCGCTCGCGATTCCGTCGAACATCCGCGAACTCGGCGTCGATCTCGCGCACCTGCCGCAGATGGTTGCCGACTCGATGCGCAGCGGCAACGTGCTCGTCAATCCGCGCTTGACCACCGCGGGCGATGTCGAAGCGATCATTCGCGCCGCATACGCAGGCGAGATCTGAGCGCACGACACGCGTCATTCCCGTTTCGATCCAACCAGGAGCACTCATGTATTACGAAATGCGGACCTACACGGTCCAGATCGGCAAGATGAACGAATATTTGCGGCACTTCGAGAAGGAAGGCCTGCCGGTGATCTCCCGCTACGCGACGCTGGTCGGCTGGTGGTACACGGAAATAGGCGAACTGAACCAGGTCGTGCACATCTGGGCGTACGAGAGCCTCGACGACCGCATCAAGCGTCGCACCGCGCTGTACGAGGATCCGGACTGGCTCGAGAAGTTCGTGCCGAAGGCGTTCCCGATGCTCGAGAAGATGGAGTCGAAGCTGCTGCGTCCGGCCGTGTTTTCGCCGATCAGGTAACGAACTGCGGACTCTGCAGCGTCTCGACGAGCATCCGCGCGCCGGGCGTCAGGTGCGCGAACGCGCGGGCCACCACGCCGAACGGCTCGTCGAGCGCGGGAATCGCGACCGGCAGGCACGCAACGAGACCGAAGCGTTCGCCGAATTGCGCGACTTCGCGCGGAATGATCGCGACGAGTTCCGGGTTTTCCTGCAGCAGCGTCAGCGTCGCGAACGTCGACGCCGTTTCGATCGGATAGCGCGGCACGTCGATCCCGGCATCCGCGAGCGCGCGCTCGAGCGCGAGCCGCATCGGCGTGTTGACCGGATACGCGACCCATTCGGCGTCGGCGAGATCGCGCAGCGTCAGCGTGTCGCGCGCGGCCAGCGCATGCGTGCGTGCGGTCACGACCGCGAGCGGTTCGGATTTCAGCGGCACGTAGTCGTACGCTTCCGGGCGCCGGCCGTTGCCGTTGCGGCAGATTGCGAGATCGATGCGGCCGTCGTCGATCAATGCGAGCAGGCTCGCGCTCGTGCCTTCGACGATCTCGACCGACAGGTGCGGCTGGCGCCGGCGCAGATCGGTCAGTGCGCGCGTAAGCAGCGGCACCGCGCCCATGATCACGCCGACGGCGAGATGGCCGCCATGCCCCTGCGTGATCGCGAGCACTTCGGTATGCAGATGTTCGAGATCGCTGTAGATGAGGCGCGCATAGCGCGTGACGCAACGGCCGAGGTCGTTCGCGACGAGGCCCTTCGGTTGCCGCTCGAACAGCGGCATGCCGAGGATGTCCTCGATCTCGCGCAGCACCTTGGTCGCACCGGGTTGCGAGATCGCGATTTCTTCGGCGGCCTTGTGCAGCGAACCGTGGTTTTCGAGCGCGATCAGCAGCTTCAACTGCTTCAGGCGAAGGCGCGACGCGATGTTCGCGAGGGAGGGAACGGCCAGCGGCTTCATGGCAACGACCAAACCGAAAGCGGCGATTATAGCGTCGTTCGTGCCGGCCGCGACCCTGAAGACCGCTCATGCGGCACCGCTTCGAGCGCGTGCGGCGAACCGGCGGCGCACGCGTCGCGATGCCCGACGCCGGCCGTCAATTCCCGTACATGTCGAAGTCGAAATACTTCGCCTGGATCTTGTTGTACGTGCCGTCGCTGCGGATCTGCGCGATCGCGCGGTTCAGCGCGTCGCGCAGGTCGGTATCGGCCTTGCGCACGCCGGCCGCGTCGCCGTTGCCCATGATCTTCGGATCGAACACGACGCCGCCCGCGAACGAGAAGCCCTTGCCGCGCGGCGTCGCGAGGAAGCCGAGCTGGCCCTGCACCGCGTCCATCAGCACGCCGTCGACGCGCCCCGTCACGAGGTCTGCATACGCCTGGTCGTAGCTCGGATACGGCACGACTTCGACCTTCGCCGCCGCCCACTTGTCGCGCGCATAGGTTTCCTGGATCGTTCCCTGTTCGACCGCGATGCGCTTGCCGGCAAGCTTCGCCGCTTCAGGCAGCAGCCCCGAGCCGGTGCGTGCGATCAGGCGCGTCTGGTTGCGGTACAGGCGGTCGGTGAAGTCGATTTGCTGGCGGCGCTGTTCGGTCGCGGCCATCGACGACAGGATCACGTCGAACTTGCGCGCCTGCAGACCGGGGATCAGCCCGTCGAAGCTGCTCGACACCCACACGCATTTCGCGTTGAGCTTCGCGCACAGCGCATTGCCGAGATCGATGTCGAAACCCTGCACGCTGCCGTCGGTGGCGGTCGATTCGAACGGCGGGTAGGTCGGATCGACGCCGATGCGGATCGTCGTCCATTCCTTCGCCGACGCCAGCGTCGCGAAGGCCATCGCGGCCGCGGAAAGCAGGATCGTGATGCGCGTCTTGTTCTTCATGGTCAGGCTCCGTTCGTGTGGGGAAGCTTGGTACATGCGCGGGCCGCGCTTCAGCTCGGGAATTCGCCGCGCCGGAAATCGTTCGACAATTCGAGTGCGTCGGCCATCTCGCCGACGGTCACGGGCTTGATCGGCGCGCGGATCCGGTAGTGGCCCACATCGCCGACGTCGCGCTGCTGTACGTCGGCGATCAGCTCGCCGACCGTCGTGCCGCACCAGCGCCCCTGGCACGGGCCCATCCCGCAGCGCGTGAACGCCTTCATCTGGTTCGGCCCCTGGCAGCCGAGCGCCGCGAGCGCACGGATCTCGCCGGCCGTGATCTCCTCGCAGCGGCAGACGATCGTGTCGCCGTCGGGGCGGCGCAGCGCGACGGGCGGCGTGTACAGCGCATCGAGCAGCGGACGTACCGCGAGATGACGGCGCAACGCACGAAGCACCGGCCGTTCGCGTTCAGCCTGCTGTCGGCGGTCGAGCGCGCCGAGCGCGGCCGCGATGTCGAGCGCCGCGACTTCGCCGGCGAGGGCCGCGGCCTGCGCGCCGCCGATGCCCGCGCCATCGCCTGCGATCCATACCTGCGCGACGCTGCTTCGGCCGCGCGCGTCGGTTCGCGGCCGCCAGCATGCCGCGCGTTCATCCCATTCATGCGCGCAGCCGAGCGCGCGCGCGAGCTGCGTCGACGGGATCACGCCCTGGTGCAACAGCACGAGCGACGTATCGAGCGATTGTGCGATGCCGTCCGCGGCGCGAAAGCGGATGCATTGCGCGCGGCCGTCGCCGTCGATGCGCACGTCGGTGGCGCCGCGATAGACGGGAATGCGCGCGTCACGCACCGCGCGCAGCATGCGCGAGCCCTTGAGCAGATAGTCGGCGCCGCGCAGCGCGTGCAGCGCATGCGGGAGCGCGCGGCGCCATGCGTCGCGCGGCGTCGTGTCGACCAGTGCGCGCACGCGCCGGCCCGCATTCAGCAGTTGCGCGGCGAACAGCCACAGTAGCGGGCCGCTGCCCGCGAGCACGGCGTCGGCAGACGGCGCGAGGCCGCACGATTTCAGCAGCGTCTGCGCGGCGCCGACGCCCATCACGCCCGGCAGCGTCCAGCCGCGCACCGGCCACGGCCGCTCCTGCGCGCCGGTCGCGATCAGCACCGCGCGCGCGCCGATTTCGAGCGTGCCGCCCGACGGGCCGCTTTGCGTGAGCATCGCGACCGGCGCCGGTTCGAACGCGATCTGCCATACCGTGCTGCGCGGCAGATAGTGCGCACCGCTCGCGAGCAGGCCGTCGACGAGCGGGCGGCCGGCCGTGTAATCGGAGCCCAGCCAGCGCGCGAGATCGGCGGGCGCGGCCGCGACGTTGCGATAGATCTGACCGCCGGGCGCCGTGCCTTCGTCGGCGACGACGACCGACAGGCCAGCGTTGCGCGCGGCCGCGGCCGCCGCCATTCCGGCCGGTCCGGCACCGACGATCAGCAAATCGAACTGGCCGTGCGTCATGCGAGCCTCGCGCTGCCGTGCATCGCACGCACCTGCATCCCGTCGCGCACGGGCGTCATGCAGCCCTGCACGTTCGGCACGCCGTCGACGTCGACGAGACAATCGAAGCACACGCCCATCATGCAGAACGGGCCGCGTGGTGCGCCGCTGACTGCGCTGGAACGGCACGCGAGGGTGCCGGTCGCGAGTAGCGCGGCGGCGACGCTGTAATGCGCGGGCACGTCGTGCGGCGTGCCGTCGATATGGATGCGCACGCGCTCGCACGTCGCGGCGGCGGAGACGATGGATTCAAACATGCCGGATATCCGTGGGCGCGGCGAAGCGCGCGGTGTTGAAGGCGGACAGGCCGGCCGGTGCGGCGTCGCCCGCGATCCACGGTGCGACGAGATCGGCGTGTGCGGCCGCGAGCGTCACGCCGCTGTGGCAGATCGCGAGGAACGCGCCGGGATGCGTGGTCGACGCTTCGTACACGGGCAGCCCGTCGGGCGTCATGATGCGCAGCGCGCCCCATGCGCGGACGATGCGCGCATGGGCGAGCGCCGGGAACGCGGTGCGTGCACGGCGCGCGATGTCGACCATCGCAGGACGTGTCTGGCCGTCGTCGAAGCCGGCGTCTTCCGCCGAGTCGCCGAGCAGCACCGAGCCTTCCGGCGTCTGGCGCACGACCAGCGTCGGGTAGTCGAGAAACGGCGCAAGCCGTTCCGTGACCATGATCTGACCGCGCAGCGGCGAGATCGGCGCATGCATGTCGACCATCGGCGCGAGCCGCGCATTGTCGAGACCGGCGGCAAGCACGACGCGCCCGGCTTCGAGCAGGCCTTCGCGCGTGTCGATCTCGAAGCGGCCGGCACGCGGACGGATCTCGCTGACCGCGTTGCGCGGCAGATAGACGCCGCCGTGTTGCACGAACGCCTGTAACAACGCGCGCAGCGTGTAGAGCGGATTCGCGTGACCGTCGTTCGGCGACCACAGCGCGCCGGCGAGCGCCGGCGACGCGGCCGGGATCCGTTTGCGCAGCGCGGCTGCGTCGAGCACTTCGTACGACAGCGCCGCGTCCTGCCGATGCAGCGAGTCGAGCAGCGCGGTCGCGCTCGCAAGCTCATCGCCGTGCTCGAACAGTTCGATTCCGCCTGGGCGCTCGAAGCCGCAGTTCACGCCGGTCTCGCGTTGCAGCTGCGCGGCGAACGCGTTCCAGCGCTCGGACGATTCGCGCGACCAGCGCGCGTACGGCAGGCAGCGTCCGCCCTTGCCCTGCACCCACACGAGCCCGAAGTTGCCGCGTGCCGCGCGAAACGCGATGTCGTCGCCGTCGCACACGGCGACGCGCTTGCCGGCGCGCGCGATGCCCCACGCGAGCGCCATGCCGACGAGTCCGCCGCCGGCCACGACGACGTCGAAGCCGCGCACGGTCATGTGCGGCTCCGCGGGTATCGTGTCGAGGCGTGCATGTTATGGGGCATGGCGGCGCGGTTCCTTGCGTGTTTGACATTGCTGAATCGATGTTCGGGCAGGCAAAATAGACTGTCCAATACAGCTTGATCAATGTCCCATAATCCAGTGTTATGACCACGCCTTCTCTGAGGATCCGCCAGATCGAAGCGTTCCGCGCGGTGATGCAGCGTCATACCGTCACGCGCGCGGCGCGCGATTTGCATATCTCGCAGCCGGCCGTGAGCCGGCTGATCGCCGATCTCGAGGAGCGCGTCGGCTTCGTGCTGTTCGAGCGCCAGCAGGGGCGCTTCACGCCGACCGCGCAGGCGCGCGTGCTGTACGAAGAGGTCGAGCGCGCGTTCGTCGGGCTCGATCGCGTCGCGCAGGCCGCCGAGCAGATTCGCGCGATGCGGCGCGGCACGCTGCGGGTGGCCGGATCGCCGGCCGTCGCGCTCGACCTGCTGCCCGAGCTCGTCACGCGCTTCTCGGCCGCGCATCCGGGCGTCGACATCACGCTGCTCGCGCACAGTGCGTCCACGGTCGTCGACAAGGTCGCGTCCGGGCAGTGCGACGTCGGATTGATCGCGGAGCCTGTCCCGCATCCGGCGGTGCGCGGCGAGCGGCTCACGGAAAGCGCGATGTGCTGCATCGTGCCGCGCGGGCACCGGCTCGCGCGCAAGCGCGTGGTGCAGCCGGCCGATCTGCGCGACGAGTCGTTCATCTCGTTCCCGCCGAGCTTCGAGGCGCGCAGCGCGATCGATCGCGTGTTCGTCGAGGCCGGCGTGTCGCGCGTGCTGTCGATCGAGGCGCAGCTGTCGCAGACGATCGTCGCGTTCGTCGCGAACGGCGCGGGCGTCGCGCTGATCGATCCGGTGACCGCGGCTTATGCGCGGCATCGCGTGGCCGTCAAGCGGTTCGAGCCGGCCGTGCCCGATCATTTCTATCTGGTGACGTCCGCGTCGCAGCCGTTGTCGATGATCGGCGACGCGTTCTGCGCGGATTTGCGCGACGCGTTCGCGCGGATGCGGAACCGGCGCGACGAATGAGCGGGAGCGGGGCATGCGGGATCGCGATCGCGACAGCGTGGGGATGCGGCCGAGCGACAATGGTCTGACGATATGAACAAAACCGTCCAGCGTGCCGGCGCTTTTCTGACACACGACGCGCGTAACGTGACGGGAAGCGGATACGACGCGTCGAGCGAAAAGCCCATGCGGCGGCGCCGATGACGACAGGCCGGGTGCGGTATTGCGGGGTGGCCATCACATGCTGACGAGAGACTATGTGGAGCGCGAGCTTTCTCATATCGAGAAAATGGTCGCGCTGCTGGAAAGCGATGCGCAAGCCGGTTCGGCGGCGATGCCGTGCGCGATGCGCGTGAGCCGCCCGAGTTACTGGCGCGAGCGGATCGAAGCGTTGCTGGCGATCCCCGGCATGCCGCGCCACGTGACGACGCTCGGCCATGCGCTGCTCGCGAAGATCGACGGGATCGAGGCGCGGAACGCGGGATGAAGCAGGGCGCGCGTTTGCGTCGAGGCGATGGCGATCGCATCGCGCGCGAAAGAAAAAAGCCACGGAACGATCCGTGGCTTCCCGTTTCCAGCATGCGACAGTTTCGCCGCAGCATCGCGCGTTATCGTTTACGCGATCGTCTTCGACCAGTTCGCGTACCAGTTGCGGAACAGCGTGTACTGCGCTTCCGCGTAGTTGCGCTGCGCGTCGCTGAGCACGTCTGTTTCGTTGAAGTGCAGCGTGTATTCCTTGTCACCGTTCAGCACCATCAGGTGCTTGTAGAACAGCACCAGGTCGCAGCCTTCGTCGAACGACGACAGTACGGCCAGCGCCGCTTCCAGCTCCTTCGCACGCACGCGCGCCACTGCATCGCCTTGCGCGGCCTTCTTGCAAAGATCGACCAGTTGCAGCACTTCGCGCGGCAGCGCGTTGCCGATGCCGGTGATCGCGCCCGCCGCGCCGCAATTCACGAAGCCATGGAACACTTGCGTGTCGACGCCGGCCATCAGCGTGACGCTGTCGTCCTGCGACGTGATGTTCTCGGCCGCGTAGCGCATGTCGGCCGCGCCGCCGAATTCCTTGAAGCCGATCAGATTCGGGTGCTGGCGACGCAGTTCGAAGAACAGGTCGGCGCGAGTCGCGAAGCCGTAGTACGGGCTGTTGTAGATCACGGCCGGCAGGTTCGGCGCGGCGTTCAGGATTGCGGAGAAATGCGCCTTTTGCGCGGCCGGCGATGCGCCGCGCGACAGTACGCGCGGGATCACCATCAGGCCGTGCGCGCCGACTTTCGCCGCGTGTGCCGCGTGCGACACGGCTTCCTTTGAGTTCACGGCGCCCGTGCCGACGATCGTCGGCACGCCGGCTTCGACCAGGCGCGCGACACCTTCCTGGCGCTGTGCTTCGGTCAGCAGCGGCCAGTCACCCATCGAACCGCAATACACCACCGCGCGCATGCCCAGTGCGACCAGTTCCTTGCCCTTCTTCACCAGCGCGTCGAAATCCGGCTGACGGTCGGCGGTGCACGGCGTCATCAGGGCTGGAATGGTGCCGGTAAAAATGTTGTCGCTCATCTCGTTTCCTCATTCAGATAGGGTCAACTGCCATTGCTGGCAACGTGGGTGCGTGCGCGTTTGCCGTCTCGTTCGTGCTTCATGCGATCCGGACGGCGGCCGGCCTTCCTCTTGTTTGCGTCGGTGCCGAAACGTTGCCTCCGGTTTCGCCCGAGAGTCAGCCAATCGACGACTGCATTCTAGCCAGTTCGAATATTTTATACAATATAAAATTAAAAGGGCGTGACGACGGGCGTCGTTCGGGGCGTCGGGGAGGGCGTCGGGCGCGCCGCAGCGGCGTTCGAGGCGGGAACGAACGATTCTTCGGGAAAGCATGGCGATGCGCGTGCGGCCGCCTTTCGGCTCCGGCCCGCGTCCAGCAGTAGGCGGCCGCGCTACGCAATCCTGCCTGAGCGGTACATCCGTCAGATCAAAAGACGTCGAGCAAGCCCGCCGTACCGGCCGGCCGACACCGCCCGCCGCGTCGCTTTTCCGACGAAGGTATTTTTGAGATTCTCGTGGATCGTGTATTGAATATTGTATAAAGTCTTTCGTCGCGCTTACTCGCGCAACGGTCCGTCAACGGAAATGGAACACAACGAGAGGAGATTCGAAGATGACAAGTCAGGCAGGCGAAGCGGTCTCGCCCGGTAGTGCAGCGGCCACGCAGGACACGGCGTCGAGACGGGAGTTGAAGCGGGTCGTCGCGGCGTCGATGGTCGGCTCGGTTGCGGAGTGGTACGAGTTCTTTCTGTATGGCACCGCGTCGGCGCTGGTGTTCGGCACGCATTTCTTCAAGAAGACCGGCAACCCGATCGACGGGCTGCTCGCCGCGTTCGCACTGTACGCGGTCGGGTTCGCCGCGCGGCCGATCGGCGGGCTGGTGTTCGGCTACTACGGCGACAAGTTCGGCCGCAAATATCTGCTGCAAGTAAGCCTGATCGTGGTCGGCATCACGACGTTCCTGATGGGCTGCCTGCCGACCTTCGACGCGATCGGCTACTGGGCGCCGGTGCTGCTCGTGTCGTTACGGCTGATCCAGGGTTTCGCGTTCGGTGGCGAATGGGGCGGCGCGATCCTGCTGGTCAGCGAACACAGCCCGGACAACCGACGCGGTTACTGGGCGAGCTGGCCGCAGGCCGGCGTGCCGGCCGGCAACCTCGTCGCGACGATCATCCTGCTGGTGCTGTCGAGTTCGCTGTCCGAGGCCGACTTCCTCGCATGGGGCTGGCGCGCGGCGTTCTGGTTCTCGGCGGTGGTCGTGCTGATCGGGTTCTGGATCCGCCGCAAGGTCGACGACGCGCCGATTTTCAAGGAAGCGCAGGCGCGCCGCGAACAGAAGCAGGAAAAACAGCTCGGCGTGATGCACGTGCTGAAGCATCACTGGCGTCAGGTGCTGATCGGCATCGGCGCGCGGTTCGCCGAAAACATCCTGTACTACATGGTCGTCACGTTCTCGTTGACGTATCTGAAGCTGGTGGTCGGCTTCGATACCACGCGGATTCTGAAGCTGATGTTCGCGGCGAATGCGATCCATTTCTTCTTCATTCCGCTGATGGGACTGATGTCGGATTTCGTCGGCCGCAAGCCTGTGTATCTGACCGGCGCCGTGTTGACCGCCGGATGGGGTTTCGTCGCGTTCCCGATGATGGATACCGGCAACGACTGGATCATCATGGCTGCGATCGTGCTCGGGCTGTTCATCGAATCGATGACGTACTCGCCGTATTCGGCGCTGATGACGGAGATGTTCCCGACCAACGTGCGGTATACGGCGCTGTCGCTGTGTTATCAGGTCGCGCCGCTGATGGCCGGATCGCTCGCGCCGCTGATCGGGCTGTCGTTGCTCGAGCGGTATCACTCGTCGACGCCGATCGCGCTTTATCTGGTTGCGGCAGCGGGGATTTCGATCGTGTGCGTCGGGCTGGCGAAGGAGACGCGTGGGAAGTCGTTGCGCGAGGTCGATGCGGAGGCGAGGGGGCGGATGGGGGCGTGAAGCGGGTAGCCGAGGCCTGATCACATGCAAGGAAGCCACCCGCAACGGTGGCTTTCTTGTGGTGGGTTTCGGATTGCCGGCGAATGAGAAAACGACGGTCGGCGCTCCCGATCGCGGCGCCGTAATCCGTCAGGCCACGCTCCTGGTCACGAAGCATGCGTAAGAGAATGCACCGAGTATTCTGCGCAGCCACGCGGTGGGCGTTTCGCCGCAGACTTCATTCGGCCGAAGCGAAATCCCGTTCTGTTGCATTCGGGATTCCGCTCGGTGTGAGCGGACCCGCGCCGAGCGGGTCCCGTATTGCGCGGCAGGCGCGAACCTGACGGCGTGCGGCGCATGGCGGGGCAAGGTGGCGAAGGTACGCCCATCGCCGCTCGCGCCAACTCCGTCTGCTAATATTGTAGAAAATATCCAATCCCCGCCGCCGCGCCGGCGCCAGCTCGACCGCCATCCCCCGTCCGAACCGCTACATGAACGAGAAACGCCCTGCTCTTGTCTACGCCACGCGCGCCGAGGCCGCAGCGAATGAATTGCGCCGCCGCATCCTGACGGGCGAGTACGTCGACGGATACCAGCTTCGTCAGGATGCGCTCGCGACGGAGCTCGGCATCAGCCGCATCCCGTTGCGCGAAGCGCTCGTGCAGCTCGAGAGCGAAGGGCTCGTGAAAATTCTGCCGCACAAGGGAGCGATCGTATCGGAGTTGTCGCCGGAAGACATCACCGAGTTGTTCGAGCTGCGCGCGCTGCTCGAACCCGTGCTGCTGAAAAAATCCATCCCCAGGCTGACCGCCGACGATTTTGCACGGCTCGACGCGATCCTCGACGAATACAGCGCCGTGCTGCATGCGAGCCAATCCGGGCGTTGGGGCGAACTGAACACGGAACTGCATCATCTGCTGCTGTCCCGCGCCGAGCAGCCGAAGACGTCGGCGATCGTCGCATCGCTGCTGCAGCAGACCGACCGCTACACGCGCGTGCAGCTGTCGCTGTCCGAAGCCGCGCGCGACGTGGCCGAATCCGAACATGCGGAACTGGTCGCGTTGTGCCGCAAGGGCGATACGCGCGCGGCGGCATCGCTGCTCAAGCGTCATATCGAGCACGCGGGCAACGAGCTGAACGCATTTTTGCGAGACCGACGCGCCGGTCGCTGAACGCATTCTGTTAGTCGGCGCGGCGAATACCACGTAGCGATCAGATCCAGCCCCGAAGCGACGCGCATGCGACTCGCTTCCGTCCGGATGCCGCGTGCCGGATGCCACCGAACCGGGCTCGTGCCGGCTGACTTCTATCCGCCGCCGATTCCCTGCAACACCTTTCCCGTCCCGCCGCACACCGTACACGGCTGTCCTTCGACCATCCCGGTTCCGCGGCACACGCCGCACACATCCTCGCCGACGCCCGGCGCATCGGGTGGCCCTTCGTCGCCCGGGTTCAACGGCGAATCCGGATGCTGTCGTTCTTGCGGCTCGTTCGTCTGCATCACGCACCTCCTTTCGCGTTTGGCTGTCGCGGCTGGCGCGCATTGTCCGTGCCCGCCGCGACAAGCACGTAAGCAGGTGGCGGACCGCGTGCAGGCAGGGTGCGCAAATGCGCACGATGGAAGCAGCGGCCCGCGTCACCGCATGAACACTGAAGCGGCGGAAGACCTCCGGCGGACCGGTGCGCCTGGCTCCGCCTCGCGCGGTCGCACGCGACTATGTGCGGCCGGCGCGGGTTCATGACGGCGCGGTGCGTCGTTGTTATGTGATCGGTCATCCTACAACAAGTGATGTCGAGCCGAATTACACCGCCCGATGGCAGGAAAGCACCGCAACGGTCGATCGGATTCGCGGGCCGCGCCGTTTCCGGAAAACGTTTCGCGATATAGATCAAAGAAAGAGAAGGGTTTCCCGCTGAGACCGGCTGAAACCCGTGACAGAAGCGTGTCTAGGGGTATGCACCGAGTGAGTTAAACGATTAACCGACGTACATTCCGGTCAACACGTCATACAACGTATGACTGCGGCCCAGCGCAGACGCTGCCTCGACGCGTGCGGAACCCGCCGGAATCGCCGCCGAACAACGAGCAACCATCAAGGAGACTGACGATGAAGCACCGATTCACCCGCTCCCGTACCGCCCTGGCCGTCGCGCTGCTGGCCGGCTTCGCGGTGTCCGCGCACGCGCGCGTGTTCCGCTCGGCGGACGTGCACGGCGACAGCTTCCCGACCAACATGGCGGTCAAGTTCATGGGCGACGAGCTGTCGAAGCTCACGGGCGGCAAGGATTCCATCAAGGTATTCGGCAACAGCGCGCTCGGTTCGGAAAAGGACACGGTCGACCAGGTGCGGATCGGCGCGATCGACATGGCGCGCGTGAACGGCGCGTCGTTCAACGAGATCGTGCCCGAGTCGCTGATTCCGTCGTTTCCGTTCCTGTTCCGCGACATCGATCACTTCCGCAAGGCGATGTACGGCCCGGCCGGCCAGAAGATCCTCGACGCATTCGCGGCGAAGGGGATGATCGCGCTGACGTTCTACGAGAGCGGCGCGCGCTCGATCTACGCGAAGCGCCCGGTGCGCACGCCGGCCGACATGAAGGGGCTGAAGGTGCGCGTGCAACCGTCCGACCTGATGGTCGACGAGATCAAGGCGATGGGCGGCACGCCGACGCCGATGCCGTTCGCCGAGGTGTACACGGGCCTGAAGACGGGCCTCGTCGACGCGGCGGAAAACAACCTGCCGTCGTACGAGGAAACCAAGCACTTCGAGGTGGCGCCCGACTACTCGGAGACGCAGCACGCGATGACGCCCGAAGTGCTGGTGTTCTCGAAGAAGATCTGGGACACGCTGTCGCCGCAGGAGCAGGCGGCGATCCGGAAGGCCGCGGCCGATTCGGTGCCGTACTACCAGAAGCTGTGGACCGCACGCGAGGCGTCCGCGCAGCAGACGGTCACGAAGGGCGGCGCGAAGATCCTGCCGGCCGCGCAGATCGACCGCGCCGCGTTCGTGAAGGCGATGCAGCCGCTGTGGGCGAAGTACGAGAAGACGCCGCAGATGAAGCAGATCGTCGACGAGATCGAGGCGACCAAGTGACCCGACGCACTTCCCTGAATGGCGCCGCGGCCGTGGGCTCGCCGGACGCAGCCGCCGCCGACGGCGCGGCGCCGTGCCGGCCGCGCGCGGCCGCGCCGCTGCTGCGCTGCGCGAACGACGTGCTGTACCGCGCGCTGGCGGTGATCGCGTCGCTGAGTCTCGCGGCGCTCACGGTGCTGGTGTTCTACGCGGTCGTGATGCGCTACGTGTTCGAGAACGCGCCTGATTTCGTCGAGCCGATCGCGCTGCTGCTGGTGATCGTGATCGCGATGTTCGGCGCGGCGATGAAGGTGCGAGACGGTGGCCACATCGGCCTCGACTCGTTCGTGCGGCGGCTGTCCGCGGGCCCGCGGATGGCCGTGATCGCGATTCAGCACCTGAGCCTGATCGCGTTCGCGATCGCGATCATGGTCGGCTGCGGCACCATGGCCGCCGAGACGATGGGCGACCGCATTCCGATCATCGGGCTGCCCGAAGGCGTGCGCTACCTGATCACGATTCCCGCGGCGATTGCCATCATCCTCTTCTCGCTCGAGCATCTGCTCGCGCTTCGTCGTTCTTCGTCGGAACAATAACGCCATGGAACTCGCGATCTTGTCCGTCAGTTTTCTGATATTCCTCGCGCTCGGCGTACCCGTGTCGTTCGGGCTCGGGCTTGCATGCGTGCTGACCTACATGGTCGAAGGGCTGCCGATCGCGACCGCGATGCAGTCGATGATCTCGGGAATGAACGCGTTCTCGTTTCTCGCGGTGCCGTTCTTCATCTTCTCCGGCGAGCTGATGCTGCATGGCGGCATCGCCGATCGGATCCTGCGCTTCGCGCAGGCGACCGTCGGCCATTTCCGCGGCGGCCTCGGGATGGCCAACGTCGTCGCGTGCACGCTGTTCGGCGGCGTGTCGGGCTCGCCGACCGCCGATACGTCGGCGATGGGCGGCGTCGTGATTCCGCTGATGAAGCGCGAAGGCTACAGCGCCGCGTATGCGGTCAACGTGACGACGCACGCGTCGCTCGCCGGCGCGCTGATGCCGACGTCGACCAACATGATCATCTACGCGTTCGCCGCGCAGGGGATCACCGGAATGCTGCACGGCCAGCAGGTGAGCGGCGTGTCGATCGGCGACCTGCTGTTCTCCGGCCTGCTGCCGGTGCTTTGGGTGATGGGTTTCGTGCTCGCGGCCGCGTACTGGCAGGCCGTGCGTCACGGCTATCCGCGCCGCGACGACGGTTCGTCCGCGCTGCCGTCGTTTCCCGGCTGGTATGCGGTGCTGCGCAGCTTCGTCGGCGCGGTGCCGGGCCTGATGGTCATCGCGATCATCCTCGTGTGCGTCGCGAAGGGGATTGCGACCGCGACCGAGGCTGCAGCGATCGCCGTCGTGTATTCGCTCGTGCTGACCGCGATCGTGTACCGCACGCTGACCGTCGACAAGCTGCGCCGCGCGCTGTCGCATGCCGCGCGTACGACGGGCGTCGTGCTGCTGCTGATCGCGGTGTCCAACATGCTGCGCTTCCAGATGTCGTACCTGGAGATTCCCGATGCGATCGAGGGGCTGCTGAAGCAGTCGACCGCCGCGCCGTGGCTGATGCTGCTGTACATCAACATCATCCAGGTGTTCCTCGGCACGTTCGTCGACATGGCCGCGCACATCCTGATCACGACGCCGCTGTTCCTGCCGATCGCGATGGCATGCGGCGTCGGGCCGGTGCAGTTCGGGATCATGCTGTTGTTGAACTGCTCGCTCGGTCTCGTGCATCCGCCGATCGGCTCCGTGCAGTTCGTCGGCTGCGCGATCGGCAACGTGTCGATCGGCGAGACGACGAAGATGGCGTGGCCGTACTACCTCGCGATCTTCAGTGCGATCAACATCGTCACGTACATGCCGTTCTTCTCCACCTGGCTGCCGAGCCTGATCAGCGGGCACGCGGTGTTCTGACCGCATGCGTTGCCCGTCGCGGCGCGAAGCGGTGCCGGCTGGCAGCGTCCGCGGGCGCCGCCAGCCGGCGTGACTGTGATCCGATTGCCCGACTAATCCTGTCGTGCCTTCACACCGTCGGCTTCGTCCGACGCGTCGTCGCCCTCCGGGATGGCGGACCGCATCCGCTGCGCGGCAACTCGTCGCCATTTGAAGCCTGCGTCGTCATTGGCAAATCGCTGCAACCTGTGCGATGATTCGCAGCTTCGCGCGCGTCGCAATACGCCGCTGAACACGGCACCCGCTGGCGGGCCGCCATCCATCGTCAAGACATCCACGAACCGGAGGCGGGATGCCCGCACTGACCCTTCGACGCAGCACGCTCCACTACCAGGATCACGGCACCGGCTTTCCGGTGCTGCTCGGCCACAGCTATCTGTGGGATTCGGCGATGTGGGCGCCGCAGATCGACGCACTGTCGAGCCGCTATCGCGTGATCGTGCCGGACCTGTGGGGCCATGGCGCGTCGGGCCCGCTGCCCGACTGCACGCATACGCTCGACGATCTCGCCGCGCAGGCGAGCGCGTTGCTCGACGCGCTCGAGATCGAGCAGTGCGCGGTCGTCGGCCTCAGCGTCGGCGGGATGTGGGGCGCGCGGCTCGCATTGCGCGAACCGCAGCGCGTGCGCTCGCTGGTGCTGATGGATGCGTCGCTCGAGGCCGAACCCGATGCGACGCGGCTGCGCTACTTCGGAATGCTCGATGCGATCGCCGCCGCAGGCACCATCGTGCCGCCGCTGCTCGATGCGATCGTGCCGCTGTTCTTCCGGCCGGACGTCAACCTGGCCGACCCGGTGCCGAGCGCGTTTCGCGCGGCGCTCGCGAGCCTGCCGGCCGACCGGCTGCGGGAATCGATCGTTCCGCTCGGCCGGCTGATCTTCGGGCGGCCGGATACGCTGGCGTCGCTCGCGGAACTGGACGCCGAACGTACGCTGCTGATGTGCGGCGCCGGCGACATGGCGCGCCCGCCGTCGGAAACCTTGAAGATGGCGAGCGTGATCGGCTGCCGGCATGTGCTGGTGCCGGACGCCGGCCATATTTCGAACCTGGAGAATCCGGCATTCGTCACGCGCACGCTGCTCGACTGGCTGGACGAGCAGCAGCTCGCGGCGGGCTGACCGTCAGGCGCGCGACGCCGGCGGCGGAGTGCCGCGCGGCATCGCGCGGCGGCACAACGGCCTGCGTTACGCGCGTTCGCCGATCGGCGTGAGTTTGCGCTCGCGCACGCGGCCGTCGTCGGCGCCACGGCGAATCAGGTCCTGCGCTTCCGCGCGGCTCGATACGCACGGCGCGGAACCCGGCAGCGGCCGCCGTGCGCTCTCGCGCAGCGCGAGCACCGACACGATGCCGATGAACGACGCGCCCATCAGGTAGTAGGCCGGCATCATCAGGTCGCCGGTGCGATCGACGAGCCATGCGGTGACGAGCGGCGTCGTGCCGCCGAACAGCGACACCGACACGTTGAAGCCGATCGCGAGCGCGCCGTAGCGGATGCGCGTCGGGAACAGCGCCGGCAGCGCCGACGGCATCACGCCGGTGAAGGTCGACAGCAGCGTGCCGTAGATCAGCATCCCGCCGAACACCGGCAGCATCCCGCCGGTGCGGATCGGCAGCAGCGCCGGCACCGACAGCACGAGCAGGCCGACACAGCCGAACATCATCACCGGCTTGCGGCCGAGCTTGTCCGACAGATGGCCCGCGTAGAGCGTCATCGGCATCATCAGCACCATCACGAGCAGCACCATGAAAAGGCCGTGCGTCTCGTTGAAGTGCAACGTCGCCGACAGATAGTTCGGCAGGTACGACAGCGCCATGTAGTCGGTCACGTTGAAGATCAGCACGAGGCCGACGCACTGCAGCAGCGGCTTCCACTGCTCGACGAGCAGCGCGCCGAACGACTGTTTCGGCCGCGCCCGTTCGTCGGCTTCGCGCGCGTCGGCTTCCCTCTTGAACGCGGGCGTCTCTTCCAGCTTGAGCCGCACGTACAGGCCGACGAGACCGAGCGGCCCGGCGATGAAGAACGGCACGCGCCAGCCCCACGACAGCAGCGCTTCCTGCGACAGCGTGGCCGTCAGGATCGCGACGGTGGCCGCGCCGAGCGTGTAGCCGATCAGCGTGCCGAACTCGAGGAAGCTGCCCATGAAGCCGCGGCGCCTGTCGGTCGAGAACTCGGCGATGAAGGTGGCTGCGCCGCCGTATTCGCCGCCGGTGGAGAAGCCCTGCACGAGGCGGGCGACGAGCAGCAGGACCGGCGCCATGATGCCGATCGACGCGTAGCTCGGGATCATGCCGATCGCGAAGGTGCCGACGGCCATCATGATCATCGTCGCGGCGAGCACGCGCTGGCGGCCGATGCGGTCGCCGAGCGGGCCGAACACCATGCCGCCGAGCGGGCGCACGAGGAACGCGGCCGCGAACGTGCCGAACGTGGCGAGCAACTGCGCGGACGGGCTGCTCGACGGGAAGAACACCTTGCCGAGCGTGACGGCGATATAGCTGTAGACGCCGAAGTCGAACCATTCCATCGCGTTTCCGAACGCCATTGCGCCGACCGCGCGTTTCAGCACGGCAGGGTCGACGATCGTGACGTCGTCCAGCTTGAGGGCCTTGCGCGAAGACCGGGCTTTCGCGGGGTGCGCTTGCGATGAACTCAATGAACGCTCCTGGAAGGGCCTTCGCGGCTGGCCGAGCAGCGGCGCGGCGGCAGGGGCGCGTGACTGTCGGGGCGAAGGCGGTTGTCTCTGGATCGCCGTGATGTCGGTGGCGCGGCGCGCGGCATGCGACACCCGGCAAGCGTGTGTTGGTGTGAAGCAGTGTAGAGAAACGGATGGAGCGGACTATCGGTCATGCGCCCGGAAACCGGTCGTAAACGACACGGATGGCGCACGCAGGCAACTCGCCGCACGACATTTCGGCGCATGTGCATGTCAGGCGGGGGCGGTACGGGTCGTGCCGGTGGCGGTCTATACCGGGGCCGCCCGGACTGCGACTGTGGCGCACACGCACGCGCGTGCCGATACGTCGCGCGTCGCGCGAGCATGACGGCGGCACGGCACGGTACGCGCGAAGCCTTACGCGATGAAGCCGGCGCAGAATCCGGACGCATCGCTGCAACCCGGATTCTGCGCAGATCGATTCGCACTGCGAATGCATGACGGCGGCGATCCGGCGCAGCAATCACCGCCGGTGCATCAGAACATGTGGCGGATCCCGAGGTTCGCACCGACGGTCGTGCCGGTGACCGCATACAGCGCGTTGTTGATGCCGAGCCCGGTGTTCATCGCGCCGTGGTTATTGACCATCGCGACCTGCGCATACAGCGCGGTTGCCTTCGACAGGCTGTACGTCGCGCCAAGCGCCGCGAGCAGCGAGTGATTGGCCGTGTCGTTGCGATCGCTGGTGAACCACACGCCGCCATTCAGGTCGACCGCCGGCGTCGCCTGGTAGTCGAGGCCGCCGCCGTACACGTTGTTGCTGAATGATCCGCCGACCTTGTAGCTCGCGAATGACGCCTTCGCGGTGAGCGGGCCGAACCGGTACGCAGCGCCGATCGTGCGTCCGACGAATGCGACCGTGCTCGGCGTTGGCGTGGGGTTGGTGCCGTCGTTGCCGTCGTAGAACGCGGCGTCGACCATGAAGCCGTCGTGCTCGTACTTGACGCTCGCCGAATATTGGCGGCCGGCCTGGAAGTCGCCGGCCTTGCCGCCGAATGCGAACATCGCGCTGCCGGTTAGGCCGGCGATCGTCGGGCTCGTGTACGACACGGCGTTCGGGTTGAACAGGCCGGTCACGAGCACGTTGTCGACGTAGTTGATCAGCCCGCTGCCGAAGTGCGAGAAGCCGCGCGGATCCGAATCGAAAATCGCGAGCAGGAACGGCGAGTACTGCACGCCGGCCTTGATCGTGCCGAAGCCGCCGTCGAGCCCTACCCATGCCTGGCGGCCGAAGAAGTTGCCGTTCGAATGGTTGAACGCGCCGTTGGTCACGGCGAAGCCGCTTTCGAGCTGAAATTTCGCCTTGAGGCCGCCGCCGAGATCCTCGGTGCCGGTCATTCCGAACGTCGTCGGCGTCATGCCGGTGTCGGTCATCGCGAACTGATGGCCGGCGTTCGCGCCGGTGGCTGCGTCGAGCGTCTTGCTCGTGTACAGCAATGCGGCGTCGAGGTTGCCGTACAGCGTCACGCTGCTTTGCGCGAAGCTGCCGGTGCTGGCCAGTGCGCCCGCGAGTGCGGCACAGCCGATCACGATTCTGCTTTTCATTGGGGTGTCTCCAGTGTTGTGGTGTCGTACGTCGATGCATCGAACAGCGGATGCGACGGGTGCCCGCATGGCGGGCGCCGTCGCGCACGTCGCGCACGCGGGATGGGGCGCGGCTGGGCGCACGTGGGCGGCCGGATAGCAGCCGCGCGCGACGCGTTCATGGCGCGGATGAGCGCCGGAACGCGCGTGCGTCGAAGATGTCGGGTGAGGCCGGCCGCTTCGTCAGACCATCGTGCCGAGCCGGTGGCCCGACACGTTCAGCACGTCGTCGATGCGGCCCACGATCGTGAAGTAGCCGGTGTCCTTGTCGCGCACCGTGCCGTCGCGTGCGAGACGCGCCCAGAAGCCTTCGTAATCGCGCTCGGCTTCGGCGGCCAGTGCGCGGTAGGCCGGCATGCCGGAGATGGTCGCCGGCTCGCGCGCGTCGGCCGTCGGTTCGAAGATTCTGTTCTCCTGAAGAATCGATACGAGGGCGGTCAAGGTGTTCTCCATGGAAATCGTCCGGTGTAGCGTGACTGTCGAAACGCAACTTGCATGCCAATCGACGGGAGGATCGGCTGCAACGGCGTGCGGTCGCGATGCCGCGCGGCTTCCGGCGTTCGATCCGCAGTGCCGGGCACGGACAGACGATGATCGGCGTTCCTGGCGGCGTACGCGTTGCGTCGAAATGCAGCAGCCGGTGTTGCAGGCGTCAACATGGCGAGCGGCACGCGGCGTGCGCGCAGAATGCCGTGCTACGCGATGAACGACCGGAGCGCGCCCAGCGCGTCGGATTCGCGCAGGCGGGCAAGTGCCGACGCCTCGATCTGCCGCACGCGTTCGGCGGACAGGTTCAACTGGCGGCCGATGTCGCGCAGCGAGCAGCCTTCGTCGGTGTACAGCCCGTAGCGCAGCCTCAGGACCGTCGCTTCGCGCGGCGGCAGCCGGTCGATCGCGGCGGCGATTGTTCTGCGCAATTGCGTGGCGCCGGCGGCATCCTCGGGCGACGGCGACGACAAGTCCGGCGCGACGTCGGCGAACGTCATGTCGCCTTCCGGCGAGATCGGCACGTCGGCCGATACCGGTTCCTTCACGATCGCCATCAAGTCGCGCACCTTGTCGACCGGTTCGTCCATGCGCGCGGCCAGTTGCGCGAGCGTTGCCGCCGTGCCCGCGCGCTGCCGATGCGCGCGGGCGACCCGCGTGAGCTTGTTCAGCGCATCGACCGTGTGCGTCGGCACGCGGATCGTGCGGCCGAGATCGGCGAGGGCATGCGTGATCGCCTGCCGGATCCACCACGTCGCGTAGGTCGAGAACCGGAAGCCGCGCCGGTAGTCGTAGCGCTCGATTGCCTTCAACAGGCCGATGTTGCCTTCCTGGATGAGGTCGGCGAACGGCAGCCCGCGATCGGGATAGCGCTTCGCGATCGACACGACGAGCCGCAGGTTCGCGTCGAACAGCGCTGTACGGGCCGGTTGCATCGCGCGCTCGATTGCGTCGACGCGCGCATCGAGCGTCGCGGTCGCGGCGGGCGGAAGCGCCGATGTCCGGGCATCGCGCAGGATCGTGTCGCGTGCGTCGACGAAGTCGGCGGCACGCCGTGTCAATGCCGGGCCGCAGGACGGATGCGCGGCGATGCATGACGCGAGCCAGCCCGCGTGATCGTCGTCGGCCGCGTGCGCGAACGACGGCGGCACGCCCGCGTCGGCCAGCATGCGCGCGAGCCGGCCCCGCAGCACGCGTTGCCGGCGTGCGCGGGCGCGCAACGGTTCGCTCATCCGCTCGAGCGCGCGTGCGGACAGGTGCAGCGTGCCGAGCAACGCGGCGGCGTCGCTGACGTGCGTGCGATACGCGGCCGACGCCGTGCCGCCGCATGCGAGTGCCGCGCGCATGCCGTGGGCGAGTGCGTCGAGGCCGGCGAGCCGCGCCACGATCGCGTCGCGCGCGGCGGAATCGTCGTGGCGTGGGTCCGTGTCGCTGTTTTCGACATCGTGAGCGGCTTCACCGGCGAGTGCCGGCGAAGCGTGTGCCTCTGCGTTGACAGACCTTGCATCATCGCCGTCGCCATCGGCAACACAGATCACATAGATCGATGCGGCGGCCCGGCAATCGGCGATTTCCGTGCGGATGGCGATCAGCGCATCGAGGGCATCGGGGTCGCCGCACAGCACCGCGACCGATGCCGCGCGGCCGCGCTCGAGCCGCCGCGCATACGCGAATTCCTGGTCGCGCGTGAGGAGCGGCGTCATGCCCATGTCGCGCAGGTACAGCCGGACCGGATCGGTCGTCCGCGGCGCGAGCAGGTCCGCGGCGGCAATCGGGCCGGCGCCGTCGGCCCACCCGCGCGCCGGCGGCGCCGGCCGGAAGTGGCGGTCGAGCGACCAGCCATTCGCGGTATCGGCGCGCTCGCATACGGCGATGCCGAGCTCGCCGAGCGCCGCGGCCGCCGCGTCGATGCCGCCTTCGTGCGCGTCGTCGTCGGGCAGCGCGTCGATGATGTCGCCGCGCGTGACGAACCCGCGCGCCAGGCCCGTCGCGATCAGCGCATGAAGATGCGCGGCGGCGTGCGGCAGCGTGCCGTCGTCGCCGCCGGCCGCGGCGACCGGTGCGGGCCGCGCGGGCATCCCGCCGCGCGCCGCGTCACGCGCGCTTCGCATATACGTTGCACCAGCCGTCCGCCGCGACCGACTTGCCGCCGAACATCGGACACGAGCCGGTCGCATCGGCCGCCTCGCCCTTGTAGAAGCGGCAGTTCGAGCAGCGCTGGCCGGCCTGGTATTTCGGGAACTGCGCGGCGTCGACGCTCGATGCGTGCGCGCGATAGCCGAGCGTCTTCGCGGCGGCGTCGTTCTCGTCGACGAGCGGCGGCGCCGCGAAGGCCGCACGCGTGGCGGCGAGCGTCGCGCACAGGCCGATGGCGTGGATGAAGAAGGTTCTACGAGAGGTCGGATGCATCACGGTCGTTTCCTGGTGAAGATGAAATCGTGGGGAAGGGCGCGGCTCGCGTCGCATCGCGAAGCCGCCGGGCGCGCTGTCACTGGCTCGCGTCCTTGTGTCCGGCCGGACCGACGACGAGCGGCGCCGTCGATGCGCGCGCGGCATCGGCCGTCAGCTTCGTCTTGCTCGCGACATAGCCGTTCGACGCGAGCAGGAACGCCATCAGGTCCGCGTATTCGTCGTCCTTGAGCTTGCCGGGCTGATCCGCCGGCATGTTGGTCGCCATGTAGCCGAACACGCCGCCGATCGTCAGGTGCGAATGCGACAGCGGCGCGAACGACGGGCCGCTCAGCGCGGGCGCGGTGTTGCCTTCGAGATCGGCGCCGTGGCATTTCGCGCACGCACTGCCGTAGATCTGCTTGCCATGCGCGGCTTGCGCGGCGTCGAATGCGGGCGCGGCGTCGCCCCCGCTCGCGGCGATGCGGATGAAGCGGCCGCCAGCGGATGCATTGCGCGCGTGCAGCAAGCCGACAGACGTGCGGCCGCCGGCCGCCATCGCACCGTCGAGGAAGCGCGCCGGCATGCGCGACCCGTGCGACTCATGCGCTTCGAGCGCACTGCCGGGGAGCGCCCACTTGCGCGTCAGCGCGGCGAGCCGGCCATCGTTCTTCATTTGGGTGAGCGCTGCATCGATACGCTGCTGCAACGCGGCCGAGCGCGGCGCGAACGCGAACGTGAGCTGCCACTCCGCATACGGCGACGACGTCGCGCCGATACGGAACGCCTGCTTCGGATGCGTGGCTTGGTACGCGACGACCGCCGGATACCAGACGATCGCGCGATGTGCACGACCGCGGGCGACCGCGTCCACCGTCTGCGCGGACGTGTTCTCGAGATCGAAGCGCGCGTCCTTCTGCTGGACCGCGATCAGTTGCGCGGGGCTCGCGTAAGTGGCCGCGACGATTTCGCGGCCGGGCGCCGGCGTGCCGGCGTCGCGGCGCGTGACGCTCACGTAGCCCGAGCGCAGGTAGCCCTGCGAGAACAGCAGCTTCGTGTCGGACGCGTCGGCGATCGCCGAGCGCGGGAAGCCGGCGAGCACGTCGCAATCGCGTTCGAGGATGCCGGCGAGTTCGTGCGCGGACACGCCGTCGTCGTCGCTGCCGCCGGCTTCGTGCGCGGAAAACGTTGCGGCGATGCCGGCCGTGCGAAACGCGTCGCGGGCGACGGCCTTGTCGAGCGCGGCCGTCGGCGTACCGGGCAGCGAGCAGACGCGCACCGGCGTCGCGGCCGTGGCCGGCGCCGGGGTCAGCGCGGCGCCGGCCGCGAACGCACAGGCCGCGGCGACGCGGGAATATCGGATGTTCATGATCGGACGCTCGGTTGAAAAGAGTAACGAGGGGGAACGCACCCGCGCCGGCGGCGCGGGCGTCATGCGGTTGAATGGGACGACGCTCAGCCGCGGTTCAGCGCGAACACGTACAGCGTGCCGCCGCGCGGCACATCGTCCGCCGCCTTCGCCATCGGGCCGCCCCAGATCGGGTTCGCGCCGCCGTAGCCGGCGAGCACCGCTACGTACTCCTTGCCGTCGACTTCAAACACGGACGGCTGCGCGATGATCCCGCTCGCGAGCTTCGGGCTTTCCCACAGCACCTTGCCGGTCGACACGTCGAACGCGTACAGGTGGCCGTCGAGCGAGCCGCTGAACGCGAGGCCGCTCGCGGTCGTCGCGACGCCGCCGTTCCACGGCAGCTTGCTCCAGTGACTCCACACCTTCTTGCCGGTGTTCACGTCGATCGCCTGCAGTTCGCCGTAGCCTTCGCTGCCCGGCTCCGGCTTGATCTCGAAGCCTTCGCCGAGATACGGCAGCCCTTCCATATAGGTGACCGATTTGCCCGACAGGCTCATGCACGCATGCAGCGACGGCACGATCGCGAGATGACGCTCGGGGTCGTACGACACCGACCACCAGTTCTTGCCGCCGAGGAAGCTCGGGCACGTATCGATCGTCGTGCCGACCTTCGGATACTTCGCGGGATCCTGGATCGGCGCACCGTCTTCCGTGTAGCCGGTGACCGACGTCGCCTTCACGAACGGCTCCGCGTAGATCAGCTTGCCGCTGTCGCGGTCGATCGCGTGGAAGTAGCCGTTGCGGTCCGCGTGGATGATCGCGTCGTGTTCCTTGCCCTTGTACTTGATCGTCGCGAGCACGGGCGTGTTGACGCCGTCATAGTCCCAGGTGTCGTGCTTCGTGTACTGGTAGTGCCACTTGAGTTCGCCGTTCTTCGGATCGAGCGCGAGCAGCGAATCGGAGTACAGGTTGTCGCCGGGGCGCAGGTCCGCGAGCCACGGCCCCGGGTTGCCGACGCCCCAGTACAGCGTGCGCGTCGCCGCGTCGTAGGTGCCGGTGAGCCACGCCGGTGCGCCGCCGTGCGCCTGCATCCCGTCGGGCCACGTGTCGCCATGCTTCTCGCCCTGGCCGGGGATCGTGAAGCGCTTCCACAGCACCGAGCCGTCGTTCGGGCTGAGTGCGGCGATGAAGCCGCGCGCACCGTATTCGCCGCCCGAGCTGCCGACGACGATCGCGCCGTCGATCGCGAGCGGCGCGAGTGAGAACGCGTAGCCGAGCCCCGGCTCGAACATCTGCTTCTTCCACACGAGCGCGCCGGTCTGCGCATCGAGCGCGGCTACTTCGCCGCTCAGCATCGCGACGTAGACGTTCTTGCCGTACAGCGCGACGCCGCGGTTCACGACGTCGCAGCACGCCGTCTTGAACGATTCTGCTCCGAGCTTCGGCTCGTATTTCCACAGTTGCGCGCCGGTGGCCGCGTCGAACGCATATACGTTGTCCTTCGGCGTGGTCACGAACAGGTAGCGGCCGTTGACGATCGGCGTCGCTTCGAAACCCTGCTTCAACTCGGCCGGAAACTTGTAGCTCCACGCCTGCGTGAGCTGCTTCACGTTTGACGGCTCGATCTGCTTGAGCGGCGAATGCGCGTGGCCGTTGTATGTGCGGTAGTAGGTGAGCCAGCCCGGATCGCGCTGCGCATCGGTGAGACGCTGGTACGTGACGGCCTGGTAATCCGCGGCGGCATTCACGAAGCCGGGATTGAAGACGACCGCGGCTGCCGCCGCGATGCCGATCATTGCCAGTCGGCTCGTCGAAGCCGAGAGTTTTTTCATGGTTGTCTCCTGAGTCATTGTGGTCGCACCGCGGCCAACATCCGGCCAGGCCGGCTCGGTGGGGTTCCGGGTTCAGTGCGCTGCCAATCACGCAAATCGCATGCCATTGCGCAGCGAGCCTTGCCGTGCAACGCAGAGCGGGAAATCGCGCGCGCTGCGGCCACGCGCGCGGTGCAGCGCAGTTGATCCGCGTGTGTTGCGTTCGGGGACAGCCGTTGCCCGAGTGTTGCGAAACATGACAGTGCGTCGATGGGGGGATGGTGCGCAGCGGGCGCGTTTCGATGGCGGCGGCGGCGCGGGCGCGCGTCTGGACGCTGCCGATGACCGTCGGGTGATGCACCCGGATTTCCGGCCGCGTGTGCGCGATGTCGCGCCGCGGCGATGTGCACGTGATCGGCAGCCGGCGTGGCGCCGCGCTCGCGTCAATGCCGCGGCGCTGATCCAAATTGACACAGGTGCAACAGCGTTGGCACGAACCGCAACAGCGACGCACGGCACTTCCCGGCGCGGTCGCGGCAACCAGGCACCCGGTCGGACGATTCGCACATCGGCATGTTTCTTGCCGCTGTCGGTGCGCCGCGAGACAGCCAACGTGATGTTGAACGAGGTCGCGCGATGCAACATTGCCGACCGCCGCCGCGTCGCTACGGATAACGATATAAAAAGAGGAGACGGAAGATGAAGGGAGCGCACGCACCGAAGCGCCGCGTCGTCGCACGGCGCGCGAGCGTCACGGTGTGCTTCGGCGGGCTGCTCGGCGGCTGGCTGATGCCGGCGTCCGCGCCGGCGACCGCATACCGGGGATTCCGTCGCGCACCGTGAAGTTGCGGCTGGACTATGCGGCGACGCCGGAACGGGACGTCGGCGCGAACGTCACGTACCGCAGCGGCGTATTCGCGCGCGGCGACGAGAACAACGAGGACGTCAACGGCAAGATCCCGAGCTATTGCCTGATCGATGTCGACACGACGTGGCAAGTCACGAAACACGTGCAACTGTTCGCGTCGGTGACGAACCTGCTCGACAAGCGCTATGCGAGCTTCGCGATGCTCGGCCGCAGCTTCTTCAACGGCCCGAATCACGAGTTCGACGGGTTCAAGCCCGTCAACGAGCAGTTCGTCGGGCCGGGCGCGCCGCGCGGTGCGTGGATCGGCGCGCGCCATGCGTGGGACTGAGCGGGCGCGTCGGTGTGCTGCGGGGCGCCGGCTGCCGTGACGCCGAGCATGTCGCGCACCGCGCGTGCGACGCCACGCGCAAGCGCATCGTCGGTCGCCAGATGCCCGGCGGCCACGCGTTCGACGATCGCGGCCGGCACCGCGCGCGCGAGACGATCGACGTTATCGACCGGACATACGCGGTCGCGCGTGCCATGCACCGCGTGGATCGGCACGCCGGCTTGCGCGGCCTGTCGCGCGAGCGCGAGCAGCCGGCGCTCGCCGAGCCAGCAATTGCGCCGCAGGTAGTGCGCCTGGATCCGGTATTTGGCGATCAGGCGATCGATGGCGGGTTGCGTCGGCCTTGCCCCACGTGCCGGCTGCCCGGTGAGGATCGCGTCTTCATACGCGTTCCACGCGAGCGCGATCGCACGTTGTCGCGCCGCGGCGGCGCCGGGCTGCAAATGCCGCGCGCAGTTGGCGATCAGACGATGCGCGCACGCCGTGCCGGCGGCGGCCGTCAGGCGTCGCCATGCTCGCGGCGCTTGCGCACGTGCGCCGACGAACAGGCCGCGCACTTCGCGCGGCGACGTGAGGAACAACCCGCGCAGCACGACGCCTGTCACGCGACACGGATGCCGTCCCGCATACGCGAGCGCGAGCGCCGCGCCCCACGATCCGCCGACGACGCCCCAGCGCGCGATGCCGAATTGCGCACGCAGCGCGTCGAGGTCGCCGACGAGGCGCATCGTGTTGTTGTGACGCAGGCCGCCGCGCGGTGTCGACGCGCCCGCGCCACGCTGATCGACCAGCACGACGCGCATGCGCGTCAGGTCGAACAGGCGCAGTACGGCAGGACGGCTGCCGCTGCCGGGGCCGCCGTGCAGCACGACCACCGGGTCGCCGAGCGGATTGCCGGCTTCGGTCCACGCGATCGTGCACGCGTCGCGCGACAGCCGGCGCGCGGCGAGGGGGAAATGGCGGGGCGATTGCGTCATGTCGATCGTGCGTCACGAGAAAAGGGGGCTGCCGTGCGCTGGGCGGCCGGCGGCGAAACGAAACGTATGAAGCCAGAATCGCGCCCGTGATCAAGATAGGGATTCGTCCGGGTGGCGATTCGCCCGCGTTTCGCGCTATCACGTTCGCGATGCCGGACCGCGCTGCGCTACGTGCGTCCCGTCGACATGCTTGCGTTTTCCTTTCATATCGGGCCGAGCAGCACCGCGGCCGGCCGACGCGTGGCGCGGAACACGTCGTGGCCCGATGTTTGCTTGCCTCTACGGCAAAGAGTCCGGCACCGACCGGAAGGATCCCCGGAGGAGACAATGCGCGATGACGTTCATCCGACGGCCAACGCACGGGCCACGCATGCGCCCGGCTGGCCGACGCCGACGATCCAGAAATCCCATCAGCGGTCCGAGACGTTCGGCCTGCAGGCGTCCGCACGTCCCGACTACGACGTGCTGTCCGGCGCCGCACTCGCGCTCAAGCGCGAACAGAACCGCGTGCTGTGCGTGCATGCGATGCCGGTGATGGAAACGCTGCACGAGCAGATCGTCAATACGCAAAGCATGATCGTGCTCACCGATGCGGAAGGGCTGATCCTGCATTCGATCGGCGACGACGACTTCCTGCGGCGCGCGGAACGCGTCGCGCTGCGCCCCGGCGCGAACTGGGCGGAGAACCGGCAGGGCACCAACGCGATCGGCACCGCGCTCGCGGAGCTGTGCCCGATGGTCGTGCACGGCGACCAGCACTTCCTGGCTGCGAATCATTTCCTGACCTGCTCGAGCGTGCCGATCCTCGACCCGTACGGCGATGCGATCGGCGTGCTCGACGTGACGGGCGACCATCGCAGCTATCACCAGCACACGATGGCGCTCGCGAAGATGTCGGTGCAGATGATCGAGAACCACCTGTTCACGACGACGTTCCAGGAGACGCTGCAGGTGTCGTTTCACGGCCGCCCCGAATTTCTCGGCACGCTGATGGAAGGCATCGTCGCGTTCACGGCCGACGGCCGCTTCCTGTCGGCGAATCGCAGCGCGCAGTTTCAGCTCGGGATGCCGCTCGCGGCGCTGCGCGCGCATACGCTCGCGTCGCTGTTCGACGTGACGAGCGCGCAGCTGATCGACCGGATGCGCGCGAGCACCGAGCCGCACGTGTCGCTGAACCTCGGCAACGGCGCGGTGGTGTGCGCGCGTGTGCAATTCCGGCGCGCGTTGCGGGCCGAGGGCAGCCGGCCCGCCGAAGTGCACGACGGCGCCGCGCCGCCCGCGCGGCCGGCAGCGGCGCAGGGCGCGGCGAGCCTGTCGCGGCTCAGCTATCTCGACACCGGCGATCCGCAGGTCGCGGCGGTAATCGCGAAGGTCCGCAAGGTGATCGGCAAGGACATCCCGGTGCTGATCACCGGCGAGACCGGCACCGGCAAGGAACTGCTCGCGCAGGCGATTCACAATGATTCGCCGCGCCGCGACGGTCCATTCGTCGCCGTCAACTGCGCGTCGATTCCGGAGACGCTGATCGAATCCGAGCTGTTCGGCTACGAGGAGGGCGCGTTTACCGGCGCACGCCGCAAGGGCGCGACGGGCAAGCTGCTGCAGGCGAACGGCGGCACGCTGTTTCTCGACGAGATCGGCGACATGCCGTATCCGCTGCAGGTGCGGCTGCTGCGCGTGCTGCAGGAGCGCATCGTCAATCCGCTCGGCTCGACGAAGGCGATCGGCGTCGACATCGCGATCATCTGCGCGACGCACCGCGACCTGCGCGACATGATTGCGCAGAACCGTTTCCGCGAGGACCTGTACTACCGGCTCAACGGCCTCGTCGTGCGCCTGCCGCCGCTGCGCGACCGCACCGATCTCGCGGTGGTCGTCCAGAAGATGCTGCAGCGGGAGACGCTGTCGGGGCCCGGCCGCCGGCCGCTGAGCGTCGCGCCCGACGTGATGGCGCTGTTCGAGCGCTGCACATGGCCCGGCAACTTCCGGCAGCTCGCGAATCTGCTGCGCACCGCGGCCGCGATGGTCGACGACGACTGCGAGATCCGCTGCGAGCATCTGCCGGACGATTTCTTCGACGACGTGCGGCGCGCCAGTGCGCGCACGGCGCAGCACGGTTGCGCGGCGCCGGCGCCGTCTGCCGGGGAAACCGCTCCGCTCGCGCCGGTGCCGGCCGCTTGCGATGCGCGGCTGCAGGACGTGGCGGCTTCCGCGATCGCGGCCGCGCTCGCGCGTCATGGCGGCAACGTGTCGGCCGCTGCCCGTGCACTCGGCGTGTCGCGCAATACGATCTATCGGAAGATGCCGGCCGCCGGAACGGACCCGCGGGAGGCCGGCGAACATTGACGGCGGCCGCGAGTGTCACGCGGGTGTGTCAGGTTGCAACACCCGGTGTTCACGGATTCAACACCTGTTCAATCCGCCGCGCGCACCGTGAGCCATCGCTCGATGGTTTCTGAAATGTATTCGTATTGTAATCGTAAGAATGCCGGCGCCGCGAGTACCCGGCGGCTGCCGCATGCACGCGCACGCCGCTGCATGACGCACAACCGGCCCCGGCATGCTCCTTGCTGAATGGGTATCGGCTGCTCGATCGATGCGGCTGTTTCGAATCACCAGCTCACCAACTCAACAAGGAGACACATCATGCAGTGGACGACCCCCGCATATACCGACCTGCGTTTCGGCTTCGAAATCACGATGTACATCGCCAACCGCTGATCGCGCGCGCAGTGCCGCCCGCATCGACGACACGTTGCGGGCGGCACCGGGAGCACACGCAGATGAAGATCACGATACTGGGCTCGGGCGCCGGCGGCGGGCTGCCGCAATGGAACTGCAACTGCGGCAACTGCCGCCGTGCGCGCGCCGGCACCGACGGCATCGTGCCGCGCACGCAATCGTCGATCGCGGTCAGCGGCAACGGGATCGACTGGGTGCTGGTGAACGCATCGCCGGACATCCTCGCGCAGTTGCGCGCGGCGCCCGATCTGCAGCCGGCCCGCGAGATCCGCGACAGCGCGATCGTCGCCGTCGTGCTGTGCGACGCGCAGATCGATCACGTGACGGGCCTGCTGATGCTGCGCGAGCGCACGTCGCCGCTGCCGCTGTACGCGAGCGCGCCGGTGCTCGACGATCTGTCGACCGGCTTGCCCATCGTGCCGCTGCTTGGTCATTACTGCGGCGTCGACGTGCACGCGATCGCACCGGGCGAACCGTTCGCGATTCCGGGCGCCGCCGGCCTGCGCTTCACCGCCGTGCCGGTCGACAGCAAGCCGCCGCCTTATTCGCCGCGCCGCGACGCGAGCGTGGAAGGCGACAACATCGCACTCCTGATCGAAGATGCGCGGACCGGCCGGCATGCGTTTTATGCACCGGGGCTTGCCGACGTCGACGACGGTGTGCGCGCCGCGATGCGCGATGCCGATCTCGTCCTGGTCGACGGCACGTTCTGGACCAGCACGGAGATGATCGATCTCGGCCTGTCGTCGAAGCAGGCGGCCGACATGGGCCATCTCGCGCAGTGCGGCGATGCAGCGCGGCCGGGGATGATCGACCGGCTGCGGCTGTTGCCCGCGCGCACGCGCAAGGTCCTCACGCATATCAACAATACGAATCCGATTCTCGACCCCGGCTCCGTGCAGCGTGCGAAATTGCGCGAGCACGGGATCGAGGTCGCCCACGACGGCATGCAATTCGAGGTTTGACCGATGAACGCACCGATTCCCGCCGCGGCGCTGCACGCGACGCCCTGGAGCGCGGAGGAATTCGAGGCGCGCCTGCGCGCGCTCGAATCGCGCTACCACATCCATCATCCGTTCAACCGGCGCCTGAACGCCGGCGCGTGTTCGCCGGCGCAGATCCGCGGCTGGGTCGCGAACCGCTTCTACTATCAGGTCAGCATTCCGCTGAAGGACGCGGCGATTCTGTCCAATTGCCCCGATCGCGATACGCGCCGGTTGTGGGTCGAGCGCATTCTCGACCATGACGGCCATGGCGATCAGGAGGGCGGAATCGAAGCGTGGGCACGGCTCGGCGAAGCGGTCGGGATCGAGCGCGCGCAATTGTGGTCGCTCGAGCACGTGCTGCCCGGCGTGCGGTTCGCGGTCGATGCGTACGTGAATTTCGCGCGGCGCGCGCCGTGGCAGGAAGCCGTGTGCTCGTCGCTGACCGAGATGTTCGCGCCGCAGATTCACCTCGACCGGCTCGCCGGCTGGCCGTCGCACTATCCGTGGATCGATGCTGAAGGGCTGCATTATTTCCGCAGTCGCGTGCCGCTCGCGCAGCGCGACGTCGAGCACGGGCTCGCGGTCACGCTGCGCCATTTCACGACCCCGGAAGCGCAGCGGCGCGCGCTCGACATCCTGTCGTTCAAGCTGGATGTGCTGTGGTCGATTCTCGATGCGATTGAAAAGGCGTACCCAGCATGAACACCAACGACGCCGTCAGCGGCGTGCCGCTGCGCCCCTCGCTGAGGGGCATGTACCGCCTGCAGTGGGAGGCGGCCCAGGATGCCTACGTGCTGCTGTACCCGGAAGGAATGGTCCGGCTCAACCCGAGCGCGGGCGAGATCCTCGTGCGTTGCGACGGCACGCGCGAGCTCGACGACATCATCGGCGAACTCGAGCAGCTGTTCAGCACGTCGGATCTCGCGTCGGACGTCTACCGCTTCCTCGATCATGCGCGACTGCGCGGCTGGCTCGACTGACATGGACATGACACCTCCTCCGAACCGGCCGTCCGCGCCGCTGTGGCTGCTCGCCGAACTCACGTACCGGTGCCCGCTGCACTGCGCGTTCTGCTACAACCCGGTCGACTTCGCGACGCACGGCCCCGAACTCGATACCGACGCGTGGCGCACGGTGATCAGCGACGCGCGCGCGCTCGGCGCCGCGCAGATCGGCTTTTCCGGCGGCGAGCCGCTGCAGCGCGACGATCTCGAGGAGCTGGTCCGGCATGCGCGGTCGCTCGGCTTCTATACCAATCTGATCACGTCGGGCGTGGGCCTCAACGACGCGCGCATCGACCGGCTCAAGGCCGCCGGGCTCGATCATATTCAGCTGTCGCTGCAGGATTCGACGCGCGAGCTGAACGATTTCCTGACGAGCACGCGCACGTTCGATCTCAAGCGCGGCGTCGGCCGGCTGATCAAGTCGCGCGGCTACCCGATGGTGCTGAACTGCGTGCTGCATCGCTACAACCTGCCGCACGTCGGGCAGATCATCGAGATGGCGCTCGACCTCGGCGCCGATTTTCTCGAGCTCGCCAACACGCAGTATTACGGGTGGGCGATGCTGAATCGCGACCAGCTGATGCCGACTGCCGAGCAGTTGCGCGAGGCGGAGGAAACGGTCAACCGCTACCGGAAGCTCGTCGGCGAGCGTTGCAAGATCCTGTTCGTCGTGCCCGACTACTTCGAGCAGCGGCCGAAGGCGTGCATGAACGGGTGGGGCTCGGTGTTCCTCGGCGTCGCACCGGACGGCACCGCGCTGCCATGCCATGCCGCGCGCTCGCTGCCGGGCCTCGCGCTGCCGAACGTGCGCGAGCGGTCGCTGAAGGAAATCTGGTACGAAAGCGACGCGTTCAACGCATTTCGCGGCGACGGCTGGATGCGCGACCCGTGCCGAACCTGCGACGAGCGCCATGTGGATCATGGCGGATGCCGATGCCAGGCCTACATGCTGGCCGGCGATCCGGCGCAGGCCGATCCGGTCTGTGCGAAATCCGCGCATCACGGGCGCGTCGAGCAGGCGGTACAGTTCGCGAGGCGGCCGGCGCGCGACGACGAGCGGCCGCTGGTTTTTCGCAGTGTTGCCAATTCGATAGCGCGTTGAGCGGCACGCATGCCGCCCGGGCTCGCGTTTCCATTCAAACGGCTGTTCGATATATGCGGGGCGCATGGGTATACCATGGCGCGCACACCTGCGTCGTCCCGTTTCCCCATTCGACCGAAGCACAACGGTCATGTAAGCGATGGGCTTCCGGATGCGGTTCGGCTTTAGCGCATCCGCACGCGCTCTCATGTGACGAATGCGCGCCGGCCCGTCCGGTAAATGGCGGCGGATTCGCATCACATACGCGTCGGCTGTAATCCACGGTAATGCCGGATAATCCGATGCATCTGCTCATGGGTAAGTCCGTTTCGACGACAACGTTTGCCCGGCGCTAAATCACGCAGATCCGACGATGACAGCAATATTGCATTGTCGATACGAAACGACACATTGCGCGAATTGCCATTAATGTTCGCCAAAATTGCCGTGTCGAGCGTTTCCCCGAAATCGAAGCGTGTACGATGCAAACACGGTGTCGCCGATCGGCATTCACTGACCCGCCGGATCGCGCTCGCGCCATTCGGCCGTCTGTCGCATGCGTAACATTTAAAGCGCCGGGGATCCCGCCTCGGCAGTATCCGCCCATTGTGGTCGCGATACCGTCCCTTCGTCCGTTTCGGCAGTGCCAGCCGGAATAGACAGCACATTCAGCCGATTTCAGCTTCTCTTCATCCCCGCTGGAGAAGGCATACGCCATATCCTGATTAAAATTGCGGCACATTGACACATGTCAATCGTCTGAAAATACGCGCGAATGCAATTCGTCCGAATGTGACGGATATCACTAAATAGTGCCATACCATAGGCTTGATGGATTCCGACAACAACACGGCGAAAACAGACATTGGGAAATCGGCGGGCAAGGGTCGCCCCTATGATGCGGCGCAGAAAACAACAAATGTAAGAAATTGTTAAAGGGCCGCAATGATGCAAACAGTGTCGAATCATTCCTCGACGGGGTTAAGCGTGAATCGTGGTAGAAGCGCCGGCAACCGGCATCAACGAGCAAGCGTAATCGTACTGTTGCTCGAGGGTTTCTCCATCATGCAAATGGGCAAGCTGGCTGCCGTTTTCGAACTCGCAAATCAGCTAGGGCGTGCCGATGGCGCTTTCACCGATCGTTACGAATTGCGGTTGTATTCCGTGCATGGCGGCCCGGTCCGTTCGTCGTCCGGCGTCGGCATCTGGACGGAAGCAGCCCGGACGCTCGAGGCGAGCACGGTGCACGCGATGTTCGTACTGAGTGGCCAGGACGGGATCGACGCGCTCGACGAACAACTGATCGGGTGGCTCCGGCATGCGCATCAGCGCGCACGGGTCGTGCGCGGCAGTCACGGCGGCCGCAAGTTGCTCACGCAGATTCGTCTGAACCAGAAGGCGGCCGAAAAGGCTGCGGCCGGGATCGGCGCGGGCGTTGCGTCGGCCGACGGCCGCGATGGCGGTGAGCCGGACGGAGACGAAGACGACGGACCGTTCTCCGACGCGTTGTCGATCGTCCGCGCGGACATGGGCTACGAAATCGCGCAGGAAATCGTGATGTGCATGGTGTCCGGCGCGAACCGCAAGCTGACCGACGTACTGTTCGGCGCACGAATCGCACGCGCGAGCACGTTGATCCGGATGGCCGCGCATCATCTGCGCGTGAACAGCGAGAACCGGATATCGATCGCGGATGCGGCGCAGGCCGCGGCGATGAGCGAGCGCAACTTTCTGCGGCGTTTCAAGAACGAGATCGGCGTCACGCCGACCGAGTTCGTACTGAAAATCCGCCTCGAAAAGGCGTGCCGCATGCTGATCGAGACCGACCTTCCGGCGGACAAGGTCGCGCGACGCACCGGTCTCGGCAGCGGCGACCGGATGGCGAAACTGTTTCGCCAGCACCTTCAGACGTCGCCAACGGAATATCGCGCGGCCGCACGCAAGGACGGCGCCGCATCGGCGGACCTGCTCTACGCGGCGGATCTCGGCGACTGGATGAGCGGCGCACCCTCGTAGATCCGCGATTGCGATTCGACGTTGGCCGCCGGGCGCCGCGTCGGTCGACGCGGCGCAATTGCATTGCGCGAATTCGAATCGATATTCCCGGCATTAACGACTCGTTCGAATGACGATGCCGTTATTCCGGCGTCGAAAATTCCCGATATAAATCGCGCTGCATCTGACGAAGGCGAATTCGGCCACAATCGTGGCGCAGTCCGACACAGGCCGGCCCAAACCCGCTTTTCCCGCTTAATTTATCGACTGGCCTTTCGAGGAGGCGGCACCCCGGCACTCCTCGGAATTTTGCCTGCCGTGTTGCCGTGAGCACACCGTGCAGGCCTTTTTATTCATTGTGCGAGCATCCGGCGCGTCCATCGGCCGATGCTCGCCTGCAGCTTGCCGCAGTGCCGCGCGAAGCATCGAATGCTCGATGCGCGCGCTGCAGCGCGCACGCCGAGTCGCGCCTCGACATGCAATAACGGGTCGTGCGCGCGATTTGAAATTCGATCGGAAATTATCGTGCGCGGCCGTTATGCACGCATGAAACACGCATTGCCGGATTCAAGAAATCAATTGAATAATTCGCGCGCGTAACGTGCCTTGATGTGTTCCGCCATCAACAAGGCGAATTCGGACGCCAGCGATAAAACCGCGAGTTGCGACGCATATGATGCACTGCGGAAACGTTGAAGCAACGGTATCGCAACAAGCGCGCCCTGTGGACGCGCATCGGCGTGATGCGCCGCTGCACCTCGAACGGATGTTGGACGATGAATTAGGAGTTCATATCAATGAATTCGTTGATCAATCGAGCGACCGATATCGGACTGATCGTGCTGGGCGCATTCATTCCCGCGTTGATCGGGGCTACCGGCGGCGCACGCGGGACCCTGTTCGACGGCGTACTCGTGGCATTCGCGGCAGCGCTCGCGCTGTCGGTCTTTCCCGCGTGCGGCATCTACGAGGCGGCGCGCACGCGCTCCGCGCTGCACGTGCTCGGCCGCACGATACTCGCATGGATCGTCGTGCAGGGGATGAGCACCGCGCTGCTGTACGTGCTGCATCGCGCGCACGTGCTGTCGAGCGAGTGGTTCGTGTACTGGACGCTCGCGAGTGGGATCGCTCTGATCGCGTTCCGCGCGCTGACGCTCGCGATCTTCGGCATGCTCGAGCGGGCCGGCGGCCGGGTGCGCGCGGCAGCCATCGCGCACGCGGACCTGCGTGGACAACGCACGGTCGGCCGCATCAAGCGGTTGGTCAAGCGCAGCTTCGACCTGGCCGGCGCGTCGTTGCTGCTCGTCATGCTGGCGCCGGTATTGCTCTGCATCGCCTGGATCGTGCGGCGCGACGGCGGTCCGGCGATCTTCGGGCACGAGCGTGTCGGTCGTGACGGCCGCCGGTTCAAATGCCTCAAATTCCGCTCGATGGTGACGAACGCCGATGCGGTGCTCAAGGCGCTGCTCGAGCGCGATGCCGACGCCCGCGCGGAATGGGATCGCGAATTCAAGCTGAAGAACGACGTGCGCATTACGCCGATCGGCCGCCTGCTCCGCAAGACGAGTCTCGACGAACTGCCGCAGCTGCTCAACGTGCTGAAGGGCGACATGAGCCTGGTCGGACCGCGTCCCATCGTCGAGGCGGAACTCGAGCGCTACGGTGCAGACGTGCGCTATTACCTGATGGCAAAACCCGGCATGACCGGTCTCTGGCAGGTCAGCGGCCGCAACGACACCGACTATTCGACGCGCGTGTCGCTCGATGTGCGCTACGTGCGCGAATGGTCCCTGCGTCGCGACATCGGCATTCTGTTCCGGACGATCAACGTGGTGGTGCGCGGTTCGGGCGCGTATTAGTACGCCACCGCGCGCCGGTCCGCCGCCACTGTGCGGCGGGAACGCGTGACGACGGCGGGCGACACGGTATTCGGCAGCAGGCAGTGGCAGCAAGCATGTCCGGTCTCGACAGGGGTGCTGTACTCGCGGTCGACACGACGCGGGGCGACCGGCGCAATTTCAAATTAAAAAAGTGCGAGGTTGTAATGCAGAGGTTGCGTCAAATGGAGTCGGCGCGCGGGTGCGCGCCGCGTCGACCATCGCGTGTCGGTCCGCTCGTGATGATCCTGCCGCTGTGTGCATTGCTGGGCGCATGCGGCATCGCACCGGGCATGCGCATGCAGCAGCCGGCGTCGATCCCGCTGCAAAGCGGCGCCACGCCGGCCGACAGTGCGGCGCTGCCGGTGCCGGTCACGAATATCGATGTTGCGCTGATCCGTCGGATGCGCGACAGCGAGCGCAGTACGCACGGCGATGCGCACGATATCGTGTCGGCGCCGGGCGCGTACACCATCGGCCGCGGCGACGTGCTGCAGATCACCGTGTGGGACCATCCTGAACTCGCAGCCGCACTCGGCGCGCCCGCGCAGGCCGCGCCGCGCGCGGCGGATGCGCCGCCGGGCTTCGTCGTCGACCAGGACGGCACGCTGCAGTTTCCGTTCGCGGGCCGGTTGACGGTTGCCGGGCTGACGGCCGAGCAGGTGCAGACGCAGCTCACGCGCCGTCTCGACAAGACGTTCAGGAATCCGCAAGTGACGGTGCGCATTGCGTCGTTCCGTGCGAAGCAGGTGTATATCGAGGGCGAGGTGCACACGCCGGGCTCGCAATCCGTAAACGATATTCCGATGACGCTGTACGACGCGATCGGGCGAGCCGGCGGCTTTTCCGCGTCGGCCGACCAGAGCCGCATCGTGCTGGTGCGCGACGGCGTCGAGCGCCGGATCGACCTGACCGAGATGGCCGAGCAGGGGCGCAATCCGTCGAAGATCGTGCTGCGCAACGGCGATCTGGTGCGCGTGTTGCCGCGCGACGAGAGCGGCGTGTTCGTGATGGGCGAGGTCAACAAGCCCGTCACCGCGCTGCCGATGCGAAACGGCAGGCTGACGCTGAGCGAGGCGCTCGCGCAGGCAGGCAGCCTGAACGCGAACACCGCCGACGCCGCGCAGCTGTACGTGGTGCGCGGAATGCAGGGCCAGCAGCCGCAGATCTATCACCTCGATGCGCGCTCGCCCGTCGCGATGGTGCTGGCGAACCAGTTCCAGCTGAAACCGAAGGACGTCGTGTACGTCGACGGCAACGGGCTCGTGCGCTTCAGCCGGGTGCTCAGCCTGTTGCTGCCGGCCATCAACGCCGGCCTGACCGCG
Source organism: Burkholderia latens (assembly GCF_902499045.1). Lineage (GTDB taxonomy): Bacteria > Pseudomonadota > Gammaproteobacteria > Burkholderiales > Burkholderiaceae > Burkholderia > Burkholderia latens. Next base: position 29,964 of record NZ_CABVPL010000013.1, on the reverse strand, counting down.
GCGATCGCGACGAAATGATGGAATCGATCCTGATCGTTTGCGAGGGCAACATCTGCCGCAGCCCGATGGCCGAAGCGATGCTGCGCCGAGCCATGCCCGGGCGGCGCGTCGCGTCCGCCGGGCTGAACGCACTGGTCGGCATGCCGGCCGCGCCGTACGCGTGCGAGGTGATGCAGATGCGCGGCTTCGACGTGTCGACGCATCGCGCGCAGCAGATCGGCCGCTCGCTGTGCACCGACGCCGATCTGATCCTCGTGATGGACCGTCGCCAGCGCACGGCGCTGGAGAACCAGTTCCCGTTCGTGCGGGGACGCGTGTTCCGTCTCGGCGAGTACTCGGATTTCGACGTGCATGACCCGTACCGCCAGCCCCGATTCGTGTTCGAACGCTGCGCGCGCCTGATCGAACTCGGCGTGTCCGAGTGGTCGCAGCGCTTGCGTATCGTCTGATGCGGCCGCAGGTCGATGCCCCACTGGAACCCAATACGCCTTCTATCGTTGCCATGACCCAACCTTCCGCCCCGCCGCAGCGACCCGTCGAAGACGGCAGCGAGACCGATTTCGTCGCCGTGCTCGACATCCTGCTGGAAAGCCGCTGGCTGATCGCGGCCATCACGTGCGTGCTGCTCGCCGCCGGGCTCGCGTACGCGATTCTCGGCAAGCCCGTGTTCGAAGCGAACATCATGGTCCAGGTCGAGGACAGCCCGGACACGTCGGCCGCCAAGTCGTTGCTCGGCGACGTGTCGTCGCTGTTCGACGTCAAGTCGTCGGCCGCCGCCGAACAGCAGATCCTCGCGTCGCGTCTCGTCGTCGAACGCGCGGTCGACAAGCTCAACCTGTTCATCGACGCGGAGCCGAAGCGCTTTCCGTTGATCGGCGACTGGATCGCGCGCCATGGCGACGGCCTGTCCGATCCGGGCCTCGCCGGCTTCGGCGGCTACACATGGGCGCGCGAGCGCATCGCCGTACCGCGTTTCGACGTGCCGCGCAAGAACGAAGGCGATTCGTTCACGCTGACGAGCCTCGGCGGCAAGCGCTATCGGCTCGAAGGCGGCGATCTCGCGGCTCCGGTCGAAGGGACGGTCGGCACACTCGAGCGCTTCCATTCGCCGCGCGGCCCGATCACGCTGCAGGTCGCATCGATCGCCGCGAAACCCGGCGCCGCGTTCGTGCTGGTGCGCAATTCGCGGCTGAAGACGATCGAGGACATCCGCGACCGCCTCAACGTGCAGGAACGCGTGAAGCAGTCGGACGTCGTCGTCGCCAGCCTGCAGGACACCGATCCGAAGTGGGTCAGCGACACGATGAACGAGATCGGCCGTCAGTACGTGCGGCAGAACATCGAACGGAAATCGGCGGAGGCCGCGCAGTCGCTGGAATTCCTGACCGCGCAACTGCCGCAGCTCAAGCGGCAGTTGACCGATTCCGAGGCACGGCTGACCAGGCTGCGCAACGAGCGCAGCACGGTCGACCTGACCGAGGAAGCGAAGCTCGCGCTGGCGCAAACCGCCGACGCGAAAACGCGCCTGCTCGAACTGCAGCAGAAGCGGCAGGAGCTGATGTCGCGCTTCACCGAACGGCACCCGAGCGTGGCCGCGATCGACGAGCAGATCGCCGCGCTGAGCGGCTATCGAAACGCGGCCGAGCAGCAGATCCGGCGCTTGCCCGACTTGCAGCAGGAAATGGTGCGGCTGATGCTCGACGTGAAGGTCAACACGGATCTCTACACCGCGCTGCTCAACAACATGCAGCAGTTGCAGCTCGTGCAGGCCGGCAAGACCGGCAACGTGCGGCTCGTCGACACCGCGGCGGTGCCGGAAGTGGCCGTGCGGCCGAAGAAAGCGCTCGTCGCGCTGGCGTCGCTGCTGCTCGGGTTGCTCGCCGGCTGCGGCACCGCGATCGTCCGCTCGATGCTGTTCCACGGCATCTCCGATCACAACGAGATCGAGCGGCGTCTCGGCCTCGCGGTGTACGCGACGGTGCCGATCAGCGACCATCAGCGCGAGCTGGCCGAGGAGGCCGCACGCAAGAGCGGCCACAAGTCGATCCTGTCGATCGATTTCCCGAACGAGCCCGCGGTCGAATGCCTGCGGAGTTTGCGCACCGCGCTGCAGTTCGCGATGCTCGAGGCGAAGAACAACATCGTGCTGATTGCAGGTCCCGCGCCAGGCGTCGGCAAGACCTTCCTGTCGTCGAACCTCGCAGTCGTGATGGCAAGCGCCGGCAAGCGCGTGCTGCTGATCGACGGCGACATCCGCAAGGGCCGGCTGCACGACTATTTCGGCTTCCCGCGCGGCCGCGGCTTTACGGAACTGATCGCCGGCAGCGTGCGCGTGGAGGACGTGATTCATCGCGACGTGGTCGACGGTCTCGACTTCATCTCGACCGGGACGATGCCGAAGAACCCCGCCGAACTGCTGCTGAACCGCAATCTCGCGATGCTCGTCGGCGATCTGTCGTCGTGCTACGACATCGTCGTGATCGACTCGGCGCCGGTACTCGCCGTGCCCGATACCGGCATACTCGGCGCGGTCGCCGGCACCGCGCTGCTCGTCACGATGGCGGGCAAGACGAAGCTCGGCGAGATCGACGAATCCGCGAAGCGGTTCGCGCAGAACGGCGTCCGCCTGAACGGCGTGATCTTCAACGGCGTCAATCCGCGGCTCGGACAGTACGGGTATGGATCGAAGTACGGCGGCTATCGCTACGTCGCGTACGAATACGGGGCGCAGGATGCGTGACGCGCGCAGCGCTGCCGTCGGCGGCACCGCCCGCGCATCTGCCCGCGCACGGCGCATGGAGGCGAGATGATCAATCCACGGGACTCGATCGTATCGCTTGCCGGCGTCGTGGCCGGGCAGATCGCGCTGTTCGTCTGCATCTTCGTGATCGGACGGCGTTTCGGGCCGGAGTCGCTCGGCCACTTCAACTATCTGCTTGCGCTCGCGACCTTCGTCGGCACGTTGCTCGCGTTTCGTTACGAGCTTGCGTGCGTCGACGACGCACCGGGCGAGTCGTTCAATGCGTTCGTCAACGTGACGGCGCTGAGCATGGCAGTCGTTGCCGGGTTCGCGACGCTGCTCGCGATCGCCGGGCGTGGCGACCTGTATCTCGTCGCCGTCTATGCGCTCGCAACGTTCGTGCAACTCGCTGCCGGATCCTATCTGAACAGTCTCCGACGCTACGGCTGGATCGCGCTGTCACGCGTGGTGGTCAACGGTGCGTTTCTCGCGGGCCTCGCGCTGTCGCTCGCTTGCGCCGCGTGCGGGCATGCCGACGTGTTCGCGCTGTACACATGGGTCACCGCCGCGGTGTCGAGCGTGATGGCGGCGGCAATCATGATTTCCGGTTATCGGGCCGGGCATTCGTTCCGGCTGTCGCGCGGATTTTTCGTGAGGAACCGCCGTTTCGCGCTGTATATCCTGCCGTCGACACTGTGCGCGTCCGTGCTGACTTACGCGCTGTCGATCGCGATTCCGCACTGGTTCGATGCGCAGAGCGCCGGTTACTTCGCGGCCGCGTACCGGCTTGGGTTCTTTCCGGTGTCGCTGATCGCACAGAGCGTCGGCGGCGTGTTCCGCCGCGACGCGATCGGCGCGATGGCCCGCCCGGATGCCGACACGATGGTGCCGCGCGTGTATCGGTCCTACGCTCGCGCGCTGACGGCGCTCGCGGCCGTGTACCTGGCCGGAGGGCTCCTGCTGTTCGCGCCGCTCGTCAATCTCTTTTTCGGCGAAAGCTGGCGCGGCTCGGTCGGGTTCTATCACAGCCTGATGCCGCTGTTCGCGTTGCAGCTGATCTACGTGCCGCTGTCGCAGATCTTCCTCGCGACGCGCGCGCAGCGCATCGATTTCCTGTTTCAGCTGACCTGCGGCGTGTGTCTTGCCGGCGCGCTGGGCGCCGCGCGGCTGATGAACCTGTCGGCCGCGATGAGCGTGCAGGTTTTTTCGCTGACCGGCGCGGTGCTGATGGCGGCCGGCATTGCGCTCACGTACCGGGTCCTCGGCACGAACCTGTCCCGATCCGGGGCGCTGGCGTGAGATCGCCGAAACGACGAACGAGCCTACCATGATCCTGATAGTCATCGATTCCCTCGAGCGTTACTACTTCGTGAAGCGCCTCGTGAACGCCGTGCGACATGAATACGAGTTCGCATTCCTGACGAGCGAACCGGTCGCGCATCTCGGCCTGCTGCTGAACGGCTATCGGTCGGTGTATCTGAATCGCCTGCTGCCGATCGACGTGCGCGACGGCCAGCCGGCCGACCGCACGCCATACCAGTTGTCCATCGAAGTGCTGAACGGACAGATGACCGACGCGCGCGCGAAGCGCGAGTCCGCGGCGATTTTCCATATCGCGTCGGCACTGCTGCGCGGGCTCCGGGTCGACCAATGCGTGATGTGGAACGGGCAGCAACTGGTGTGTCGCGCGGTGCGGCAGGCGTGCACGGTGCACGGCGTCGCGACCCGCTTCATCGAGATCTCGAACCTGCCGGGCAAGCTGTTCGTCGATCCGATGGGCGTCAATGCGCTGTCGACGATCAGCCGCAACCCCGAAGTCATCGATCGGCTGCCGCTGCCCGACGAGGACACGCATGCGCGCTGGCTGTCGGCGTATGAACGCTACAAGCAGATGCCGCTGCCGCAGGCGCGAACGTCATTCGCGCGCAAGGCCATGTCCGCGACGAACTATGTGCTCAAGGCGCTCAGCCGCGGCGTCGGCCGCCGGCGTCTCGCGAGCGTGCGCACGCGCAACGGGATGCCGGCGCCGCGCGACGCGAAGTACATGCCGGCCGACACGCTGGCGACCTGCCGCTATGTGTTCCTGCCGCTGCAGGTGTCCGGCGATACGCAGATCAAGCTGCACTCGGACGTCGGCAATCTCGACGCGATCCGTCACGCGTTCGAGTTCGCGGCGAACGAGAGCGCCGATCTGTTCGTGAAGCTGCATCCGGCCGAGACGGATGCAGCGGAGATCGATGCGATCGTGCAACTGCAGCGGACCTATCACTTCGAGATCGTCACGTCGCCGACCACCGACCTGCTGCGGCACGCGTATGCGGTCGTGACGATCAACTCGACGGTCGGGCTCGAGGCGATGCTGTACGGAAAGCGCGTGGTGTCGCTCGGCCGCTGCTTCTACAGGGAATTCGACCGCGAGCGGCTGCTGAAGTACATCCATTCGTTCCTGGTCGACGGCATCGATTATTTCGGCGCTGCGCGCATTCCCGCCGATGCCGCGCGGCGCGTGTTCGCAAGGCGGCACTGACATGGCCGTGTCGTTGCGACAGACCGCCGAGGCGATCGCCGAAGACTGCCGCCGCAACGCGTTCTTCAAGACGCGCTGCGTGGTGATCTTCTACCGCGTCGTGCATTACCTCGCGTGCCGGAGCCGGTTCACGCTGCTGGCCGGCGCGCCGCTGATCCTCGTCTACATCGTGCTGTGCGACTGGCTGATGGGCATCGAGATCCCGGTCAAGACGAGGATCGGCAAGGGGCTCGCGCTTTATCACGGCACCGGCCTCGTGATCAACGGCTACGCGGTGATCGGCGACTACTGCACGTTGCGGCACGGCGTGACCATCGGCAACACGATCCGGAAGGACGGCACGCTTGGCGGCGTGCCGACGATCGGCGATCACGTGGAATTCGGCGTGCACAGCGTCGTGCTCGGCGCGGTGCGCGTCGGCGACCGCGCGCGGATCGGTGCGGGGGCGGTAGTGCTGCGCGACGTACCGGACGGCCGCGTGGCCGTCGGCGTGCCGGCGCGCATTCTCGACATCGGAGATGGACCGACATGAAAATATTCATCGTGCATCCCGGCAAGGCGAACTATCCGGAGGTTGCCGCGTACGGCCGCCGCCTGAGAACGCACGGGTTCGAAGTGTTCGACGGCGATCTCGACGCATACGCGCGCTTTCCGGACCAGGACACGTGCATCCTGTGGTGCATCATGGGCTTCTATCGCGCGTTGCCGCCCGCGCGGTTCGTGATTCACGACTATCGGTCGCTGTCGGTCGGCCGGCTCGCGGCCGTCAAGGACTGCGTGAAGCGCGCCTTCAACGTGCGCCCGGATCTGCGCATTTTCCAGAACGAGCGGATGCGCGACGCGATGGCGTTTCGCGACGGCGTGCGTTCGCTGCTGCTGCCCATGGGAGTGCCGGACTGGATCTTCGAACCCGCTGACGCCGATGCCGGCGACGCCGGGCAAACCGTGTCCGGACGATTCTGCTATATCGGCGAGATGAGCCGCGAGCGCGGCTTTCACAAGGTGCTGGCCGCCTATCGCGATGCGCGGCGCGATGAAGCGGACACGCTCGTGCTGGTCGGCAACCCGGAGCCCGAGATCCGCGCGGCGTTCGCCGATACGCCGGGCATCCGTTTCGTCGGCCGCGTGCCGCAGCCCCATGCTTTGCGGATCGTCCGCAACAGCGAATACGCGGTGTGCTTCTTTCCCTATCACCGGCCGCATTGCTTCCAGACACCGACGAAGCTGCTCGAATACGCATCGCTGGGCAAGAAGATCGTGTGCAACGACGCGCCGTCGAACGTGCGCACCGCGAGTGAGCTCGGCATCCAGTGCCACGTCACCGGCGCGACGATCTTCGACGAACTGTTTCCGCTGTCGACGATTCGCGCGACGCGTCCCGATCCGGCTGCGATGAAGTCGCTCGAATGGGGGCGCGTGATCGAGCGGTCGGGGGTGCTCGCGTATATCGATGCGGTCGCGGGGCGCACGGCGAGCGTTTGACGATGCCATTCGCCATCGACGCGCGATGGCTCATCCCTCATGGAACGGACTCCGATGAAGATCGTCCACATAGTCGAATCCAGCGCGACGGGCACGCTGTCGATGGTATGCCTGATCGCGAATCGCCTGGCCCGCGAAGGGCACGACGTGCATGTCGTCTACTCGGTGCGGCCCGATACGCCACGCAACCTCGCCGCGATGTTCGACACGCGCGTGTCGCTGCGCCACGTGCAGATGAAGGGCGCGGGGCTGCTGCGCACCGTCGGCCGGCTGCGCGCGGCGCTCAACGAGATCGGTCCGGACGTCGTGCACCTGCATTCGTCGTTCGCCGGTTTTCTCGGGCGGCTGTCGACGCTGTTTGCGTTGCCGAAGGCAGCGTTCTTCTATAGCCCGCACTGCATTTCGTTCATGCGCCGCGATATTTCGGGCATGAAGCGTCTGGCGTTCGTCGCGCTCGAGTGGATCGCGTGCGTGCGCAAATGCCTGTACGTCGCGTGTTCCGAAAGCGAAGGCCGCGCGATTCGCGCATGGCTTCGTCAGCCGGTGGTGGTCGTCGAGAATGCGGTGAGCGACGTCACGTCGTCCGCGCGTGCGGGCGATGCGGACGCGCGCGCCGATGGTGCCCGATGCGTGTTGACCGTCGGCGGCGTCCGTGCGCAAAAGAACCCCGAACTGTTCGCCCGGATTGCTCACGGCATGCGGGCGCACGGCACGCGCTTCGTATGGATCGGCGACGGCGACGCGGCGCTGAAGTTGCGGCTGGCGGCAGCGGGCGTCGAAGTCACCGGATGGTTGCCGCACGACGAAGTTGCGCGCCGGCTCGAACGCGCGGACGTGTATCTGTCGACGTCGTCGTGGGAGGGCATGCCGGTGTCGGTGATCGAGGCGATGCTGGCGGGCCGGCCGGTGGTCGCGTCCGACTGTGCCGGCAACGTGGATGTCGTCCGCCATTTGCAGACTGGCGTGATCTACGCGACGGCGGCCGATGCGGTCGCGTGGCTGACGCGCATTACCGGCGACGACGCGCTGCGACGGGAACTGGGCCGCCGGGCGAGCAGCGAGGCGCGGCAGCGCTTCGGCGAGGAGCGCTTGTTCGCGGAACTCGCGCCGCTCTATGCTGAACGCGTGGCCCGCTGACAACTTGAAGCGGCCGCGCTCGACCGGTGCGCTCGCGCAACACCCGCAACGCCGCCCCAATTTCGTGGAGAACCGTATGAATGTAACCATCACCCCGGACGTCATCGTCGGGAACGACCAGCCGTTCGTGCTCTTCGGCGGCCTGAACGTGCTGGAAAGCCTGGAGTTCACGCTCGACGTCTGCAGCACGTTCGTCGAGGTCACGCGCCGTCTCGGCATTCCGCTGGTGTTCAAGGCGTCGTTCGACAAGGCAAACCGTTCGTCGATCCACTCGTATCGCGGCGTGGGGTTCGACGAAGGACTCAGGATCTTCGACGAAGTCAAAAGCCGCTTCGGCGTGCCGGTGATTACCGACGTGCATGAAGTGTGGCAGGCCGAACCGGTCTCTCAGGTCGTCGACGTGCTGCAGGTGCCGGCATTCCTGGCACGCCAGACGGATCTCGTCGTCGCGATCGCGCGGACCGGCAACGCGGTCAACATCAAGAAGCCGCAGTTCATGAGCCCGACGCAGATCGAGCACGTCGTATCGAAGTGCCGCGAGGCCGGCAACGACAACGTGATCCTGTGCGAACGCGGGTCGTCGTTCGGCTACGACAACCTCGTCGTCGACATGCTCGGCTTCCGCCAGATGCGCGATGCGACGGGTGACTGCCCGGTGATCTTCGACGTCACGCACAGCCTGCAGATGCGCGATCCGGGCGGCGCCGCGTCCGGCGGCCGGCGGCGCCAGGTGCTCGATCTCGCGCGCGCCGGGATGGCTGTCGGACTCGCCGGGCTGTTCGTCGAAGCGCATCCGGATCCCGATCGCGCGCGCTGCGACGGCCCGAGCGCGCTGCCGCTCGCGTTGCTCGACCCGTTCCTGCAGCAGGTGAAGGCAGTGGACGACCTGGTCAAGCGGCTGCCGCCGCTCGAGATCCGATGAGCGGCGCGATCTATCGCGGGCCCGTGCGGCTGGTGCTGTTCGACGTCGACGGCGTGCTGACCGACGGTTCGCTCCACGTCACGGCGGACGGCGAGTTCATGAAGAGCTTTCACGCACGGGACGGCGTCGCGTTTGCGCTGTTGCGCGCGCACGGCATCCGCACCGGCATCCTGTCGGGCAAGCACAGCGGCGCGCTGGCGTGGCGCGCGGCACGGCTCGGCGTGGACGTGCTGGTGACCGGTTGCGACGACAAGGCCGCCGGTTATGCGGACATCAAGGCGCGGCAACGGCTCGGCGATCACGAGATCGCGTACGTCGGCGATGACGTGAACGATCTCGCGGTCATCGAACGCGTCGGCTTGTCGTATGCGCCAGCCGATGCGCATCGGCTCGTCCGCTCGCGGGTCGATCGCGTGATGGACACGGCCGGCGGCCACGGCGTCGCGAGGGAGGTAGCCGAGCATCTGCTGGCGGAGGGCGGACTGTCGCTCGACGACGCGTACCGGCCGCTGTTCGAACAATGGAGCGATCATGACGTCGTCCAATAACGCGCGGCCGGTGCGTGTCGTGATTCCGGCCCGGTACGGTTCGACGCGACTGCCGGGCAAGCCGCTCGTCGATCTCGACGGCAAGCCGATGATCGTTCGCGTGCATGAGCGTGTGCGCCGTGCGCTGCCCGGTGCCGACATCGTCGTCGCGATCGACGACGGGCGCATCGCCGATGTGCTCGACGCGCGCGGCATCCGCTTCGCGATGACCGACGCCGGTCATGCGTCCGGCACCGATCGTGCGGCGGAAGTCGCGCGTGTGCTGGGCTGGGCCGACACCGATGCGGTGATCAACGTGCAGGGCGACGAACCGTTCGTGCCGACCGCGCTGCTGCAAGCGTTCGCCCGCTTCTGCGGTGCCGCGCCCGACCTCGGTGTCGCGACGGTGGCGTGCCCGGTCGGCGACGCCGCGCTGCTCGACGAGCCGGCCATCGTCAAGCTCGTCGTCGATCGCCGCGGCCGTGCGCTGTATTTCTCGCGCGCGGCGATTCCGTTCTGTCGGGACGGGCGGCCGGCTGACGTGGGCCACGCAAGTGAATCGGGCGGCGACCGGTTTCTACGCCACATTGGCCTCTACGGCTACGGAAACGCGAGCTTGCAGGCACTCGCGAGCACGGCGCCGTGCGAGCTCGAGCAGCTGGAAAAACTCGAACAGTTGCGCGCACTCTGGCTCGGCATGCCGATCGACGTGATGCGCTGGCCCGATGCGCCGCCGCCCGGCATCGATACGCCCGACGACGTCGAGCGCGTCGTCTCCCTTCTCAAAACGGCAAACCCATGATGCGACAGAACCATACTGAATCGGCACGGCAGGTCTTCGAGATCGAGTCGCTCGCACTGGCCGGCGTGGCCGCACGGCTCGACGCGAACTTCGACGACGCGATCGAGATCATCCTGGCTTCGCGCGGCCGCGTCGTCGTGTGCGGAATGGGCAAGTCCGGCATCGTCGGCAGGAAGATCGCCGCGACGCTGTCGAGCACCGGCACGCCCGCATTCTTCATGCACCCGGGCGAGGCCTATCACGGCGACCTCGGCATGGTGACGCCGGACGATACGTTTCTCGCGATTTCGAATTCCGGCGAAACCGACGAAGTGATCAAGCTGATTCCGTTCCTGCGCAGCAACGGCAACGACCTGATCGCACTCACCGGCAATCCGGCGTCGACGCTCGCGATGGCCGCGCGCGCCCATCTCGACATCGGCGTCGAGCGCGAAGCGTGCCCGCTGCAACTCGCGCCGACCGCATCGACGACGGCGACGCTCGCGATGGGCGATGCGCTGGCGGTCACGCTGATGCGCGCGCGCGGCTTCCAGCCTGAACACTTCGCGCGCTTTCATCCCGGCGGCTCGCTCGGCCGACGGTTGCTGTCGATCGTCGACGATGAAATGGCACGCGCAAACCTGCCGTTCGTGACCGAGGACATGTCGACACTCGATGTGCTGGACGCGATGACGCGCGGGCGGCTCGGGCTCGCGATCGTGAAGCGGCGCGCCGGTTGGGGCATCGTGACGGACGGCGACATCCGTCGCGCGATCGAACGTCACGGCGACGAGGTATTGCGGCGCACCGCGGCCGACATGATGTCGATCGAGCCGTCGACGGTGCGGCCCGGCACGCGGGTCGAGGATGCGCTTCAGCTGATGCAGCAGCAGCGGATCGGCGCGCTGCTGGTCGTCGACGGCGGCGAGGTCGTCGGCGTGTTCAAGAAGTAGGCGAAGGCATCCGCCGAAACGTGCGCTGCGCGCGGCCGCCGCCGGTGGCGACGCGCGCTACTGCAGGCTTTGCGTCAGCGCGCGGGACATCGCGTCCTGCCGGAACCGGCGCACGCGCAGGAACGTGATGAAATTCGAATCGTGCTGGCTTGCCGCACCGCCGTCCGGGTCGTCGAACGCGACGCGCAGCACGGCGATGAGGTCGTTGCCGTCGAATTGCCAGTCGACGTACTGGAAGCCGTGCCGTTTCGCGTCGGCATGCTGCAGCAGCACGCGCCGCGCGGTCCACTCGCGCAGATCCGGCGACGACAGCAGCACCAGCGTGTTGCGCATGCGCTCGAGGTTCATCCTGCCGACACGCTTCGGCACCGCGTTCGTGATCGTCCAGTACTGCCTCGACGCCGGATCGAAGCGAATCGTGAACTTCTTTCCGCCGCCGGGCAGGTCGACGAAATCGCGTGCCGGGTCGAACGACAGCGTCCGCCCGTCGTTGCCGGTGGCCACCAGCGCGGCCTTTTCGGGGCCGTTCACGGTGTTTACGCGCAGCATGACGGCGGGCCCCGCGTCCTGCCTGCCGACCACGTTGCCTTCTTCCCACGACTGGAACCTGCCGTCGAGCCAGCGCTTGTCCGACGGCAGGTGCGCGGACACGCGCCAGTTGCGGGTATCGAGCAGGTCGCGATCGACCGGCGCGGACATCACCAGCGCACGCAGGTCGCCGTCTTCCACGCTTTCGTATGCGCGCCACACGCGCCCGCGTTCGACGAGCACCGGCACCGGCCCCGTGATGAAGCGTCCCGGATACTGGAACAGCCCGGTCGATGCATCGACCGGCGTGGTCCACGTTACGCCGCCGTCATCGGACCGGCGGATCGACGGCGTGCCCATCGAGCGATTGGTGCCCATCAGGTACAGCGCGCCGTTCAGCACGAACAGCGACGACCAGTACTGGTCCGGCACGTCGCCGAGCCTGGACCACGTTGCGCCCTTGTCGTGCGACGTGAAGACGGACACGCGGTTTTGCGCCGCCGCGGCGCCGAACGTGTCGAAGCTCGCCACATAGTCGCCGTTCGGCAGCACGGCCAGCGACGGCGAGCCCAGATATACGCGCGTGGCGGCCCGGCTGTGCGCGATCACGTCGCCGGGCGGTGCCGGTACGGGTTGTGCCGTCGCCGTGCAGCTCGCGCACAGCAACGCGATCAGCGACCGCTTTATCGCGCGCAACGTTGCCGCATGTCGGAGTGATGTCATGTGAGGTGCGCGAGCGGCTTGCCGCCGGAAACGTCCGGCATTCGACGGGCGGCCGTTCGCCGGTTCGGCGCGTCCTGGTCGGCCAGCACGACGAACAGCAGGATCGTGAGCCAGAGCATGCCATAGAGGACGTGGTACTTGAACAGCAGGATCGGCAGCAGGTACAGCAAATATTTGCGCCGGCCCTTGCGCCGGAACAGCATTGCAAGCGTCCCGAAGAACACGACGAAGCCGGCGGCGCCCGCCGCGAACACGAGATAGATATAGAACGAGCTGTCGCGTACCTGGTAGCCGCGCAAGTGGGTTTTTCCGACGTTGTTGCGCTCGTCCCAGAACAGGCCGCCGCCGAACACGCCCGCGACGGCATCGCGCTCGGTCAGTTCGGTCAGCACGAGCGTCCGGCTGCCGAGCGCATCGTAGTCGACTGACTGGTTCACCCGCTGGTCGTACACGGTGTAGAGCCACGGCGCGCACGCGAGCGCGACCACGACGACGGCGATCCGGGTGCGCAGCCGGCCGTGCGCCGACAGCAGGTGCAGCGCGCCGAGTACCGCGCAGACGGCCATCGACGCGACCGAGAAGCTGAGCAGCGCGGTGGCGAACCCGATGACGGGCGCAAGCGTGATGCGCCGCTGCGACAGCAGCAGGATCACCGAACTCGGGACGACCGTCATCGCGTAGAACGACGGTTCGGAATACAACCCAAGCGCGCGGATCGAGATCAGGCTGTCGGTCAGCGCCTTGGTCGCATAGAGCGCTTCGGAATCGGCTTCACGCACGTAGCTGTCGAAGTCGATGAAGGTGCCGGTGCCGAGGTAGTACACGAGCTGGAACGTGAAGAACGCGGCGTGAACGTAGATGAGCGTCTTGCATGCGGTATCGAGCGATTCGCGCGTGAGCACGCCGCCGGCGAACATCCAGTAGCTCAGCGCGATATACGTCTGGATCAGTACGAACTTGATGAAGAAGTTCACGTAGAAGTCGCCGAACGCGGACAGGATGAACGCGAGGCAGGTGCTGATCACCCAGTATGTGCAGACGGGAAACAGATGTCGCTGCCGGTTCATCAGCGTCGGCGCGCGGAGAAAAGCGAGTGCGCAGAGCAGGAAATATGCGGCGAAGGTTGCCCGTACGCTGAACGCGTTGAGCGAGAAAAACAGTACGCTGGCTGAGAAGAGCAAGGTCGACATGCGTGAGCCCGATCGGAGACTCCGGATTCGCCGCGTGCCGGACGTTTCGGCGCCGCGCGGCGGGATGCCGTGCGACACGGGGCAAGACGCCTGCCGGGCAGGGCTGGCTTGCGCGCCGGTTCGCACGCGGAATGCGCGTGCGTCGTTCGGGACGAAGCGATTCCGGCGGTCAAGCATAGGCGGTCGTGCGCTTGCGCGGCGCGCGATGTCCGATCCGGCCGGCATTCTGTCCTTTTCCGGCGAGATCGGCGGCGCGAAGGCGCGCAGGACGTTCCGGCTCGATCGTCACGGCTGCGGCGCGAACCGCCCGCACAAAAACGGCGAATACGACTCGATCGCCGCCTGAATGGGCGCATGCCGGCCGTAGGCGGCGGCCGACACGACCAGCAGCGACCCGGCAACGAGCGCGTGATACCGTGCATCGACACGCGGCGCGCCATGCCGCCACGCGAACGCCAGCGCGACCGCCGCACCCACGACCCAACCTGCGACGACTTCCGACGGCGTATGCGCATCGTCGAACACGCGCGCGACGCCGATCAGCGCACCAAGTGCGAGCCCGGCCAGCAACGGCATGCTCGCCCGCAGCTGGGCGCCGCCGCTCAGCGCCAGCACACACGTCATCGGCCAGACCGCCGACGCGAGCATCGTGTGTCCGCTGATCACGCGGAAATCGATCGCACGGATCTGGATCCCGCAGCCGGCGTACAGTACCTTCGTGATGCCGACCAGCGCCATGCCGGCCGCGAGCATCAGCGCCCACGACGCTGCCTGCCGCCGCCCGGCCGTGGACCACGCGAGCCAGCCGATGCACCAAAATGCGAGCGGCAACGTCATCGCCGCGTCGCCGAGATCGCTGACTGCCGTCCACACGACCGGGTACGCGACGCCCATCCGCTCAGGCAGCCAGCAGCGCCGACATGCGCGTGGCCAGATAGCTTTCGAAATCCGCGGCCACTTCCGGGTGCCGCAACGCGAACTCGACCGTCGCCTTCAGATACCCGAGCTTGCTGCCACAATCGAAGCGCGTGCCGTCGTAGCGATGGGCGAGCACTTGCTCGTCCGACAGCAGCGACTGGATCGCATCGGTCAGCTGCAGTTCGCCGCCCGCACCGGGCCGCAGCGCGCGCAGATGCTCGAACACCTTCGGTTTCAGCACGTAGCGGCCGACTACGCCGAAATTCGACGGCGCGTTCGCCGGCTCCGGCTTCTCGACGATGCCGGACAGCTTGAACAGGTTGTCTTCCCAGCGCTTGCCGTCGATCACGCCGTACGACTTCGATGCGTCGGGTGCAATCTCCTCGACGCCGATCACCGACGCGTGATAGTGGTCGAACACGTCGATCATCTGGCGCAGCACGGGCGTCGGGCCGTCGAGCAGATCGTCGGCGAGGATCACCGCGAACGGCTGGTCGCCGACCAGTTTCTCCGCGCACAGCACCGCGTGCCCGAGTCCCAGCGCTTCGGCCTGCCGCACGTAGAAGCAGTCCACGTGGCTCGGTTTGATGCCGCGCACCAGCGACAGCAGCTTTTCCTTGCCGCGCGCTTCGAGCTCGGCTTCGATCTCGTAGGACTTGTCGAAGTGGTCTTCGATCGCGCGCTTGCTGCGGCCCGTCACGAAGATCATTTCGGTGATGCCCGCGTTGATCGCTTCTTCGACCGCGTATTGAATCAGCGGCTTGTCCACGACCGGCAGCATTTCTTTCGGACTGGCTTTGGTCGCCGGCAGAAATCGCGTGCCGAGACCGGCGACCGGAAATACGGCTTTCGTCACTTTCAACATGATTTTCGGATTCCATCCGTTCAGGATCCGGCATCGACGATGCCGAGGGAGGGCGGCGGTGCGCGTAACGCAATCATCGTTCACCGGTGCCGGGCCGCTCGCGCTCATGGATTCGCGCGCCGTCCGAAAATCGTATGGGCGTTCCCGGTCCGGATAGTGACCGAATCTAGGCTGAATCCGACAGCGGCGAATTGCGAATCGCGAATGGCAAGCGACGAATTCGAAAATGTCGGATGCCATCAAGGAATTGTCGGCACGACGGCGATTGCATGACATAGATTCAGGCATCCATTACCGGACGGCCTGTGACGGCGCCGCGCTCGCGGCGGGCACGGCGCCGTCGGATCAGGAGCAATCATGACCGGGCAGGGCGACATCTTCGATGCAATCGCGGAATTCAATCGCGCGTATCTCGTACTCGCGCAGCGCATATTGCGCATCGATTACGAGCAAGGCAGGCGGCAATTGGGTATTTCCGACGAAATTGCGGCATCGATTGTCGCGTTGACGCCGGTTCAAATCGATGAACTCGCAGCCAGTGGCGAACTGGTGTGTGAATTTCGCGCAGAAAACGCGCCGGGCCGCGCGTGATCGGCTTTCCGGTTTTCCCGAATGGACGTTCGACTCACGGCCTTCAAGCGGATTGCATCGTGGCAATCCCGCGTCCATTCGGTCTTTTATCACGCCATGTCAATGTGGAGGAATCGCATGTCCGGTTATCGCGAATTGAAGGCGCAAGCCGATGAATTGATGAAGCGCGTCGAGGAAGCCCGGCTCGCCGAACTCGACGCCGTCATTCAGGAGATTCGCACGCGTATCGCGGAATACGGCCTGACGGCCGGCCAGATCTTCGGCCGCCACGGTGGCGCGCCGAGAACGACGCCGCGCAACAGTGGATCGGCGCCCCGCTATCGCGACCCGAAGACCGGCGCGACCTGGAGCGGCCGCGGGCGCGAGCCGCGCTGGATCAAGGGCGGCCGTCGCGAGCGGTTTCTGATCGAGCGCAATCCCGGTTGAGCGCGCCGCGGCGCGGCGAAAACGCGGCGTTGCCGGGCCGCGAACGAGTACGAGAACCGGCGCGCGCGCGTTGAACATCGATAGGCGTGCGCCCGCGGCGGCGGATCATCGACGCGCGCGCCGCCGATCCCGCCGCGCCACCTGCTCCAGCAGCGCCACGAACGCCGCCTCATCCGCGCGCAACCCTCTCGGCTTGCGGACGACCTCCAGCGTGTCGAGCTCCCCGGCCTCGAACGCATCGAGCACTACCGGATGGATATAGCAGCGCCGGCACACCGCCGGCGTGTTGCGCAAGATGTCGGCGACGGTCCGCACCGTTTCGACGATCTGCTTGCGCGCATGCGTGACGCCCTGATGGGGGATCCGCCTCAATAGCGCGAGCGCCTGCACGCTGCCCGCCCACGTGCGGTAATCCTTCGCGGTGAATTCCGCGCCCGCCGCGTCGCGCAGATAGTCGTTGACGTCGGACGACCCGACCGAATGGCGCGTGCCGTCGTCGTCGACATACTGGAACAGCTCGTGCCCGGGCAACTCCGCGCAACGCCGCACGATGCGGCCGACGCGCGGATCGTCGACGGTCACGTCGTGTTCGATCCCGCTCTTGCCGGTGAAGCGCAGCCGCACCTGCCCCGGGCGGATCGTCACGTGGCGCTTGCGCAGCGTCGTCAGCCCGTACGACGCGTTTTCGCGCGCGTACTCGGCGTTGCCGATCCGCGCAAGCGTCGTGTCGAGCAACCGGACGATCGTCGCGACGATCTTGTCGCGCGGCATCCCGGGCAGCGCGAGGTCGCGCGCGACGCGCGCGCGGATGCGCGGCAGCGCCCGCGCGAATGCCGCCATCCGCGCATACTTGTTCGCGTCGCGCGTCTCGCGCCACAGCGGGTGATAGCGATACTGCTTGCGCCCGCGCGCGTCGCGGCCGGTCGCCTGCAAATGGCCGCGCGGGTCCATGCAGATCCATACGTCGGTGTACGCGGGCGGGATCGCGAGCGCGTTGATGCGGGCGATTTCGTCGGCATCGCGGATCCGCACACCGTCCTGCGTGTAATACGCGAAGCCGTTGCGCAGCCGGCGGCGCGTGTAGCCGGGGCGCCGGTCGTCGACATGGCGCAGCGGCGGGGCGACGGCGCACGCGTTCGCAGGCGCCGTAACGGACGCGCGTTTCTTCATGCTGCGGCGCACCAGTCGGCCGGGACACGGATGGGGCGGACGCAGTGTTCACGCACGGCAGGCATCGTTGTTCTCCTTGGTGACGGTCCGCGCGCGATGCGCGAGCGGGGCTGGCGACGCGGCAGCAAGATTCGTGCGCCGGCGATGGCCTTGATGACCAACCGCGCCGAACGCCGGCCGACACGGCCCGCACCGCACGACGAGCGCCGTGCGCTCGCACTTAGGTGTTTATACGTATGCCGATACCGATATCGTTTCAATCCAAGATTTCATTGGAAGGTTATCGGACTTGTTCCTAGACTGATCCGGGGGTAGGTATCTGGCCGGCCGCAAGCGCGCGCCTGCAGCACCCCGACCCGCGTCCGCGCCATGCAGAACCACAACAGCACAGCCCGGCATCGCGCCAGGCCGGCGCCGCGGCATACAACGACACCATCGGAGACGAACCATGACATTCATCAGGAAGCTGGCGGCCGGCGCGATCGTCGCGGCGGCGACGGTGCTGGCCACCGGCGCGCACGCGCAGCAAAAGCCGATCACGCTCGGGTTCTCGCAGGTCGGCGCGGAAAGCGCGTGGCGCACGGCGAACACCGTGTCGGTGAAGAGCGCGGCGAAGGACGCCGGCATCAACCTGAAATTCTCGGATGCGCAGCAGAAGCAGGAGAACCAGATTCGCGCGATTCGCTCGTTCATCGCGCAGAAGGCCGACGTGATCGCGTTCTCGCCGGTGGTCGAGTCGGGCTGGGAGCCGGTGCTGAACGAAGCGAAGGCGGCGCATATTCCGGTGATCCTGACCGACCGCGGCGTCGACGTGAAGGATCCGTCGCTGTATGTAACGATGATCGGCTCCGACTTCCTCGAGGAAGGGCGGCGCGCCGGCCACTGGCTGGAAGAGCGCTACAAGAACGACGCGGGCCCGATCAACATCGTCGAGCTGCAGGGCACGGTCGGCTCCGCGCCGGCCAACGATCGCCGCGCGGGCCTGCTCGAAGTGATCAAGAACAATCCGAAGTTCAAGGTGATCGCGTCGCAAAGCGGCGACTTCACGCTCGCCGGCGGCAAGCAGGTGATGGAAGCGTTCGCGAAGACCTACGGCAAGCAGATCAACGTCGTCTACGCGCACAACGACGACATGGCGCTCGGCGCGATCCAGGCGATGGAGGAGGCCGGCATCAAGCCCGGCAAGGACGTGAGCGTCGTGTCGTTCGATGCGACGAAGGGCGGCTTCCAGGCGATGGTGGCCGGCAAGATCAACGTCGACGTCGAATGCAGCCCGCTGCTCGGCCCGCAGCTGATGACGGCCGTGAAGGACGTGGTCGCCGGCAAGCAGCTGCCGAAGCGGATCGTCACGAACGAGACGGTGTTCCCGATGAACGTCGCGGCGCAGGTGCTGCCGACCCGCAAGTACTGAGCACCGCCGACGGCGCGGGCGGCGGCGCAACGGCCGCCGTCCGCCAACTCCATCGAATCGAGGGCGATCCATGACGAATTCGCCGGTGGTCGAGATGACCGGCATCGACAAGGCGTTTCCGGGTGTCCGTGCGCTGCAGCACGTGAACTTCCGGCTGTTTCCCGGCGAAATCCATGCGCTGATGGGCCAGAACGGCGCCGGCAAGTCGACGCTGATCAACGTGCTCACCGGCGTGCATGCGCACGACGCGGGCGAGATTCGCGTCGGCGGCGCGCCGGTGAATTTCGCCGCGCCGCGCGAGGCCGAGGCGGCCGGCATCCAGACGCTGTACCAGGAAGTGAACCTGTGCGCGAACCTGTCGGTCGCGGAGAACATCTTCGCGGGCCGGCAGCCGATGCGGCGCGGCGCGATCGACTGGAAGACGATCCATGCGCGCTCGCGCGACGCGCTCGCCGAACTCGACCTGTCGCTCGACGTCACGCGCTCGCTCGATTCGTATCCGATCGCGGTGCAGCAGATGGTCGCGATCGCGCGGGCCGTGTCGGTCGACGCGCGCGTGCTGATTCTCGACGAGCCGACGTCGAGCCTCGACGACGGCGAAGTCGCGCGGCTCTTCGACGTGCTGCGCCGGCTGAAGGCGTCGGGCATCGCGATCCTGTTCGTCACGCACTTCCTCGAACAGACGTATGCGGTATCCGACCGGATCACCGTGATGCGCAACGGCGAGCGCGAAGGCGAATACCTCGCGCGCGACCTGCCGGTCGACATGCTCGTCGCGAAGATGACCGGCCGCGAACCGATGTCGGGCACGCTGCGGGCAGGCGCGGCCGCGGTGTCGCCCGATGCCGGCGCGGCCGCGCCGTTCCTGTCGATGCAGCAGGTCGGCCGGCGCGGGATGATGAGCCCGCTCGACCTCGACGTGCGGCCCGGCGAAATCGTCGGGCTGGCCGGGCTGCTCGGCTCGGGGCGCACCGAAACCGCGCGGCTCGCGTTCGCGGCCGAGCGCAACGACACCGGCGCGATCGAGATCGACGGCGCGCGCAAGCGGCTTTCGTCGCCGCACGACGCGGTGCGCAACGGCATCGCGTATTGCCCGGAGGATCGCAAGAAGGAGGGGATCGTCGCCGCGCTGTCGATCCGCGAGAACATCGTTCTCGCGCTGCAGGCGCGGCGCGGCTGGTGGCGGCTGATCAGCCGCGCGCGCCAGCGCGAGCTCGCCGACACCTACATCGCGCGGCTCGGCATCAAGGCGCGCGACGCGGAACAGCCGATCGGGCTGCTGTCGGGCGGCAACCAGCAGAAGGTGCTGCTCGCGCGCTGGCTCGCGACGGAACCGAAACTGTTGATCCTCGACGAACCGACGCGCGGCATCGACGTCGCCGCGAAGTTCGACATCATGGAGCGCGTGCTCGCGCTGTGCGCGCAGGGGCTCGCGATCCTGTTCATTTCGTCTGAAATCAGTGAAGTCGTGCGCGTGAGCCACCGCATCGCGGTGCTGCGCGATCGCCGCAAGGTCGCCGAACTGTCCGGCGCCGACGCCTCGGAGGAACACGTGTACCACCTGATCGCGGGAGGCCGCTCATGATGCGGCTCCGTACGCTGCTTCGTCATCCGCTCGTGTGGCCGTTGCTGACGCTCGCGCTGCTGTTCGCGATCGACGTCGCGCATCGGCCGGGCTTCCTGTCGGTCTCGCTGCTCGACGGCCACCTGTTCGGCGCGCCGATCGACATCCTGAATCGCGCGGCGCCGCTCGTGATCGTGTCGCTCGGGATGACGCTCGTGATCGCGACGCGCGGAATCGACATCTCGGTCGGCGCGATCGTCGCGATCGCGGGCGCCGCCGCGGCGATCGTGCTCGACGGCGATCCGGCGCGAGTCGGTGTTGCGCTCGCCGCCGCGCTCGGCGTCGGGTTGCTCGCCGGCGCGTGGAACGGCGTGCTCGTCGCGTTCGTCGGGATGCAGCCGATCATCGCGACGCTGATCCTGATGGTCGCCGGACGCGGGATCGCGCAGCTGCTGACCGGCGGGCAGATCATTCCGATCGGCGCGCCCGGCTACCTCGAACTTGGCGGCGGCTATCTCGCGGCCGTGCCGTGTGCGGTGTGGATCGCGATCGCGACGATCGCGGCGACCGCGCTGCTGGTGAACCGCACCGCGCTCGGCCTGTTCATCCGCGCGATCGGCGTGAACCCGGTCGCGACGCGGCTCGTGGGTTTGCGCGCGGGCGCGGTCGTGTTCGGCGTGTATTTGTGCTCGGGCGTGATGGCGGCGCTCGCGGGCATTCTCGCGAGCTCGAACGTCCGCAGCGCGGACGGCAACAACGCAGGCCTGCTGCTCGAACTCGACGCGATCCTCGCGGTGACGCTCGGCGGCACGTCGCTGCTCGGCGGCCGCTTCAGCCTCGCCGGCTCCGTGCTCGGCGCGCTGATCATCCAGACGCTCACCTACACGACCTATTCGATCGGCGTGCCGCCGGAGGCGACGCTCGTCGTGAAGGCGGTCGTCGTGATCGTCGTGACGCTGATCCAGTCGGACGCGGCGCGCGCGCTGGTGGTCCGGCACGCATCGCGGCTGCTGCCTTTCGCGCGTTCGCGCGCCACCACCGGAGCGACGCCGCGATGAACCGATTCCTCGCACGGCTTGCCGACCCGCGCACGCTGCCGATCGTCGTGACGATCGTGCTGTTCGCCGCGCTGTTCGGCTTCGGATCCGTGATGTACACGGGCTTCTTCTCGATGCAGGTGCTCACCGGGCTGCTCGTCGACAACGCGTTCCTGCTGATCGTCGCGATCGGGATGACGTTCGTGATCGTGTCGGGCGGCATCGACCTGTCGGTCGGCTCGGTCGTTGCGCTGACGACGATCCTGTGCGCGGTCGGCGCCGAACGGCTGCACTGGCCGGTGTGGGCGATCGTGCCGGTCGTGCTCGTGTTCGGCGCGCTGTACGGCGCCGCGATGGGCGCGCTGATCCATTACTTCCGGCTGCAGCCGTTCATCGTCACGCTGGCCGGGATGTTTCTCGCGCGCGGCGCGTGCTTCCTGATCACGACGCAGTCGATCACGATCAACGAGCCGACGTTCCATGCGCTCGCCGGCATCAGCGTGCCGCTCGGCGGAGGGACGCTCAGCGCCGGTGCGCTGATCGCGCTCGCGACGCTGGCCGCCGCGATCTACGTCGCGCATTTCACGCGCTTCGGCCGCAACGTGTACGCGATCGGCGGCAACGAGCGCTCGGCGCTGCTGATGGGCCTGCCGGTCGCGCGCACGAAGGTCGGCGTGTATGCGCTGAGCGGTTTCTGTTCGGCGCTGGGCGGCGTGGTGTTTACGCTGTACGTGCTGTCCGGCTACGGGCTGCAGGGGCAGGGCATGGAACTCGACGCGATCGCCGCGACCGTGATCGGCGGCACGCTGCTGACCGGCGGCGTCGGCTACGTGATCGGCTCGGTGTTCGGCGTCGGCATCCTCGGCACGATCCAGGTGCTGATCACGTTCGACGGCACGCTGAGCTCGTGGTGGACGCGCATCGTGATCGGCGCGCTGCTGTGCGTGTTCTGCCTGCTGCAGCGGGTGATCGAGCGGCATGCGGCGCGGCGGCGCAGCGGCGGCACCGGGCTCGATCCGAAGCGCGCGAAGCGCGATGCGGCCGGCGTGACGCCCGCCGCGTCCGGCGACGATGCGGCGCTGGTGTCGACGATGCGCAGCCTGTTCGGCTTTCAGCGTTCTGCTTGAGCGTGCGCGCGCCGGCGTGGCGTGCGCGGACGGCTGGCGCGCTTGCTTGATGGCGGTTGCGGGCGTACGGATGCGGGCCCCGCGGGCGACCGCGCAGCGAATGCGGGCAGCGTGCGCGACGCTGGCGCGCCGTCGCGATCACACCGGCCGGGCCAGGTCCGGTTCCGGGTCGAACGACGGATCGGCGATGCCCGTGCGTTTCAGCGATTCGGCCAGCCGCTCGATCGCGTGCAGGTCCAGCACGTCGAGGCGTTCGCGCATCGCCTGCACGAACGCCGCGTGCCGCGGCGCGCGTGCATGCTGCCCGAGCCATTCCTCGATATCGGTGAGACGGCCTTCGCTGGCGAGCGCGCTCAGTTCGTCGAGCGCGTCGGCGGGCGGGCAGTGCATCCCGTGCGCATCGGGCACGAGTTCGCCATGATCGGCGAGTCCGGCGGGACCGTCGGCCCGCATCAGCGCCGATGCGGGAATCAGCGCGTGACCGATCGCCGGCGCGACGATCTGGAACGTGAACGACGTGCCGACGCCCGGCTGGCTCGACACGGCAAGCTCGCCGTGCATCGCGCGCACGATCCGCTGTGCGATGAACAGCCCGAGCCCCGTGCCGCCGTTCACCGCCTGCACCTGCTGGTATGCGCGGAAGATGTCGGTGGTCTTGCCGATGTCGATGCCGATTCCCGTATCGGCGACTTCGAACACGATCCGCCACGCATCGCGTTGCGGATAAGCGCCGACCGATAACGTAACCGTACCGTCGCGCGTGAACTTCGATGCGTTCGACAGCAGGTTCAGCAGCACCTGCTGCAGCCGGATCCCGTCGATCGACAGCTTGCGCGGCAGCGGCGTCAGCGGCCGGTAGTCGAACCGGTTGTTCTGCTGCGAACACAGCGCGACCGCATAATCGCCGATATCGTTCAGCAGCCCGGGCAGGTCGGTCGCGTCGGGCGAAATGCCGAGCGGCTGCAGTTCGGCCTTCGTGTATTGCAGCAACTCGTCGATCAGCGCAAGCTGGTAGCGGATGCTTCGGTCGATCGAGCGGATCAGCCGCGCCTGGCTGCGCGTCGCGCTTTGCAGCAGCAGCTTCGCGTAGCCGTTGATCGTCGACAACGGCGCGCGCAGGTCGTGGCTCACGTAGCCGAGCGTTTCGATCTTCTGCTGCATGTGCGTTCTCGCCTGATGCAGCGCGTCGTTGAGCGCGACCGTGCGCTTCGCGACCTCGTCGCGCAGCCGGTCCTGCTCGGTGAGCTGCCAGTGTTCGAGGCGCTTGCGCGCTTCGGTGCGTTGACGGCCCACGTGGTTGATCCATGCGGCCAGCACCAGCAGATGCGTCGCGAGACCGACGATCGCGATCACCGGATTCGGATAGACGTCCGACTTGAGCCAGAACAGCCACGGCGGCACCGCGCTCATGCCGTCGAGCACGCGCAGCAGCATGTTGAAGCTCGCGAACGTAACCGCGATCAGCATCACGCGGCCGGTAGGTGTCCTGCGAATCGCGAGCGTGAGCGCGATGCCGATGTTCACCACCGTCAGCACGGTGTTCAGCCGCAGGCAGAACCATGTGAAAGTCAGCAGGTCGCCGAATGCGGCGCCGGCGATGCCCGCGCATTCGAGGCCCAGGATCGTCAAGTAGACGGCGCGCAACGGTATCCGGGCCTTTTCGCGGTGCGCGACCATCAGGATGAACGCGATGAAGAGCGCGACCGACACGTACACGAAGACGATTTCGCCGCGCGCGGACCATTCGCGCGCGCCCGGCCACAGGATCAGTGCGGTATAGCCGCGGTACGTCGCCTCGAACAGCGTCGTGCACAACGCGATGCCGGCCAGCACGTGGAATACGCCGCTGCGCGAGAAGAAGCCGATCAGCAACGCGCACCACACGAGCGCCAGCAGCCCGCCGAAAAATCCGAAGTCCCACATCGCAGCGCGCATTTCTTTCGCGTCCCACGCGTCGCGCGTGAACGCGGCCGGCGCAAGCCGCATTTCCTTGCGCGACGTCACGCGGATCAGCACGGGCAACGCGTCGCCCGGACGCAGCGTCGCGTCGAGCACCGGGTATCGCGAATGCGGCCGGATCGCGCCGTTTGCGTCGTCGGGGAAACGGCCGACGAACGTCCACGTGCCGCCGCGCTTTGCATAGAAGTCGGCGCGATCGACGCGCGCGTCGCGCAACGCCAGAACCAGATCGCGCGCGACGTCGTCTCGATTGACCAGCGTCGCGCCGACCCACCATGCCGAGCGGGAGAATTCGATATTGAACGACGGCTGCGCCGGCGCGACCGCGCGGTGATGCGGGTCGGCAAGCCGCGCGGCGACCTGATCGACGGACAGCGTCTTGCCCGGATCCTCGAGCAACGAGACTGCTTCGACGGGCGCTGGGTGTTCGGTCGCTTCGGCGCGGGGCGCGGCGAACGCGGCGATCAGCGCCAGCACGACCAGCAATACGGCATGCCACGCCGATGACCGACGCCTATGCATCGTGCGGCCGGTCGTGCGACGCGGGCGGTGCATCGGCCGCCGGGCGCTGGCGCCGCCAGTCGGACGGCGTGATGCCGAACCGCTCGCGAAACGCGGTCGCGAAATTGCCGGGCGTCGAGAAGCCGATTTCCTCCGCGATGTCGCCGATCCCCATCGACGTTTCCGCGAGAAAGTGCTTCGCGGCGCGCAGCCGCGTGTCGCGCAGGTACTCGAATACGGTCTGGCCGAGATGGTCGCGGAACACGCGCGACAACCTTTTTTCATGCGTGCCGACTTGCCGCGCGAGTTCCTCGAGCGTCGGCGGATTGCGCAGTTCGCGCAGCAGCACTTCGCTCGCGGCGCGCACGAGTGCGGCGTCGGGGTGATCGGGTAACTCGGGAAGGTGCGCGAACGGCTGGCTGCGCCGTGCGCGCTTCAGGTGATTACGGATTCGCGCGATGACCTCGACCGGCTCGAACGGCTTCACGATGTAGTCGAGCGCGCCGGTTTCGAGCCCGGCGATGCGATCCTCGAGATCGCCCGCGGCGGTCAGGATGATCACGGGAATGTTCTGCGTGGACGGCGTCGACGCCAGCAGCCGGCACGCGGCAAAGCCGTCCATGCGCGGCATTCGCACGTCCATCAGGATCAGGTCGGGCGCGATTGCCTGCGCGCGGTGATACGCCTGCAAGCCGTCGAATGCGACGCTGATCCGGCACCGCGCCGCACGCAGAATCTCCGTCAGGAGCCGCAGGTCGTTCGGTCGGTCGTCTACGACAAGAATGTGTGCGCCAACGAGATCCGGCGTGGCGCGGAGCGACGCCGGACTGGACGAGCGGGATGCCATGGTTGCGAACGCGTAGGGAGGTAGGCCGGTCAGAATCGGTGCATCGATGTGCCCGATTGTTGCAAAAAATTATATGACGCCAGAATCGTCGACGGTGCGGTTCCCGCGCGGTCCGTGTGGAAATATTTGACACAGTGACCGGTTTGCGCGGCGACAGGAAATCGTAAAAAAATGGATCGGGAAAAATATGCCGAATTCGAAAAAATATCGGTCGTTATTTCCTGCCGGATTTCTGCAATTGGCGTTGGCCCGGGCGATGAATTGGAGCGGAATATGTCGCGCGGGCAGCAAGTCACGGTGCGAGCGGCGTTCGCCAATTCAATGTCTCCTGATTAAGATTTTATTTATCGCCGGTTAAAAAATACTTTCATGTCGGAGCCGATTTCCATGTCGGCGTGTATGAATGTAAATGTCGTCCGCTCGGGAAAACAATTTGTCCGTCCAGGAAAAGATTTTATCCGACGAAACCCTGCACACTAGGCCCCAACGCGGCTATCGGTTCTTCGATGGAACCGGAACCGCCGCGAAATATATCGGTCGCGGCCCTGCCGGTTTCAGTGCGCAATATTCAATGTGACATTGCGTACTGATAGTCTCAAATTCCGGGATTCTGGGCGGCGGCGAAGGCCGGCACGAGGGCAATGCGAGCTTCATCATCCTTCGAATGAATTGATATACAAGATGAATGGAAGGATTTTGAAGCTTCTGAGAGTGTGACATACAAGGCGACAATAAATAGTCAAAGAAAGTCAGTTGATTAATGTGATGTAGGGGTCATCCAGCCGCTCGCTGGTTTTCCGGAAATCCGGAAAGTTCCGGCGGTCGCCTGGATGGAAAGGGGTGAGTGACGTCGTGTCGACCGCCGGGCAATTGGATTCCCTGGCCGGCGGTCGCGCGCAACGCGCTCTCGAATCAGGCGGCACGACAAACATGAACATGAAAAGCGTGGCAGATCAAAGCACCGGAACGCGCGAACCGGTGTCGGCTGTCAGCGTTCGCGATCCGGCGGCGCATGCTTCAGCCACGGGGTGCGTGCGGCGTCATCCTCCTCCCGAATGAAACAGGACGGTCGGCCCATGGATCGGGCCGGCGCGCGTCCGTCCGGCGTCTGAACGACGCGTTCACATGAGATTCGAAGTCGCCGCCGGTTCGGTGCGATGGCGTTCGCGCGTGTTTCCGCGGTGTGCCATGCAGCGTGCGCGCGCCCGGCCGGCCCGGTCGACTTCCATGATTCGATCCATTCCGGTCGTAGCCGCAAGTCGTGTCTGACCGACCGTGTCTGACCGACCGTGTCTAACCGACCGTGTCTAACCGACCGTGTCTAACCGACCGTGTCTAACCGACCGTGTCTAACCGACACACGAGGTTTGTGGTCGTGTGATCGCGGCGTGCGTCGCAAGTGCCGCGCAAAGTCGTTCAGCTTTTAAGTTAGTCGTGCGAAGTGAGTCGGGAAGCGTTGCGGTACGGGCGATACGGAGACGGAGACAGTCCTTGCCCTGCCGCGTGCGCCGTCGCGTCATCCAGCGAATTTAAACCGAGGGAAAACAAGATGAACAAGTCGTTCAAGTCGATCTGGAACGAAGCACTGGGAGCCTGGGTTGCGGCGTCCGAGCTCGATCGCGCGCGCGGCAAGCGCGTCGCGTCGACGCGATGTGCTTCAGCGCATGCGGCCGACGCGACCGTGGCCGCACACATTGCCACGCCGGCGGGGCTATCGCCGCGGCGGCTCGCCGTGATGATGGCGGCCGCGTACCTCGGTCTGTTTCAGACCGGCGCCTACGCGCAGTACTCGGCGGGCGGCGGTTCCGCGACCGGCGGCGCGAGTTCGCTCGCGATTGGTAATGGTTCGATCGCGACGCAGACGAATTCCACTGCGCTCGGCAACCTGTCCACGGCGACGGGCGTGTCGGCCACGGCGCTCGGCCCGGGGGCGCACGCGACCGCGGACGGTTCGACGGCCATCGGCATCAACTCGCAGGCAACCGGCGTCAATAGCGCCGCGCTGGGTGTGCAGGCAATCGGATCGGGAGCGTATTCGGTCGCGATCGGCAATCTGTCGCAGGCCACGCAAAGCGGCACTGTGTCGATCGGCAGCGGCGCGACGGCGAGCGGCGTGTCGGCCATCGGGCTCGGGAACAATGCGACGGCCTCCGGGCAGTATGCGGCCGCGCTCGGTCTCGGCGCGTTCGCGACCGGCGCGCAAAGCGTCGCGCTCGGCTACGCCGCGCACGCGACCGACACGGGCAACATCGCCGTCGGCAACCAGGCGACGAGTACCGGCACGGCCGGTGTTGCGGTGGGGAGCGGCGCGCTGGTGACAGGCAATTCCGGCGTCGCGATGGGCGTCAACGCAGGTGCGAAAGGTACGTCGTCGATCGCGATCGGCTGGGGCGGAACCGCGGGCGTCCCCGGGTCCGGCACGCAGTCCCTGGGCACGAGTTCGATCGCGATGGGCTCGAATACGTCGGCCGGCGCGGACAATGCGGTGGCGTTGGCCCTGAATGCCAACGCATCGGGCCTCAGTTCGATTGCGATGGGCGTTCAGTCGACCGCGACGCAGCAGTTCGCAACCGCGCTCGGCAATCTCGCGCTTGCGACCGGCGTGTCGTCCAGCGCGCTGGGGGCCGGTGCGACGGCGTCGGCCGCGAATGCGACGGCAGTCGGCATCAACAGCATCGCGGCCGCGACGTCGACCGTCGCGATCGGCGACAGCAACTCGGTCGCCGCGACCGCGGGCGCGGGTTCGATCGCCGGCGGGAACCTGTCGAAGGTGCTCGGCGGCACCGGCGCCGTCGCACTTGGCTTCGGCCAGACCGTGAGCGGCAACGGCGCGGTCGCGATCGGCGACCCGAGCAGCGCGATCGGCACCGGTGCGGTCACGATGGGCTCGAACAACACCGCGAACGGCAACGGTGCGGTGGCGATCGGGAATACGAACAATGCGCAGGGCACGGGTTCGCTCGCGCTCGGCAATACGTCGACCGCCGCGGCGGCGGGCGCGGTCGCGTTCGGCGCGTCGGCCATCGCGAACAACGCAAACGATGTCGCGCTCGGCTCCGGTTCGGTGACGGCCGCACCGAATCCGACGGCGACCGGCACGATCGGTGGCGTCACGTACAGCTTCAACGGCATCAATCCGACCAGCGTCGTCAGCGTGGGGAACGTCGGCGCCGAGCGCCAGATCACCAACGTCGCGGCCGGGCGGATCAGTCCGTCGAGCACGGACGCGATCAACGGCTCGCAGCTCGATGCGACGAACCAGGCGGTGACGTCGCTGTCGACGTCGACGCTGTCGAGCATCACGTCGTTGTCCACGTCCACGTCGACGGGCATCGGTTCGTTGTCGACCGGGCTGAGTTCGACGAACAGCACGATCGTGTCGCTGTCGACGTCGGCTTCCACCGGCATCAGCTCGTTGTCGACCGGCCTGAGTTCGACGAACAGCGCGGTCACGTCGCTGTCCACGTCGACTTCGACGGGCATCAGTTCGTTGTCCACTGGCCTGAGTTCGACGAATAGCGCGGTGACGTCGCTGTCGACGTCCACGTCGACAGGCATCGCGTCGTTGTCCACTGGCCTGAGTTCGACGGACAGCACGATCGCGTCGCTGTCGACTTCGGCGTCCACCGGCATCGGCTCGTTGTCCACCGGCCTGAGTTCGACGAACAGCACGATCGTGTCGCTGTCGACCTCGACCTCCACCGGAATCAGCTCGCTGTCCACCGGTTTGAGCTCGACGAACAGCACGATCACGTCGCTGTCCACGTCGACGTCGACGGTCGTCGGTTCGTTGTCCACCGGCCTGAGCTCGACGAACAGCAGCCTGACGTCGCTGTCCACCGCGACGTCCACCGGGATCAGTTCGCTGTCCACCGGCCTGAGCTCGATCACGAACAACAACACGAACCTGGGCAACAGCACGGCCGGCGCGATCGGCGGCGGCGCGACCTACGATCCGGCCACCGGCACGATCTCCGCGCCGTCGTACGTCACGTACAACAGCGACGGCTCCACGACGATCAACAACAACGTCGGCTC
>NZ_CABVPL010000012.1 GCF_902499045.1 Burkholderia latens | reverse complement strand
CGCCAGCATGCGCCGAAACCCTCGAACTACGACATTTCAACTTTGCTCAGATGCGACATTACAACTTTGCTCTTACACCTAAAAGTTCGCTAGATTCTATTATGTCAAATAATGACCCAACAAAAAGCTACTGCTGATTGATTCAGCCGCTCGATATCGACGCGCCGCGGCCGCGCGTGATCAACGCGTGGCGCGCGGGCTGGGGCCGCCGTGATGACCCGATCGCCAACGCTTGGCGGCACGTTCCCCCATCATCGCACCGCCGCCCGAAGCCTCGTCACCGCGACCCTGCCGACATCCTTCGCGCTGCGTGGATTTTGTCCGGTAATCAAAAGCCCGTCCTCCACCACATGAGAGCCGAACGGCACCGTTGCTTTCGTATATCGAGCGCCCCGCTTCTGCAACTCTTCTTCGAGACTGAACGAGACCGCATGGTCGCGTTTCGCCAGGATTTCTTCTTTCCACGAGTAGCCCGTGACGTTCTTTCCATCGAGCAGGTATTCACCGCTGCTCAACCGCGCTTCGAGCAAACCGCAAGGGCCGTGGCATACCGCCGACACGATTTTCCCCGATTCGTAGAACCTGGCGACCAGCTCAGCCAATGCGACGCTCGTCGGGAAATCGAACATCACGCCATGCCCCCCGGTCATATAGATCGCGTCGTACGCGCCGGCGTCGATATCCGACACTTTCAACGTGTCCTCCAGCAGGCTCATGAACGCTTTGTCCTCGTAGTGCTTCGAAAGCCCGCCTTTCAGTCCGACGGCCTCGCCGATTTCCGTAATGAGCAGGCTTTCCGGATCGATCGGCACTTTGCCGCCCGCGGGACTGGCGATGTCCATCCCGTAACCGGCTTCTTCAGCGACCTCCCAGAACTCGACCAGTTCGCCGAGCCACAGCCCCGTTCTGAAGCCGACCTTTTCAAACACGTCGGCATTGGTGACGATGATGAGGATCTTGTTCGTTGCGATCATATCGTTGCTCCGTGAATGGAATGACACTCGATCGATCCGAACGCCACACGTCGTGCAAGGCGCTTGCCGTGGTCGCACCTCGCATCGACGAGCTTCCGCGATCGAGATCGCTCACGCACGGAGCAAACGAGCAGTGATCGTGCCTGGCATGCACCCCGTAAAGCGCGCGCGGACCGCAGCGTGCCGCTGCTGAACGAAGTCTTTCAATCCCCTTCGCTTCCGTCGCGCATCTCGCGGTCGATACAGCGGCGTCGCGCCCGACGCGCAACGCTCCATCTCGCCGATCCGTGACGGGCGATATCGGAGAACGCCGTTCACTCGGCCGGAGGCAGTTTTGCCGCAAGGTCCGGAAAACGAAGCTCGCCCTCGTACGTTTCGGCCCCCGCAGCGAGGAGCGCTCTCACGCGCGCCTGAATCGTTTCGTTGGCGACGCAAAGATCGGCCTCGTGCGCTTCCACCAGCAAGCCTTCGGAGAACGAAACGTCGGAACCCATGTCCACGGATTTTTTCAGGTGTGCGATCGTCGTGGGCGGGAAGGTCGCGATACGGCGCGCGAGCTTGTCGACGAACGGACCCAGTTGATCCGCCGGCAACGCACGGTTGATATAGCCGTAGTGGTCGGCCAGTTCCGCGGAGAAGTCTTCGCCGGTCAGCAGCACCTCGAGCGCCCGCGCGCGCCCCATCCGCCGCGGCAGCCGCTGCGTGTTGCCGCCGCCCGGAACGAGTCCGCAGATGACTTCCGGCTGACCGAACACCGCCTTGCCGATCGCCGCGAAACACATGTCCGCGGCCAGCGCGATCTCGCAGCCGCCACCGCGCGCAATCCCTTCGACCTTTGCGATCACGGCCTTCGGCATGTTGCGCAGACGCTCGCCGAGCATCTGCGTCAGACGGAACGTGCGCGTATTCGACGTCGTTTTCGGCGCAGAGCCGACACGGTGCAGACCGGAGTGCGCGATGAAGAATTTCGGTACCGCGCTTTGCAGCACGATCACGCGCACGCTCGCGTCCTGCTCCAGTTCGCGTGTCACCGCGTCGAATTCCGCGGAGAGCGTCTCATCGAGCAGGTTCAGCGGCGGGTAGTTCAGCGTGACGGTCGCGACGCCGCCGTCGCGCGCGACCTGGATATGCTTGTAGCCGGTATCGCCGCCGCCCTGCTGCGACGGAGCGGACTTGTCGGGCGCGGTACCGCCGGCTGCGGATGCGGGCAGCACGCCGGGCGCGAGTGTGGCGGCACCGAGTGACTGGACGAATAAACGTCGTGAGAAAGTCGACATGGCAAACTCCTGGGTTGGTTTCGTCTCGCTTCCGCAGAGCCGCGCCGGACCTCGAATTCGCGGCTGAGTCGGGTAGCGGCGATTCAATCCACTGGCGCAGCGGATTCCGCCGGCGCTGGAGATCACGGTGAATGTGCCGGCAATCCGGCATCGTTGAGCGGCATTCGCCGGGTCGAAAATGCAAGCGTTGCCAACGCCATGATCCTCTCGTCGTCGGTGCCCTTGCAAGGATCCTCCCTAAGTGGGGGGTGCCGGAGCAAGCTGGCGCGGGCCGTCCGGCGACAGCCGGTCCCGGGCGCCCTCCCCGAACAAGGGCTTCCATCGCGCCGGGCGATGGGTACCGTTTATCGCACATACCCTTCGACGCATGGTCCGACGCGCCTCGCCATTCCCGAGCAGCCGCCCGGCGCATGCCCGTCGAAAAGCGTACCGCCCACTGTCGCTGCATGTCGAGCAACTGTGGCGGCCGCGCACGGGGACGACACCACGCAATGGTCAGACACCCGCTATGAGCAAAACGCAATCACGCGCCGATCGGCTGGCGCCG
This sequence comes from Burkholderia latens, assembly GCF_902499045.1. Classification (GTDB taxonomy): domain Bacteria; phylum Pseudomonadota; class Gammaproteobacteria; order Burkholderiales; family Burkholderiaceae; genus Burkholderia; species Burkholderia latens. The sequence continues at coordinate 133,715 of NZ_CABVPL010000012.1, read as the reverse complement.
GAGTCCGGCCGGCGCGTATTCCTGAAACGCGTCGCCATCGTTCCCGCGCGGTCGCGGTCGGGGCGTGCGATACGGGCGGCGACGCATCGCCGATAGCGTCGGCAGCGCAACATGCTGCCGACGGCGTCCGGCTCGACACCTATCGTCCGGTGTTCTTCTCGCCCGAAGAATGGCAGTTCGTGCTCGCGGCGGTGGACCGCCTGATTCCGCACGACGACGAGGGGCCGGGCGCGCTGGACCTGAACGTGCCCGTCTTCATCGACAGACAACTGGAAAGCGGATACGGCTACGCCACCCACTGGTATATGCAGGGCCCGTTTCGGGCCGCGTCGCCGCTGTTCGGCTATCAGTCGAGGCTCACGCCGCGCGAGCTGTACCGCGCCGGCATCCGTGCCACGAATGCGCGATGCATGCGCGACTTCGCCGGCAAGCGCTTTGCCGAACTCGCGGTCGCGGAACAGACCGACGTACTCGCACGACTGGAGTCCGGCGCTATCGCGTTCGACGAAATCTCGTCGACGGATTTCTTCGCGTTCCTGCTGGAGAACACGCGCGAAGGCTATCTATCGGACCCGATACACGGCGGCAACAACGCGATGGGCAGCTGGAAGATGATCGGCTTCCCGGGCGCGCGCGCGGACTTCCTCGACTGGGTCGGCACCGGCAAGCGCTACCCGTACGGCCCCGTCAGCATCGACGGTCAATCGGGTCGACACGCGTATGCCGCACGTCACGAAACCGGAAGCGGACGCCGTCGTCGTCGGGATGGGTTGGACCGGGTCGATCATGGGTATGGACCTGGCCGAGGCCGGCTTGACCGTGGTCGGCCTCGAGCGCGGCGAGAATCGGGACACGAGCCCTGAGTTCGCGTGCCCCGCCATCGCAGACGAGCTCGTCTACATTCAGCGCTGCAAGCTGATGCAGAACCTCGCGCGCGAGACGGTCACGATCCGGCATGCGCCGAACGAAGACGCGCTGCCCTACCGGCAGCTCGGCGCGTTCCTGCTGGGTACCGGAGTCGGCGGCTGGGGCGTGCACTGGAACGGCACGACGTGGCGCGCCAACGCGGCCGACCTCAAGATCCGCTCGCACTATCTGCAGCGCTATGGCGCCGCGTTTCTACCCGATGACATGACGATCCAGGACTGGCCTTATACAGCGGACGAACTCGAACCGTTCTTCGAGCGTATCGAGGCCGTGATGGGCACGTCGGGCAAGGCGGGCAATTTGAACGGCAAGCTCGTCGCCGGCGGCAATCCGTTCGAAGCCGTGCGTCGGCGCGACTATCCGTGTCCGCCGCTCGCCGACAACTATCCGGCTTGAACGCCGCCATCCGCTCGTTGCAGCAAGCGATCAGCGCGTCAGGCGATACGTCGGCATGCAGCGTCAGGCTGACGACGGCCTTGGCCGTTTCTCCGCGGTAACTGTCTGCCGCGCCGACGACCGCGGCCTCGCGTACCGCCGGACGCGAATACAGCATGTCCTCGACGTCGCGCGGCCGGACCTTGTAGCGTGGATTTACATCATCTTCCGCGCACGCATCCTAGAGGAACGAATCAACGCGCGCGCTATCGCGATGAGCCCGCAAGCGCGCGCCACGCTCGACGATCAGTTGACCTGCAACTGCCCGCCGCGTCCGAGCCCGCCCTTGACGTCCTGCGCCTTGTAGCTGCGCAATGCGACGACCATCTTGTTCCACGCGTCGATGAACGCGACGACCGTCGCCTTGCCTTCCGGCGTCGTCGAGAAGCCGGCCAGCCCGCCGCCCACGCCACCGCCGAGACCGCCCAGCGCCGCGCCGTAGTTCGTCGCCGTCGAGCTGCCTTCGGCCGCCGCGATCTGCACGGCCGAGCGCACGTCGAACAGCGTCAGCGTCACCACCGACGCCTTCGTCTGCAAGTGCCCGGCCACCGCCGCCACCGCGCTGTTGCCGATCAGCCCGCCGATCATGCTGCCGATGCCGCCGATCGGCGAATCGTTGATCACGATCTGCGGCTCCATGTAGTAGTCGGCCGCCACGCGCTGCCCCTTCTGCTGCTTCGAACCCGTGCGATATTCACCGGAGTTGCGCTGCAGCTGCGTGATCCGCGACAGGCGCGCGTCGCTCTTCTGGTTGCCGATCGACGTGATCACGAAGCAGTTCGACTGCTGCACGGCCAGGCGCAGCAGCGGATCGATGCTCGTCACCTTGGTCGCGCTGCCGAACGGACCCCACCAGTCGGCGTTGCGGCCGTCGTCGACGGCGATCGTGCCGAGCGGCGACGCGCAGCGCTGCAGTTGCGAATCGGCGCCGGCGCTCGCGCCGCCCGCGGCGGCACCGGTCACGCCGGCGTTCTGGCCGCCAGGCGACACCATGCCGCCGCAGCCGGCCAGCGACGCGCAAAGCGCTGCAGCCAGCGCACCTCGAGTAAGACGTTGGGAAAGAATGGTCTTCATGTCGTTGTCGATCGATAGAGTCGTTGTTCGGCTTATGTGTTCGTGCGAACTTCGATAAGCCCCCCGGCGTGGCGCGCGTTGGTGTTCTCCCCCCGCGGCTCCCCCCGTTCCTTCAGGCTCGGTCAGTAGTACCAGTACGTCTGATGCCAGACGCCGTAGTACGGATAGCCCGAATACCAGTAGCCGTAATAGACGTCACGCCATTGCGTGCGCCATTTCCAGTCGTCTTCGTCTTCTTTCTTCGCGTTGCGAGCGAGCTCCAGCAGCTTTTTCGACTCCTTGTCGCCGCGGCCTGCCGCGATCGACAGCCACTTGTCCGCTTCGCGCGGATCGGAGCCCATCTCCTCGAGGCCGAACAGGTAGAAACTGCCAACGGCCTTCTGCGCGTTCAGATCGCCGCGCTCGGCGGCATCGCGCATCCACTTCAGTGCCTGGTAGCTGTCCTGGCGCACACCGTCGCCGCGGAAGTAGCGCAGGCCGAGGTCGTACGCGGCCTTCGGCTGCGTCTTCGCGGCCTGCTTCAGCGCGACGATGCGCGGATCGTCGCGGTCGTCCGAATCGACCTTATTTTGATAGGAGACCTGATCTTTAGGCCGATCGGAACACCCCGTGTCATCGCAAATCCGCACGGTCCTGCTCGTGATGGACGGATCCTGCGCACACGCGGCCAACAGCAATAGCAGCCCCGACGCGAGTAAACGGCGAACCATTTTTGCTTTCCCCACGTTTTCTTTGTGTCTGTTTGCGCCGTACTGCGTCGCGCCATTCCACCCGGGAGCGCATGCCGAGCTTACGCGCAACGGCGCCGGACAAAAATTGTCCGCGTTCGCGTGGCCAGGCCTCTCTCAGGTTCTCTTTTCAGCTTCCCGCCTTGCAAGCGAGCCGGACGGACGCAACGGCATGGCGCGCAACCGGTTGCCGGTTGCCGCCACTATGCCGCCGTACCGGCGCAGCACTGCAGGACGATCAAAAGCCGTCGCATTGGGACGACGACCTATCTCATTTTTCTGGTTCAAATGATACATATCGGTCTATCTAATAGTCAAGACAACTTGTGAAACGGGCTGGTGAATATCTTTGTGCGTGCCGCGGGCCTTGGCAGGCAGTCCGCAGAGGCCGGAAGCGGGCGCGTGGCCGATGCTAGAATAATCGGTCTATTCGTTTGAAAGCGTCGAGGAGGAGCCCTTCGTGAGAGCCAGCAAGCGCCAGCAGGTGGTCGACAAGGCGACCGAACTGTTCTCCAGGTATGGCTTCCATCCGGTCGGCGTCGACTGGATCATCGACGATTCCGGCGTGGCCCGAATGACGCTGTATCGGCATTTCGCCAGCAAGGAGCAACTCATCCGCGAAGTGCTGGTTCAGCGTTACGACCTGATCGTCGGCAGTATCGCCGCGCAGCTCGAGCACGTGGATGATCCGGTCCAGCGTGTGAAGACGATTTTCGACTGGTATGAAGCCTGGTTCAATACGCCGGAATTCGCCGGATGTCTGTTCGAGCGCGCGTTGGCCGAATTCGGCACCGCTTATGCGCCGATCTCCGACGTCGCGATCGGCTATCGCCGCAAGATGGTCGAATGGATCGCCGAATTGCTCGAGGCGCTGGTGTCACCCGAAACGGCAAAACGGCTGGCGGCCGTCTACATGATGCTGCTGGACGGGGCGACGGTCGACGCGAGGGCATTCAACGATTCCGCGTCTGCGGGGCACGCATGGCAAGCCGCGAAAGCACTCCTTGATCAAGCGATGCGACCTGCAGCGAACGTCGACGCGTCGGCACAGCGCGCTTGACGCCCTTCCCCGCGCGTGCCGGCGTCCTCACGCCGACGCCGCCCCCACCAGCGCATTGAACGACGTATCCCAGAACGGTGCGACGTTCGCCGGCCCGTCCAGCACGCCGATCCGCGCGAATACGTCCGCGACCTGCTGATGCTGTGCGACCACGTCGGGCGTAACGGACAGCAGCGCGTAGTCGTCGCTGCGCTGCGCGAACATCGCCGCGAGATCGGCAACCGGCACGCGCGTCTCGCCATTCTGCGCGCGTGCATATGCATCGAAATGCCCGTTCGCCCACGCGTAAGCGCGCTGGAACCGCAGCAGCAAATCCCCGGTCGCCGCGCGCCGGCGCGGATCGTCGAGCGTGCGCGGATTCGCATAGACCGGAAAATTGCCGGACAAATAGCCTTTGCCCGTCTTCAGCACACGCGCGCCATACCGGTTGCGCGCGAGCTGGCCGTTGTAGCCGTAGATGGCCCACGCGTCGAGATCGCCGCGATCGTACGCAGACAGCCCGTCGGTCGGCGACAGGTTGATCGGATGGATGTCGTCGAAACCGAGGCCGGCCTCCGCGAGTTGCCGGTACAGGAAATAGTGCGACGTCGTCGCACGCACGTACCCGACGCGTTTGCCCTTCAGATCGGCGATGCTGCGGATCGGCGTGTCCTTGCGCGCGAGCGTGACCTGGTTGTTCAGGTCTTCGCGCGTACGCGAGATGAACCGTACGCTGGCCTTCTGGCGCGCGGCGAACACCGCTGGAATCTCGCTGCCCGAGCCGATATCGAGCGCATCCGCGTTCAGCGCCTCGATGTGCAGCACGCCGTTGTTGAGCTCGCGCCACTCGATCCGGTACGGCGTGTCGCTCAGCCCGGCCGCCTGTAGCAACGCACGCCAGCCGCCCTTGTAGGTGGCGACACGCAGGGTCGTGCCGGCCAGATCCGCGTTGACGGCCGGCGCGGCAAGGGCAACGCGCGCGACCAGGGGCGACGCCGCGAGCGCCGCGCCGGCGGCCAGCAGGCGGCGGCGTGCCGCCGAAGTTGACGCCATCGAATGCTCCTGTCGAATCGAGGGAAAGGAAAAAGAGGAAGCCGCCGCGCGCGACGGCCGGCATGCGTCAATGGACCGCCGGGAAGCCGTGGCGCTCGGCCAGCAGGTCGAGAATCCGGCGCGGGTCGGTGACGAAGCGCACCGCGCCGAGGGTTTGCGCGTCGTCCGGTGCCGGTTGCGCGCTGCCGAGCACGAGTACCGGCAGGCCCTGATGCGCGTCGTCGAGCGCATCGATCACCGCGTGCCGCGGCCGTTCGAAACCGACGCGGCGCACGTCGACACGATCGGCCCGATCGGGCGCGCTCGCGAGCAGCCCTTCGATCGCCAGCCCATGCGGGCAGACGAAGTGCCGGCCCGGATACTTCGGATCGGCAAAGCCCGCTTCAAGCAGAAACAGCACATCGCGACTCATTTCACACGACTCCCTTGTTCACGGTTCCGCCGGGACGCATGCACATTGCATGCATGACGCGCGGCGCAGGCCGGCACGCGGCCGGATGCCCGACTTTACCGCCGCGCATCGTGCGGCCCTACCAACGTTTTGCGGAATCGATATGCCGGCGCGCATACCGCATCGGCTGCCCGCCTCGCAACGCCACGTTGCATAAAAACATCGTCAGTAAAACGAACTTCGGCGCGGCATCGAACGATTTCATCGATCGATATGGACACGATCGCACGTTGCGATCGCCCGGCGTTTGCGATCGATACCAATGCGTTCGCCACAGCGAGCAAGCCGGACGCGATCGCGGCGCGTGCGGCGGGCAGGCATCGACACGCATTGCAATCCGGTCGCGCAGCGAATTGCAAAGAACGGAACGAGTGTTCGCCGACCACGCCGAAGTCAATAGCATCGTGATCCTCGCAGACGTACCCATAAAAAACAGAGGATATTCATGATCAAGAAATCGGTAGTCCTGGGTTTGGTTTCGATCGGTTCCGTCGGCGCGCATGCGCAGAGTTCCGTTACGCTGTACGGCGTCGTCGACGCCGGCCTCGCCTATACGAACAATCAGGGCGGCGCGAGCAACATCCAGCAGACGAGCGGCAAGCTGAGCGGCAGCCGCTGGGGCCTGAAAGGCAGCGAGGATCTCGGCGGCGGCCTGCAGGCGGTGTTCACGCTCGAAGGCGGGTTTCGGCCGAGCGACGGCGGGCTCGGTCAGGGCGGTCGTCTGTTCGGCCGCTCCGCGTACGTCGGCCTGAACCAGACCGGCGTCGGCACGCTGACGTTCGGCCGCCAGTACGACCCGATCACCGACCTCGTCGCGCCGTACTCGGGATCCGGCTTCTGGTCGCCGGCCACCCACGTCGGCGACAACGACAACCTGAACCAGAGTTTCCGGATCAACAACGCGGTGAAGTTCCGCAGCGCGACGGTCGCCGGCTTCACGGCCGACGTGCTCTATGCATTCAGCAACCAGGCGAACGGCGGCGCAGGCACCGGCTTCTCGAACAACAACGCGTGGGGCGTGTCGGCGAACTACGTGAACGGCCCGTTCTCGGCGGGGGCGGGCTACGTGCGGCTGAATCATCCGAACGCGACGTCGAACACGAGCGGCGCGGTGGGCGGCGCGACCACGACGACCGGCAACGACTACAGCGGCGCGTTCTTCTACGGGCTGAACGGCGGCGTGCGCAAGCAGCAGATCGGCGTCGCGGGCGCGAACTACGCGCTCGGCCGCGCGACGCTCGGCTTCGCCTGGAGCCATACGCAGCTCGACTATGTCGACGGCTCGTCGCGCAAGTTCAATAACTACGACGTAAACGGGCGCTACCAGATCACGCCGGCGGCGACGCTGATCGGCGTCTACACGTTCACCGACGGACGCGCGAGCGGCTTGCCGGGCACCGGCGGCCAGACGCTGAAGCCGCGTTGGCACCAGTTCACGCTCGGGTTCGACTACGCGCTGTCGAAGCGCACCGACATCTACCTGTCCGGCATCTATCAGCTCGCGGCGGGCGATGCGAGCACCGCGACGTCGGGCGGCTATCGCAAGATCGCGGCGATCTCGAACATCGGCAGCGCGTCGTCGACGAACCGTCAGGTCGCGGTCGTCAGCGGGCTGCGCGTGAAGTTCTGAACGTGCACGCAACGTGACACGCGCGCGGCGCGATAAGCAAAGCGGGAATCGTTGTTTGTCGCGCCGCGCCCGGTTGCCGACAATAACCGTTTTTCCGGATGCTGCCGCGCCGCGCGCGGCATGGCTTCGCCGATGACCGACACCTCTTCCCGTCCACCCCGCACCGGCCGCCGCACGGCACTGCGCCAGCTCGCCGGCGGCTGGGCCGCGGCGCTGCTGCCAACCAGCGGCGCACTCGCGAGCCAGACGCTCGCGCCGCTCGACGTACCGCCGTGGACGCGCACGCCCGGCGCACCGTTGCTGTCGCCGCCGTATGGCCTGCCGGGCGAGCACGAACGCGACGTGATCCGCCGCAGCGCACGCTCGCCGGCGCTGCCCGGCTCCGGCTCGTCGATGACGCCGCTCGCCGACCTGTTCGGCGACATCACGCCGAACGGCCTCGTGTACGAACGCCATCACGCGGGCGTGCCCGACATCGACGCGCAGCGTCATCGCGTGGTCGTGCACGGGCTCGTGCGCGAGCCGCGCGTCTTCACGCTCGACGACCTGCTGCGCTTTCCGTCCGAATCGCGAATCCATTTCCTCGAATGCTCGGGCAACACCGGCAGCGAATGGAACGGCCCGAGCGGGCTGCCCGTCCAGTTCACGCACGGGCTGCTGTCGTGCTGCGAATGGACCGGCGTGCGGCTGTCGACGCTGCTCGACGAAACCGGCATCGACCCGGCCGCGCAATGGCTGCTCGCGGAAGGCGCGGACGGCGCCGCGATGACGCGCAGCCTGCCGCTCGACCGCATTCTCGAGCGCGCGCTCGTCGTCTATGCGCAGAACGGCGAGCGGCTGCGCGCCGAGAACGGTTATCCGGTGCGGCTGATCGTGCCGGGCTTCGAAGGCAACACGAACATCAAATGGCTGCGGCGGCTGAAGCTGGTGCGCGCGCCGGAGATGACCCGCGAGGAAACGTCGAAATACACGAGCCTGCTGCCGAACGGATGCGCGCGCCAGTTCGTGTTCGAGATGGACGCGAAATCGGTGATCACGCGGCCGTCCGCCGGCCACCGGCTCGGGGCGCGTGGCTACTACCCGATCAGCGGCTATGCGTGGTCGGGGCGCGGCCGGATTCGCGCGGTCGACGTGTCGACCGACGGCGGCCGCACGTGGCGCGCCGCGCGGCTCGCCGGCGACGTGCGCGATCGCGCGCTGACGCGCTTCGAGGCCGACTGGGTCTGGAACGGCGAGCCGGCCGACCTGCAAAGCCGCGCAACCGACGAAACGGGCTACGTGCAGCCAACCCGCGACGCGCTCGTCGCCGCACGCGGCGTCAATTCGCAATACCACTACAACGGCATCCAGAACTGGCGCGTCGGCGCGGACGGCGAGGTGCGCAATGCGTAGGCCGTTTGCCCGTCTGCTCGTGTCGTACGCCGTCGTGCCGGCCGCGATCGGTGCGATCGCGTTGCCCGCTTTCGGCGCCGGCTTCGGTCTCGGTCAGCCGATCGACCGCGCGGCAATCGCCGCCTGGGACATCGACGTCGCACCCGACGGCAACGGCCTGCCGCGCGGCGCCGGCACGGTCGCGCGCGGCGCGCACGTGTTCGCGGAAAAATGCGCGATGTGTCACGGCGCCGGCGGCCAGGGCGGCGTCGGCGATCCGCTCGTCGGCGGCAGCGGTTCGCTCGCCGGCGCCAAGCCGAAGAAAACGGTCGGCAGCTACTGGCCGTATGCGACGACGCTGTTCGATTACATCCGCCGCGCGATGCCGTACAACGCGCCGCAATCGCTGAGCGCGGACGACGTCTATGCGGTCACTGCATACGTGCTGCACCTGAACGGGATCGTGCCCGACGACGCGACGCTCGACGCGCGCACGCTGCCGCGCATCCGGATGCCGAATCGCGACGGCTTCGTGCCCGACCCGCGGCCGAGGCGGCTGTGACGCGAGACGACGTACTTGCCGGCATGCCGGAAACCGGCGCGTGCCGGCTGCCGGCACGGTACGCCCGATTCCTTCGCTCGACGCCGGCGCGCGTCGCATGGAGCCCATCTTGACCGACACTTCCGCCGCCACCGCGTTCACGCCGACGCCGTTCGTCGACGTTCGCTCACCTGCCGATTTCCCCGACAGCCCCGCGTCGCGGGTGCTCGCGCAGCCGCTGATGCTCGGGCTGTTCCTGCCGATCCAGGCCGGCGGCTGGAGCGCGTCGACGCTGCCGCGCTCGACCGACTGGACGTTCGACTACAACGCCGATCTGGTCGCGCGCGCCGAAGCGCTGGGCTTCGATCTCGTGTTCGCGCTGTCGCAATGGCTGCCGAAAGGCGGCTATGGCGGCGTGTTCGACGGCCACGCGCTCGACTCGTTCATGACGCTGGCCGCGCTCACCGCGCGCACCGAGCGGATCATCCTCGTCGCGACGAGCCACGTGCTGTACGGGCCGTGGCATCCGCTGCATTTCGCGAAGTTCACGGCGACGCTCGACCACATCTCGCGCGGCCGCTGGGGCATCAACGTCGTGACCGGCCACCGCGCGATCGAACACGAGATGTTCGGCTGGAACCGGATCGAGCACGACCGGCGCTACGAGATGGCCGCCGAATTCGTCGATGCGGTCAGCCAGCTGTGGGCGCAACCGGACAACTTCAGCTACGCGCCCGCGCTGTCGAGCTGGCGGCTCTCCGGCGCATTCGTCACGCCGAAACCGCAATACGGCCGCCCGCTGTTGATCAACGCGACGGGCTCCGATGCGGGCATCGATTTCGCGGCCCGCTATTCGGACATCGTGTTCGTCACGAGCCCCGCCGGCCCGGACGCCGATCGCGCGCTGGACGCGCTGCCCGCGCATACGGCCCGCGGGAAGGCGGCGGCGGCCGCGCGCGGCCGGACGATCCGCACGCTGCTCAATCCGCTCGTGATCTGCCGCGAAACGGCGGCCGAAGCGCGCGCGTACCGCGATGCGATCGTCGCGCACGCCGACGAAGGCAGCTTCCACCGCTTCGACAGCGACGCCCATGCGTGGCGTGGCGGCTTCGAGCAGCGGTCGCAGGCAGCCGCGCGCGCGATCGGCGGCAACATCTCGATCACCGGCTCGCCCGAGGAAGTCGCCGATTACATCGTGCGGCTGCATCGGGCCGGCATCGACGGCATTCAGTTGAGCTTCTACGACTTCAAACCGGATCTCGACTTCTTCGGCGCGCGCGTGCTGCCGCTGCTGCGCGACGCCGGCCTGCGGCGCTGAGTTCAGGCGGCGGCGGACGTCGAAGCTGCCGACGTGGCCGCGGTCGACGAAGCGGCGAACGCGCGCCGCGCGGGCCGCCGCAACCCGAGATGATCGCGCAGCGTGCGGCCCGCGTAGTCGCGGCGAAACAGCCCGCGCCGGCGCAGTTCCGGCAGCACGAGTTCGATGAAATCGTCGAGGCCGCCTGGCAACGTCGGCGCCATCACGTTGTAACCGTCCGCGCCGTACTGCACGAAGCGCTCCTCGAGCGCATCGACGATTTGCTCCGGTGTGCCGACGAGTTGCCAGTGACCGCGCGCGCCCGCGATCCGCAGATAGAGTTCGCGTATCGTCAGGTTCTCGCGGCGCGCCAGCTCGAGCGTCAGCGTCTGCCGGCTCTTGCTCGCATTGGTTTCCGGCAGCGGCGGGATCGGGCCGTCGAGCGGATAGCCGGACAGATCGACGCCGCCGGTCAGCCCCGACACGAGCGCGAGCCCGACCTTCGGGTCGATCAGCGCCTGCAGCGCGTCGAACTTTTCCTTCGCTTCGCTTTCGGTGCGGCCGACCATCGGAAAGACGCCGGGCATGATCTTCAGCGAGTCGGGCGCGCGCCCGAACGCGGCGAGCTGCGCTTTCACGTCCGCGTAGAACGCGATCGCATCGTCGAGCGTCTGCTGCGCGGTGAAGATCACCTCGGCCGTGCGCGCGGCCAGCCGCGTGCCGGCCGGCGACGAGCCGGCCTGCACGACGACCGGATGCCCCTGCGGCGCGCGTGCGACGTTCAGCGGCCCGCGCACCTGGAAGAAGCGGCCGCGATGATCGAGCACGTGGCGCTTGCAGGGATCGAAGAAACGGCCGCTCGCGCGATCGCGCACGAATGCGTCGTCGTCCCAGCTGTCCCACAGTCCGCGCACGACGTCGGCGAATTCCTCCGCGCGCGCATAGCGTTCGCCATGCTCGAAATGCGCATCGCGATTGAAGTTGCGCGCTTCGTACGCGCTCGACGACGTGACGAGGTTCCAGCCCGCACGGCCGCCGCTGATGTGGTCGAGCGACGCGAACTTGCGCGCGATATGGAACGGCTCGTTGAAGCTCGTCGATGCGGTGCCGACGAGGCCGATCCGTTCGGTGACGGCCGCGAGCGCCGACAGCAGCGTCAGCGGCTCGAACTGCGCGACGTAGCTGTGCGCGGTGCGGCTGAGGAATTCGACGTCGTCGCCGCGCGTGCCGACGCCGTCGGCAAGAAACACGAGATCGAACTTCGCGGCCTCGGCCGCCTGCGCGAGCCTCACGTAGTGACGGAAATCGACGCCCGCATCCGCCTGCGAATCCGGGTGGCGCCAGGCGGCGATGTGATGGCCGGTCGGATACAGGAACGCGCCGAGGTGCAGATGGCCGGTGCGGGTCGTCATCGTGAGGTTTCCATAAAGTGGGCTGCGCAGGCAGCGGAATCAGAACACGCGTCCTTCGGTCAGGTGCGTGGTAACGCCGTTCAGGTCGTAGTCGCCGATCACGCGCGCCTTGTGCAGCAGCGGGTTGTGGCTGAAGATCGTGCGCAGGTTGCGCCAGTGCCGGTCGAGGTTGTGCACGCGCGCGGTCGCCGATGCGCCGCCCACCTCGAACAGCCGCTCGGCCGCATGCAGCGCGAGCTTGCCGACGATCAGCTGCGTGCGCGCGGTCGCGAGCGCGCTGTCGAGCACGCGTTCGTGCGCATCGGCGTCGCCGGCCTCGATCGCATCGGCCGAGCGGTCGAGCGCGGCCGCGTTGTCGCGCACGAGCGCATCGATCGCGTGACTGTGCGCGGACAGCTCGCCGACGATCTGCTGGATGAAGTGGTCGTCGCGCGCGCTCGGCGCCGGGCTGTGCAGCACGGGCCGGCCGTGCGTCAGCACGTAGCGGCGCGCGTCGGCCGCCACGTTGCGCACGATGCCCGCGGCCGTCGCGACGAGATGCAACTGCCGCAGCGCGCCGCAATGGCGGCCGACGAGCGTCGAGCCGTCGCGCGCTGCGACTTCATCCGCGAACACCTGCACGTCGTGCAGCAGCAGGCTGCCGCTCGCGGTCATGCGCTGGCCCATGCCGTCCCAGTCGTCGAGCACCTGCACGCCGTCGCGCGTGACCGGGATGATCACGGCGAGCGCGTCGCCCTGCTCGTTCTCGACGTTGATGCGCGCGAAATCGGCAAACGCGGTGCCCGTCGAATAGTATTTGCGGCCGGTCACGCGATGATGGTCGCCATCGCGGCGCAGCACGGTCGTGTTCTCGCCCGGCCGCGACGTGCCGCGTTCGGTCGATGCGCCGCCGAAGATCGCGCCGGACAGCGCGCGCTCGAGCTGTACGTCGTTGAACGGCGTGCGCGGCGACAGCCGCAGCGTCTCGGTCAGGTCGTAGTGGATGCGCAGTGCGTGCGCGAGATTCGAATCGGCGGCGGCGAGCGTCGCGATCGTGTCGAACAGATCGACCAGCGTGCCGCCGAGGCCGCCGCGCTCGACCGGAATCCGCAGCACGCCGAGCGACGAGCGGCGAAACAGCGCGAAGCCTTCGAACGGCAGTTCGCGGCGCGCCTCGCGTTGCGCGGCGTCGCGCCCGATCTCGGTCGCGAGTTCAGGCAGTGCGGCAAGCGCGGCACGCAGCGCGTCGCGCGCTTCGGCGCGATGACGGGCGTTCATTCGGCAGTCCCTCTTCCAGGAAAAACGACGGCTCCACGCACGATTGCGTAAGCCGTCGCCGCAGCCCGCAGGCGGCATCGAAAAGTATAGGGACGCATCCGACGCGCGTGAAAAACCGATTTCAGCTTTGGTTATGCGTGGGTCGGGAATGTGCACGCGTGCTCGCGCGGCTTGACGTGCGTCAGTGCCGGACGGGCCGGCCGCACATCGTGCGCCCGGCGCGCCGTCGATCAGCCCGTGTCGCAATCGGCTCACGCGTCGGCCGCCGACGTGACCAACATGTCGATCAATTTGCGGGACGCGGCCGACAGGCGGCGATGCGGCGCATAGACGACCGAAAACGGCCGCGTGCGACCGCGCAGATGGGGCAGCACTTCGACGAGACTTCCGGCCCGGATCCGATCCCGAACGATGAAGTCGTAGGTCTGGCAGATACCGGCGCCGCTCTGCGCCATCGACACGACACCGAGCACATCGTCGGACACCGCGACGTTCGAAGCCGGCAGCCACTCGATGTCCTGATCGCCGTCGCGGAATACCCAGGGCGCGATACGGCCGCTGCTGGGCAGCACGAACGGCAAACAAAGATGGTGCTCCAGGTCGGCCACGCTTCCAGGCGTGCCGGCGTGCGCGACGTACTCGGGCGACGCGACGAGGCACAGCGCCGCATCCTCGAGCTTGCGCGCGACCAGACCGCTGTCCGGCAGTTCGCCCAGACGGATCGCCAAGTCGAACCCCTCGGCCACGAGATCCACGTTCCGGTTAGCGATGTTCAATTCGACGCGAACGTGCGGGTGTTCCCGCGTGAACCGTCGAAGCAGCGGCGGCAGACGATAGTGCCCGTACGTCGTCGGTACGCTCAGCCGGACATGGCCGGTCAACGTATCGCCGTGCCCCTGAATGGCCCGCTCGGCGTCGTCGATCAGCAGGAACGCCGCGCGCGATTGTTCGAGATAGAGCCTGCCGTGCTCCGTCAGGCTCAACCGCCGCGTGGAACGACGCAGCAACTGCGTGCCCAGCCGGGCTTCCAGGCGTGTGATGGCCCGGCTCAACACGGAAGGCGTGCTGCCCAATGCCACCGCGCCGGCAGTCATCGAGCCTTTTTCGACCACCGTCACGAATGCTTCCACGTCACCGAGATGGTCGAATTTACGCGCCATCTTGTCCTCCGAAGAACAAAAGCTTTACTTTTGCGCCAGTTTATCTCCACGAAGGAGCCAAATAAAGTGCGTGCGTCGTGACTGCATCGTCGAGTCACCCATTGAGATCCAGGAGCACAGCATGAATGGCGACCATCGCGACCGGCAGGATCTGTCGGTTCTATTCGTACTCACGAGCCACGCGAGCAAAGGCTCGACCGGCGAGCCGACCGGTTTCCATCTCGGCGAAGTGACGCATCCGCTGGCCGAACTCGACGCGGCCGGCATTCCCGTCGAATTCGCATCGATTCAGGGCGGCGAACCGCCGGTCGACGGGCTCGATGTCGACGACGAAATCAACGCGCACTATTGGAACGATGCCGCTTTCCGCGACGCACTGCGCGACACGCAGCGGCTCGGCGACGTCGACGCGTCGAAATATGCGGCGGTCTTCTTTGCCGGCGGTCATGGCGCAATGTGGGATTTTCCTGGCAATGCCGACGTGGAGAAGGTGACGCGCGCGGTCCATGAAGCGGGTGGCGTCGTCGGCGCCGTATGTCACGGCCCGGCCGCACTGGTCGACGTGAAGCTTCACGACGGCACGTATCTCGTCGCCGGCAAGAACCTGAGCGCATTCACGGACGAGGAAGAACGGGAAGTCCAACTCGATCGCGTCGTCCCGTTCCTGCTCGCGAGCACGTTGAAGCAGCGCGGCGCACTTCACCATCCGGCGCCGAACTGGACCGCGAAGGTCGTCGTCGACGGACGCCTCGTGACCGGCCAGAACCCGCCGTCGGCATCCGGCGTGGGCGCCGCGATGCGTCATCTGCTGCTCAGCCGTTCACGACAAGCTTGAAACTTCCCGATGGAGAAAGCGATGTATTCGATGCGCAAGCTCGCCGTTGCCGCAATGCTCGGCATTGCCGCGTACGGCGCCCACGCTGCCAACGTGCTCGTGGTGTTGTCGGATTCCGACCACCTCGACCTGAAGGACGGCAAGGTCTTCGCGACGGGCTTCTACCTGAACGAGCTGATGCAGCCCGTGAAGGCGCTGCTCGATGCGGGCCATCAGGTGACCTTCGCCACGCCGGAGGGCAAGGCGCCGACGCTGGACGTCACGTCGGCCGACAAGATGTACTTCAACGGCGACGACAACGCGATGCGCGACTACCGGGCTTTGCTCGACCGGCTGCAAATCACGTCGCGCACGCATTCCCCGGTGATCAGCCTGTCGCGCGTGGAGCAGATCGGTTACGCGCACTTCGATGCCGTCTATGTTCCCGGCGGCCATGCGCCGATGCAGGACCTGTTGACGAGTGCCGCCGTGGGCAGGCTGCTGGCCGACTTTCACGCGCGCGGCAAGACGACGGCGCTCGTTTGCCACGGCCCGATTGCGCTGCTGTCGACCCTCCCCGACGCGCGGGGCTTCGCACGAAACCTCGCGGCGGGAAACGCGGGCGGCAGCGACACGAAATGGATCTACGCCGGATACCGGATGACGGTGATCAGCAACGCGGAAGAAGAGCAAGCCAAAGGGCTGCTCGGCGGCGGCGCGATGAAGTTCTATCCGCAGACTGCATTGCAACGCGCGGGTGGCGTTTATAGCAGCAACACGGTGCCGTTTACCGCGCACATGGTGACCGACCGTGAATTGATCACCGGACAGAATCCGGCGTCGGCGCTGGACGTCGCCGGCGAAATGCTGAAGCGGCTCAAGTAATGCCGTGCAATCGACCGGCAATGCCGGTTCCTCGATGAACAGGGAGAAGCAAACCATGGATCTGCAACTGGAAGGAAAAACCGCGATCGTCACCGGCGCCACTGCCGGCATCGGCATGGCGATCGCTCGAACGTTGGCCGCGGAAGGCGTGGCGGTCACGATCACGGGGCGGCAACGCGACAAGCTCGACGCAGCCGTCGCCGAGCTTTCCGCGGCCGCGGGGCGCGGCAGCGTACGCGGCGTCGTCGCCGACGTGAGCCGCGACCGTGGTGTCGCGGAATTGATCGATGCCCAGCCGGACACGGATATTCTCGTGAACAATCTCGGCTACTACGAAGCGAAGCCGTTCGCGGAGATCACCGATGACGACTGGTTGCGAATGATCGACGTCAACGTGATGTCGGGTGTCAGGCTGTCACGTCATTACTTTCCTCGCATGCTCGCGAAGAACTGGGGGCGCGTGATCTTCATGTCCAGCGAAGTCGGCGCGTTCACGCCGCCGGACATGGTGCACTACGGTGTCAGCAAATCGGCTCAACTCGCCGTCTCGCGCGGAATGGCCGAACTGACGAAGGGAACCGGCGTGACCGTCAACAGCGTACTGCCATCCGCCACGCGCTCCGACGGCATCGTTGCATATCTTCGGCAAACCGCGCCACGCCCCGATATGACCGATGCGGAAATCGAATCGCACTTCTTCGACACGTATCGCCCGAGCTCGCTGATTGCCCGCATGATCGAGGCCGACGAGATCGCCGCGATGGTGGCGTTGCTTGCCAGTCCTTTGGGCGCGGCATCCAATGGCGCCGCGGTGCGCGTCGAGGGCGGCACCTACCGGTCGATTCTCTGAGCCGCGGGGCGATCGCCGGCCCGGCCGCGGCGTGCCGAGCGACGCTCGAGCCGCACGCGATGCGATGCGCCGGCAGATCGGACAGCCATTGCATGTCGAGCGGCAGCGGCCGGCTTTCTCGAACGGATCGATGCGACCGACCGGCTGCTTGCGGATCCTTACGAACACGACCGCCCGCTCGCGCTATGCAGGCAGAGGAATCCCGGATACCTTCTCGCAGAGGCTGACGAGGCGGTCCTGCAGCGCCCTGTCGAGCGTTTCGGGATTCGGCGCGATGCGCTTGCGATGATAGAAGTACTGCCCCGTCACGTTTGCGTCGTCGTCGCCTGCGGCGAGCCACGCCTGTGTCACGTGCGCTTGCGCCATGTCGTCGGGCGCGCCGGGCCCGCCCATCCTGGTCGGTACCCAGCCCGGTTCCAGCGCATTCGCAAACACGTCCGGCCAGCGCCGCGCGACCGCACAGGCGAGCATCGCGTCGTGGAGCTTGCTTTCTGCATACGCTTGCGATCCGTTCCAGCGGCGCTTTTGCCACAGAATGTCGTCGAGGTTCGACCGCGCATGGTGGTGCATCCCGGAACTCAGGTAAACGAGCCGTTTCGGGCGGGCGATCAGCGCGGTCAGGATGTACGCGGACAACGTATTGATCGCGAACACGTGCGGCAACCCGTCCGCCGTCACGCGATGCGGCTCGCGATAGCCGACGGCTGCGTTGTGGATTACCGCGTCGAAGCGACCGAGCGCGTTCACTTGCGCAGCAACGTCGATGGCCGCGTCGATCGTCTCGAGATCGCCGACTACCACGGCTTCGGCCTGTGGCAATGCATGACGGGTTTCTGTCGCACGGTGTGCATTGCGCGCATGCAGAACGACCTGGTGCCCTTGCCGGACCAGCAGTTCGGCGGCCATCAGGCCAAGGCCGGTGGATGAACCGGAAATGAAGATGCGGGACATGATTTCTCCTTCAAAATGTGCGCCGGCGAGTCGCGCCCCGCCGGCACCGCGATCAGGCTTGCGCGCTGCGCGACGCGGCCGCGAGCAGCGCGCCGATCGAAGCACAGAATGCGCCGAACGCATAGACGGCTGCATAACCGAACTGCCCGGCGATGAGGCCGGCCGCCGGCCCGGATACACCGTATGCGATATCGAGAAACGCGACGAAGGCGCCCATGGCACTGCCCCGATTGGCCGGCGGCACGCGCTTGAGCGCTTCGACGCCGAACGCCGGAAACACCAGCGCGCAACCGAGGCCTGTGACGAGCGCACCGGCAAGCGCCAACGGTTCGATCGGTGCGGCCCACAGCGTCGCCTGACCTGCCGCCTCGATCAGCAGCGAGCACGCGGCCACGCGGTAGCCGCTCGCGCGGTCCGGCAAGTGCCCCAGCACGACCCGCACGAAGATGAAGCCGATGCCGAAAGCCGTCATCACGAGCCCCGCATTCGCCCAGTGGCGCGCAGTGAAGTACAGCGACGCGAAGGCCGTGAGCCCGGACAGACCGACTCCCTGCAGCATCAGACCGAAGCCTTCGCGCCAGATGCGCGCCACGACGCGATGGAACGGCAGGCGCGCGCCGCCGGGCGACCGGTGAGGCGTGGCGACCGAAGCGATCAGCGCGGCCAGCACGGGCGCCGCGACGCAGGCGATCATCGCCGCGGCGGCGCCATCGTGCCGATACAGCACCATGCCGATCGGCGCGCCGACCGACAGCGCGGCAAACATCGCGATCCCGGTCCATGACATCGACGTTCCGGCACGATGCGCGCCGACCGATGCGATCGACCACGATACGCAGCCAGTCACGAACAGGCTTTCACCCAGGCCGGCCGCCAGCCGCCCCGCGATCAGGACGGCCAGACTCGCCGGCGGTGCGACGCGCGGCATCGCCGCCGCGAGATAAAGCAGCCCGGCGAGCGCCGAAACGGCAGCGCCGTGCAGGGCGGCGCGCTTGCCGCCGTATTCGTCGGTCAGGCGACCGGCGTACCCGCGACTGAGTACCGTCGCGAGAAACTGGATGCCGACGACCGCGCCGACGATCACGTTGCCGAAGCCGAGGCGTTGATGAACGAACAGCGGAATGACGGGCAGCGGCAGGCCCACCGCCAGATAACCACTGAACAGCGCGGCGATGACGCCCGGCGACGGCCGCGACGCAGGTGCGAGCGCGACGTGGGCCCGCACCGCCCGCTTGGTGGCGTGTGCTTGCATGGAGACCTCCTGTGACGTGAGCGGGATGAGTGCGGACGATCAGGCGGCCGCGCCGGCACGTTCGGCGCGGTAATCGCTCGCGTCGAGCAGGTACGCGAGCGATCCCGCGACGTCTGCGTTGAGCGCAGCCACGTCGACGTCGAGCAATCGGCCGGCGCGCTTGCGCAGCTGACCGGCGACCATCACCGTGTCGACATCCGCGCGTTCCACCGCCTGGACGATCGTGCCGACCGCGTGCGGGACCGGGAACACCCCGACGCCGCTGGTGCGCACCATGATGAGGTCCGCGTCCTTGCCGGGCGTCAGCGTGCCGATCCGTTGCTCCAGGCCGGCCGCGCGTGCGCCGTTGACTGTCGCAGCCTGCAGCACCGCTTCGACCGAGATCGGCGCGGGTACGTCCGCATCGCCGCGAAACCGCCGATAGCGCATCGCCGAGCGCTGCTGTCCGAACAGCGCGCGCATCTCGCCGAACATGTCGCTGCCGAACGCGGTGTCCAGATCGATGCCGAGCGCCGGACTCAGCCCGTGATCGACGGCCTGCTGGTACGCGAAGGTCTCGTCGTCGAAGCCGAACAACGCGTCGGAGCGCGGGTTGACCGTGACGTTCACGCCGGCATCGGCGAGCAGCCGCCACGTCGCCTGCGGCACACGCGTGCAATGGTTGAAGATGTTCCGGGTACCGAGCCCGCCCTCTTTCGCGAATTCGGGTGAAAGCGCCGCGAGGTCGCCGATGAATTCGGTCAGGATGCGCATGTCCAGCTCACGTGCAACCTTCCACCAATCGAGGTTCAGCTGGCCGAACAGGCCGACGCGCACGAGCCCGTCCCCCGCGTTCCAGTCGCGCGCCAGCCGGCGCAGGTCGCCCGGCAGATGCGCGCTCGACGCCTGCTTGTCCATCGCGGCGCCGACCATGTGCAGCGCGCGGATGCCGGTCGACTTCAGCGCATCGAGCGCGGCGTCGGTATGCTCGGGGCTGCGCGCGCTGTGGCACGCGTCGATGATCGTCGTGATGCCGGCATCCAGCGACGCGGCAGCCGTCAGCTTCGTGCTCACGAACATGTCCAGCGGACGGTAGTGCGCACCGACACGTTCGGCCACCACGTCGATGTACGCGAACAGGTCGTCTACGTTCGGCAGCAGCCGGCGCATCGTGCCGAGCCACATGTGGTGATGCGCGTCGACGAGGCCCGGCATCACGATGTGGCCGGCGGCGTCGATCACCTGGGCGTCGCCGGCGTCGATCGCCGGGCCGACGGCGGCGATACGGTCGCCTTCGACGAGGACGTCGCCTTTGGCGAGCTCGGGAAGTCGGGGGTCCAGCGTCAGGACGATGCCCCCTTTGAACAGCGTGCGATGTGCGGTCATGGTGTGCTCCGTGAAAATTGACGAATCGGGTCGGCACGATGCGGGCCGCCGGTTTCATACGCGCGTTTGCAGCGGTCCGCGTCGTCACGGTTCACACGATAGGTTGCGGGCAATCTTTGATAAAGGTAGATTGATTCACATTATCTTTGCTTAAATTCAAAGATCGAGGAACGCGATGAGTTTCGATGGAAGGCTGTTGTCCGGTATGAGCGTGCTCGCGGCCGTCGTGGAGGCCGGCAGTTTCAGCCGGGCGGGAGAAGTGCTCGGGCTGTCGGCATCCGGCGTGAGCCGCTCGATTGCGCGACTGGAAGAACGGCTCGGCGTGCGTCTGCTCGACCGCACGACGCGCACGCTGCATCTGACGAGCGAAGGCGCCGATCTGTACGAGCGCGCCGCGCCGCACCTGGAAGGAATCGAGGAAGCCGCGAGTTACGTGTCCGGCGCGGCGGTCACGGTGCGCGGCACGCTGCGGGTGGCCCTGAACCCCGTCTTTGCGCGCTACGTGTTCGCGCCGAACCTGCCGCTGCTGCGCGAGCGCCACCCGGATCTCGATCTGACGATCGTGCAGCAACCGGACGTCGGCGATCTGGTATCAGAAGGAATCGACGTGGCGGTGCGGTTCGGGCCGCAGCCGCCGTCGACCATGACGTCACGGCTCTTGCTGCAAACACGCGTGCTGACGGTAGCGTCACCGGCTTATCTGGCGCGGCATGGACGGCCGAAGCGGCCGGAAAAACTGGCGGATCACGACTGCATCCAGTACATCGATCCGCGCCGCGGCAAGCCGTTCACGTGGGAGTTCCATCGCGGCCGTGAAGTGCTGTCGGTCGAAACGAACGGCCATTTGACGACTACCGACGTCGATGTGATGGTCGCGGCGTGCGTGGCCGGCAGTGGTGTCGCGCAGGTGCTCGCGCTCAACGTCCGCCATCTGCTGGCCGGTGGCGCATTGGTCGAGCTGTTTCCGGAATGGCCCGGCGAGACCTATCCGCTGTACGTCATTCGCCCGTCGCGGCGGCTTGCGCCGGCGGCCGTCGAGGCGTTCCTGGAATTCTGCACGTCGATATGCGCAAACGTCGGGGACGGCCTCCCCGACGCACGATAACGCAGTTGCGCGCCGTCCCGATGCACGCGCGCCGGGAATGCGCGTGCATTCCCGCGCGGATGGATCGGCGGCGTCAGTGCTGGATGCCCCACCGGCGCACCGTCACGCGCTCGAGCGTATCGAACACGAGGTGCTCGACCAGCAGCCCGATCACGATGACGGCCGCGAGGCCCGCGAACACGCGATCGGTATACAGCTCGTTGCGGTTCTGGAAAATGTACCAGCCGAGCCCGCCCTGCCCGGCGCTCGCGCCGAACACGAGTTCCGCGGCGATCAGCGTGCGCCATGCGAAGGCCCAGCCGACGCGCAGCCCGGACAGGATCGACGGCAGCGCGGCCGGCACGAGGATCAGCGCGATCTGCCGCAGGCCGGTGAGGCCATAGTTGCGGCCGGCCATCTTCAGCGTGGCCGGCACGCCGGCGAAACCCGTGTACATGCTGAGCGCGAGCGGCCACAGCACCGCGTGCACGAGCACGAACAGCAGGCTGCCGGTGCCGAGCCCGAACCACAGCAGCGCGATCGGCAGCAATGCGATCGACGGCAGCGGATTGAACATCGACGTGAGCATCGACAGCACGTCGCGGCCGATGCGCGTCGATACCGCGAGCGACGTCAGCACGAACGCGAACAACACGCCGAGCGCATAGCCGCGCAGCAGCACCGACATCGAGATGCCCGTTTTCACCAGCAGTTCGCCCGACGCGATGCCCTGTACGAATGCCACCAGCGTCGCGCCGAAGGTCGGCACGAGCAGATCGTTCGCGACGATGCGCGCGACGATCTCCCATGCGGCGATCAGCACCAGCGCGATGACCGCGCGGCGAAAGCCGCTCGCACCCGCGACACGCCGCGCGAGTGGTACCGGCGCCGCGCGCTCGGGCTCGGGCGGCGTGTCGAGCGCGTGCACGTATTCGGCGCGCACGGGCGGCAGCGGCGGGAGAACAGGATCGATCGTGCTCATGATGCGGCTGCCTCCGCGGCCGATGCCGGCGCCGCCGCGACGTCGGTATCGAACAGCAGATGATGGATGCGTGCGACGCTTGCGCGGAAATCGCCGCTGCCGATGCTGTCGAGAGAGTAATCGTAGCTGTTGAGTTCCGCGCGCACGCGGCCCGGGTGCGGCGACAGCAGCAGGATCCGGTTGCCGACGACGAGCGCCTCTTCGATCGAGTGCGTGACGAACAGCAGCGTGAAGCGGAATTCGTCCCACAGGCGCAGCAGTTCTTCCTGCATCTTGCGGCGCGTGAGCGCATCGAGTGCGGCAAACGGCTCGTCCATCAGCAGCACGCGCGGCTGCATCGCGAGCGCACGCGCGATCGCGACGCGCTGCTTCATCCCGCCGGACAGCGTATGCGGATACGCGTCGGCGAATGCGGCGAGCCCGACCTTGTCGAGATAGTGCAGCGCGCGCTCGCGTGCTTCGGCGCGCGACAGCTTCGCGGCCGCGCGCAGCGGAAACGCGACGTTCTCGACGACCGTCTTCCACGGCGGCAACTGGTCGAACTCCTGGAACACGACGATGCGGTCGGGGCCCGGTCCGTGCACGGGCCGGCCGTCGAGCGCGATCGAGCCCGACACGGGTTCGATGAAGCCGGCGATCGCCTTCAGCAACGTCGACTTGCCGCAACCGGACGGGCCGAGCAGCACGAAACGGTCGCTGCCGTACACGTCGAAACTGACCTGGTGCGTCGCGCGGACGATCCGTGCTCCGGCACGGTATTCGAGGCTCACGCGATCGATCGCCAGCAGGCGTTCGCTGTGCGCGCCGGCCGCGGTAGCCTGCGGCGCAGCTGCCGCGCGTGCGTCGGCGGCGGGATGAGCGGCCGGCGCGGCCGCGCCGCGCGCCGCATACGGCGGCAAGCCGATTCGGGGAGAAGTGGCGTTCACGATCGAAACTCTTGCAGGTAAAGCATCAACATACGGCGACGCAGCGCGCGACCCAACCAACGATTGCGCATATCGAAACCGCGCCGACGCATAAGCGTCGATCGCGACGCGGGAACGCCGGCGCGACCGCCGCTCAACTGCCGCCGGCCGTCGCCGGATCGTCGAAGAAGTAATCGCGCCACGACTTCGGCTCGTTGCGGATCGCGCCGGTGCGATACATGAACTGCGCGAGCTTCAGCGTGTTCTGCGGCGCCGTCTTGAACTGCACCTGCGGATTGCGCAAGATCTTCACCAGCAACGCGCGATCGATCTTCGACCCGTTCACGCGCAGGTACGTGTCGGCCGCGCGTTCGGGATCGGCCGTGATCTGGCGCGCGGCGTCGGCGAGCGCGGCGACGAACGCACGGTACGTCTTCGGATTCTCGTCGCGGAATTTCTCGGTGGCGTACAGCACCGTCGCGGAGCTCGGGCCGCCGAGCACGTCGTAGGAATTCAGCACGATATGCGCGTTCGGATTGCCCGCGAGCTCCTGATCCTGGAACGGCGGATTGCCGAAGTGGCCGGTGATGACGTTGCTGTTCGCGAGGATCGCCGCCGTGGCGTCCGGGTGCGGGATCGCCTGCGTCAACGCATCGAGCTTGTCGAACTGCTTGTCGCCCCACTGCTTCGCGGCCGCGTACTGCAGCACGCGCGACTGCACCGACACGCCGACGGCCGGCACCGCGATGCGGTCCTTCGCGCTCAGATCGGCGATCGTCTTCACGTTCGGATTGCTGCTGACGAGGTAGTACGGGAAATTGCCGAGCGACGCGACGCCCTTCACGTTCTGGCGGCCGCGCGTGCGGTCCCACACGGTCAGGAGCGGGCCGACGCCCGCGCCGGCGATGTCGACCGCGCCCGACAGCAGCGCGTCGTTCACGGCCGCGCCGCCGGACAGCCGCACCCAGTCGACCTTGATGTCGACGCCGGCCTTGCGGCCTTCCTTCTCGATCAGCTGCTGGTCGCGCGCGACGTTCAGCATCAGATAGACGACGCCGAATTGCTCGGCGATGCGGATGCGCCCTTCCGCGTGCGCGGCTTGCGGCGTGCCGGCGGCGGCGAGGGCCAGCGCGGCGGTGAGCGTGGCGGCCAGTGCGCGGCGCGCGGACAGGGTCGTGCGGCGCAGGGCCGGTGAAAGCGGAAACGGCATCGGAACTCCGGTGGAATCCAGTGGAAATGACGCGGCGAAACGACGACGCGACGCTCAGAACGGCGCGTCGCCTTCGATCGTCGTGCGGTACAGCTTGCGGCGCAGATGGTCGGGCGTGCCCGCGGCGAGATGCATCAGCGAGCGGTTGTCCCAGAACACGAGGTCGTGATCGCGCCACCGATGCCGATACAGGTGGTCGGCACGCACGCTGTGCGCGAACAGTTCGGCGAGCAGCGCGCGGCTTTCGTCTTCGGGCAAGTCGACGATGCGCGTCGTGAAATGCTCGCTCACGAACAGCGCCTTGCGCCCCGTTTCCGGATGCGTGCGCACGACCGGATGCACGACCGCCTTGACCTGCGCGATCTGCTCGGCCGACAGGTTCGGCCGCCACGGGCTGCGCGCCTGAAGTTCCGCGTAGCGCGCGAGGTACGTATGTTCGGCGCGCCGCCCTTCGACCGCGCGGCGCAGGTGCGCGGGCAGCGTGTCCCATGCGAGATGCATGTTCGCGAACAACGTGTCGCCGCCTTCGGCCGGCAGCTCCTGCGCATGCAGCAGCGAGCCGAGGCTCGGCTTTTCCTTGTACGACAGGTCGGAATGCCAGAAATGACCGGCATCGCCGAGCCCGATCGGCTTGCCGTTTTCGACGATGTTCGACACGATCAGCACTTCCGGGTGCCCGGCCAGCGCGAACTGGTGCAGCACGTGGATCTGCAGCGGCCCGAAGCGGCGGCTGAACGCGATGTGTTGTTCGGGCGTGATGCGCTGGTCGCGAAACACCAGCACGTGATGGTCGAGATGCGCGCGGTGGATGCGCGCGAAGCCGGCCGCGTCGAGCGGTTTCGACAGGTCGAGCCCGACGACTTCGGCGCCGAGCGGCGCATCGAACGGGACGATGTCGAACCGCTGCGCGCCGGCCTCCGGCTCGGGCGCGAGTCGATGGCCGGCGGACGCCGGCGCGGCGGCATGGATGGCGGGAGTCGTCACGGTACAGCCCTTGATTCGGTAAAAATGCGAATCTACG
Organism: Burkholderia latens; assembly: GCF_902499045.1. Classification (GTDB taxonomy): domain Bacteria; phylum Pseudomonadota; class Gammaproteobacteria; order Burkholderiales; family Burkholderiaceae; genus Burkholderia; species Burkholderia latens. Next base: position 108,021 of record NZ_CABVPL010000012.1, on the reverse strand, counting down.
AGCGCGCGCCGGACGGCGTCAACGAAGCGATTCCGATACGTTTATCTGCTGCAGCGATAAAGATCGCTGCTTGGGCGGCGAGCCCGCCGGGGAGGACGGTCGCACCCTGCATCCGTGATCCCGGCCGCCCGCCGCCGCCGCGCTAAGGCTGCCCGCCGCCGCCCGACGCGCCGTAGATCTGCCCCGTCACGTAACTCGCCCGCGACGACGCCAGTTCGACGTAGATCCACGCGAGTTCGGCCGGCTGTCCGGGCCGCCCCATCGGCACCTGCTGGCCGAACGTCTCGACGTTCTTCTCGGTCTGGCCGCCGCTCACCTGCAACGGCGTCCAGAACGGCCCGGGCGCGACGCCGTTCACGCGAATCCCGCGCTGGATCATCTGCTTCGCGAGCCCCTTCGTGAAGTTCGCGATCGCGGCCTTCGTCATCGCGTAGTCGAGCAGGTTCACGGACGGCTCGTACGCGTTGACCGACGTCGTGTTGATGATCGCCGAGCCGGCCGGCATGTGCGGAATCGCCGCGCGCGTGATCCAGAACAGTGCGTACAGGTTGGTGCGCAGCGTCCAGTCGAAGTCCTCGGTGCTGATGTCGAGAATCGAATCGTGGCTGTGCTGGCGCGCCGCGTTGTTCACGAGGATGTCGAGTCCGCCCAGCCCCGCGACCGCCCGCAAGACGAGCCCGTTGCACGCGCCTTCGGTGCGGATGTCGACCGGCAGCGGCACGGCCTTGCGGCCCGCGCTGCGTATGTATTGCACGACTTCGCGCGCGTCGGGTTCCTCGTCCGGCAGATACGCGATCGCGACGTCCGCGCCCTCTCGCGCGAACGCGATCGCGGCCGCGCGCCCGATGCCGGAATCGCCGCCGGTGACGAGCGCCTTTCGGCCGTCGAGGCGGCCGCTGCCGCGGTAGCTGCGCTCGCCGTGATCGGGGCGCGGCGTCATCCGGCCGGCAAGGCCGGGCCACGGCTGGTGCTGCTCGGGAAACGGCGCATGCGGATACAGCGTACGCGGATCGCGCGGTGCGGTGTCGCCGGCATCGGACGCGCCGCCGCTCTGCGCGACCGCCGGAATCGCCACGCCGGCGACGAGGCTCGCCGTCGTGCCCTGCATCCATTTACGGCGGGATTCGGATACTTCGTCTGATGACATGAAAGACTCCGGTGCGTGCGTGAACCGGCCGCGGCCGGTTCCGCGTGTACGGAAGGAGACGAAATGGGGCGCGCCCGCCGCGCGGCTAGAGCGGCCGCGGCCGGTTGCCCGAATCATCGGGCGCGTCGTGCCCGTCGGGCCACGGCTTGCCGGCCGGATCGCGCGCCTCGGTCTGACGCGGATCGTCGGGCACGACCTTGCGCGCCTGGTCGTCCGGAATCGAGTCGAGTTCGCCGCCGCCCGGCGCATGGCTCGCGCGGCCGGGCGGTTCGGCGGGTATCGGCCCGCGCCGCTCCGGCGAAGCGGCCGATTCGCGCGGCTCGACGTGCGGTGCGGTGTCCTTCGGTTGACTGGTCGTCGTCATGGTGGTGCACTCCCTGTGCTGCGGTTTGGCTGCATGGCTGAAGGCCGGCGCGACGCGCATCGAGACGGCCGCCGCGCCCGTGCTTTCAGCAAGCGACATGCCGCCGGTGCCGCGCGCCGGCCATGTAGCCATCCGACCGAACCTCTGAAGAATTTACAAAACCGGCGCCATCCGGCACTGCCGGCGCCCGCCGGGCCCGCGCCACCATGCGATCCGGGCGGGAACCGCGCGCGGCACGCATCTTGCTGCTCTCGGCCCGGATATGGCGGTGGCCCGGACCGACGGCCGCCGGCGGCACCGTATGGTCGTGAGCCTATGAAACCTGCCTCTCCCCTGCTGGAATCGGCGCCGCTTCGCGCCGATCACTTCGTCCAGTTCTACGAGTCCGGCGAGCAGCTCGTGTCGGAAGTCGCGGCGTTCGCGGCCGACGCGCTGTGCGCCGGCGGCAGCGCGATCGTCATCGCGCGGCCCGATCGGCTTGCTGCAGTGCACGACCGCCTGGGCACGTCGATCGATGACGCGGCCCGTGCCCGCATCTTCATGTCGAGCGCGCAGACGCTGCTCGACAGCTTCATGGACCGCGACCTGCCCGACCCCGCGCGCTTTCACCGGTCGATCGGCACGATCGTCGAAACGGCCGTCCGCGCCGGGCGGCCCGTGCACGCGTTCGGCGAAATGGTCGCGCTGCTGTGCGCGCAGAACCGCTACGCGGGCGCGCTGCGGCTCGAAGCGCTGTGGAACGAACTGATCGAGCGGTATCGCTTCTCGCTGTACTGCGGCTATCCGCACGATGCGTTTCCGAGCGCCGAGCAATCGGAGATGTTCCGCCATGTGTGCGCACTGCACCGCCGCATCCTCCCGGCCGCGTCGCTGCGCAGCGACGAAAACGAGCTGCACCTGACGCTCGCGCTGTCGCAGCAGCGCTCGCGCGCGCTGACCGATGAGATCCGCCGCCGCGAGGCCGCCGAACAGCAGCGCAACGGCGTCCTGATGCACGCGCCGTTGCCGATCGCGCTGCTGTCGGGCCCGGAGCACCAGATCGTGCTCGCGAATCATCGCTTCTCCGCGCTGTGCGGCCGCACCGACATCGTGGGCCAGCCGGTGACGTCGGTGCTGCCCGGCGGCGATACGCCCGCGATCGTGCGGGCGCTCGAAGCGGCGCGCCTGCACGGCCGCTCGACGACGATCGGCGAACACCGCGACCGGCACGGGCCGGAGGACGCGGAAGACAGCCGCGTGTACCGGCTGCATTTCAACCCGCAGCCGCTGACCGACGGGCTCGGCGTGATCGTGAGCGCGGTCGAAGTGACCGAGCACGTCGCCGCGCGCGAGAAGCTCGTCGCCGCGAACACCGAGCGCGACCGGCTGCTTGGCGAGCTGCGCGACGCGAACCAGGCGAAGGACCAGTTTCTCGCGGTGCTCGGCCACGAGCTGCGCAATCCGCTCACGCCGATCTCGCTCGCGCTGGAGCTGATTCGCAACCGCGACGGACAGGCGACGCCGAACGAGATCGCGATCATCCAGCGGCAGCTGGACCACATGGTCCGGCTGATCGACGACCTGCTCGACGTGTCGCGCATCACCCGCGGCAAGATCACGCTGAAGAAGGAAGCGGTGCGGCTCACGGACGTCGTCGACCGCGCGGTCGAAGTCGCGAGCCCGCTGCTCGAACAGCGCCGCCACCGGCTGCACGTCGATACCGATCCGGACGCGCGCTGCCACGGCGATCCGATGCGGCTGTCGCAGGCCGTCGCGAACCTGCTGACCAACGCGGCGAAATATACGACACCCGGCGGCGACATCACGGTGCGCGCGACGCGCGGCGCGGACGGCACGGCGATCGTCGAAGTGTGCGACAACGGCGCCGGCATTCCGCCCGATCGCCTCGACAGCATCTTCGAGCCGTTCTACCGGATCGACGGCGAATCGAAGCAGGCGCACGGTGGCCTCGGCATCGGCCTCGCGCTCGTGCGCAGCCTGGTGAACCTGCACGGGGGCACCGTGCGCGCGGACAGCGCCGGCCTCGGCTGCGGCAGCACGTTCACGATCGCGCTGCCCGAGTACCGGCCGAAACCGGTGACGGTCGCCGCGCCGCAAACGCCGCCGAGTATCCGCGCGATGGCGCCCGGCACCGGCCGGCGCGTGATGCTGGTCGACGACAACGAGGATGCCGCGTCGACGCTCGCGCAATGGCTGCGCGATGCCGGTCACGACGTGGCCGTCGTGCACGATCCGGTGACTGCGCTGGCCGCCTTTCGCGCGTATCGGCCGGACGTCGCGATTCTCGATATCGGGCTGCCGGTGATGGACGGCTACGAGTTGCTGCGGCGGCTGAAGGCGATCAACGAAGTCACGCCGTGCACGTTTCTCGCGCTGACCGGCTACGGGCGCAACGCGGATCGCGAACGCTGTCTCGCGACCGGATTCCTCCAGCATTTCGTGAAGCCGGTCGATCCGGCCGCGCTGCATCTCGCGATGAGCCGGCTGGCGTCGGGCGGCGACGCGCACGACGGGGCCGGCGCGGAAACCGGACGCTGAACGCGGCACGCGCGATGCTCGAAGTCGGTATGCCGGCCGCGCGCCGGCGCTCTTTCCTTTCGACACCGAGGAGCATGCCCATGAGCCCGACGAACACGAGCAACCCGACGCCGGATCCGGACGCGACCGACGAGCCGGACACGCCCGACATCCCGCAGACGCCCGAGCGCGAACACTTGCCCGACCTGCCGGACCCGACCGAAGTCGGCGAAGACGGGTAGCCGCGTTGCAGCCGCCGCGCGCGTCGCCGTCACGGCGGCCGCGCGCTTCGTTCACGCTTCTTTCGCATTCCCCGCGCCGGCGGTTCCGTCTGCGCCGCCGGCTTGCGTTGCGGCGCTCGACGGCGGAGAAGCGAGCGCGGGCACTTGCGGCTCGAACACCACCCGCCGCTCGAGCGGATCGAACCGGCACAGCACGCGCATCCCTTCGGCGACCTTCCCGTCGAGCATCGCCTTCGCCAGCTCGTTCTCGATCGACTGACGGATCTGCCGCCGCAGTTCGCGCGCGCCGAACTCGGGCCGGTAGCCTTCGCGCGCGAGATGCTCGACCACCGAGTCGTCGAACACCAGGTCGACGTCCTGGCTGCCCGCGAGCCGCCGCACAGCGTCGAGCTGCAGCCGCACGATGCGCGCGGTTTCTTCACGGCCGAGCGCCTTGAACAGGATGATGTCGTCGATCCGGTTCAGGAACTCGGGCCGGAAATGCTGGCGCAGCACGTTCATCACGCCGGATTCGACCGTCGCGCCCGCGCTGCTGCTGGTGAAGCCGGGCGCGGCGCGCGTCTGGCCCGCGATCACGTCCGCCGCGAGGTTGCTCGTCGCGATGATCAGCGTGTTGCTGAAGTCGACCACGCGCCCCTTGCCGTCGGTCAGCCGCCCGTCGTCGAACACCTGCAGCAGCACGTTGTACACGTCCGGGTGCGCCTTCTCGATCTCGTCGAGCAGGATCACGCTGTACGGCCGCCTGCGCACGCGCTCGGTCAGCTGGCCGCCCTCCTCGTAGCCGACGTAGCCCGGCGGCGAGCCGATCAGCCGCGCGACCGCATGGCGCTCCATGTACTCGCTCATGTCGATCCGCAGCATCGCGTCCTCGTCGCCGAACACGACTTCGGCCAGCGCCTTCGCGAGTTCGGTCTTGCCGACGCCGGTCGGCCCGAGGAACAGGAACACCGCCGTCGGCCGGCGGCGCGCCTGCAGCCCCGCCCGCGCGCGGCGCACCGCGTCGCTGACGGCCGTCACGGCTTCGTCCTGCCCGATCACGCGCTCGCGCAGCCGCGCCTCCATGTTCAGCAGGCGCGCCTTCTCCTCGGCGGTGAGCTGCGCGACCGGGATGCCGGTGAGCTTCGCGACGATCTCGGCGACGACCGCCGCGTCGACCAGCGACGTGCTGCTGCCGATCCGCTGTTTCCACGCGTCGGTGGTGTCGCGCAGCGCGCGCTCCTTCGCGGCCATCTCCTCGCCGAGCGCATGCGCGCGATCGAATTGCCGGCGCGACGCAGCGTAGTCCTGTTCGCGGCGCAGCTGCGCGAGTTCCGCTTCGAGTTCGAGGATCCCGGACGGCCGCGACGTCGACTGCAGGTTCACGCGCGCGGCCGCCTGGTCGATCAGATCGATCGCCTTGTCCGGCAGGAAGCGGCCGGTCACGTAGCGGTCGGACAACTCGGCGGCCGCGACGATCGCGTCGTCGGCGATCGTCACGCGATGGTGCGCCTCGAGGCCGTCGCGCAGCCCGCGCAGGATGTTGATGCTCTGCGCGACGCTCGGCTCGGCGACGAACACCGGCTGAAAGCGCCGCTCCAGCGCCGCGTCCTTCTCGATGTACTTCTGGTATTCGGCGAGCGTCGTCGCGCCGATCAGGTTCAGCTCGCCGCGCGCCATCGCCGGCTTGAACACGTTCGCGATGTCGAGGCCGCCCTCGCCGCCGCCCTGGCCCGCGCCGACGATCGTGTGGATCTCGTCGACGAACAGCACGACCGAATCGCGGTTCGCGGTGATTTCGTCGACGAGCTGCTTCGTGCGTTCCTCGAATTCGCCGCGATACTTCGCACCGGCGACGACCGCGTTCACGTTGAATTCGACCAGTCGTTTCGCGCGCAACGATTCGGGCACGTCGCCGCTGACGATGCGCTGCGCGAGCCCTTCGACGACCGCCGTCTTGCCGACGCCCGGCTCGCCGATCAGCACCGGATTGTTCTTGCGGCGCCGCGCGAGCACCTCGACCATCGTCTCGATCTCGCCCGAGCGGCCGATCACCGGATCGAGCCGCCCTTCGCGCGCGAGCGCGGTCAGGTCTCGGCTGTAGCGGTCGAGCTGCGGCGTGCGCGACGGCTGCGCCGCGCCGTCCGGGCGCGGCCGCGCACCCACGGCCGCGAGCGTGCGCCGGCGCAGCGCGTCGGCATCGACGCCGCCGCGCACGAGCAGCTGGCCGGCGAAGCTGTCCGGCACTTCGGCGAGGCCGATCAGCAGGTGCTCGGGCCCGACGTAACGGTGGCCGAGCTGGCGGGACGCGATGAACGCGCGTTCCAGCGCGCCCTTCAGCCGCGGCGACACGGAGATGTCCGGCGGCGTGTACGCCTGCGCGCGCTCCGCGTGCGGCAACTGCGCGTCGATCCGGCTGCGCAGCCCTGCCGCGTCGATGCCGAACCCGGCGAGCAATTCCGCGACGGTCGGGTTGTCGGCCAGTTCGTACAGCAGGTGTTCGGTATCGACTTCGTGGCGGCCCGCGCGCGCCGCGCGTTCGGCCGAACGCTGGAGCATGTCGCGCGCGAGATCGCTGAAGAACTGCACGATGCCCGCGTGCTCGGCGCTCTCGACGGCCGCCGCGTCGGGCCACGGGACGCCGCCGGCCGGCGGCGCGTCGCTGCGGGCCGCGCCGAGCCCGAACAGCGATTCGAGCGGCGAGAACGCGCGCTGATGACGCGTCAGCTGCGCATAGTGGTAGTCGCATACGTCGAGCGCGCGGCGGCGCCCGTTCTGCAGCATCTCGAGCCGGATCGTCGCCGGGCGCACGCCGCAGATTTCACAGGCCAGTCTTGCCATGATCGTGTCGGTTCGCGAGTGACAGGAACGCATCGCGCCGCAGTGCGCGTGCCTGCCCGGCCGCGGTGCGTTCGGGCCGCGCCGTCATGCGGCCCGGCGCGCGGCCGGCACGATGCCGCCCCGCGCGTTCGGGGCGGTATCGCCGCGCGCATGACACGTGAAGCTAGCGCTTGTTACCCGGTTCGCGCGTGCGTTCGCCGTACGTGTCGTTGCCGCAATGCGGACACTTCGGAATCGGGTGGCCCGCTTGTACATGCGTCGGCCGGTGGCATTTCTCGCAGCGGAAGTCGCCGGTCTTTTCCGCCTTTTCACCTGCGTGCGCCGTCATCGTGATCCTCCTTGCCGGCTTGCGGGCCGGCAGCGCGCCTCATGTGCGAGCGTACGCGGCCGGTCCCGCCCGCAGCGCGTCGCACGAGCGCACCGGGCATTCATCCGCCGCGACACCCGAGTCATCGCGTGCGGCGCCTTTCGTGCGCAATCTCGCTCTTCGGTATCGCGTCCGTGTCTTCGAGCGGCTCGCCGGGGATGCGCCGCTTCGCGGACTGAGCGATCGGCAAGTCCGCCGCCGGCTCGGGGCCGTCATCCACGCCGTCGGTCGCGCCATTGTCCGCGCTGTCGGCCGCGCCGTTGTCCGCGCTCGCGCCGCCCTCGGCATCCAGCTGCCGCTCGGCCTGGTGCCAGTATTCGTCGGCGCGGCCGTCCGGCGAGCCGTCGGCCTGCCACAGCCGGTACGCGCGCTCCCTGATCTGCGTTTCCCTGTCTTCGTTCATGTCGTTCTCCTTATCCGGCAGCGGCGATCAGCGGTCCGGGCGCGACGGCGCCGACACCGCGCCGAGCGTCGACGAGATGCCGCCGTCGGCCGACGTGGCCAGATCGCCGAGTGACACGATCCCGACGAGCCGTTTCTCGCGGTCGACCACCGGCACGCGGCGGATCTGCGCGTCCTCCATCTTCTTTTGCACCGCCGAGATGTCGTCGTCCTCGTAACACCAGTTGGCCGGGCCGCTGACGACGCCCTCGACCGGCTCGTCGGGCCGCACGCCCATCGACACCGCGCGCACGACGATGTCGCGGTCCGTCAGCATGCCGATGAGCCGCGTGCCGTCGCAGACGGGCAGCGAACCGACGTTCAGGTCGTCCATCAGCTTCGCCGCCTCGCGCAGGCTCTGCGTCGGCGCGATGGTCGCGGCGTCGCGTGTCATCACTTCAGCTACACGTGTCATGTTTCGCTCCTTGGTAAGCCGCCGGGGGCGGCGTGCTGCACGAGCATCGAACGTTCCGGCGGCCGCGCTGCCGGTTCGCCGTCAGTTCTCCGTCGAGCAGCGCACCGACGTCAGCCCGGCCGTTTCGACGATCGTCATCAGCTGCTTCAGCATCGCGTCGGTGGTCGGGGATTCGCGCCATTGCACGAACAGTTCTTCCTCGCGCAGCACATTGGCGGCCGTCTCGCGAAAACCGCGCGTGCGGCAGGTGAAACCGGCGTCGCGCAGCTTGTCGGTCAACTCTTCGCGCGCCGCCGAGCCGAACGGATATTCGATCGTGAGCAGCGCGTTCCTCGTGCGCCGCAAGCCTAGCTCGACGAACCGCAGCGGCCAGACGACGAGCAGCGCCAGCACCATCCCGAGCGCGCCCAGCAGCAACTGGCCGCCGCCGATGCACAGCCCGATGACCGTCACGAACCACAGCGTCGCGGCCGTGGTCACGCCCGACACGAGGCCGTCGCGATGCATGATCGCGCCGCCGCCGATGAAGCCCATGCCGGTCAGGATGCCGAGCGGCAACCGCATCAGATCGAGCTGGGAGAAACCGTCCTCCGGCTTGCCAGCCTGCAGCAACAGCGCGTTGACCAGCAGCATCGACAGGCACGCGGCGAGACACACGAGGATCGTCGTGCGCAGCCCGGCCGTCTTGCCGGACTCGCTGCGGTTCAAGCCGACCAGCGCGCCCGCGACCAGCGCCAGCGCGATCCTGGCAAGAACGTCGTTCCAATGAAGTACGACCGGCATCGGGTCCATATGAGCCTCCCATGCAAATCGTCATGCGTAATGCGTCGCGGTACCGCCGCGAACGATGCTTGCGCGACGCAAGGTTCGGGCCTGCGCCCCCCGTCCGGTGTGCGGCGCCCCCGCAGAAACGCGCGGCACCGTGTAGCGCGGCGACGCGAATTGTAGAAAGGTCGCAGTCGCGCCGACGCTTATCGTCACGCCATGGCGTCGCCCGTTTCCCGGCCCCTTCCGTGCGTTTCGAATCGTGTCCGTGCATCTGCGACGATCGCGCACCGGTATCGTCATCGTGGAGCCGCATCATGTGCTGCGGCGATGACGGTTTCGGAACGGTGCGAAGGCGCGGCCGACGCGCGGCGGAACGCGCTACACACCTTGACCGACCGTTCTGGCCGCGGACAATTCAGCGTCGGCACGGTGCGCCGCACGGGTTCGAATCCTGCACCGGCATCCCGCACCATTGGCGCGGCGCCGCGGCCCTGCCGTCGCGCGCACGGCTCCGCATACGGGGTCCCGGTTACGAAGGAGTTCGACCATGCTCACGCAGAAAACGAAAGACATCGTCAAGGCCACGGCCCCGGTGCTCGCGCAACACGGCTACGACATCATCAAGTGCTTCTACACGAAGCTGTACGATGCGCATCCGGAGTTGAAGAACGTGTTCAACATGGCGCACCAGGAACAGGGGCAGCAACAACAGGCGCTGGCGCGCGCCGTCTATGCGTATGCGGAGAACATCGAGGATCCGAGCAGCCTCGCGGCAGTGCTGAAGAACATCGCGAACAAGCACGCGAGCCTCGGCGTGCGGCCGGAGCACTATCCGATCGTCGGCGAAAACCTGCTCGCGGCGATCAAGGACACGCTCGGCGACGCGGCTACCGACGACATCATCTCCGCTTGGGCGCACGCGTACGGCAATCTCGCCGACGTGCTGATGGGGATGGAAAGCAGCCTGTATGAACAATCGTCCGAGCGGCTCGGCGGCTGGACCGGCTGGCGCACCTTCGTCGTGCGCGAGAAGCGGCCCGAGAGCAGCGTCATCACGTCGTTCATCCTCGAGCCGGCCGACGGCAAGCCGGTCGCGAACTTCGAGCCCGGCCAGTACATCAGCGTCGCGGTCGGCGTGCCCGAGCTCGCGCTGCAGCAGATCCGCCAGTACAGCCTGTCCGACATGCCGAACGGGCGCACGTACCGGATCTCGGTGAAGCGCGAAAGCGGCGGCAACTATCCGCCGGGCTACGTGTCGTGCCTGCTGCACGACCATGTGAACGTGGGCGACGAGATCAGGGTTGCCGCGCCGTACGGCAACTTCCACATCGACGTCCATGCGAAGACGCCGATCGTGCTGATCAGCGGCGGCGTCGGACTGACGCCGATGATCAGCATGCTCAAGCGCGCGATCCAGGATCCGCAGCGGCAGGTCGTGTTCGTGCACGGCGCGCGCAACAGCGGCGTGCACGCGATGCGCGACCGGCTGCGCGAAACCGCGAACACGTATGCGAACTTCAATCTCCTCGTGTTCTACGACGATCCGCTGCCGCAGGACGTCGAAGGCGCCGATTACGACATGAAGGGCCTGGTCGACGTGAACGCGATCAAGGGCGCGATTCTGCTGCCCGACGCCGATTACTACATCTGCGGCCCGGTGCCGTTCATGCGGATCCAGCACGATGCGCTGAAGAACCTCGGCATCCACGAGACGCGGATTCACTACGAGGTGTTCGGACCGGACCTGTTCGCCGAATGACGGACGCGAGTTGCACGTCGCGCCGGCTGACGGCGTGCGACGTTGACCGGCAGGCGGCGACGGCGCCGACGTACTGACCGCCGCCGGACGACGGCGGCCCCGCTCGCCGGTGCACGCGCCGCGGTGCGGGTTGCCTGCTCGGCCGAGCACGTGGGCATGCGCTGCCGCATGGTCGGCACGGCGTCGCGTGCGTCTCACGCGTATCCGAGCGGATACGAGTCCGCGCTCCATTGCGATTTGATGCCTTCCGGTTTCCGATCGGGTACGAAACGACGCACCGGCCGGGGCGATCGTCGGTTCGTTCCTGCACGGATACGAAATGATGTCCGGCCCGGCGAATTGTGCAATACTGTTCCCGATCAGATACGAAGCATGGAGAACATCATGTCCGAGCCGCAGTCCGTCGACTCGATCGGCGCGCTCGCCCACCTCATCCGCGCGGCGCGGCTCCAGCAGGGTTTCACGCGCGACGAACTCGCGAACGCGACCGGGCTGTCGCCGAAGTTCATCAGCCAGGTGGAAGCCGGCAAGCCCACCGCGCAGATCGGCAAGGTCATGCTGCTGCTCGGCGAACTCGGCGTGCGGCTGTACGCGGAATCGTCGGTCGAGATTTCGGAAGCCGCCGCGCTGAAGGCCGCGCAACGCCGCAGGAGCAGCCATGGCAGCTAGAACGCTGATCGCGTCCGCGAACGGCGTGCGCATGGGCACGCTGACCGACGACAAAGGGATCTGGTCGTTCGCGTACGACCCGCAATGGCTCGCGTCCCCGGCCGCGTATCCGCTGTCGCCGGCCTTCGCGCTGCGCGCCGGCCCGTTCACCGACACGTCGACCGATCGCCCGGTCCAGTGGTTCTTCGACAACCTGCTGCCCGAGGAAGGCATGCGCACGTCGCTCGCGCGCGAGGCGAAGGTCGATGCCGCCGACGCGTGGGGCCTGCTCGCGTATTTCGGGCGCGAATCGGCCGGTGCGCTGACGCTGCTGCCGGACGGCGAGCGCGAAGCGCCGGGCAGCCTGCAGCCGCTGCCGCTCGACGAACTCGAACGGCGGATCCAGGCAATGCCGGAGCGCGCACTGACGGCCACAGCGCCCAAGCGCATGTCGGCGGCCGGCGCGCAGCAGAAGCTGCTGCTGGTGCTGCGCGGCGACGCGCCCAACTATGCGCTGTACGAGCCGGTCGGCAGCGAGCCGTCGATGCACCTGCTGAAGCCGGACATGCGCGCGGCCGGCTATCCGCATTCGGCGATCAACGAATTCTTCTGCATGACGCTCGCGAAAAAGATGGGGCTCGACGTGCCGAACGTGCATTTCCTGCGTGCGCCGTCTGCGTGCTACGTGATCGACCGGTTCGACCGCGATGTCGCGTCGAAACCCGCCGGCCGCCTACATACGATCGACGCGATGCAGCTGCTCAACTACGACCGCGGCTTCAAGTACCAGCGCGCGAACGCGCAAGAGCTCGCGCGCGCGGTCGAGCGCACCAGCACGCGCGCGCTCACGCGTCTGGCGGTGTTCCGCTGGACCGTGTTCAACGTGGTGGTCGGCAATGCCGATGCGCATCTGAAGAACCTGTCGTTCTTCGTCGATGCGCGCGGCTACCGGCTCGCGCCGTTCTACGACATCGTGAGCACCGTCGTGTACCACACGCCGACGCATCGGCCCGATCAGCGCGGCGATCACTGGCCGCATTGCGAACTGACGATGCCGCTCGGGAATGCGACCCGGTTTGCCGATATCGACGTGAATGCGCTCGTTGCGTTCGGTCAGGCGCTCGGGCTCAGGGATAAGGCGGCCGCCAGTGAATTGCAGCGCTTTCTCGAGCCGCTGGATCGTCACGTCGATCAGGCGATCGATGAAGTCCGGAAGATCGCGCGGCCGGACGCCGGGGAAATGCGGCTGCTGAATTCGATCGTCGCGATGCCGATCGCGGAGATGGGGCGCGCGCTGCGGGGAATGCGGAACTGAGCGGCCATGCGCGGGCAGCCGCGCGTCCTGCTCTACTGCCCGCGCTCGCCGGAGACTGCGACGCCCCGTGCGCGATGCACGTCAGCGCCGCAACGCCGCCCTTTCTTATTGAACGTTCCAGGTGCCAGTTTCAACGGCGATATTCATTCGCATCGCCGTTATCAGGATAATTTTTCTTATCACAATACGTCGATTGAAGAACAAAACTCGAGCGCGCCGAAAACGCCGCACGCGGGCGGCGGGCGGCACCGTCACCGCCCGATCGGCAGCCCGGTCGGCTCGATCCATCCGAGCTTGTACGCAATCAGCAGCGATAGGAACAGCGTGATCGACAACCCGACGCGCGCCGCGAGCGACCATGCCATCCGCTTGCTCCTGCCGCGGTCGTGATTCATGAAATACAGCGCAAAAATCAGGCTTCCGATGATCAGCACGAAAGCCGCCGAAACCAGCGCAATCTTCATTGTTGATGCTCCTTGAGGCCTGCATCGGCCTTCAGCAGTTCGGCGAGTTTCTGCCGCTCGGCAGCGACGTCGGCGACGCCCGAGGCCGGCCAGTCCAGCGCGACGCCGTTGCCGAGCGAATCGCGCACGAGCGTCTGGTAACGCCGGTCGCTGATCCGCCCTTCGGTTATCGCTTCCGCGATCTCATGTCGGAACGGTAGCGGAAAGCTTGCGTATCCGCGCGACAGCGCCGCATATTGCCGCGCGTCGATTTCCTTCGACGACGGCACGACCGCCCACACGACGACGGCAACGATGGCGGCGAACGGAATCGCCGTGTAGCGGAGGACGAACTTGATCGGAGTCATGACGCGGATATCGAGGTGGCGGCGTACTGACGGCGGACGGGCGCCGCGTTGAACCGGAAGCAGCCGGCAACCGGTTGCGTGGGCGATGCCGCGCCCCAGCAAAGGCCGGTTCCGTCGGCATTGGACGACATTGTACTTAAAGCGCAATACGACTAACAGAGTATGATAATGCCGTTATCATGATGCGCAGACGCCGCGCGCCCCCGGCCCCTTTTGCCGCCGGTCCATGCGGCCGACCGACATCGACGTCCGCCGTTCCCTCCATGCTGCCGTGCGCGATCCGGCGATTGAGCGAAACCCTATGCCAGCGCAGTATTTTCGAAACCTGACGGGAAAACACCGCAGCGCGAGCGCGAACCGTCAGCTCGGCTTTACGCTGGCCTTCGTCGCCGGCGCGGCCAACGCCGGCGGCTTCCTCGCGGTCCGGCAATACACGTCGCACATGAGCGGCATCGTGTCGGCCATCGCCGAGCAGACGGCGCTCGGCGATCTTCCGCTCGCGCTGGCCGGCATCAGCTCGCTCGCGTCGTTCCTGGTCGGCGCCAGCTGCTCGGCGATCCTCGTCAACTGGGGGCGCCGGCGCGGGCTGCAGAGCCAGTTCGTGCTGCCGCTGCTGGTCGAAGCGGTGCTGCTGCTCCTGTTCGGGTTGCTCGGCACCCATCTCGCGCTGTGGGAGGCGTTCTTCGTGCCGGTCACCGTCACGCTGCTGTGCTTCATCATGGGGTTGCAGAACGCAACCATCACGAAGCTGTCCGGCGCGGAAATCCGCACGACGCACGTGACCGGCATCGTGACCGACCTCGGCATCGAACTCGGCAAGCTGTTCTACTGGAACCGGACGGCCATCGACGTGGACGCGCACGCGGTCATCGCCAACCGTTCGAAACTGCGGATTCACGCGACGATGCTCGCGTCGTTCTTCGTCGGCGGGCTCGTCGGCGCGATCGGCTTCAAGCATGTCGGCTACGTGTCGACCGTGCCGCTCGCCGCGCTGCTCGTGATGCTCGCGGCCATGCCCGTGATCGACGACCTGCTCGCGTGGCTGGAGCGCCGGCATTGAGCCGGCACCGCCACGGCGCTGCGCCAAAAGCCGATGGATTATAATTTGATTAACATGTCGACCACCCACGCCTGACGATGGAAACCAAAACCGCCCGCCTGACCGTCCTGATCGATCCCGCCAAGAAAGAAGCGTTCGAAATGCTGTGCGCGGAGCAGGACCTGACGCCGTCGCAAGTCGTGCGCCAGTTGATCCGCGAATATCTGGACAAGCACGGCGTCACGTACAAGACGAGAAGCGCGCTCGGCAAGCGCGTGAAGTAACGTTCAGGCCGGCGCGATCACGCGCAGATTTCCCATCGTGGATGTTCCCGCGTGCGCCATACCAGCCGCGCGGGATCGATGCACTCTCCCGCCTTCATCCGCCGGGCCGTGGAAGCGAGCTTGAGCTCGCCAGCCGACGCGAATCCGAGCGCACGCTCGAGCAGGATGCGCAACGACGGCAACGGGTTGCCGTTCTTCCACGCGAACGCGATGAAGTTGTTGTCGTCGCCGCACGGCACGAGCGTGTACGAATCGTCGAACACCGCACGCAGCTGCTCGAGATGGCGCGGCAGCGCCGGATCGTCGTCCATGAAATTGATCGCGAGCACGCCCGTCTCGCTGAGCCGTGCGCGGCACGCGTCGAGGAACGCGGTGCCCGTGCAGCGGCCCGGCGTGCCGTCGGCGACGAACGCGTCGTGCAGGATCACGTCCGCCCGGACGTCGGGCCTGGCGACGTAGTCCGCGCCGTCCGCGCACACCACCGCGAACCGCGCATCGTCCTTCGGAATCCGGAACACGTCGCGCAGCGCGATCACGTCGGGGTTGATCTCGACCGCGTCGATCGCGGTGCCGGACAGGTGCCGATAGCAGTACTTCACGAGCGACCCGCCGCCGAGCCCGATCATGCAGATGCGCGCGGGTGCCGGCTGCAGCAGCAGGAACGCCATCATCACGCGCGTGTAGCCGAGTTCGAGCCGCACCGGATCCTTCAGCGACATGAAGCTCTGCGTGCCGAGGTGATCGAAATGCAGCGACACCGCGTGCTTCGTCTCGAGCACGAACGGACGGCCGTCGTTCAACGGCATCGCCAGGAAACGCAGGAATGCGTCATACGATGTTCGATCGTCGCTCATGCTCGCGAGTCCGGTTGATCGGAGAGCGGCGCAGCCGCGCGTCAGACCTTCTTCAGATAGCAGGCCTTCAGCATGAAGCCGCCCAGGTCGGTCTTGCAATCGACTTCGTGATCGCCGCCGACGAGCCGGATGCTCTTGACCTTCGTGCCCATCTTCAACGTGATCGACGAACCCTTCACGCGCAGGTCCTTGATCAGCACGACTGAATCGCCGTCCGACAGCACGTTGCCGTTCGCATCCTTCACGACGTCGCCCGCCGGTTCGTCGCCCGCTTCGGCGCCGGCGCCGGCCGACCATTCGTGGCCGCAGTCCGCGCACACGGTCAGCGTGCCGTCCGGGTAGGTGTTTTCCATCGCGCATTGCGGGCAGGCGGGGGCGGCGTTCATTGCAGCTTCCATTCGGTGAGGGTTCAGGTCAATCGATAAAAAAATACCGGGCGCGCAAGCGCATCGCCCGGATCCGTGTCGCGCCGCTCCGTCGAAGTGCGCCGGATCGTGCCTCATACACACGTCATTATAATGCAATACACATAATCTGGCGGCTGTATTATAATCGTCAACTTTCGATCGTTCGCCGTACTTGCTGGCGCTTTAGCCGAGGATGTCGACATGTTCGAGATGAATAACGCGCCAGCGCCGTCCCGCCAAGGCCGAGCACCCCGTCGGGAAGCCACCTGCCGTGCATTCCCGGCAGGCCGGTTGCCGGCCGCCGCTCGCCGTTCCGGCGACTTTCCGCGACGCTGATCCGCATCATGGCAACCGTCGTCTACGTTGAAATCGGCCGCGCGTGGAACCGCAGCCGCGCAAGCGCGGCCCGCGATGCGCTCGTCGCGGCGGCGCGCCG
The DNA here is from genome assembly GCF_902499045.1 of Burkholderia latens. Classification (GTDB taxonomy): domain Bacteria; phylum Pseudomonadota; class Gammaproteobacteria; order Burkholderiales; family Burkholderiaceae; genus Burkholderia; species Burkholderia latens. Next base: position 91,390 of record NZ_CABVPL010000012.1, on the reverse strand, counting down.
TTTCGACAGCGACACCCACCTGATCGCCAACGGCGTCAGCGCCAGCGCGAAGGACGCGAGCGCGGTCGCGGCGCTGCAGTTGCACGGCGGCACGTCCGCGCAGCTGCTCGCCACCGGTCCCGACGAAGACACCGCGCTCCAGGCGCTGTTGCCGTTGCTGCAAGCAGGCTGACTCAGCGTCACCTGATCCCGCGGTCTCGCGCCGTTCACCCTGAATCACCACTCCCGGAGGAAGCCATGAACGACAACGCCACGTCCAACACCCCGAACCTGTCGGCGTCCGCAATCTGGGCGCTCGAGCGGCTCGCCGACGTGCGCTATGGCCGCGATGCGCCGGCGCTCGGATGGTCGGTCCAGCAGGAACTCGTCGGCGCGGGCTTCGTCAGCCATGCGGCGAACGGCCGCTCCGGCGCGTCGATCACCGCGCACGGGCGCAATTTCCTGAAGAGCCGCAAGTAGCAGCAAACGGCTGGCGCGGCGGCGCACGCGGCCGTGGCCGGTGCGTGCTGATGCAATTCGCCGGCACCCTGCCGTGCGTCCCGTTCCGGACATCTCGCACGCGAGCGCACCGGAGCCGGTGAACGCACGTGCGCCCCTCGGGACGACAGGGTTCGAAGCGTCGAGATCGGATGTATCGGCACGGCCACCGGCGCAACCGGATCCCCCGCTGCATGCGGGGCTTTGCGGCCCCACCGCGATTTCCGCGGTATCGTACGGCACCCTTGGGCGGCGCCGTGCGTCGCATTCGTCACTCCTTTCCGATGAAACGCCGATGACCTCCCGCGCGCTGCCGCCCGTCACGTCCCCGCCGGTTCTCGACACGCCGCGCCTGATTCTCGAAGGCCATCCGCTCGGCGACTTCGACGCGCTCGCCACGATGTGGGCCGAACCGGCCGTCGTCGCGCACATCCTCAACGGCAAGCCGTCCGCGCCGCGCGAAGCGTGGATGCGCATGCTCGCGTATCGCGGGCTGTGGCCGCTGCTCGGCTACGGCTACTGGGCGATCCGCGAGAAGGCGTCGGGCCGCTACGTCGGCGATCTCGGCTTCGCCGATTTCCACCGCGCGGCCGAGCCGTCGATTCGCGGCGTGCCCGAAGCCGGCTGGGCGCTCGCGAGCTGGGCGCACGGCAAAGGCTATGCGACCGAGGCGCTGTCGCACGCACTCGACTGGCTCGATGCGCAGCATCGGTTCGAACGCAGCGTGTGCCTGATCGCGCCGGCCAACGTCGCGTCGATCCGCGTCGCGGAGAAGGCCGGCTATGCCGATCCGGTGCGGATCCGCTTCAACGACGCCGATTCGCTGCTGTTTTCTCGCGCGTGCCGGTCGGCGTGATCCTTCGCGGCGGCGGCAGCCGTCGCCGCACGGCCTCTATTGCGCTCGGCTCGTCACGGCTGCCGGCGATGACGGCAACGGCGACGTCGTCGCGCTGACCGCATCCGCATTCGCGGCCGGTGCCGAGCCGCTCTGCCATCCGCCGCCAAGCGCCTTGTACAGCGCGACGAGATCGGTCGTCGTCTGCAGCGCGCCCTGCACCGCCTGCTGCCGCCCCTCCGACCATTGCCGTTCCGCGTCGAGCACGTCGAGGAACGGCGACAGCCCCTTCCGGTAGCGATCGCGCGCGAGTTCGAGCGCGCCCTGCTCGGCCTTCACCGCATCGTCGAGCGCGGCCGCGCGCGCCTGGTCGGTGCGGTACACGGCCAGCGCATTGTCGACGTCGCGCAGCGCGACGAGCACGGCCTGCCGGTACGCGAGCGCAGCTTCGGCCTGGCGCGCCTGCGACAGCCGCAAATTCGACACGAGCTGCCCGCCGGAGAAGATCGGCAGCGATACGGCCGGCCCGAACGCATAGAACAGATGCGACCAGTGCGCGAGCTCGCGCACGTGCGACGCACGCAGCCCGACTTGCCCGGTCAGCGAGATGTCCGGATAGAACTGCGCGACCGCGACGCCGACGTCGGCCGTCGCCGCATGCAGCTCGGCCTCCGCGCGACGGATGTCGGGCCGCCGGCGCGCGAGTGTCGACGGCAGCCCGACCGGCACGGCGGGCGGCACGCCCGGCAATGCGCGCGGCGCGTCGAGCCAGTCGTCGAGCGCGCCGGGCGCACCGCCGACCAGATACGCGAGGCCGTTGCGCAGCAGCACCATCTGCTGGTCGAACTGCGGCAGCTGCGCGCGAATCTGCGCGAGCCGCGCGTCGGCGCTGCGCACGTCGAGATCGCTTGCGAGGCCGTGCACGGCCTGCTCGCGCGTGAGGTCGAGCAGGTCGCGCTGCGCGCGCTGCAGGTCTTCCGCGAGCGCGCGCTGCGCTTGCGCGCCGCGCAGTTGCAGGTACGTCTGCGCGACTTCGGCCTCGAGCGACAGCAGCGCATCGTCGCGGCTCGCGACTGCGGCGCTCGCCTGCGCACCGGCCGATTCGATCGAGCGGCGCACGCGGCCGAACAGGTCGAGCTCCCATGACGCGTCGAAGCCGGCCTGCCACAGGTTGACCGGCGCTTCGAGCGCGTCGATCGCGCCGCGCGCGCCCTGCTGCACGCTCGCACCGGCGCCCGGCCCGAAGCGGTCGAGCGGCGAGCCCGGCGCGCCGAGGCGATCGACGCGCTGATCGAGGCCCTGTTCCTCGATGATGCCTTTCAGGCCAAGCTGCTCGCGCTGGTAGCTCGCGCTCGCGCGCACGTTCGGCAAACCCTGCGCGGCGGCCGCGCTCACCTGCGCCCGCGCCTGCGCGATGCGCAGCACGGCGGCCTGCACGTCGAGGTTGTCGCGCGCCGCGCGTTCGACGAGGCGGTCGAGCAGCGGATCGCCGAATGCGCGCCACCAGCGCGGGTCGGGATCGGCGCTCGTCACGGGCGACGACGGCGCACGGGCTGCCGGCGCCGACGCCGGCGAGGCGGTCGATGTTACCGGTGCAGCCGATGCAGTCCGTGCAGCGGAGCCAGTTGACGCAGCCTCGGTCCCCGATGCGCCCAAAGCCGGCACCATCGCGCCAGCCGTCTCCATGTCATGCCAGTTCGCCGGCACATCCGCCCGCGGCGGCTTGAAATCCGGCCCGACGGTACACCCGGTGGCCACCGCGAGCACCGCGCACGCCGCGATCACCGCGGCGATACCGCGCGCCGGCATCGGCTGCCGGCGCAACGCGTGCCGTCGACGCAACGTCGTCATCGTCAATGCCCTCCCGCGCCGCGCGCGGCCTTCACCGGCGAGAACAGGAACGTCAGCGGAATGCTGAGCGCGCAGAACACCGCGAGGATCGCGAACACGTCGATATACGCGAGGATCGTCGCCTGCGAAATGAAGGTTTCGTAGAGCCGGCCGGTGGCCGTCTGCAGCGCGGCCGGCGGCGGCACGCCAGACAGCGCGCCGACCGTGCGCGCGTTCTCGTGCAGCGCGTCCTGGAAATTCTGCGACAGCGGCGACATGTGCGTGGACAGATGGGCCATCCGCGCCTGCGTGCGCTCGCGGATCAGCGCGGTCGACACCGAGATGCCGATCGAGCCCGCGACGTTGCGGAACATCGTGAACAGCGCCGACGCATCGTCGTTGAGCCGCTGCGGGATCGTCAAATACGCGAGCGTCGTGATCGGCACGAACATGAAGCCGATCGCGAGCGACTGCGCGCAACGGATCATCACGAGGTGCTTGTAGTCGATGTCCGGCACCAGCATCCGCGAATAGATCAGCGCGGCCGACAGCAGCACGAAGCCGAACCCGACGAGATAACGCGTCTGCACGTGCGGCATCAGCCGGCTCACGAGCGGGATTTCCATCGTGATCAGCAGCGCGCCGGGCGACAGCACGAGGCCCGCAAGCGTCGCCGTGTAGCCGAGATGCTGCTGCGCGAGCTGCGGCACGATCACCGCGCTGCCATACAGCACGGCCGCGAACGTCGCGATCGTCACGCAGCCGAGCGCGAAGTTGCGGTCGCGCAGGCACGACAGGTCGACGACCGGTTTCCTCGTGCGCAGCAGCCACAGCGTCGCGCCGATCAATCCGAGCGCGGACAGCACCGCGAAAACGCGGATGAAATTCGAGCCGAACCAGTCCTCGTCCTCGCCGCGATCGAGCATTACCTGCAGGCACCCGAGGCCGATCGCGATCAGCCCGATGCCGATGTAGTCGACCGAAATCCCGCGCTCGGCGCCGCGCCGCCACGGCGGATCCTCGACGAGTTGCATCACCGCGAGCACGGTCAGCACGCCGATCGGCACGTTCAGCAGGAACACCCAGCGCCACGAGAAATGATCGGTGATCCAGCCGCCGAGCGTCGGCCCGAGCACCGGCGCGACGACGATCGCAACCGCCGAGATCGAGAACGCACGATTGCGCTGCTCGGGCGGGAACGTGTCGAGGATGATCGACTGCTGGTTCGGCTGCAGCCCGCCGCCGAACAGACCCTGCAGCACGCGGAACACGATCAGTTCACCGAGATTGGTCGCGATCCCGCACAGGAACGAGCACACGGTAAACGCGGCGATGCACAGCACGAAGTAGCGCTTTCGGCCGAGCAGACGCCCGAGGAATCCGGAGATCGGCAGCACGATGCCGTTCGCGACGAGGTACGACGTGAGCGTCCAGGTCGCCTCGTCGTAGCTCGCGGACATCGTGCCGGCGATATGCGGCAGCGCGACGTTGACGATCGTCGTGTCGAGCACCTCCATGAACGCGGCGAGCGTGACGACGATCGCGATGATCCAGGGGTTCGCGGCCGGCCGCCATGCGCGGCCCGACGAACGCGGCTGATCGGCCGGCCGGCTCATCGGCGGCCCTCGCGCAACGTGGCGGGCATGCGGATGTCGGGCATCGGATCGCTCCGGTGAAAGCGGGCCGCCGCGCGGCGGCCGGTGGTTTATTTCAGATGCACGGTCGGTACGGCCGACAAGCCGAGACCGAGCGGCGGATTGTTCGGCAGCGGGCCGTCGAGCACGATCTTCACGGGCACGCGCTGCACGATCTTCACGAAATTGCCGGTGGCGTTCTCCGCCGGAAACGCGGAGAAGCGCGAGCCGCTGCCGAGCTGGATGCTGTCGACGTGGCCGTGCAGATCGAGATCGGGATACGCGTCGACCGACACGTCGACGCGATCGCCGATCCGCATCCGGTCGAGTTGCGACTCCTTGAAGTTCGCGGTGATCCACACGCGCGGCGTGACGATCGAGAAGACCGACGCGCCGGCCTGCAGATACGACCCGAGCTGCACGTTGCGTCGCGTGACCCAGCCGTCGGACGGCGCGCGCAGTTCGCAGTACGACAGGTTCAGGTTCGCCGTATCGAGCTGCGCGCGCGCCTGCAGCACCTGCTGGCGACGCTCCTCGACGGCCGTTTCGGCCTGGCGGATCTGTTGCGGCACGAGGCTCGCGGTGCGCGCCTGCGCCTGCGCCATCGCGACGTTCGCATCGGCGCTCGCGCGCTGCGCGTCGGCCGCGTCGATCGCCTGCTGCGACGTCGCGCGCGCATCGACGGCGCGCTGCCGTTCCTGCGCGGCAAGCGCCTGCCGGTACGCGGCTTCCGCGGATTCGATCTGCGCGCGCGCCTGCCGGTACTGCGCCGGATACTGCACGCGCGCGATGTCGAGCTGCACGCGCGATGCATCGAGCTGCGCCTGCGCGAGGCCGAGCTGCGCACGCGCCGCGTCGACCTGCGCGCGGTAGTCGCGCGGATCGATCTCGACCAGCACGTCGCCGCGATGCACGTACGTGTTGTCGTCGACCGCGAGCCGCGTCACGTAGCCGGACACGTGCGGCGCGACGGCCACCGCGTTGCCGTCGGTGTACGCGTCGTCGGTACTTTCCTGGTCGCGCGTCATCAGCCACCACGCGAGCCCCGCGATCGCCAGCACGACCACCACCGCGCCGAGGATGATCAGCGGTTTCTTGCCCGGCCGCCTGCGTTCGCCTTCGCCGTCGTCGCCATCGCCATCGCCGCCGGTGCGGCCGCCGCGATCGTCGTGCGGATGGCCGTCGCCTCCGCCGCCGCCCGGCGCGTCGGTGTCGCGTTCGTCGTGGCGGCCTTGTCCAGTCCTGCCGCCGCTGCCGCCGTCGGCGGTGCTGTCGCCGGCGCGCGCGAGCGCCACACGCGGCGCGAACCCGGCCGGCGGTCCGGCGGTCGACAACGCCGGCTCCGCATGCGGCGCGAAGCACGCGACGAAACCGGCCCCCGGCGCCGCCAGCGGCCCCCGCGTACCACGCCACCCGCGCGTGAACGCGCGCACCAGCACGCGGCGCAATCGCTCACGGACGGACAACGGGGACAGGGTCGCATCGGGCATCGGGTCGCTCTCCAGGCGGGGGCGGCGTGCGGCATTGCACGCGCCGGCCTCAGCGGCGCGTGCAAGCAAGGCGCGCGCCCGGCCGCACGTCGTGCTCACGCCGCGGCACGCATCGCGTCGCGCGGTGGGGCGGCACGCGCGATGCGGCGCAGCGGATCCGATCATCACGACAGGAAACCTGCTCCGATGACACGCTCGACCTCACTCGACACCGATTCCCAAGGACAGGACCGCGGCGACAGCACGCCCGGCCCCGAAGGCAAGCGCCGCGGCATCGGCACGCCGCCGCCGCGCAGCGCGCGCGATCCCGCCGAAGGCAAGCCGCCCGCGCCCGACGACAGCGGCCGGCCGGCACAGCCGTCCGGCGAGCCATCGCAGCGTCCGCCGGCACGCGGACGCGAAAGCGGACGCCGCGAATCGCGCTGACCCGCGCATTGCCGGCGCGACGTCCGGCGCAATGCGCACGCGCGTCGGCAGAAATGACAACGCGTTGAAAAATCGCGGACAAACGCGCCGCGCGCGGCCCGGCCGATGCGCGGCACCGGTGCGGCGGCGCACGCCCGGGCCGTGACCGTTGCAGCGCACCGCGAAGGTTCGCGCCGCGCACCGCCTTCGCGCCGCGGCACCACCACGGCACCACTATAGGCGCGCCCTGTGCTCCGCCCTCCGTCGCAGGTGCCGTCCCACTTCTTCACACGGAGGTTTCATGTTCATCCACAACACACGGCTTCAGTACACGGTGCGCGTCGCCGCGCCGAATCCGGGCCTCGCGAACCTGCTGCTCGAGCAGTTCGGCGGACCACAAGGCGAACTCGCCGCCGCGATGCGCTATTTCACGCAGGCGATCACCGAAGAGGATCCCGGCCGCAAGGACATGCTGCTCGACATCGCGACCGAGGAATTGAGCCATCTCGAGGTGATCGGCTCGCTGGTTGCGATGCTGAACCGCGGGGCGAAAGGCGAACTCGCGGAAGCCGTCGACGAACAGGCCGAGCTGTACCGCAAGCTGCACGGCGCAGGCAACGACAGTCACGTGACGCAACTGCTGTACGGCGCCGGCTCGCCGCTGACGAACTCGGGCGGCGTGCCGTGGTCGGCCGCGTACATCGACACGATCGGCGAACCGACGGCCGACCTGCGCTCGAACATCGCGGCCGAAGCGCGCGCGAAGATCATCTACGAACGGCTGATCAACGTGTCCGACGATCCGGGCGTGCGCGACGCGCTCGGCTTCCTGATGACGCGCGAGGTGTCGCACCAGATGTCGTTCGAGAAGGCGCTCTATGCGATCACCGCGAACTTCCCGCCGGGCAAGCTGCCGCCGAAGTCGCCGTACGACCGCGTGTACTTCCGGATGCAGGACGGCGAACCGGTGCCGGGCCCGTGGAATCGCGGCGATTCGCTGTCGCTGCGGCGCGGCGAGCCGGCCGTCGACGGCGGCGACGGCGCAGCGAAGGGCGCGGTCGAGCCGCAGCAGTCGGAGGCACTCGAAGCGATGACGCGCCGCCTCGCATCCGATCCGCGCTGCGATCCTGTGACGGGCGCCGAGCTGGGCGCGGGCGCGCCGCGCGACAGTACGGCCGCGTCGCCGGGCGCGACGCCGCCGGCGAAGCCCTGAGCGCGGTGCGGCGGCCGCCGCGGGGCGCGCACGCGTGCGCCGAAGTGCAGGCGCCGGTGCCGACTCAGCCGGAGAAAGCTGCTGCGGGCGACGGCAGATCCGGCAGTGCATGGCTGTGTGGCTGTGTGGCCGGGTAGCCCGGCGTCTTGGCTACTTGGCTACTTGGCTACTTGGCTACTTGGCTACTTGGCTACTTGGCTACTTGGCTGCTCGGCTGCTCGGCTGCGCGGCGAGTGCCCGCCGCGTGGGCGACACTGATCTACCGAGCGGCTTGGCTGCTGCGCGGCCGCAGCCGCGGCCGGCGCCAGCGCGAGCCACGCCGCCCCGCAGGCACACCGGTTGCTGCATGCCGTCATGGACCTCCCTCTTCTTCGCCGCCTAGCGGGCATGACACTACCCGATCCGTCCGACTTCCCCATGCGCGCCGTGCCGCTGGCACCGCTGGCGAAGGAACGCGCGACGATCGTCTGCCACCGCAACAACCGCGTGCTGCTGGTCGCGCGCCGGCCGTCATCGCGCTGGACGCTGCCGGGCGGCGTGATCCGGCGCGGCGAATCGGCGCTCGACGCCGCGCATCGCGAACTGCAGGAGGAAACCGGGCTCGTCGATCTCGAACTCGCCTATTTCTTCTACGTCGACGGCAGCGTGAAGCGTCATCACGTGTTCGTCGCGATGCTGCCGCCCGGCCAGCATGCGTGCCCCGGCCGCGAGATCGCGCTGTGCCGCTGGGTCCATGTCGACGCTGTGCCGCGCTGGCCGGCGAGCGCACCGACGCAGCGCATCGTGCAGACGATCGCGAGCCTGATCCGCGCGCAGGATACACCCGGCGCCGATGCCGTCACGCGTCCGTCGGCTTCCCGCTGAGCGTCGTGATCGGCTTCTCGGGTTCGCGCGCCAGGCCCTGAGCGAATACCTTCAACCCTTCGAGCAGCGGCGTCAGCGCATCCCACAGCGCTTCGTCGTGCAGCAGCCGGTACACGCCGCGCACGCCCGGCGCCGCGTGCTCGTGCTCGGACGGCTTCCACGCGCCGACGTGGCGCAGCGCGTCGGCGGCCGCGAACATCGTCTTGCCGAACTGCTCGGGCGGAATGCTCGACAGCGCCATCACGAGCATCGCCAGGTTCTGCACGCCGGTTTGCGTGCCCGGCTTGTCGAGCGCGCCGACCAGCACTTCCGCAATGCGGGCGTTCGCGCTCACGACATCGTTCGCGAAACGCAGGAAGCCGTGCCGGTGCAGGCTGCCGAGCAGGCGTTCGAGCGCGTCGTGCGCATCGGGCTCCGTCTGGGGAGGCGTCACATCGTGGGGCAGGCGTTCGGCCATCAGCTTTTCTCCGGATGGGGCGCCGCGTCGGGCGGCGCAACGTAGTCGGGCCGCGACCATTTGGCCGCGGCGTCGATGCCCGCGTTCGGCGTACGCGCGCCGTAGCGGAAATTGCCGGCCGGCAACGGCCGTGCGTCGCGCGGGCGCGGCAGCACGTCGAGCCGCACCGCGAGCTCCTTGTACGCGGGCGTGTTGACGTCGGGATCGTGGTGCTCCCCCGTCAGCGCGTTCGCGCCCGCCTTGCCCTGGTGAATCGGCAGGAACAGCGTGTTGCCGCGCACGCGATCGGTGACGAGCGCGATCATCTCGGCCGAGCCGCGCCGCGACGTGAGACGCACCCACGTGCCGTCCTCGATCCCGCGCGCGGCCGCGACCTCGCGGCTCACCTCGACGAACCATTCGGGCGACAGCCCCCACAGCCGTCCACCGCGGCCGCTCTGGTTCGTCGACTGAAAATGCTCGAGCATCCGGCCGTTGTCGGCGAGCAGGTCGTATTCGCCGTCGGTGTCCTCGGCGGGCGGCTGCCATGTGAGCGGATGCAGTTTCGCGCGGCCGTCGTCCGTGTGGAAGCGCTCCGTATACAGCAACGGCGTGTCGGTGCCGTCCGCGCGCACCGGCCACAGGAGCGATTGCCAGCCCTCGAGGCGCGCATAGCTGACGCCGGCGAACATCTCGGCGATGCCGGCCGCCTCGTCCATGATCTGCGACGGATGCGTGTAGCCCCAGTCGTGGCCCATCCGCGCCGCGAGATCGGTCAGGATCCGCCAGTCGGGCCGGCTATCGCCCAGCGGCGGCATCACTTCGTAAAAGCGCTGGATCCGGCGCTCGGTATTGACGAACGTGCCGTCCTTCTCGACGCTCGGGCAGCCGGGCAGCACGACGTCCGCGAATTCGGCGGTGCGGCTCATGAAGATGTCCTGCACGACGAAGAAATCGAGCTGCGAGAACGCGCGGTGCACGTTCGCGGAGTCGGCGTCCGAGAACGCGGTTTCCTCGCCGATCACCATCATCGCCTTCAGGCGCCCTTGCGCGGCCTGCTCGACCATCATGAAATTGTCCTCGCCGATCTTCGACGACAGCGCCCACGGCTCGACACCCCACGCGCGCGCCCATTTCTCGCGCACCGCATCGTCGGTGACTTTCTCGTATCCAGGATAGACGTCCTTCAGGCAGCCGAAGTCGCTCGCACCCTGCACGTTGTTGTGCCCGCGCATCGGGTAGCCGCCGGTGCCCGGCCGGCCGTAGTTGCCGGTCACGAGCAGCAGGTTCGACAGCGCCGTGCTCGCGTCCGCGCCATGGCTGTGCTGCGTGATGCCCATCGCCCAGACGATGCACACGCTCGGCGAGCGCGCGATCATGTCGGCCGCCGCGACGAGCTGTTCGCGCGCGATGCCGGTCGCCTGCGCGGCGAACTCCATCGTGAACGGTTCGAGCGACGCGCGATAGCCGTCCACGCCGTTGACCCGCGCGGCCAGGAAGTCTGTATCGGCGAGCCCATGGTCGAACGCGTAGCGCGCGAATGCCGATGCCCATACGAGATCGGTGCCGGTGCGCGGCTGCAGATGGAGGTCGGCGCGCTCGGCCATCTCGTGGCGGCGCGGATCGACGACGATCAGCCGCTGGCCGCGCAGCTTGCGCGCGGCTTTCAGGCGCGATGCGATCACCGGGTGGCATTCGGCCGTATTGCTGCCGACGATCACGATCAGGTCGGCCGCCGCGAGATCGGCGATCGTGCCCGCGTCGCCGCCGTAGCCGACCGTGCGGAACAGTCCCATCGTCGCCGGGTTCTGGCAGTAGCGCGACGAATTGTCGACGCTGTTGGTGCCGATCACGAGCCGCGCGATCTTCTGCGTCAGGTACGCCTCTTCGTTGCTCGCCTTGCTGGAGCCGATGAAGCCGATGCTGTCGGGCCCGTGCGCCGCGCGGATCTCCAGCAGCCGTCGCGCGACGACGTCGAGCGCCTCGTCCCACGACACTTCGTGAAAGCGGCCGTGCTCGCGCACGAGCGGCGTCGTGAGCCGCTTCGGATCGTTGACGAAATCCCAGCCGAAGCGGCCCTTCACGCAGGTCGAGATGCCGTTGGCCGGCGCGTCCACGACGGGTTGCACCTTCAGCACGTGGCGATCGCGCGTCCACATCTCGAATGCGCAACCGACGCCGCAATACGTGCAGACGGTCTTGGTGCGCTTGATTTCGGCCTGCCGCAACGCGACGTCGAGCTTCGACACGCCAGTGACCGGCGGCGCGCCGATCGTGCGCTCGAGCACCTTCACGAAGTCGATCAGCGGCCGCTTGACCGTTTCCGGCATCGCGGTAAACGGTCCCGCATCGGGCTGCATCGACTTCTCGAGCAGCGCGTTGCACGGACATACCGTCACGCAATGGCCGCAGCTCACGCAGCTCGATTCGCCGATCGCGCGGCCGCCGTCCCACAGCACGCGCGGATGATCCATCGAGAAATCGATGCTCAACGTCTCGTTCACCTCGACGTTCTGGCACGCTTCGACGCACCGCCCGCACACGATGCACTGGTCCGGATCGTACGTGTAGAACGGGTTCGACTCGTCCTTCACGTACGGCTTGCGCTGGTACGCATAGCGCTGGATCGGCAACTGCATGTCGGCGAACGTGTTGTGCAGCGTGCAGTCGCCCGTGTTGTGTTCGCACACGGTGCAGTACAGCTCGTGCTTCGCGAGCAGCCTGTCCATCCCCTCCTCGCGCGCGCGCCGCGCCCGCTCGGACCGGCTCACGACGGCGAGCCCGTCGGCGCTGCGCAGCGTGCACGCGCGTTGCAGCTCGCCGTCGCCGGTTTCGACCCAGCAGACGTCGCAGGTCTGCAACGCGCCCAGCGCGCGGTGATAGCAGACGTGCGGCAACGACACGTCGTGTTCGGCGAGGAAATCCAGCAGCGGCTGGCCGGCGTCGCCGCTGAGCGTGGCGCCGTCAAACTTGATCGAACAGGTTCGGGTGTCGGTCATGGGGATCTCGGACAGGTCGCGGCGGGCAAAGTGCGTTGGGCCGCGCATCGCGCGTGCCCGGTTCGTACGGGCGCGTTGCCCGCGTTCGCGTGCACCGGCATGGCGAATCGCCGGCGATTTTGTAATTCCGGCGCGTCGGGGCAGGACCCGCGCGCCGGTCACGTGGAATGCCGCGCGGCGACGCACGGGGAACGCAACTTGCTGTGGCGCACTGTCCTCCCCATGCCGCCCTTTCATGATCCTGCGCGCCGCGTCGCCTCCCCGCCGTGCCCTCGTTCGCCAACGCGCGGCCGCACACGTTGTCGTCGCCGCCGCGACGCTGGCCGCGACGGCGTGCGCGTACGCCGCGTGGCCGGACCAGAACGCGCTGCGCCCCGCCGGCATCCAGGCGATGCGTATCGCGTCGCTGTGGCACTGGACACTGCTCGTGTGCGCGCTCGTGTTCGCTGCCGTGCTCGCGGCGCTCGCGCTCGCGCTGTGGCGCCGTGCGCGGGCCGGCACGGTGCCGCCCGCGGAGGACGGCCGGCCGCTGCCGCCCGATCCGCGCCGCGAGCGGCGCGCGGCCCGCGTGACGCGCGCGGCGACCGCGCTGTCGGTCGTCGTGCTGGCCGGCCTGATCGTCGCCGACGTGCTGACCGACCGCGCGCTGTCGCGGCTGCCGGTGGCCGATGCGCTGCACATCGAGATGACGGGCCACCAGTGGTGGTGGGACGTGCGCTATCCCGGCGATGGCGGCGAAGGCGGCTTCGCGACCGCGAACGAAGTGCACGTGCCGGTCGGGCGCCCGGTGATCGTGTCGCTGAAAGCCGCCGACGTGATCCATACGTTCTGGGCGCCGAACCTGCACGGCAAGAAAGACATGATCCCCGGCCGCGACGCGACGATCGCGTTTCGCGTCGACAAGCCCGGCACCTATCGCGGCCAGTGCGCGGAATACTGCGGCCTCGAGCACGCGTTGATGGCATTCGTCGTCGTCGCCGAGCCGCAGGCGCAGTTCGACGCGTGGGTCGCGCGGCAGCGCCGGCCGGCCGCCGACGCGCCGTCGTCGTTCGCGCAGGCCGGCCAGCGCGTGTTCGTGGCCGGTGCATGCGCGACCTGCCACACGGTGCGCGGCACCCCCGCGTCCGGCACGCTCGGCCCCGATCTCACGCACGTGATGAGCCGCTCGATGCTCGCGGGCGGCACATTCCCGAACGATCGCGCGCATCTGGCGAGATGGCTGCGCGCGCCCGGTGCGCTGAAACCCGGCACGACGATGCCGGCGAGCACGCTGAGCCCGATGGAACAGCAGGCGGTGATCGCGTGGCTGGAGACACTGCGATGAGCGCGCATCGTCCGCCGCCTGCCGCGTCACCGCTGCTCGACGGGCCCGCCGGCGGCCAGGCCGCCGCCGACGCGCTCGCGCGCACGTGGAGCGATCGGCCCGGCTTCGTCGGGATGCTCGCGGCCGTCAATCACAAGACGATCGCGCGCCGCTTCGTGATCACGACCTTCGCGTTCTTCGTGCTCGGCGGGCTGTTCGCGCTTGCGATGCGCACGCAGCTCGCAAGCGCCGGCAACCGGCTGCTGGGCCCCGCCACGTACGACCAGTTCTTCACGATGCACGGCACGACGATGATGTTCCTGTTCGCCGTGCCGGTGATGCAGGCTGTGGCCGGCTGGATCGTGCCGTTGATGATCGGCGCGCGCACGGTCGCGTTTCCGCGGATGAATGCGTACGCGTACTGGGTGTTCCTGTTCGGCGGCCTCACGCTGTACATCGGCTTCGCGCTGGGCGCGCGGCCCGACGCCGGCTGGTTCAGCTATGTGCCGCTCGCCGGCCCCGACTATTCGACCGGCAAGGGTGCGGACATCTGGGCACAGATGATCACCTTCTCCGAGCTGTCCGCGCTGATCGAGGCGGTCGTGCTGATCACGACGATCCTGAAACTGCGCGCGCCGGGCATGTCGCTCGACCGGATGCCGCTGTTCGTGTGGGCGACGCTCGTCACGCAGTTCATGGTGCTGTTCGCGATGCCGGCCGTCATGCTGTGCAGCACCGCGCTGATTCTCGATCGGCTCGTCGGCACCCATTTCTACAATCCTGCGCGCGGCGGCGACGTGCTGCTGTGGCAGCACCTGTTCTGGTTCTTCGGTCATCCCGAGGTGTACCTGATCTTCATCCCGCCGCTCGGCTTCATCTCGACGATCGTGCCGACCTTCGCGCGCCGGCCGGTCTTCGGCTATCCGGCGATGGTGCTCGCGCTGATCGCGACCGCGTTCCTCGCGTTCGGGCTGTGGGTGCATCACATGTATGCGACGAGCCTGCCCGCGCTCGGCAAGAGCTTCTTCACCGCGGCGAGCCTCGCGATCGCGATTCCGTCTGGAATCCAGATCTTCTGCTGGCTCGCGACGCTGTGGCTCGGCCGGCCGCGACTGAAGACGCCGCTGCTGTTCGTGCTCGCGTTCTTCTTCATTCTCGTGCTCGGCGGCCTGACCGGCGTGATGCTCGGCTCCGTGTCGCTCGACCTGCAGGTGCACGATACGTACTTCGTCGTCGCGCACCTGCACTACGTGCTGCTCGGCGGCGCCGTGTTCCCCCTCTTCGGCGCGTTCTACTACTGGTTCCCGAAACTGGCCGGGCGGCTGCTCGACGAAACGCTCGGCCGCGTGCAGTTCTGGCTGTTCTTCGTCGGCTTCAACCTGACGTTCTTTCCGATGCATCTGCTCGGCCTCGACGGCATGCCGCGCCGCGTGTGGACCTATCCCGCGCAGCGCGGCTGGGACGGGCTGAACCTCGTCGCGACCATCGGCGCATGGGCGATCGCGCTCAGCGTGCTGCTGTTCGTCGTGAACGTCGTGCGCAGCCGCACGCGCGGCGTGCCGGCCGGCGCCGATCCATGGGGCGCCGGCACGCTCGAATGGCTGACGCCGAGCCCGCCGCCGCCGCACAATTTCGACACGCTGCCGGTGGTCCACGGGCCGGAGCCGTTGTGGGAGCCGGCGCGCGAACCGCGCTGCGTGGCGGGGCTTGCCACCGATCGCCGCGAAGTGCTGACGACCACCGCGCTCGACGCCACGCCGGACCTGCGCCCGCTGTTTCCGGGCCCGTCGCTGTGGCCGTTCGCGAGCGCGGTCGCCACGACGATCCTGTTCATCGGCTCGATCTTCACGCCGTGGGCCGTCGTGTGGGGCGCGGTGCCGGTCACTGCCGCGCTGATCGGCTGGTTCTGGCCGACGCGCCGCGAAACAGCGCTCGCGCGTGAACGGGAGCGGCAGCCATGAGCGCCACGCAAGCACGCGGCGGCGGCGGCGCGCCGGACACGCTCGACGTCAGCGCGTTGCCGACCTATGCGCACGGCCCGCGCAGCGTCACGTGGTGGGCGACGGGCGGGCTGATGCTCGTCGAAGGCACCGTGTTCGCGATCGCGCTGATGACGTACTTCTATCTGCGCAGCCTCGCGCCGAACTGGCCGCTCGGTGCGCCGCAGCCCGCGCTGTGGGCCGGCACGCTGAACACCGTGCTGATGCTCGCGAGCGTCGGGCCGAACTTCGCCGCGCAGCGCGCGGCCGAGCGCGGCGATCTCGCCGGCGCGCGCACGTGGCTCGCCGTATGCGCGGCGGGCGCGTGGGCGTTCATCGTCGTGCGCGCATTCGAATTCGGCACGCTGAACGTCGACTGGTACACGAATGCGTACGGTTCGGTGGTGTGGCTGCTGGTCGGCCTGCATACGACGCACCTGATCACCGATGCGATCGATACGTCGGTGCTCGCCGTGCTGTTGTTTACCGGGCCGGTCGAAGGCAAGCGCTTCGGCAACGTCGGCGAGAACGCGCTGTACTGGTATTTCGTCGTGCTGAGCTGGCTGCCGATCTATGCGACCGTTTATCTGGTGCCGCGACTATGACCAGGATGCCGATGCGAATCTGGATCGCGCTACTCGGTGCGCCGTCGGCGGTGCTCGCCGTGCTTTCCATCGACTATGCGCTGGCCGGCCCCGCGTGCGCATCGCGCAGTGCGCTGCCGATTCTCGCGCTGACGGCCGTCACCGCGGCGGCCACCGGCACGTCCGCGGTGCTCGCTTGGCGTGCGCCGAACGCGGACGTCCGCGCGCCGGGCGGCGGCACGCCGCGGGCACTGCTCGCGCATGTCGGAGCCTGGGCTGGCGCGTTGTCGACGTTCGCGCTGGCTGCGTTCTGGATCGCATCGTGGATCGTGCCGATCTGCGCGTCATGACGACGGAGCCCCGATCATGAGCGCGGCGGCGTCCGGCACCTCATCGACGGCATCGGCCGCGCGCGCGGCTTCCGCGTTCGTACGCTGCGCGATGCTGCTGGCGGCTGCGCGGGCATCGGGCGCTCACGCGCACGTAATCGCGGCCGGCGGCACGGATGCGAATCCGTTCCGCTGGCCGTTCGAGCCGTTCGTCATCGCGCTGCTCGCGGCGGCCGCCGTCGGTTATACGCTCGGATATCGGCGGCTCGCGCGGCAAAGCCGGCATGGACGTGCGCAACTCGCGCGCCGCGCAGCGGCCTTCGCGGCCGGCCTCGCGACGCTGTTCGTCGCGCTGTGCACGCCGCTCGATACGCTGGGCGGCGCGCTGTTTTCCGCGCACATGGTGCAGCACGAGCTGTTGATGATCGTCGCGGCGCCGCTGGCCGTGCTCGGGCGCCCGCTGCCGACGTGGCTGTGGGCGCTGCCGCCGCGCGCGCGGTTCCGCGCGGCCCGGATCGCGCGCGCGCGCGGGCTGCGCACGACGTGGCGCACCGCGACGGCGCCGGTGCCGGCGTGGCTGCTGCATGCGGCCGCACTGTGGATCTGGCACATCCCGCGCTGCTTCGATGCGGCGCTCGCGTCGCCGGCCGTGCACGCGCTGCAGCACGCGAGCTTCGTCGGCAGCGCGCTGCTGTTCTGGCGCGCGGTGTTCGACGATGCCGCGCGGCCCGCGCACGGTGCGTCGGCCGCGCTGTCGCTGTTCACGACGATGGTCCATACGGCCGCGCTCGGCGCGTTGATCACGCTGTCGCCGGGGCTGTGGTACGTGCCGTATGCGGAAACGACGACCGCGCTCGGCCTCGCGCCGCTCGAAGATCAGCAGCTCGGCGGGCTCGTGATGTGGGTGCCGGCCGGGCTCGCGTACGTCGCTGCCGCGCTCGCGCTCGTCGCGCGCTGGCTGCGGCGGCCGGCCGGCATCCGGGCGGAGGTGCGATGATGCGCGCGGCACGCCAGCGCTTCGGGTTTGCCGTCGCGGCGGCCGTGCTCGCGGCCGCGGCGCCGGCGTGCGCACGCGACCCCGATCCCGCGCTCGTCGAGCGCGGCGCGTATCTGGCGCGCGTCGGCGACTGCGCGGGCTGCCATACGGCGCCGGCCGGCGGCATCCCGTATGCCGGCGGCCAAGGGCTCGGGTCGCCGTTCGGCACGATCATGACGACCAACATCACGCCCGATCCGCTGTTCGGGATCGGCCGCTATACGCTCGACGATTTCGACCGCGCGCTGCGGCGCGGCATCGCGCGCGGCAACAAGCGGCTCTATCCGGCCATGCCTTACGCGTCATTCTCGAAGCTGACGGACGACGACGTGCGCGCGCTGTACGCGTACATGATGCTCGGCGTGAAGCCTGTTGCACGCGCGTCGCCGCCGAGCGACGTCGCGTTCCCGTTCAACCAGCGCTGGACGCTCGTGTTCTGGCAGTGGGCGTTCGCGCCGCGCCATGTGTACGCGCCGCGTCCGGATCGCGACGCGCGCTGGAACCGCGGCGCGTATCTCGTGCAGTCGCTCGGCCATTGCGGCGCGTGCCACACGCCGCGCGGGCCCGCGTACCAGGAGCGCGGCTACGACGAATCGTCGTCGCGCTGGCTGACCGGCGGCACCAACGACCACTGGTTTGCGCCGAATTTGACCGGCGACCCGGGCGCCGGGCTCGGCCGCTTGTCCGAAGCCGACATCGCGGCGTTCCTGAAGACGGGGCACGCGGCCGGATTCGCGGCGTTCGGCACGATGGTCGCGCAAATCGAGGACGGCACGCAGTATCTGAGCGACGACGACGCACGCGCGATCGCCGTGTTCCTGAAATCGCTGCCCGCGCGGCAGCCGACCGGCGGCTACACGCCCGGCGCGGCGCCGACGCCGGTGCGGCACGGCAGCCGCGTGCCGCACGCGCAGTCGCCCGGCGCGAACGTCTACCGTTCCGCCTGCGCACGCTGCCACGGCGCGGACGGGATGGGCGCGCCGCCGGCGTTTCCGCGGCTCGCCGGCAATCCGGCCGTGCTGAGCGCCGACACGACGTCGCTGATCCGGCTGCTGGTGGAAGGCGGCAACTCGCCGCGCACGCTGACCGGGCCGCCGCGCACGTCGATGCCCGGCTTTGCCGGCGTACTGACGGACGCGCAGATCGCCGGCGCGCTCACGTGGATCCGCAGCGCGTGGGGCAACGATGCGCTGCCGATCACCGCGAACGACGTGTCGAGCCTGCGCCAGAAGCTGCACAAATAAGCCAGCGCGGCGGCGCCTGTCAGCGCGTGCTGCACCACCGACGTGCGCGGCCGCGGCCAGCCGGCCGGTACATACGCTCGCGCCGCGCGCCGCCGTCAGTGCATCGAGCCGCCGGGCGGCGCCTTGTACTCGCTGCGCGCACCCATCGCGTCTTCGACCGCCTTCACGCCGTGCAGCGCGGCCACGCCGTCGACGACCGCATGCCGTTCCGTTTCTTCCACCTGGCCGCTCAGGCGCACGTTACCGTGCTCGACGGTCACGTCGACGTCGCGCGGATGCGAAACCAGATGGCCCAGCGCGGCGCGCACGCGCTCGGTGACTTGCGCGTCGTTCGCGTCGCCGGCGAGCCAGTCGGCGCGCAGTCCCGCGATCGCGCCCCGCGCATGGTCGGCCGCGCGTTTCGCCTGCGTGGCCGCGTAATCGGCCACGCCGTGCCGGCCGGCGGCCGCCTTGTCGCGCACGTAAGCGCGCCGGCGCTTACCCGACGCCGGGTCGAAGAAGTACATCGCCGCCGCGCCGCACGCGACGGCCACCGCCAGATTCAGCAGCGGATTGGTCGAACGATTGCTGGAAGTCATGGGAGCACCGTAGTCGATACCCGGAACCGCCGGGCTTCGTCGTCACGCGCAGCACGTGACGTTCCTCCTCCGCACCGGCGGGCGGCCGCCGCACGGGGATGCGGCACCGCGGGTGAAGGACGGCGCACGTTGCGCGGCAACCGTGCAATCGAAATGACAAGTGCTTGAAAAATTCTCGGGGCGGACGCTATACGGAGAAAGCGCGCGGTTCGCGCGGACTTCGCAACGACACGCGCCGGGCAGGTTGCGGGACCGCTCCCGCCGAACTTCCGACATGGATCGCCTGCCCGGCCGCATCGAGGCCCTGTAATGGCGCGAGGGACCGGCCGCCGGAGCGGAACGCTGTACTCGCCGCCGCTTCCCGCGTCGCATGCATTGCTCATCGCGCGCGCGCTCAGCGGACCGCGACCGCCACCCCCATGCAAGCCCGCCAGCCAAAACCGCCGCGCTCACTGCGGCGCGTGCGTATCCTCGTCGTCGGGGAAAAATCGAATGTCCGTTAGTTGCGCGATACCGTCGAGATCCGGAAAGATCGTGCCGATGCTCACGCCGACACCGGCCAGTTCGCGCCGGATCGCGCGAAAGCGCTCGCCCGGCACGACGATGCGGGTCAGCCGGCCGGCGAGATCCGGATCGTCGTCGAGCGGCGCGAAACACCGCGCGCCGGCATCGTAGCGATGGATCGTGAACCAGCCGTCCTGCGCGGTGATCCTCGGCATCACATGGCGCGGCCGGAACACCTTGGTCCGCGTGACCTGCAGCGGCGCGCGCCGCTCGGCAGCCGTCGCGATGTCGTCGGCATCGTGCGACAGGCACCAAACGGCGCCGTCGCCGCCGGTGCCGTTCGCGCTCCTGACCGCGAACCACAATGCGGCCAGCGCATTGCCCGACCAGTCGAGCAGCCGCGTGCGCATCCCGTGCTGCTGCGCGAGCGCGAGCCAATCGCACGCGTCGAGGTTCGGCGCCGGGTCGAGATGCGGCAGCGCGCGCCGCATGAATTCGTCGAGCATCCGCGCTTCGATGTCGGGCGATGCGCATTGCCGCGCGATGCTCGGCACGAGCGGCCAAGCCGCGTTGCATTGCCCGCGGAACAGCCGCGCCGCCGTCGCGCCCTTCGCCGCGCCGATCGCGCTCATGTAGTCGGCGATGCTGCCGATCGATTCGTTCGTTGCGCCGCGTTCACGTCCCATCGTTGCCGCCTCTCCGGTTCACCGCCGTCACATCCGTTCGTAGCCGATAGCGCCGCGCACCTTGGCCCGAAGCCGCGAGCCCGCCCCGCACACGAACGGGAACCGCGACAACAGCCCTGCATCGATTTCCATACGGCATTGCCTCCGCCGCAGATGCGCGCGATCGAGCACGTGCGATACCGCATCGGCACGCAGCGGTGACGGACGATCGGCGCTCGGCAATCGCCGCGGCGCGAAAAGCATGGTTCGGCTCAGGGCGTCGCACCGTGTTCCTTCTGCCAGCGCTCCATCAGCGCGATCTCGTCGCGCTGCGCGGCGATGATGCGGGTCGCGAGCTTGCGCAGCGTCGGGTCCTTGCCGTACTTCAGCTCGACCTGCGCCATGTCGATCGCTCCCTGATGATGCGGCGCCATGTGCGCGACGAAATCGCGATCGGCGTCGCCGGTATAGCGCGCCCCT
The DNA here is from genome assembly GCF_902499045.1 of Burkholderia latens. Taxonomy (GTDB): domain Bacteria; phylum Pseudomonadota; class Gammaproteobacteria; order Burkholderiales; family Burkholderiaceae; genus Burkholderia; species Burkholderia latens. The sequence continues at coordinate 70,505 of NZ_CABVPL010000012.1, read as the reverse complement.
TCCATCGTGTCCATCATCTTGCGATCGGCGCGCTTGTACGCCTGCGTCGACGAATCGGGAACGGCCGCGGGATCGGGCGGCCGCAGTTGCGCCCAGGCCGGCGTTCCGATGACGGCTGCGGCCAGCAGTGCGCATGCGGCGCAATACCGGGGCGTGCGCGCGGGAAGACGAGTGAAAACATGCATGTCGTAACTCCTTGTGGTTGATCGGCGCGTGCACGTCACGGCACACTGGGCACACGGCGCAATCGCCGCGCCTACCGCTACCGTGGCCAACGTCGCCACCGTGCGCGCGCCTGCGCTTCGCCTCGCGCGACGAGCGCGCGGATGCGGTCGGCCGTGCGGCACGCGATCGCCTGGATCGTCAGCGACGGGTTCACGCCGCCGACGGTCGGAAACACCGAGCCGTCGCACACCCACAGGTTCGGGATGTCCCAGCTGCGGCAGTCGGCATCGACGACGCTCGTCGCCGGGTCGTCGCCCATCCGGGCGGTGCCCGCGAGATGGCACGTGTCGTCTTCCTCGTGCCAGATGTCGCGCGCGCCGGCGGCTTCAAGCGAACGGTCCATCTGCGCGAACGCGTGGCGCATCATCCGGCGGTCGTTGTCGTCGTACGAATAGGTGACGCGCGCGACCGGCAGGCCAAACGCGTCGCGCTCGTCCGCGAGCGTCACACGGTTGCTCTCGCGCGGCAGCGTCTCGCCCACGATCTTCAGACCGGCCTGGAAGTTGTAGCGCGCCATCTCGCGCTTCAGCGCGTCGCCCCACAGCCCGCGCCCGGCAACCTTGCGCGCCCATTCGATCGGCAGCGGCCCCTGGCTCATCCAGCAGTAGCCGCCGAAGAAATCCTTGCCTTCGTCCGCGTAGTTCCAGTGCTCGGTGATCGCCAGCGACGGCGGCCCCTTGTACCAGCGCACCTCGTCGTCCATCGTCCCCCACGATGCCTGGTTCAGCTGCGCCATCATGTAACGGCCGACGAGGCCCGAGCTGTTCGCGAGCCCCTGCGGATGGCGCCCGTTCGCGGACAGCAGCAGCAACCGCGGCGTCTCGATCGCGTAGCCGGCGACGACGACGTTGCGCGCGCGCTGAAAACGCGTGCGGCCGTCGCGCCGGTAGTGGACGCCCGTCACGCGATCGCCCTCGGCTTCGATCCGCAACACCATCGCCAGATCGCGCACTTCGGCGCCGGCTGCGACCGCGCGCGGGATCCACGTGACGAGCGCGCTCTGCTTCGCGTTCGTCGCGCAGCCCGCGACGCAGAAGCCGCGATACACGCACGGATGCGCGCGGCCGCGCGGCGCGGACAGCGTCGCGAGCGGCGTCGACGTCCAGTCGATGCCGAGCGCGTCGGCGCCGCGCGCGAGCACGAGCGCGGCCGCGTTCAGCTCATGCGCGCGATACGGATAGCGCGGGCGCGGCGGCCCCCACGGATAGCTGACGGGCCCGCTGATCTTCAGCGCCTGCTCGACCTCGCGGTAGTAGCGCCACATCTCGCGCCAGTCGAGCGGCCAGTCGACGCCGTAGCCGAGCAGCGTGCGCGAGCGGAACCATTCGGGCCGAAAGCGCAGCGACACCATCGCGAAGTGCACGGTGCTGCCGCCGATCGCGCGGCCGCTGTTGTTGGTGCCCAGCGTCAGCGGGTTCGCGCCGTCGCAGATCCGCTCGTCCGTCCAGAACAGCTTGCGCTGGTGCGATTCGTCCGACGCGAACTCCTCGAGCGGCCGCCACCATGCGCCCGCATCGAGCGCGACGACCGAGAATCCGTGCTCGGCCAGCCGGCACGCGAGCGTGCCGCCGCCCGCGCCGGTGCCGACGATCACGAAGTCGACCGGCTCGTCGTCGCGGAACATCCGCATCGGCGACCAGCCGCCGACGCGCAACGGATCGGGCGCGCGGCCGTCGCGACCGCGCGGCTGGTCGGCGTGCAGCGAGTCAGCGCCCATCGCGACCGCCCTCCGCGTCCACCTCGGCTTCCCATGGATCGCGCCGGTTGAAATCCATCCTCACGTAGCCGCGCGGGCTCGCCGGGCCCCCGAAGCCGATCTCGTTCCATGCGAACGGGTGGCTGTAGTACGCGCCGCAGATGTCCATCAGCACACGCTTCGAGAAGAACGCGCGCGGGTCCATGCCGGCCCACGCGGCTTCGGCGCCGCGGCCGATTTCACCGTGCTGGACCGCGCGCAGCAGCGCATCGGCGTCCTTCGCGTCGAGCGACGCGAACGGACGGCCGTGCGTGTGGCGCGCCATCGCGTCGAGCGCGGCGAGGCCCGTGTCCCACGCGACGCGCAACGGCGGCAGCCGCGCGTCGCGAAAGCCGTCGCCTTCGTCGGTCGCGAGCCGCGCGTCGATCAGCGCGGCGGTGGGGACCGTGCGGGTGCCGCCGTTCCGCTGCGGAACGATACGCTCGCACAGCGCGCCCAGCGTCGCGTACTGCTCGGCACTGAAATGGCGCGGCGCGGTCGCGGCGACGCGCAGCCGGGCGTCGATCGCACGGCGGGTCGCATCGTTCCACGACGGCGTGTCGCGCTTCGCGAGCACGTCGTAGCCGGCATAGCTCGGCAGCGCGACCGGCTTGTCGTCCGCTTGCTTCATCGCCCCTCCCGTTCGGCGAGCGCGGTTGCGGCAAGGCCGGCGATCGCGAGCGCGGTGAAGCTCGGCGGCGCCGGCAGTGGCGGCCCCGACAGCACGTTTTGCGACCAGTTGCGCCAGCCGCCCATCTGCCGCGCGACCCCGCGCGCATGGAACGCGACACCGACGCAGCCGAGCACGGCGGTCGCGCGCATCCACCAGCGGCTGAAGCGCCGGTCGCCGCACGGGCGGGACATCGCGATCCGCGCGGCGCTCAGTGCGGCGATCGGCGGCACGATGAGCGGCGCGAACATCGCGCGATGCTGGAATGCGCCGCGAAAATGCAGCAACCCGACTTCGCCGAGCGTGCCGACGAGGCCGGCTGCGACCAGCCCGGCGAGCGCGCGGCCCGCGGGCAGGCCGGCAATGCGCGGCGCGTCGGCCGGTCGCGCGCGCAGCCGCTCGCCCGTAGCGCCGAGCAACCCCGACAGCAGCAACGCGACCGGCGCGCCGAGCGGCGCCCCGTAGAACAGGTTGTGCCAGCTGAAGCGGCCCGGCCGCTTCGTTACGTTGTACAGATGGAATGCGGAACCGGCGAGACCGACCGCCGCCGCGGCGACGTGCACCGCGTCGCGCAGCCGGTGGCGCTGCGGCGTGTCGTCCGCATGGCCGTGCACGCTCGCGAGCACCGACAGCGTCGACGCCACCAGCGGCGCGATCATCGCGCGGTTGTGGAACGTGCCGCGATAGTGCTCGATACCGCTATCGGCGAGCACCGATCCGGCGAGCAGCAGCGCGCTGCGGTTCAGCAGCCGCGCGGCATCGATCATCAACGGATCGTGCTCGTCCGCGCGGTGTCGAAGATGTCGCATCGGTCCTCCTTGCCGGTGATCACTTTCCGTGGCGCGGAAATCTGCCAGGAAGCGTTCAAATTGCGAATTCGGCGACGTCGGCCGCGCGCAGTTCGAGGCCAAGGCCCGGCCGCGTCGCGTCGATCTCGAGCGCGCCGTCGACGAGCGCGGGTGCGCCGTCGAACATCATTTGCTCGATCCGCACGTGATCGTGGAACCACTCGACGTGGCGCATCTGCGGCGCGACGCAACCGACGTGCCGGTGCAGCGCGGGCGCGCAATGCGCGGACACGTCGACGTGATGCGCATCCGCGAGCGCGGCCGCCGCGAGAAACCCGCTGACGCCGCCGCAGCGCGTCGCGTCGGCCTGCAGCACGTCGACCGCGCCGCCTTCGAGCAGACGCCGGAAATCGTCGGGTGTATACGCGTATTCGCCGGCCGCGACGTCGATGCGCGCGCCGACGTGCTCGCGCACGAACCGCAACCCTGCGACGTCGTCGCTGCTGACGGGCTCCTCGAACCAGCGGATCGCGCAATCGGCGACCGACTCCGCGAACGCGAGCGCGGTGCGCGGCGCATACGCGCCGTTCGCGTCGACGAACAGCTCGACGTCGGGGCCGAGCGCGTCGCGTGCCACGCGCACGCGTGACGGATCGCGCGCATCGTGCGCGTCGATCTTGATCTTGCATGCACGAATGCGTTCGTCGCGCCAGCGGTCGAGCTGCGCGGCGAGCGTCGCATCGTCGTAGGTCGTGAAGCCGCCGCTGCCGTATACCGGCACGCGTTCGCGCATGCGGCCGAGCAGCATCGCGAGCGGCACGCCGGCGAGCTTCGCCTTCGCGTCCCACAGCGCGGCGTCGAGCGCGGAGATCGCCGTCGCCGCGATGCCGGCGCGCCCGACGTTGCGCATGGCGCGCCACAACGCGTCGATGGCGGCCGGAATGTCGGCGAGCGGCCGGTTGCGCAGCACGTCGGCCAGCATCGACCCGACGAGCAACGCGGCGCTCGCGTCGGTGTACGTGTACCCGATCCCCGTGACGGGTCCCGCGTCGATGTCGACGACGACGATCGTCGTCGCGTGCCATGCATACGTGCCGTCGGCTTCGGGCCGGTCGGTCGGCACGCGGTACGCGTGAGCGCGCACGTCGTCGATCGTCGGTGCGTCGGAAAGTGCCATCGTCGCTCCGGATTCCTTGCTATCTGCTTGCAACGTCGGCGTGCAACGCGCGTGCCCGGCGCGTTGGCGCCGCGCCGCACGGCACGCGGCTTGCGCGCCGCCGGGCAGCGCCGCGTGCGGCGACGCTTCGCGCGCGGCCCATCGGCTCATCCGGAACCAAGGAGAAACGGCATGGCGACAGTGGCGGATTTCATCGTCGAACGGCTGTACGACTGGGGCGTGCGCCGCGTGTACGGCTACCCGGGCGACGGTATCAACGGCTTCTTCGGCGCACTCAACCGGGCCGAGGGCAAGATCGAATTCATCCAGGCGCGGCACGAGGAGATGGCGGCCTTCATGGCGTCCGCGCATGCAAAATTTACAGGCGAGCTCGGCGTGTGCGTCGCGACGTCGGGCCCCGGCGCCGCGCACCTCGTGACCGGGATGTACGACGCGCGGCTCGACCACATGCCGGTGCTCGCGATCGTCGGCCAGCAGGCGCGCGCAGCGCTCGGCGGCCACTATCAGCAGGAAGTCGATCTGCCGGCACTGTTCAAGGACGTTGCGGGCGCATTCGTCCAGCTTGCGGTGGTGCCCGGCCAGGTGCGCCATCTGGTCGATCGGGCGGTGCGCACCGCGCTCGGCGCGCGCACGGTCACTGCGCTGGTGCTGCCGAACGATCTGCAGGAGCTCGACTACGCGCCGCCGAAGCGCGCGCACGGCACCGTGCACTCCGGCGTCGGCTACACGGCGCCGAAGGTGGTGCCGTACGCGGAAGACCTGCAGCGCGCGGCCGACGTGCTCAACGCCGGCAAGAAGGTCGCGATGCTGATCGGCGCCGGCGCGCTGCACGCGACCGACGACGTGATCGCGGTCGCCGACCGGCTCGGCGCGGGCGCCGCGAAGGCGCTGCTCGGCAAGGCCGCGCTGCCGGACGATCTGCCATGGGTGACGGGTTCGATCGGGCTGCTCGGCACCAAGCCGAGCTACGCGCTGATGACCGAATGCGACACGCTGCTCGTTGTCGGCTCCGGCTTCCCGTATTCGGAATTTCTGCCGAAGGAAGGCCAGGCGCGCGGCGTCCAGATCGACCTGAAGGCCGACATGCTGAGCCTGCGCTATCCGATGGAGGTGAATCTCGTCGGCGACAGCGCGGAGACGCTGCGCGCGCTGCTGCCGCTGTTGAAGGAACGCAACGACACCGCATGGCGCGACCAGATCGCGAAATGGAACGCCGACTGGCACGAGACGCTGGCCGCGCGTGCGGCCGCGAAGCCGAGCCCTGGGCGCGGCGTGAATCCGCAGCGCGCGTTCACCGAGCTGTCGCCACGGCTGCCCGACGACGTGATCCTGACGAGCGATTCGGGATCCTGCGCGAACTGGTATGCGCGCGACCTGATGATGCGGCGCGGGATGATGGGCTCGCTGTCCGGCGGGCTCGCGTCGATGGGCGCGGCGGTGCCTTATGCGATCGCCGCGAAGTTCGCGTATCCGGTGCGCCCGGTGATCGCGATGGTCGGCGACGGCGCGATGCAGATGAACAACATGGCCGAACTGATCACCGTCGCGAAGTACTGGCGGCAATGGCCCGATCCGCGCTGGATCTGCATGGTGCTGAACAACGAGGATCTGAACCAGGTCACGTGGGAACAGCGCGTGATGGAAGGCGATCCGAAGTTCGACGCGTCGCAGCGGATTCCGAACGTGCCGTACTCCCGCTTTGCGACGCTGCTCGGGTTGAAGGGCATCTACGTCGACGATCCGGAACAGCTCGGCGCCGCATGGGACGAGGCGCTCGCGTCGGACCGGCCGGTCGTGCTCGAGGTGAAGAGCGATCCGGAGGTGCCGCCGCTGCCGCCGCACGTGACGCTGCAGCAGGCAAAGCATTTCGCGGAAACGCTGCTCAAGGGCGATGCGCGCGAAGCGAACGTGATCGTCGAGACCGCGCGGCAGGTGCTGTCGGCCGTGCTGCCGGGCAATGGCGGACACGGCGGCAAGGGCGGCAAAGGGGAGTCGTAGCGAATGAGCGCGGCGGCGGGACGGTGCGACGATCGTGCCGTTCGTCGCCGGCGCGGGCTCCCGCGTCAGCCGATATCGACGTCGTCACGCCCGTCGCCCTGCAGCGCGAGCGCCGCGTTCACGAGCCCGACCTGCGCGAGCGTGAACGGAAAATTCCCGCACATGCGCTGCGCGTTCACGTCGTATTCCTCCGCCAGCAACCCGACGTCGTTACGCAGCCGCAGCAGCCGCTCGAACTGCGCGTGCGCATCGTCGTCGCGGCCCTGCATCCGATAGACCTGCACGAGCCAAAAGCCGGCCGCGACGAACGCGCCCTCGTCGCCCTCGCAGCCGTCCACGAAACGCTGCGGCCGATAGCGGAACGGCAGCCCGTCTTCCACCAGTTCCCGCTCGATCGCGGCGACCGTCGCGGCGACGCGCGGATCGGACGCATCGAGCATCCCCGTCAGCGGAATCAGCAGCAGGCTCACGTCGAGCCCGTCGCCGTCGTAGCGGTCGACGAAGCGCCCCAGTTTCGCGTGATAGCCGCGCGCCAGCACGTCGGCGCGCACCGCATCGGCCCAGCGCCGCCACACGTCGAGCGGCGCATGATGGCCGAACGTCCGCGCGGAACGGTACGCGCTTTCGACGGCCGCCCACACCATCACCTTCGACGACGTGAACGGGTGCCGGCCGCTGCGCACTTCCCAGATGCCTTCGTCCGGCTCGCGCCAGATCGTCGCGAGATGTTCGAGCAGGCGCCGCTCGAGCATCCACGCGTCGTCGTCAGGCGGCAGCCCGTGCCGGCGCGCCTGGTACAACGCGCCGAGCACCTCGCCGTATACGTCGAGCTGCAATTGGTTGGCCGCCGCATTGCCGAAGCGCACGGGCTGCGCGCGCCCGTAACCGGCGAGGTGTTCCGCGTGCCACTCGGCCGCGCGCCGGCCGCCGTCGGCCGCGTACAGCACCTGCAACTGCGACGGATGATCGGCGATCGCGCGCACCAGCCAGTCGCGCCACTGCGCGGCCTCGTCGCGGTAGCCGCAGCGCACCAGCGCGCGCAGCGTGAAGCTCGCGTCGCGCAGCCAGCAGAACCGGTAATCCCAGTTTCGCTTGCCGCCGAAGCGCTCGGGCAGCGAACTCGTCGGCGCGGCGACGATCCCGCCGGTGCGCACGCTCGACAACAGCTTCACCGTGATCAGCGCGCGCTCGATCGCGTCGCGATACGGGCCGCCGGCGGCATTGCGATCCGACCAGACACGCCAGAACGCCTGCGTGTCGCGCAACGACGCATACGCATCCGGCACGGCCGGCGGGCGGTCGAACGAGCGCGCATAGCTGATGCAGAAATCGACGCGCGCGCCGGCCGCGACCCGGTGCGTGCCGACGAGCCGGTCGCATTGCGCGTCGAGTGTCGCGTCGGTGTCGAGCCACATCGCGTCGCCGCCCGTCATCATCCGCCAGCGCCGGCCTAAGCGGCGGCACCAGGGCAACGCGCTGCCGTAGTCGAAGCGCACGCCGAGATCGACGTCGATATCGACCGTGCCGCGCTCGCCGCTCACGCTGCGGATCAGGCACGGATCGGGCGCGTTCCAGCTCATCCAGTCGGTGATCGCGATGCAGCCCGACGCGGTTTCGAAGCGCGTTTCCAGTATCGCGGTGCCCGGCAGATAGCGGCGCGTCGCGCGTGCGCCCGGCTCGTGCGGCGCGATGCGAAAGCAGCCGTTGTCCGGCGTGCCGACGAGCGCGGCGAAGCATGGCGGCGAATCGAAATCGGGCCAGCACAGCCAGTCGATGCTGCCGTCGAGCGCGACGAGCGCGGCACTGCGGCCGTCGCCGATCAGCGCGTGGTCCTCGATCCGCATCGCGCTCACCGGTCGTGCCTGCGCGCAGCGATCCATGCGGCGGCGAGCATCGCGGCAATCGCGCCGTATGCAACCGCGCGCGTCGTGCCGAGCCCGGCCTCCACGCCGGTGCGGCGCGCTTCGGCACCGAACGCGCCGCGTGTCGCATGACGACCCGGGACCGTGTGCCACAGGTTCGATTCGCGCGGACCGGCGAGCGTCTTGCGTTGCTGGCCGCGCACGGCCGTATAAGCGAGATAGCGGTCGAAGCACGCTGGCGCGAGCGCGTTCGCGACGATCGCGGCCAGCGACGACCAGCCGACCCAGCGCTCGCGGCCCGGATGGCGTGCGGCCTCGACGATCGCATCGGCCGCGACTTCCGGCGCATAGACGGGTGCGACCGGCCGCGGCTCGTGCGGCAGCGTGGATTCGGCCCAGTCGAACTGCGGCGTGTCGATCGCGGGCAACTGCACCATCGTCACGCGCACGCGGCTGTGCGCATGCAGCAGCTCGCAGCGCAGCGCGTCGGTGAAGCCGCGGATCGCATGCTTCGCGCCGCAGTACGGCGCCTGTAGCGGAATCGACCGGTATGCGAGCGCGGAGCCGACCTGCACGATCGTGCCGCGATTGCGCGCGGACATCCGCGCGAGCGCGGCGCGCGTGCCGTACACGCAGCCCAGATAAGTGACCTCGGTCACGCGCGCAAAGTCTTCCGGCGAAATCTCGTCGAACGGCGCGAACACCGTCACCATCGCATTGTTGACCCACACGTCGAGCGGACCGAGTTCGTTCTCGATACGTTCGGCGGCCGCATCCAGCGCGGCCGCGTCGCTGACGTCGACCGCGATCGGCAGCGCTTCGACGCCATATGCGCGCACTTCGCTCGCGGTGTCGTCCAGCGCGCCCTGATCGCGGGCGAGCAGCGCGACGTTGGCCCCGCGTCGCGCGAACGCATGCGCGGTCGCACGACCGACACCGGCACTCGCGCCGGTAATCGCGACGGTTTTCACGGTCGATTCCTCCCGTTTCTCGATAAACGCCGACACGCCGCCGAGGCGGCCGCGGAACTTCGTGCCGGAACGCGCTCGTGCTCGATCTAGCAAGCGACGTACCGTGCAGCGCGAGGACGGCGCGATCCGCGCGTGCGGCGTGAACGGCCGCCGAATTTACAAGCGCGCTGTAACGCGCCGGACCCCGCCGATGCGGCGCCGGGGCCGTGTGTGCTCGCATCGCGCGCGCACGAAACTTGCTGCGCGACGAACGATTTGTCGTCATGCCGTCGAATGCGGCAAGGAGTCGTGTTGCTCGTTCCGCCGTTCGTGAAAGCGCATCGTATGGTTCGCGGCGCTGCTGCTGCTGCCGCCGCCGCGTGCACCGTCGCGCCGGCGGTTGCCCGCGCTGCCGCGGCGTCCGACGTATCAACCGCGCCGGCCGGCCCGCTGCCGCTCGCGTACGTCGCGCATGCCGCGGGCCCCGCCGCGCGGCCGGTGATCGTGCTCGGCTGGGCGCTGCTCGCGCTGTGCACGTTCGTGTGCGTCGCGATCGCCGTGCTGCTGCTGATCGCGCTGTTTCGCCGCCGCGCGCAGGCGGGCGGCGGTCACGGCAGCGGGCTGACGTTCGTGATGACCGGCACCGCGATCTCGATCGTGCTGCTGTTCGGCGCGCTCGTGTACATGCTGCGCGTGCTCGGCGCGGTCGCGTCGCCGCCGCGCCCGCCCGCGCTGACGATCGTCGTGACCGCGCACGACTGGTGGTGGTCGGTCCGCTATCCGGACGACGCGGGTGGTCGCGCATTCGTCACCGCGAACGAGATTCACATCCCGGTCGGCGAACCGGTTGCAATCGACCTGAAGAGCGCCGACGTGATTCATGCGTTCTGGGTGCCGCAGCTGGCCGGCAAGACGCAGACGATCCCCGGCCAGACCAATCATCAGTGGCTGCAGGCCGACCGCCCCGGCGTCTATCGCGGACAGTGCTCGCAATACTGCGGTGCGCAGCATGCGCATATGGCGTTCGAAGTCGTGGCCGAACCGCCCGACGCGTTCCGCACGTGGCTCGCCGCGCAGCGGCAGCCGGCACCGGCACCGGCCGCCGGCCCGCAACAGCGCGGCCGGCGCGTATTCGCCGCGCGCTGCGCGGGCTGCCACACGGTGCGCGGCACCGATGCGGCCGGCGACGCGGGCCCCGACCTGTCGCATCTCGGCGCGCGGCGGCTGCTCGCGGCCGGCACGCTCGACAACACGCCTGACAACCTGCGGCGCTGGATCGCGCATGCGCAGCAGATCAAGCCGCTGACGCTGATGCCGTCGTTCGCGCTCGCGCCGCGCGACGCCGACGATCTCGCCGCGTATCTCGCCACGCTGCACTGAACGGAGGATCACGATGGCCGTTGCGCACGACACGCCCACGCCGCTCAGCCGCGTGCCCGATCTCGGCGAAGCGCCGCCCGGCTCCGCGCACGAGCGCGAACTAGCCGAGCTGTGGGAATCGGCGCCCGGCTGGCGCGGCTGGCTCGGCACGGTCGATCACAAACGCATCGGGCTGCGCTACATCGTCACCGCGTTCGCGTTCCTGCTGCTCGGCGGCGTCGAGGCGCTCGTGATGCGCATCCAGCTCGCGCGGCCGAATGCGACGGTGCTTACGCCCGCGCAATACGACTCGCTGTTCACGATGCACGGCGTCACGATGATCTTCCTGTACGCGCTGCCGGTGCTGTCCGGCTTCGCCAACTATCTGTGGCCGCTGATGCTCGGCTCGCGCGACATGGCATTTCCGCGGCTGAACGCATTCTCGTACTGGGCGTTCCTGTTCGCCGGGCTGTTCCTGTACGCGAGCTTTCCGCTCGGCGCGGTGCCGGACGGCGGCTGGTTCAACTACGTGCCGCTGACGTCGCTCGACTACAGCGCCGGCGCGAACATCGACATCTACGCGCTCGGAATGATCCTGCTCGGCATCTCGACGACCGGCGGCGCCGCGAATTTCGTCGTCACGCTGTTGCGAATGCGCGCGCACGGGATGTCGATCGACCGGCTGCCGATCATCGTATGGGGCACGCTGACCGCGTCGGTTGCGAACCTGCTCGCAGTTCCATCCGTCAGCCTCGCGTTTCTGCTGCTGTGGCTCGACCGCAATGCCGGCACGCATTTCTTCGACGTCGCGAACGATGGCCGGCCGCTGCTGTGGCAGCACCTGTTCTGGATGTTCGCGCATCCGTGGGTGTACGTGGTCGTGCTGCCCGCAATGGGGATCGTGTCGGACGCGCTGCCGGCCTTCTGCCGGCGGCCGCTCGTCGCGTACGAGGCCGTCGCGGTGTCGACGGTCGCGACGATGCTGATCGGTTTCGAGGTGTGGGTCCACCACATGTTCGCGACCGGCATCGCGCCGCTCGCGCTCGCGTTCTTCGGTGCGGCCAGCATGCTGATCTCGATTCCGAGCGCGGTCGCGGTGTTCGCGTGGCTCGCGACGATCTGGACCGGCCGTCCGGTGTTCCGCACGCCGTTCCTGTATTTCGCGGGCTTCGTGCTGATGTTCGTGATCGGCGGCGTGTCCGGCGTGATGACCGCCGCGGTGCCGCTCGACTGGCAGCTGACCGACACGTACTTCGTCGTCGCGCACCTGCATTACGTGCTGCTCGGCATCAACGTGTTTCCGGTGCTCGGCGGCATCACGTACTGGTTCCCGAAGTTCACCGGGCGAATGATGAACGAACGGTTCGGGAAGCTGACGTTCTGGGTCGTGCTCGCCGGCTTCAACGTCGGCTTCTTCCCGATGCACATCTCCGGGCTGCTCGGGATGCCGCGCCGGATCTATACGTACCCGTCCGGGATGGGCTGGGACACGTCGAACCTGCTGACCACGGTCGGTTCGTTCATCTTCGGGATCGGCATCGTGATGTTCGTCGCCAACGCGCTCGTCAGCGCGCGGCGCGGCGCGCGCGCCGGCGAGAATCCATGGGGCGCGGCGGGCCTCGAATGGTCGGTCGCGTCCCCCGCGCCCGTGTACAACTTCGCGGTGCTGCCGCTCGTCGCCTCGCGGCACCCGATGTGGGAAACGCGCGACGATCCGCAGCGCACCAGCCTGCGGGTCGGCTACCGGCTCGCCGACGGCCGCGAAGCGCTCGCGGTCACGCCGCTCGCCGCGAAGCCGAGCGCGATCCTGAAGATGCCCGAAGACAGCTGCGTGCCGTTCGTGCTCGCGCTCGTCGCCACCGCCGTGTTCGCGGCGATGCTCGCGCGCTCGCCGACGCTCGTCTGCGCGGCAACCGCGGGCTGCGCGATCGCGACCGTCGCGTGGTTATGGCCGCGGCGCACGCTGGGGCAGCGCGAGCACCTGCCGGGCCGCGACACGACGCAGGCGCCGTGGGCCGCGGCCGGCCCGGATCCGGGCGAACCGCCGTCGGCCGCGGTGCCGTCGGCCGCGCCCGCCGCGTGCATCGAGCCGCTGCCGGTCGGCAGTTGCGGCGAGCGTGCGGGCGGCTGGTGGGGCGTGCTGACGCTGATCGTCACCGAGGCCGGGCTGTTCGGCTACCTGCTGTTCTGCTACTTCTACCTGCAGTCGCAATCCGCCGCGCCGTGGCCGCCCGAAGGAATGCCGAAGATCGGCCTCGCGGCGGGCAACACTGTCGTGCTGCTGTCGAGCAGCGTGTTCGTGTGGCTCGCCGAGCGCGCGGTGCGGGCCGGCAAGCGGCCGCACGCGGTGGCTGCGCTCGCCGTCGCGTTGCTGCTCGGCACCGCGTTCGCGCTCGTGCAGCTGCACGAGTGGCGCGACCATCCGTACCGGCCCACCGCGCATCTGTACGGCAGCCTGTACTTCACGATCACCGGCTTTCACCTCGCGCACGTGGCGGCCGGCCTCGTGATCCTCGCGTTGCTCGCCGGGTGGACCGCCGCCGGTTTTTTCGGCCGCGAGCGGCGCGTCGCGCTCACCGTCGGCGCGCTCTACTGGCATTTCGTCGACATCGTGTGGCTGTTCATCTTCACCGCGCTGTACGTGTCGCCGTACTGGCTCAGGAGAGCGGGATGAGCGGCACACGACGCGCGTGGACGCCGTTGCTCGCGATCGCGGCCGGCCTGGTCGGCGCGCCGGCGCTGTGGTTCGCGCAGATGCTCGCGTCCGAGACGCTCGCATCGACCGCGTGCTATCCGCTTGGCGTCGCGCAGGCCGCGCCGCGCTGGGCGCACGTCGGCGTATGGCTGGCGCTGATTGCCGCGTCCACGTTCGCGCTGGCGGCCGTGTTCGCCGCATGGCTCGTGCGCACGTGGCAACGCTCGCATGGCGCGAACGCGCAGGCCGCGACGCGCGACGACAGCACGCGGTTCCTCGCGCGCTGCGGGATGCTCGCCGCGCTCGGTTTCGTGATCGGCCTCGTGTTCACGGGGATCGTCACCGCTTTCGTGGGGCCGTGCAGTCCATGGCGATGATCAGGTCCGGTGCGGTTTCCATCACGCGTCGCCGCGCGGGCATCGCGCTCGCGCTGTGCGTCGCGCTTGCGGCCTGCGACGTGCATGAGGACGATCGCGCGATGTCGGCCGACGATACGCCGGACGCCGCGTCGCAGGCGGAAGCGCCTGAGCCCGCGTCGGGCTGGCGCTTCGTGCGGATTCGCGCGTCGGCGGCCGACGCCGGTGCATCGATGTCGGCCCGCATAAACAGCGATCCGCGGCTCGCCGCATCGCGTGCCGCAGTGCCGGCGTCGGCGGCGGCTGCGCCGCCGAGCGCGTCGTCCGCCGCGGCCGCGCGGCGGCCCATCGTGGCCGCGGCCGCCGCAAGCGCCGACGCCGCGACCATCGCGCGCGGCCGCTACCTCGCGCTCGCCGGCGATTGCTCGGCGTGTCACGACGCGGCCGATCATACGCCGTACGCTGGAGGCCAGCCGGTGAATTCGCCGTTCGGGCCGATCTACGCGCCGAACATCACGCCGGATCGCACGCACGGAATCGGCAACTACACGCTGCGCGAATTCGACGACGCGGTGCGGCGCGGCGTGCGCGCGGACGGCAGCCGCCTGTATCCGGCGATGCCGTACCCGTCGTTCGCGCGCATGACCGACGACGACGTGCGCGCGCTCTATGCGTACTTCATGCGCGGCGTCGCGCCGTCCGCGAACGCGGCACGGCTCACGCAACTGCCGTTTCCGTTCAACCAGCGCTGGGCGCTCGGGCTGTGGAACCTCGCGTTCGCGAACCGCGACCGCTTCGTGCCGCAGCCGTCGCGATCGGCGGAATGGAATCGCGGCGCGTATCTGGTGCAGGGGCTCGGCCACTGCGGCGCGTGCCATACGCCGCGCGGGCCGGCCTACAACGAGCGCGGCTACGACGAGCACGGCGCGGCGTTCCTGACCGGCGGGGTCAACGATCACTGGTTCGCGCCGAACCTGACCGGCGCGGACCAGGACGGCCTCGGCCGCTGGAGCGTCGACGACGTCGCCACTTTCCTGCGCAGCGGCCATGCGGCGCGCGGCTCCGTATTCGGCGCAATGGGGCCCGTCGTCGGCGAGAGTACTGCGTTGCTGACCGAGGCCGACCGCCGTGCAATCGCCGTCTACGTGAAATCGTTGCCCGCGCAACCGACTGCCGCGACCAATCCGCTCGGCATCGGCGTCGCGCGTCTGACGCCGGCCGGGCCGCGGCCGGAAGGCGGCCAGCAGGCGCCGGGGGCCGGCGTGTATGCAGGGTTCTGTGCACGGTGCCACGGCGCGGACGGTACCGGCGTGCGCGATCACGGGCCGCCGCTCGCCGGCAATTCAGCCGTGCTGTCAACCGATCCGACTAGCGTGATCCGGATCGTGGTGGAAGGCGCGCGGCCCGCGCCGGGTTCACAGGGACCAGTGCAGCGCATGCCGGCGATGCGTAGCGCACTGACGAGCAGCGAGATCGCCGCGGTCGTCAACTATGTGCGCGGCGCGTGGGGCAATCGCGCCGCGCCGGTGTCGGAGCAGGACGTGCGCCGGTTGCGCGCGGCGATTCATCGATAGCGGCGTAGCCTGCGCACTGCCGGATCAACTGCGCATACCCTGCGCGCCGTCGATGGAGCATGCCCGGTGCCGTCCGCGGCACGCTCGAATCGGCAACACCGTCGCGGCTCGACCGCAATCCACGAGCCGAACGACCGGCAGACCCTCGTACCGGCCCGCGAGCGCGACATCGCGACCCGCGGAGGGTGCGCGGACGACGAACGTCTGCACCGCGCCTAATGCTCGGCCCCCGCGGCACACTCGACGAAATCGACGCCGCATCTCTCCATCTGGCCGTTTCGCCCGCCTGCGCGCCGACGTCATTCCGCGCGCCCGTTACCGGCTCGCAACGGCCTCGGTTGCCGGCGGCTGCCATCCGCCCCCAAGCGCCTTGAACGCGGCCACCGCCGCGCGCGCGGATTCGGTTTGCGCCTGCACGCGCTGGTCGGAAGCGCGCAGCAGGCTTTCGTCGGCCTGCAACACTTCGATCAGGCTGACGACGCCTTTCTGGTACGCCGCGAACGACGCGGCCCGCGCGCGGCCGAGCGAAGCGACGCCTTCGGCGAGCACGGCGGCCTGTTCGTCGCGTTTGACGAGCGCGGAGAACGCATTTTCGACGTCCTCGGTCGCGTGCAGTGCCGCGAGCCGGTACGCGGCGAGCATCTCGGCATCCTGCCCTTTCGCCTGTGCGATCTGCGCGTTGATCCGGCCGAAATCGAACAGGCGCCAGCGCAGGCCGAGCACGCCCGCAGCCTGGTTCGCGCCTCCGGAGAACAGATTGCCCGCGCCCATCGTCGTCGCGCTACCGAGCAATCCGCTCAGCGAGAGCTTCGGGTAATACTCGGCAATCGCCACGCCGATGCGCGCATTCGACGCCGCCACGCGCCGCTCGGCGACGATCAGGTCGGGCCTGCGCGCGAGCAGTTCGCCGGGCGTGCCCGTCGCCGCGATCCGCGGTGCCGCCGGCACGTCGCCGTCGGCGAGCAGTTCGGCACGATGCGTGCCGGGCTGCACCCCGAGCATCACGTCGAGCGCGTTCATCGCCGCGTCGAGCGCCGCTTCGAGCACCGGCACCGTCGCGCGCACCTGCGCGAGCGCGCCTTCGGCCTGCCTGACCTGCAGCTCCGCCGCGAGCCCCTTTCCATACAGCAGATTGATGGTCGAGAGCAGATCCTGCTCGGTCTGCACCTGATGCCGCGCGACCTTCAACCGGCCCTGCAGCCCGCGGATCGTGATGTAGGTGTCCGCGGTCTGCGCGGCGACGGCGAGCCGCGTCGCGACCGCCGCCGCTTCGGATGCCTGATAGTCGGCAAGTGCTGCTTCGCGGCCGCGGCGCAATCCGCCGAACAGGTCCAGCTCCCAGCTCGCATTGAAGTCGGCCTCGTAGTCGTTGCCGTGGCGATCGAAGCCAGGCGTCGCGTTCAACACACGCCCCAACGGCGTTTCGACCGACTGGTACGCCCGCGCCGCCTGCCCGCTCACGCTGCCCGACGGCAGCAGCGCTGCATTCGCCGCGCCGAGCCCTGCCCGCGCTTGCTGGACCCGCGCCGCGGCCTGCGCGAGATCGAGGTTTTGCGCGAGCGCCAGCGTGATGAAGCGCGTCATCTGCGGATCGCCGAAGCCGGCCCACCATGTCGCGAGGTCGGCTTCCGCAGCCGCATGGCGTTGATCGACCGCGCTCTGGCCCTGGAACCGCTGCGGCATCGCGACGTCCGGCCGCGCGTAATCGGGGCCGACGGCGCACCCGGCCGACAGGATCGCGGCAAGCACCGCGGCAACGATGGGTTTGGGTAGCATGACGGTTTTTAGCAAGAACACGGTAGTGACTATAATACCAAATGGTCACTCGTTGTCCATTCCTGTTAGCTGCAGCTCATGAAAAAAACCATTCCTTCCGACGCCCCCGCGCGCGGCCCGGCCGACCACGACGTGCGGGATCAGATCGTCGCCGCGGCCACCGAGCACTTCAGCCGGTACGGCTATGAAAAGACGACCGTGTCCGACCTGGCGAAGGCGATCGGCTTCTCGAAGGCCTATATCTACAAGTTCTTCGAGTCGAAACAGGCGATCGGCGAGATGATCTGCGGGAACTGCCTGCGCGAGATCGAGACGGACGTGCGCGCGGCCGTCGCCGAGGCCGAGCGGCCCACCGAAAAGCTGCGGCGGATGTTCAAGGTCTCCACGGAGGCAAGCCTGCGGCTGTTCTTCCGCGACCGCAAGCTGTACGACATCGCCGCGTCGGCCGCCACTGAAAACTGGCAGTCGGTGCAGGCCTACGAGGCGCGCGTGCAGCAGCTGCTGCAGGACGTGCTGCAGGAAGGCCGGCAAAGCGGCGAGTTCGAGCGCAAGACGCCGCTGGACGAAGCCGCGACGGCGATCTACCTCGTGATGCGGCCGTACCTGAACCCGCTGCTGCTGCAGTACAACCTCGACACGACCGACGCCGCGCCCGCCCAATTGTCGAGCCTCGTGCTGCGCAGCCTCGCGCCGTGAACCAGCCCCATTTGTGACCATTGACTAATTTGGTCACTAGACCCACAATGAAAGCCCCGATCACTTCGTCAGTGGGTCTTTCATGGTCCGGCGTCGCCCCATTCTTCTCCTCGCAGCTGCGTCCGCACTGCCCGTCGCGCTAGCCGCGTGCAGCGGCAAAGCGCCGTCCGATCCGCGCACGGAAGCGCCGCTCGTGCGTACCGCCATCGTGCAGGTGTCGGCACCCGCGTCGCGCGCCTTTACCGGCACCGTCGCCGCCCGCGTGCAGAGCGACCTCGGGTTTCGCGTGTCCGGCAAGGTGCTGGCGCGCCTCGTCGACACCGGGCAGACCGTCCGGCGCGGCCAGCCGCTGATGCGGATCGATCCCGTCGACCTGAAACTCGCGGCGCGCGCACGCGACGAGGCCGTGGCCGCCGCACGGGCCCGCGCGCGACAGACCGCCGAGGACGAAGCGCGCTACCGCGACCTGCGCGGCACCGGCGCGATATCGGCGTCGGCCTATGACCAGGCCAAGGCCGCGGCCGATGCGGCCAAAGCGCAGTTGAGCGCCGCCGAGGCCGACGCCGACGTCGCGCGCAATGCGACCGGCTATGCGGAACTCGTCGCGGACGGCGACGGCGTCGTGATGGAAACGCTCGCGGAACCCGGCCAGGTCGTCAGCGCCGGGCAGCCGGTGGTTCGGCTCGCGCACGCCGGCAGCCGCGAGGCGACGATCCAGCTGCCGGAAACCTTGCGCCCGGCGCTCGGGTCGGTCGCGCAGGCCGGGCTGTTCGGCAAGCCGGACGTCAGCGTGCCCGCGACGCTGCGCCAGCTTTCCGATACCGCCGATGCCAGAACGCGCACGTTCGAAGCGCGCTACGTGCTTCAAGGCGCGCTGGCCGACGCACCGCTCGGCGCGACCGTCACGATCCGCATTCCGGACGACGCGCGGGCGACACCGCAACGCGGCATGCAGGTGCCGATCGGCGCGCTGCTGGACGCCGGCAAGGGGCCCGGCGTGTGGGTGGTCGCCGGAGAGCCTCCGAAGGTGGGATGGCGGTCCGTCACCGTCGAGCGTGTGGACGACGACAGCGCACTCGTGTCGGGCGCACTGAAGCAGAGCGAACGGGTCGTCGCGCTCGGCGCGCAGATGCTGCGCGACGGCGAAGCGGTGCGCGTGTCCGCGCCGGTCGCCGCGGTGGCGGCGGCCACGAACGAAGGAGCACGGCCGTGAGCGAACGCCGTTTCAACCTGTCGGCACTCGCCGTGCGCGAGCGCGCGATCACGCTGTTCCTGATCTGCCTGATTTCGCTCGCGGGCCTCGTGTCGTTCTTCAAGCTGGGCCGCGCGGAAGACCCGGCGTTCACGATCAAGGTGATGACGATCGTCAGCGCATGGCCGGGCGCGACCGCGCAGGAAATGCACGATCAGGTCGCGGAGAAGATCGAGAAGCGCATGCAGGAGCTGCGCTGGTACGACCGCACCGAAACGTATACGCGCCCCGGCCTCGCGATCACGACGCTGACGCTGCTCGACAGCACACCGCCGTCCGAGGTGCAGGAGCAGTTCTATCAGGCGCGCAAGAAGATCGGCGATACGGCGAACGATCTGCCGGCCGGCGTGATCGGGCCGCTCGTCAACGACGAATACGCGGACGTCACGTTCGCGCTGTTCGCGCTGAAGGCCAAGGGCGAACCGCAGCGGCTGCTGGTGCGCGACGCCGAGGCGTTGCGCCAGCGGCTGCTGCATGTGGCCGGCGTGAAGAAGGTCGACATCATCGGCGAGCAGGCCGAGCGCATCTACGTGCAGTTGTCGCACGAGCGGCTCGCGACGCTCGGCGTCAGCCCGCAGGACGTGTTCGCCGCGCTCAACGGCCAGAACCTGCTGACGGCGGCCGGCTCCGTGGAGACGCGCGGGCCCGAGATCTTCATCCGCGTGGACGGCGCATTCGACAAGCTCCAGAAGATCCGCGACACGCCTATCGTGTCGCAGGGCCGCACGCTGAAACTGTCCGACCTCGCCACCGTCGAGCGCGGCTACGAGGATCCGTCGACGTTCCTGATCCGCAACAACGGCGAGCCCGCGCTGCTGCTCGGCATCGTGATGCGCGACGGCTGGAACGGCCTCGACCTCGGCCGCGCGCTGGACCGCGAAGTCGGCGCGATCAATGCGGGGCTGCCGCTCGGCATGAGCCTGACCAAGGTCACCGACCAGTCGGTGAACATCAGCTCGGCCGTCGACGAGTTCATGGTCAAGTTCTTCGCCGCGCTGCTCGTCGTCATGCTGGTGAGCTTCGTCAGCATGGGCTGGCGCGTGGGCCTCGTCGTCGCCGCGGCCGTGCCGTTGACGCTCGCCGTGGTGTTCGTCGTGATGGCCGCCACCGGCAAGAACTTCGACCGCATCACGCTCGGCTCGCTGATTCTCGCGCTCGGGCTGCTCGTCGACGACGCGATCATCGCGATCGAAATGATGGTCGTGAAGATGGAGGAAGGCTACGGTCGCGTGGCCGCGTCCGCGTACGCGTGGAGCCATACGGCCGCGCCGATGCTGGCCGGCACGCTCGTCACCGCGGTCGGTTTCATGCCGAACGGCTTCGCGCGCTCGACCGCCGGTGAATACACCAGCAACATGTTCTGGATCGTCGGGATCGCGCTGATCGCATCGTGGGTCGTCGCGGTGGTGTTCACGCCCTACCTCGGCGTGAAGATGCTGCCCGAGTTCAGGAAGATCGAAGGCGGCCACGATGCGATCTACGATACGCCGCGCTACAACCGCTTCCGTCAGGTACTCGCGCGTGTCATCGCACGCAAATGGCTCGTCGCCGGCTCGGTCGTCGGCCTGTTCGTGCTCGCGATACTCGGGATGGCGATCGTCAAGAAGCAGTTCTTTCCGGTCTCCGATCGCCCCGAGGTGCTGATCGAGGTGCAGATGCCGTACGGCACGTCGATTTCTCAAACGAGCGCCGCGACGTCGAAGGTCGAGGCGTGGCTCGCGAAGCAGAAGGAAGCGCGCATCGTCACCGCGTACGTCGGCCAGGGCGCGCCGCGCTTCTATCTGGCGATGGGGCCGGAGCTGCCCGATCCGTCGTTCGCGAAGATCGTGATCCGCACGGACAGTCAGGAGGAGCGTGAAGCGCTGAAGGCGCGGCTGCGGCGCGCCATCGCCGACGGGCTCGCGCCCGAAGCGCGCGTACGCGTGACGCAACTCGTGTTCGGCCCGTATTCGCCGTTCCCGGTCGCGTATCGCGTCACCGGCC
This sequence comes from Burkholderia latens, assembly GCF_902499045.1. Lineage (GTDB taxonomy): Bacteria > Pseudomonadota > Gammaproteobacteria > Burkholderiales > Burkholderiaceae > Burkholderia > Burkholderia latens. The sequence goes on along the minus strand of NZ_CABVPL010000012.1, from coordinate 49,409 downwards.
CCGATCCCGACACGTTGCGCGCCATTGCGGCCGACGTGCAGCACGTGATGAACGGCAGCCCGATGATGCGCACCGTCAATGCCGATTGGGGCACGCGCGCGCCGACGCTGCATTTCACGCTGCAGCAGGATCGCCTGCAGGCCGTCGGGCTGACCTCCAGCGCGGTTTCTCGGCAATTGCAGTTCCTGTTGACCGGGGTGCCCGTCACCGCGGTGCGCGAGGACATCCGGACCGTGCAGGTGATCGCCCGTTCGGGCGGCGATGCGCGGCTCGACCCGGCGCGGCTCGACGACTTCACGCTCGCCGGCACGAACGGGGAGCGCATTCCGCTGTCGCAGGTCGGCAAGGCCGACGTTCGGATGGAGGAACCGATCATGCGCTGGCGCGATCGCGTGCCGACGATCACCGTGCGCGGCGACATCGCCGACGGCTTGCAGCCACCGGACGTCTCGACCGCGATCACGAAGCAGCTGCAACCGATCATCGCGCGGCTGCCGAGCGGCTATCGGATCGAGGAAGCGGGCTCCATCGAGGAATCGGGCAAGGCGACGAAGGCGATGCTGCCGCTGTTCCCGATCATGCTGGCGATCACGCTCGTGATCATCATCTTCCAGGTGCGATCGATCTCCGCGATGGTGATGGTGTTCATGACGAGCCCGCTCGGGCTGATCGGCGTGGTGCCGACGCTGATCCTGTTCGGGCAGCCGTTCGGCATCAATGCGCTGGTCGGCCTCATTGCGCTATCGGGGATCCTGATGCGCAACACGCTGATCCTGATCGGGCAGATTCACCAGAACGAACAGGCGGGACTCGATCCGTTCCATGCAGTGGTCGAAGCGACCGTTCAGCGGGCGCGCCCGGTGATCCTGACCGCGATGGCGGCCGTACTCGCGTTCATTCCGCTCACGCATTCGGTGTTCTGGGGCACGCTCGCGTACACGCTGATCGGCGGCACGTTCGCGGGAACGATCCTCACGCTCGTGTTCCTGCCGGCGATGTACGCGATCTGGTACAGGATCCGGCCCGGCCATTCCGCCGCTGCACGCCACGGCCGGCATGAACCGGCATCGCCGGCCGAGCCGGCACTGCAGCCCGCGCTGGATGCGCGCGATTGATATCCCCGTTCACCGTGTCGAAGCCTGCGCAAGAAATTCCGGCTCGCATGATGCGGCGCAACCGCCTCGAAACGGTTCGCCGTTACAGCACCGCCACCGCCTTGATCTCGACGATGTAACCCGGCGAGCCGCCGAGCATGTGCGCGCCGACGGCGGTCCATGCCGGCCGCGGATGCGCACGGAAATAGCGATCGCGCACCTGCATGAACAGCGGCAGGTCGCGCATGTCGGTATGGAACGTCGTCAGGTCGACGACGTCGTCGAGCGACGCGCCGCCCGCTTCGAGCACGCGCTTCAGGTTTTCGAATGCCTGCACGATCTGCGCTTCCCGGTCCTCGACCAGTTTCATCGCGGCGTCGCGGCCGATCTGGCCGGACACGTACACGGTATCGCCGACCTTGATCGCCGGCGCGTAGCCGATTTTTTCGTACACGGCTTCCATTCCAGGCGGAATGATCGCTTCGCGTTTGCGCATGAGTGTCTCCGTGGCCGGGCTCGTCGCACCAGCCGGTTGTCGTTCGATGATCGCTATGCGCGCCGCCCACTCGCGGCGTGCGTATGTCTGAAGAAGCACGCGTGCCGCTCAACCCGTATCGCCGCCCGCGACCGGCAGCACCGTGCCGGTGATGTAGCTCGCTTCATCCGATGCAAGAAACAGGATCGGCGCGATCTGTTCGTCGAGCGTGCCGTAGCGCTTGAAGAACGTCGAATCGGTGACTTGCCGCACCGCTTCGGCCATCCACGCCTGTTCCTGCGCGGTGTCGCCGGCCGCATTGCGCGGCACGCGGCGCGGCGGCGCCGTCGTGCCGCCGGGCGCGGTCGCGACCACGCGGATGTTGTGCGCCGCGTATTCCATCGCGAGCGCGGCCGTCAGCGCATTGACGCCGCCTTTCGCCGCCGAGTACGGCACGCGGCGAATCCCGCGCGTCGCGTTCGACGACACGTTGACGATCGTGCCGCCGCCTGCGGCGAGCAGGTGCGGCAGCACCGCGTGACAGCCGTAGAGCGTCGGCATCAGCGAACGGCGAATTTCCGCGTCGATCTGCGCGGGCTCGAACTCGGCGAACGGCCGCATCCGGATCGCGCCGCCGACGCCGTTGATCAGCACGTCGATCCGGCCGAACGTCGCGACCGCGCACGCCATCGCCGCATGCGCGCCGTCGTAGGTCTCGAGATCGGCGACGAAGGCGGCCGTGTTGCCGCCCGGCGCTTCCGCAGCTACGTCGGCGACGAAATCCGCGCGATCGACGAACAGCACGTTGCCGCCCTCGGCCGCCGCGCGCAGCGCGACGCCGCGGCCGATGCCCTGCGCCGCGCCGGTGACGACGACGACCTTTCCTGAGAATCGTTGCATGGTCATGCCGCCTTTGCCGTCACGTTCGGCGTGAATTTCTCGTAGTGGAAGCTGTGCGGCTTCACGCCCTGGTCGTCAAAATACTGGCGCACCGCATCGACCATCGGCGGCGGCCCGCACAGATAGACGTCCACGTCGCCGTCGTTCAGCGCATCGGCCGGAATGTGCTGCGTGACCCAGCCCTTGCGTGCGTGGCGCGACGCCGGATCGGCGACGACCGTCGCAAAACTGAAGTTCGGCAGCTTCGCCGCATACGCTTCGATCGCGTCGACCAGCACGAGATCGAGATCGCGCGTCACGCCGTAGATCAGGTGGACCTTCTGCCGCGAACCGCTGCGCGCGAGCACTTCGAGCATCGACAGGAACGGCGCGAGCCCGGTGCCGCCCGCGAGGAACAGCAGCGGCCGCTCGACGTCGCGCAGGTAGAAGCTGCCGAGCGGCCCGTTCAGTTCGAGCGTGTCGCCGGGCTTCGCGGATTCGAGCCAGGTGCTCATCACGCCGCCGGGAATCTTCTTGATCAGGAATCCGATCTTCGCGTCGCCCGGCGCGGACGAAAACGAATACGACCGGTGCTGGCCGCTGCCCGGCACGCCGATGTTCACGTACTGGCCGGGCAGGAACGCCGGTGCGTGCTCGTCGGCGTCGAGCTCGAGCACGATCGCCGCATCGTTGTGCGGCTCGACCTTCGTCACCGTCGCGACGAATCCGCTGTGTCCGGTCTTGCATGCGATCGACGTCGTCGGCACCGCGATCACGCAGTCGCTTTGCGGCACCATCTGGCACGTCAGCACGAGGCCGCCGTCCTTCTCGTCCTCGGTGAGCGCATCGTCGATGTAGTCGTCGCCGAGATCGTAGCTGCCGCTTTCCGCGCGGCACTTGCAGGTGCCGCACACGCCGTCGGAGCAGTCCATCGGCAGGTTGATCTTCGCGCGGAACGCGGCATCCAGCACTTTCTCGCCGGCGTTGCAATCGATGAAACGGGTGACCCCGTCCTCGAAGTTCAGTGCAATCTTGTAGGTGGACATGACCTCGTCTCCCTGTATTACGTGTCGAAACGATCGGCGTCAGACGTGGTACACGTCGAGCACCTGCCGGATGTAGTCGTTCTTCAGCACGATCTTCTTGTTGGAGATCAGCAGCGCGCCGCCCACCTGGCGCAGCGTGACGAACATCGTGCCGAAGAAGTGGTCGGTCACGCGATAGCGGTGGTTCAGCGTGTGGAAGTTGTAGCGCACGTCCACCTCGCCGTCGCGCTCCGCCAGCACCTCGACGTTCGTCACGTTGTGGCTCGTGCGCGGCTCGGGCGTCGACGCGCCGCTGCGCTCCGTCTTGATCCGGAACACGCGATCCTCGAGCCCGCCGCGATCCGCGTAATACATCAGCGAGATCTGGCTGCGCGGATCGTCGGTCGGCCGGTCGTCGTCGTCCCACGCGGGCATCCAGTACGTGACGTCCTCCGTGTAGCAGGTCAGCCATTCGTCCCACTCGCGATCGTCGAGCAGGCGCGCTTCGCGATACAGCGTCGCGCAAATCGTCCGGTAATCGATGTTCATGCCGCCACCTCCCCGCGTTCCTTCTTCAGTGCATCGCGCATCACGTGCACCCAGTGTTCGTGCTGACACACGAACAGCCCTTCGTCCTCGCTGCGCTCGCCCGATATCCGCGGGTTCAGCCCCATCTTCTTCGCGTTCTCGTCCGGCCCGTGAATCCACAGCGGCGCGCCGCGCGACAGGTCGTTCCACATCGCCGTGATGCCCGCGTAGCCGGCCTGGCACGCGCGGAATTCCTCGAGGTCGTCGGCCGTGCCCATCCCCGTCACGTTGAAGAAATCCTCGTACTGGCGAATGCGCGTCGTGCGATCGGCTTCGCTCTCGCCCTTCGGCGCGAAGCAGAAGATGCTGACTTCGGTCTTGTCGACTGCGAGCGGACGCACCACGCGAATCTGCGTGCTGAACTGGTCCATCAGGAACACGTTCGGGTACACGCACAGGTTGCGGGTCTGGTTCACGATGAAGTCGGCCTGCACTTCGCCCACGCGCGCCTTGATCTCGTCGCGATGCCGGTACACGGGCCGCACTTCCGGGTTCATCGTCTTCGTCCACAGCAGGATGTGCCCGTTGTCGAAGCCGTACACGCCCGCGACCGACTTGCTCCAGCTGTTCGCGTCGACGGCCTTCGTGCCGTCTTCCTTGCGGCGGCCCATCGTCGCCGCGTAGTTCCAGTGCACGGTGCTCACGTGATAGCCGTCGCAGCCGTTCTCCATCTGCATCTTCCAGTTGCCTTCGTAGATGTAGGACGAGTTGCCGCGCAGCACTTCGAGGCCGTTCGGCGCCTGGTCGACGATCTGGTCGATGATCACGCGCGCCTCGCCGAGATAGTCCTCGAGCGGCAACACGTCGTCGTGGAGGCTGCCGAACAGGAAGCCGCGATAGCTCTGAAAGCGCGCGACCTTCTTCAGGTCGTGCGAGCCGTGCGTGTTGAACTGAATCGGATACTCGGTCGTCTTCTCGTCCTTCACCTTCAGCAGCTTGCCGGTGTTCGAGAAGGTCCAGCCGTGGAACGGGCACGTGAAGCTCCCCTTGTTGCCATGCTTGCGGCGGCACAGCATCGCGCCCTTGTGCGCGCACGCATTGATCACCGCGTGCAGCTCGCCGGCCTTGTCGCGCGTGATGACGATCGGCTGGCGGCCGATCCACGTCGTGTAGTAATCGTTGTTGTTCGGGATCTGGCTTTCGTGCGCGAGGTACACCCAGTTGCGCTCGAAGATGTGTTTCATCTCCAGTTCGTAAAGCGCGTCGTTCGTGAAGATGTCGCGGCGGCAGCGGAAGATGCCGGCCTCCTTGTCGTCCTGCACGGCGGTCGCGAGCAGCTGATCCAGTTCGGTGATGGGGTCGATCGTGGTGGACATGATGGTTCCTCGTGCGCGCGTGACGGGTCCTGCAAGCACGCTCGCATCGGTATCGATGAATCTCGGGGACCGGCCGGCAGCGGCGGCGCACGCGCGCCGCCGTGTCGCCGGGCGGGTTATGCCGCGGCGGAAGCGCGCAGGCGTTCGACGATCTGGTTGTCCTTGCCGCCGACGCGCGGCGTCAGCACGAAGTCGAACTCGATGTCCTGATACGAGTCGGCCTTCATCCCGAGCGCGATGCCGCCGGCCTTTTCGGTCACGGGCGGAATCAGCTCCTCGCGCGTCGCATACGCGAAGTCATCCCAGATCAGCGGGTCGCCGTCGATGTTGAACTGCGTCGTCAGCTTGCGGTGGTCGTCGCTCGTCACGAAGAAGTGCACGTGCGCCGGGCGGTTGCCGTGGCGGCCGAGGCGATCGAGCAGTTGCTGCGTCGCGCCCTGCGGCGGGCAACCGTAGCCGACCGGCATCAGCGTGCGAAATTCGTATTTGCCGTCCGCGCCCGTCCGCACCGCGCCACGCAGGTTGAACTCGCTCTGCTTGCCGGTCGGATCGAAGTGCGAATAGAAGCCGTGCGAATTCGCATGCCAGCATTCGACCAGCGCGCCGGCCACCGGCTTGCCGTCGAGATCCTTCACCGTGCCGTGGATCACCAGCGGGCCCGCACCTTCGTCCGCGTCGACGTCGATCTTCGCGACGCCGTCGCGCACCGGCGCACCCGCGACATACAGCGGGCCTTCGATCGTGCGCGGCGTGCCGCCGTCGAGGCCGAGCGCCTCGTCCTCCGCGTCCATCCGGATGTCGAGATACTTCTCGAGACCGAGGCCGGCCGCGAGCAGCGCTGCTTCGCCATCCTGACCAAGCTTGTTCAGATAGTTCACGCCGGCCCACACTTCGTCGGGCGTGATGTCGAGATCGTCGATCGCTTTGAACAGGTCGCCGAGCAGCCGCAGCACGATCTGCTGCGTACGTGCATCGCCGCGCGTGCCGTTCGCGCCTTTCGCGCCGTCGGCATCCGCGTTCGACGCTGCCTTCAGCAGATCCTGCACTTCTTTCGTTTCGAAAACTTTGACGCTCATGATGGTGTCTCCATGTGTATTTGGGGGAATGGCGACCCGACGTGCCCGCTGCCGGCGCAGCGGCGCCGCCGTGGCTCAAACGTCGCCGTCGTGTATCGACGACGGGTGGCGACACAACGGCGTCACCGAAATCTTCATGTACGGGAACAGCGGCAGGCCGGTCAGGATTTCGTGCAGCTCGGCGTTGCCCGACACGTCGAACACGCTGTAGTTCGCGTATTCGCCGGCGATCCGCCAGAGGTGGCGCCACTTGCCGCTGCGCTGCAGGTCCTGCGAATACGCCTTCTCGCGGGCCTTGATCTCGTCGGCGACCGTGGCCGGCAGGTCGGCCGGGATGTTGACGTCCATGCGTACGTGGAAAAGCATCGTGAAGTCCTGATACGTGATTCGGTCAAGGTGGTGTGGCGTCAGCGGGACACCTTCGCCAGCCCGTCTCGGGTGAAGCGCGCGACCTTCGCTTCGTCGAGTTCGATGCCGAGGCCCGGGCCGCTCGGCACGGTCAGTTCGAAATCGCTGTAGTCGAGCGGCGTCGTGAGAATCTCTTCGGTGATCAGTAGCGGTCCGAACAGTTCGGTGCCCCACTGCAGGTTCGCGAAGCTCGCGAACAGGTGCGCGGAGGCGACCGTGCTGAATGCGCCTTCGAGCATTGTGCCGCCGTACAGCTCGATGCCGGCCGCATCCGCAACCGCCGCGACGCGCTGCGCGGCGAACAGGCCGCCGCTCTGCTCGATCTTGATCGCGAACACGTCGGCGCCATGGTGCTTCGCGATCTCGAACGCGCTGTCGGGGCCCTGCAGGATTTCATCGGCCATCAATGCGACCGGGAAGCGGCGCATCAGCCGCGCGAGCGCGGCCGCGGAAGCCACCGGTTGCTCGACCAGTTCGCAACCGGCATCGGCGAGCGCCGGAATCGCGCGCGCGGCCTGCGTTTCGCTCCATGCCATGTTCACGTCGACGCGCACCGACGCACGCTCGCCCACTGCCCGCTTGATCTCGGCCACGTGCCGGATATCCGCGTCGAGCGCCTGCGCGCCGATCTTCAGCTTGAACACGTTGTGGCGGCGCAGGTCGAGCATCCGTTCGGCTTCGGCGATATCGGTTGCCGTGTCGCCCGATGCGAGCGTCCATGCGACCGGCAGACGATCGCGACGGCGCCCGCCGAGCAGTTCGCTGACCGGCACGCCGAGACGCTTGCCGTGCGCATCGAGGAGCGCGGTTTCGAGCGCGCTCTTCGCGAAGTGATTGACCTTCGCGAGCTTGCCGAGGAATGCCATCAGCGCCTGGATGCGCGTTGCGTCGTGGCCGATGATCGCCGGTGCGAGGTATGCGTCGATCGCGAGCTTCATCGCTTCGGGGCTTTCCGGGCCGTAGGCCATCCCCGCGATCGTCGTGCCTTCGCCGATACCCGTCACGCCGTCGCTGCACGTCACCTTCACCAGCATCAGCGTCTGGCCGTGCATCGTGGCGACCGACAGCTTGTGCGGACGGATCGTCGGCAGGTCGACGAGGCGGGTTTCAATGCGTTCGATGGTGATCGGGGACATGGGGCACGCTGCGGGTCGGGAGTTCATGGAACGGATTTATACGCGGCGGGGAAATGGGGCGTCCAATACTTTCGGTCTCGCTTTTTGATACCTTGAGGGTATTGAGATACGGGCCGACGGGCGAAATATTGCGGTGCGCCATACCTTTTTTGGCAGGCATGCGGACTGGGGAGCTTGATGGAGCGAGGTCGTGGGGGTTCGGGGTGCGGCTGGATGCAAGCGCGATACCCCCGCTCCGTGGCGACGGGAAATCGGCTCGGAACCGCTGGTCTAGCGGCAGGAATCAGGGTTTTCCTGACGGGAAAACGATGGTGGGCGCTGGCTCGGCTTTCTGTTCCAGTCCCTGTGAATGATCGCGACGCCGCCGGGACGCGGGTATGAACGTTTGAGGTCCGTTAGCGGCATCTGCCAAGAGCGGTTCGCCCCAACCGCACTGCATCCGCTTGCGAAAGTGCGTCGCGAATCGCGGCCGATACGCGGCAGTTCGGGTTGTGTCGACATATACGTGCTGACCATAACCACGTCGCGGCCAGGCCGAATTTCGAGCGTGTCTGCGCACCGCGTTTGATCGGCGACCGGTACGCCGCGCGATTATCCAAAAAGTCGCGGATCAAGGGTGAACGGCTCCTTGCCGGTCACCTTCACGCTCGCAGCAAAATCGTCGTGCAAAGGATTCAACAAAAGAGCCAGCGTAGGTCTGTGCGCAAGGCCTTAACAAATAACGCACAGGCACTGCTGCATCATTGAAGTGACGGATACTCGTCGGTTATCTCAAGCGTTTGCCTCGACCCACAAAATCGAGAATTTTATAGATCGTTGATTTCCTAACAATTTTTAGCGAAACTTCTGTATAAAAATCGCCTACCCGCAGTTGGAATGGGATAGGTCGATATATATTGGCCTAATCTCATACCCTCCAGTCGGAGCATCATATGTCGCATCATGCGCAGGTGAAGTTTCGCGCAGCTGCCATTTTCACGGTTGCTGTCATTGCGCTGTCGGGCTGCGCTGCCACACCGCCAGCCCCAACTGATCCGCAGCTGCAGCTCGTCACCACCACGCGGGACGACAACGTGCGCTACACCAAGGCGTTAAATGCATATCAAGCCATGGTTCGCGAATCCAGGGCCCACAGCCGTGCCCAGATACTGGAAGCCTATCAAGACCTGCTGTTTCAATACTCCGTCGCTACGACAAGCTGGGTTCGGGTCGTCTATCCGACAGGGCCGCAGACCTTGCCGCCAGCGTTACGGCCATTTCCTGCACGTACAGGGACTCCCACGCTGGCGGATGTGAATCGGAACTATGAGCACGCGCTCGAAATCAACGTCGCCGTGTGGGAAATCGGTAAGGCGGCAAATTGGGGCAAACCATCGAAAGAAGGCATACCGAAATACACCGGCCCGCTGGTGTTCATGCCCGTTGCGCCGCCGCTGCCGCCCCTCCAGGAAGCGAGCGATCCGAAGTTTGCGCGGCTGGTTGCCATGACCAAAAAGGTTGAGGATGCCCAGAAAAAGGATCTCATCACGCAGAAAATCGAGGTCGGCCAAGCACTGAGTGCGTCTCGAGCAATGGGAGCCGCACGCCCCTCAGAGGGTGACGCTTTTAACCCGATGACTGGCCGGCCGTATGCGACGCAGCAGCAGCCACAGCCACAAGAGGTTCAGCGCTGGTGCACGTGGTCCACCCCAGGAGTGAACGCCCGCGTGCCCTGCTGAACGTAAACGCATGATCGTACTGTGTCGGCTCCGCAGGCCGGAGGTTTGCATCAGCGGGGCGGTATTTGCAGATTTCCGATCGCCCCTGCAGATGCCGAGTGACCGATGCCGATGCGGCGGAAAGCAGCCATCGGCAATGGTTGAGGAAGTCGTTGCGTTCGTGCATTGTTCGGACGTTCGCATTGCCGATTCCATCCAGGATGCGGCAGTATGAGTGCGTGCGCGAAAAAGAACGGGCCGAAATCGCCGATGCGGTTCGCGGCATGTGCGACATATGCGGGGTTTGCTGACGTCGTTCGCCGGTCGTGGCATCCTCCGTGCGACATACGCGGGATTGACGTTCAGGCTCCATGAGGGCTTTGTGCCGATTTCCTTTCTACTGCGACGCATCGCATTCACTGTCGCGATCAGAACCTGGCTAAAAAAATGATCATGCCTTCCAGACGTCCTGCCAAGCAGGCTAGAGCAATCGAGAAGACCATTGTTTCGTCCGCCTTGGGCAACCAGCTGATCGCGGATATGTCGCGTCAACGCCCGTCGCTTGTGCGCGCGATAGCGGGGATATTGCTTGTCGCCAGCGTGTTTTCAGGGTGTGCGCCCCTAACGGCGTCTGCGCCGACGGATCCTCAACAACGGTTTGCCGCGGAGCTGCAGAATGCGAATGCGTTGTATAGCCGGAAAGTGTTGGCATATAAGCCGATGTTCGAGAATCCCGGCGGCTATGGTCGAGCGCAGATACTGGAAGCGTACGAGGCAGTGCTGCAGCAGTACTCCGTCGCGGCAATCGCTTATGCCCGCACCATTTATCCCGAGGCTCGACAGACGCTTCCACCTTCCCTGCAGCCATTGCCGACGCCGTCGGGGCCGGTCACGCTGGCGGTCGTCAATCGCGACTACGAACATGTGCTCGGAATGGACGCTGCTTTGTGGGAGATGAATATGGCGGCAAAGTTTGGCCGGCCATCCAAGTTGCCGATACCGAAATACACCGGCCCTGTGCTCATCATGCCGCCTGCGCCACCGTTACCGCCTCTGCAGGATGTTCGCGATCCAAAGTTCGCGCGGCTCGTGACCATGGCAAAGAAACTAGACGATGCGCAGAAGGCCGATCTGGCACGAGAGCAAGCCGCGATCGAGCAACAATATGCCGACCAAGCCGCGTGGAGGGCTCGGCACCCCACAGGGCAGTATGACCACATCGATCCGAGGACCGGACTACCGTATGCGCCTCCGCAACAGGAGACGCAGCGATGGTGCATGATGGGCGGTGGCCGGGTGCCTTGCTGAAACGTATGCGGCCAGACTGGTAGCTGGCCGGAACCAACAGGGCCGACGCGACTTTGACGAAGCGGCACGGCGAGAACGGGTCGAGCCGTGCCTGAGCCCTGGCGTGTCGACTGCTCGCAGCGCGTAGAGCAAAATAATTCCGTCACGCCAGAATCCTCTTGGATCCAGGCCTCCGGCCCACGAATCGACGACTTTATTGACGGTTCCATCAAAACAACGTCGTCAATTGGCCTGCGTCCGCACTCAATTTGTCAACTCGCGTAGTGGACCAAGCGTTCCAGCGGTAACGTCCTGATTTCTAGACCGATTTCCGACGTACCGCCAGGCCGGTCGAAGCGCTGAGTTCAAAAGGGGACGCTCTCTGCATCAAGCTCAGTCATCCATGCTGGGGAAAATGCCCCGGTAAGCCGACGCATATCTCGGCGCAGCCTTGCGTACGTCGCCGCGTCAGATAAGTCGCAGACGCCACGGAATCAATAACGCGTCGAGCGTCACCAGCGCCGTGCACCAAGATCCGCGCAACAACTGTTCAGTTTCCGCACACTGAACCGCGAAGGCCCCTGCCTCCATGCACCTTCCAAGGGTGGGAAAAAACCCGGATACCCCCGCTGCCCCGCCCGCACCTACCCTCGCGCGCATGCCGGTCGGGCGGCGCGCCGCCCTCCCGGTCGATCCGAATTTCCCAGGAGCGCACATGAACAGCAGCAATAGCGGCACGCCGACCCTGCTCGACGCCGACATCTGGCGCGGCAAGATCTTCACCGGCCGCTGGCACGCAAGCCCGCACGCGGCCGACGTAATCGAGCCAGCCACCGGGAACACACTCGGCCGCGTCGGCCTCGCCGACAGCGCCACCATCGCCGAAGCGTCGACCGCCGCACACCGCGCGCAGCCCGCATGGTTCGCCCTGCCGTACGACGAGCGCGCAGCAGTACTACGCCGTGCGGCGGCCATCGCCGAAGCGCATTCCGCATTAATCATCGACTGGCTCGTACGCGAAAGCGGCTCAACCCGAGCAAAGGCATCGTTCGAAACCTCCGTCACCATCAAGGCGTTGCACGAAGCAGCCGGGCTGCCGTCGCGCGCGGCCGGCGAAGTACTACCGTCGCCAGCCGGCCGTCTGTCGCTCGCGCGCCGCCGTCCGCGCGGCGTCGTCGGCGTGATCTCGCCGTTCAATTTCCCGCTGTACCTCGCGATGCGCGCGGTCGCGCCGGCGCTCGCGCTCGGCAACGCGGTCGTGCTGAAACCCGATCCGCGCACCGCCGTGTGCGGCGGCGTCGCGATCGCCCGCATATTCGAACTCGCCGGCTTGCCCGACGGCGTGCTGCACATGCTGCCCGGCGACGGTGCTGCGGGCGCGGCGCTCGTCGCCGATCCGCACGTCGCGATGATCCAATTCACCGGCTCGACCGCGGCCGGGCGCAAGGTTGGCGAAGCCGCGGGCCGTCACCTGAAGAAGGTATCGCTCGAACTCGGCGGCAAGAACGCGCTGATCGTGCTCGACGACGCCGATCTCGACCGCGCCGTCGCGAACACCGCGTGGGGCGCGTATCTGCATCAAGGCCAGATCTGCATGGCGACCGGCCGCGTGCTCGTGCAGCGCGCGATTCACGACCGCTTCGTCGCGAAGCTGGTCGAGAAGGCGCAAAGCCTGCGCGTCGGCGATCCCGCGACCGCCGACGTCGGCCTCGGCCCGCTGATCAACGCCGCGCAACGCGATCATGCGGCCAGCGTGGTCGACGCAGCCCGCCGCGCGGGCGCACGTGTCGAGACGGGCGGCCATCATCGCGGCCTGTTCTTCGAACCCACCGTGTTGAGCGGCGTCGCGCCCGGCAATCCCGCATTCGACGAGGAGATCTTCGGGCCGGTCGCGATCGTCGTGCCGTTCGATACCGACGAAGACGCGATCGCGCTCGCGAACCGCACCGAATACGGGTTGTCGATGGCGATCCTGTCCGCCGACGTCGGCCGCGCGCTCCGGATCGGCGAGCGGCTGAACACGGGGCTGCTGCACATCAACGACCAGACGGTCAACGACGAAGTGATCAACCCGTTCGGCGGCGTCGGCGCGTCGGGCAATGGCGCGAGCATCGGCGGTGCGGCAAACTGGGAAGAATTCACGCAGTGGCAATGGCTGACGATCAAGGGCGACGCGCCGCTGTACCGGCTTTGACGAGGAGGCGAGACCAACCATGTACACCGAAAACGATACGCGCGCCGTCACCGCGGCGGTCGCCCGCGCCGCCGGCGCGCCCTTCTCGATCGAACCGGCGCGAATCCGCGCGCCGCGCGGCGACGAGGTGCTGGTGCGCGTCGTCGCGACAGGCCTCTGTCACACCGACCTGATCGTGCGCGACCAGTACTACCCGGTGCCGCTGCCGGCCGTGCTCGGCCACGAAGGCGCCGGCGTGGTAGAGGCCGTCGGCCCGAACGTGAAGACGCTCGCCGCCGGCGATCACGTCGTGCTGACCTACGGCGCGTGCGGCCACTGCGCGTCGTGTGTCGGCGGCCACGGCGCGTATTGCCGGCAGTTCTTCTCGCTGAACTTCGGCGGCGCCGATGAAGACGGGCAAACCGCGCTCCGCGATACCGCCGGGCAACCGCTGCACGATCATTTCTTCGCGCAGTCGTCGTTCGCGAGCTACGCGCTCGCTCGCGAGAACAACGCGATCAAGGTGCCGGCCGAAGCGCCGCTCGAACTGCTCGGCCCGCTCGGCTGCGGGATCCAGACCGGCGCGGGCGCGGTGATCCATTCGCTCGCGGTACGCACGGGCAGCAGCTTCGCGAGCTTCGGCGCGGGCGCGGTCGGGATGAGCGCCGTGATGGCCGCGCGCGTCGCCGGCGCGACGACGATCATCGCGGTCGACATCGTGCCGTCGCGGCTCGCGCTGGCGCTCGAACTCGGCGCGACGCACGCGGTCAACAGCAACGAAGTCGACGTGACCGCCGCGATCCGCGACATCACCGGCGGCGGCGTCGACTACGCGCTCGAATCGACCGGGCTGCCGGCCGTGCTGTCGCAAGGGATCGACGCGCTGGGGTCGCGCGGCACGATGGGCGTGGTCGGCGCGCCGAAGCTCGGCACCAAAGCGGAATTCGACGTGAACAGCCTGCTGCTCGGCGGTCACACGATTCGCGGAATCGTCGAAGGCGACAGCGTGCCGCAGACGTTCATTCCGCAGCTCGTGCAGCTGTACCTGCAAGGGCGGTTTCCGTTCGACCGGCTGGTGAAGTTCTATCCGCTCGACCAGATCAATCAGGCGGCGGAAGACAGCAGCAACGGAATCACGCTCAAGCCGATCCTGCGATTGCCGCATTGAACGTTGCGGGCGCCGCCAGCCGGCCGCCGAGCGCGATGCCGCTCGGCTGCGCACCGCGGCAGCGCGGTCGGGAATGAAAATACCGCGCTTCGGGCGCCGGGCTATATTACGCATTCGCGCGACATGCCGGGCCGCCACGCCCGGCCCCGGACATTGCCCCAAATGGAACGCAGCGTGAATACGATTCCCGATTTCCCTGCTCGGCCGATCGACCTCGACCGGCTCCGCGCCCGCTTCGCGGCGGGCGAGCCGCTGCCCGACGCGGCGTTACCGGCCAGCGTCGCGCGCTCGTGGCTGCGCTCGCGCGATGCGGGCCTGCGGCCGTGGGAAACCGCCCGCTACGAAATGCAGCGCGATCTCGCCGAGTCACGCGCGGACCGGCGGCTCCGCCGCTGCGTCGCTCAGGAAATCGAGCAGCTGTGGGCCGCGTTCGGCGGCCGCGAATGGACGATCATGTGCGTCAACCCGCATGGCACGATCATCCACGCGCGACGCAGCCCGCAATGCGACGACGCGCTGCTGACGCCGATCGTCGCAGGCCGCCGCATCGTCGAACCGAACATCGGCACGACCGCGCCGAGTTGCGTGATTCACGACGGCACGGAAGCGGTCGTCGCGGGCGCGCAGCACTATCTGGACGAATTCGCACGGGTATTCTGTCTCGCGGTGCCGCTCGTCGGCTTCGACGGTGAAGTGATCGGCGCACTGGACATCACCGGCATCGGCCGGCGCAACGTCGTGCAGTTGCGCGAGCAGTTCCGGTACGCGACGCTGGCCGCCGAGCAGCGGCTGTACGCGATGCTGCGCGATTGCCATCTGCTGCATATCCAGCACGATCCGCGCTGGCTCGGCACGCCGCTCGCCGGTGTCGTGGCGCTCGACGAAGCGGGCCGCGTGCGCGCGGTGAGCCGGCTCGCGCGGCAGATGCTCGATCTCGCGCCCGACGGGCCGGTCGCGCCGTACGATGTGCGTCAACTGTTTCCCGGCGCGACGCCCGCGCAGCAACGCCGCCTGCTGACACCGGCGCGCACGCCGCAGCGGATCGCGCGCGACGATGGTAGCCATGTATGGGTGCGCACCGTGCGTGCGCCGCTGGACCGGACGACGATGGCGCGCGACGCCGACGTGCTCGAAGACGCGGCCGACGTATGCCACGCGACACCGGCCGCCAGTCAGCAAGCCAGCCTGCACGAACAGTCGCTGGACGCGATCCGCCGCGCGCTCGCGGAACATGACGGCAACGTGTCCGCGGCCGCACGGCAGCTCGGCATTTCGCGCACGACGCTGTATGCGAAGCTCAGGCAGCTCGACGCGGCGGGAATCGGGCGCGAAGCAGGCGCGGCGAGCCGCGTTAAAGCGGTGTAACGCATACGCCGAGCGCGTTTACGCGACCGCCCTTCGCTCGTGCAGCCGCAGCGCGGCCCACGCGATTGCCGCCGACAGGATGCCGACCACGCCGCCGAACGTGCCGATCCACGACAGACCGAAGTCGCTGGCGATATGGTTGCCGAGCAGCGCACCCGCGCCGATCCCGACGTTGTACAGCCCGGAGAAGATCGACACCGCGAGATCGGTCGCGTCCGGCGCGAGCTTCAGCACCCACGCCTGCATCGCGAGGCCGAAACAGACGATCGCGCCGCCCCACACGAGCGTATGCACCGACAGCGTGACGATGTTCAGCGCGCACGGAAACAGGATCAGCAGGCACGCCGACAACGCGACGATCGACGCGAGCAGGAAATCGGCCGGCCGCTGCGGAAACATGCGGTTGAAGCACATCGCGGCCGGCATGCCGGCAACGCCGAACAGGATCAGCACATAGGTGATCCGGCTGTTGCTCGCATGATTGACGCTCTGCACGAACGGTTCGATGTACGTGTACGACGTGAAGTGCGCGGATACCACCAACACCGTGATCGCGTACAGCGCGACCAAAGCCGGCTTGCGCAGGAACGAGCCGATACTGGCGAGCGATCCGGCGCCCTGGCTCGGCAGCTGCGGCAACGTCGCGCGCAGCATCAGCAGTGCGACGGCTGCCGCGGCGCCGATCACGAGGAACGTGGTGCGCCAGCCGAGCGCCTCGCCGATCACGCGGCCGAGCGGAATGCCGGCGACCATCGCGATCGCCGTGCCCATCGCGAGCAGGCTGAGCGCGCGGCTCTTGCGGTCGCTCGGCGCGAGCCGCACGGCCAGCGGCACGGAGATCGACCAGAACACCGCATGCGCGCATGCGATGCCGAGCCGGCCGATCATCAGCACCGTGAAATTCCATGCGACGCCGGTCACGACATGGCTGCCGATGAACACCAGCAGCGCGACGCTCAGCAGCTTGCGGCGCTCGACGTGGCGCGTGAAGAACGTCAGCGGCAGCGACACGACGGCGACGGCCCACGCGTAGATCGTCAGCATCAGGCCGACGGCGGTCGGCTGCATCTGCAGGCTGCCGCCGATCGCGCTCAGCAGCGCGACGGGCACGAATTCGGTGGTATTGAAGATGAAGGCGGTGAGTGCCAGGGCCAGAACGCCCCACCACGATTGTTCGGAACTGACGGCGTCGGGGGTTGCCATACGGGGATTCGACGAAGGTTGGGCGCGCGCTGGCGGCCCGCCCGGCGCATCGGCGCGATTGTACCAGCGGTGTTCGACACGCCGCCGCGTCGGAGACGGGGCGCCACGCGTGGGGCGCGGGACATGGCGGTGACACGGCCGCGCGCCGATAATGTGACGACCTGGTTTTGCCGACGATTTTGCCCGAACGTGATCGGGCCGGGAGATTTACATGCGCATTGAAACGTCATTTCTGTTCGATCTCGACGGCACGCTCGTCGACAGCGTCTATCAGCACGTGCTCGCGTGGAAGGAAGCGCTCGATGCGGAAGGCATCGAGTTGTCCGTATGGCGCATCCACCGCAAGATCGGGATGAGCGGCGGCCTGTTCCTGAACCAGCTGCTGCGCGAGACGGCCGGCGACATAGACGCCGAGCGCGTCGAGCGGCTCGCGCGGCTGCATGCGGACGCATATCAGCGGCTACGCGCGCAGGTCCGGCCGCTGCCCGGTGCGCGCGAGTTGCTGGCCGCGTTGTCGAATGCCGGTATTCGCTGGGCGATCGCGACCAGCGGCCGGATGGAAACGGCGGCGATCAATCTCGACGCGCTCGGCGTCGATCCGGCGAAGAACGTCGTCGTCACGCGCGACCAGGTCAAGTATGCGAAGCCGGACCCCGATCTGTTCCTGACCGCCGCCGCGAAGCTGAACGTGCCGATCGAGCATACGGTCGTGGTCGGCGACAGCATCTGGGACATGCTCGCCGCGAGCCGGTGCCGTGCGCTCGGCGTCGGCTTGCTGTCGGGCGGTTACGGCAGCGACGAGCTCGAACGCGCGGGCGCGCTGCGCGTGTATGACGATCCGGCGGATCTGCTGTGGCATCTGGACGAGGTTGCGGCGCGGCCGTAGCGCCTAAACCGTCCGCCTGACCAGCATCGCCCGGATCTCCGAAATCGCCTTCGCTGGATTCAGCCCTTTCGGGCACACGTCGACGCAGTTCATGATCGTCCGGCAGCGGAACAGCCGATACGGATCCTCGAGGTTATCGAGCCGCTCGGCCGTCGCCTGATCGCGCGAATCCGCGATGAACCGGTACGCCTGCAACAACCCGGCCGGCCCGACGAACTTGTCCGGGTTCCACCAGTAGCTCGGGCACTGCGTCGAGCAGCACGCGCACAGGATGCATTCGTACAGCCCGTCGAGCTGGTCGCGCTCTTCCGGCGACTGCAGCCGTTCACGCTCGGGCGGTGTCGAGTCGTTGATCAGGTACGGACGGATCGAATGGTACTGGTTGAAGAAATCGGTCATGTCGACGATCAGGTCGCGCACGACCGGCAACCCCGGCAACGGCCGCAGCACGATCTCGCGCGGCAGCGTCTTCATGTTGGTGAGACACGCGAGCCCGTTCTTGCCGTTGATGTTCATCGCGTCCGAGCCGCAGATCCCCTCGCGGCACGAGCGCCGGTACGACAGCGTCTCGTCCTCGCGCTTCAGGCGGCCGAGCACGTCGAGCAGCATCCGGTCGTCGGGACCGACGTCGACGTCGTAGCGCTGCATGTGCGGTTCGGCGTCGCGATCGGGGTCGTAGCGGTAGATCTGGATCGTGCGGGGATCGTTCATCTTGTCCTCCCGGCGCGGCGCCGGCATGGGGTCGCGAAAATGGCGACCCGCGCGCAAGCGCCGTGCCGGTCCGCGCTGCGTCAGTCGTCGTCGACGCGCTTGTCCACGAGATACCGGCCGCGCTCGACGCCCGCGCGCAGCGCCTCGTCCTCGGTCAGCCATTCGGGATTCGTCGATTCCGGCACGAACAACTCGATGCGCGCGCCATCGACGTACACCTGCACCTCATCGGCCCATGCGCCGCGTTCGTTACGCCGCGCCCATACGCGAATCTCGTGGCCGCGATACGGGTCGCGGACCTGTGCGTCCGGTTGATGCTGCATGCTGGCCCCCTGTGCTTATCTGCGATGACATGAAAAAAATGCGCGCCGCATGATCGGCGCGCACGCCGCCCGCCCCGCGCGCACGACCCGTGCCCGCTGGAGCCCGCCCCGGCACGCCCCTTGCGTCCCCATTGCGCATCGAACCGCTCCGGTCCGCCAAATAAAAGGGAGGGCACGATGATCGCCCATATCGAACTACTCGGACGCCTGCTGCTCGCCGCGCTGCTAGGCAGCGTGGTCGGGCTCGAACGCGAACGGCTCAACTGGGCCGCCGGACTGCGCACGCACATGCTCGTGTGCGTCGGCTCGGCACTCGTGATGCTCGTGTCGATCTTCGGTTTCGAGGACGTGCACGGCCAGAGCGGCGTGATGCTGGACCCGTCGCGGGTGGCCGCGCAGGTCGTGTCGGGCATCGGCTTTCTCGGCGCGGGCTCGATCCTGCTGCGCGGCGAAGTCGTGCGCGGGCTGACGACGGCCGCGAGCCTGTGGGCGGTGGCCGGCATCGGCCTTGCGGCGGGCGGCGGCATGTACGTCGCGTCGATCGGCGCGACGGTGATCGTGCTCGCGATCCTCGCTGGCGTGAAGCCGCTCGAACGACGCTTCATCGCGCAACGGCAGCAGCGCACGTTGCGGCTCGTCGTCGAGCGCGGCGGCCTCACGCTCGGCACGCTGCACGACGCGCTCGGCACCGGCCGCGTGCGCGTGAAGCGCTTCATCGTCCAGCAGTCGGACGACGATCCGGACACCGACGACATTTCGGTTTCGTTCTCGCGCACGAGTGGAGCGGAATTTGCGGCGATTTGCCGGACGCTGCAAGGCATGGCCGGCGTGCGCACCTGTTCCCCCGACACCTCGTCAAGGAGTTTCGCGTGACCCAGACGGACCTGCTCTCGTATCTCGTGACGAGCCAGCTCGCCGCGCGCATGCGCGGCGGCGCATGGCTCACCACCAGCCAGCTTGTCGGCGCGCTGCGCGCGTGGCTCGCGTGCCATCACGCCGAATGCGACTGGCTCGACCGGATCAGGATCGCGCACGCGTCGGCGCTGATCGCGGAAGGCATCTACGAGATCGCGTCCGCATACGGCGATCCGCACAGCGGCGAGCGCATCCGGATCGATCTGGATGCGCCGGAACTGCAGGCACTGCGCGCACGCTGCGACGTGCTGCTGCAACGCATCGACGGCGACCGGGACGTCGACGCGCGATGAGCGTGCCGGACCGCACGACATCCGCCGCGTTCGCGGCGGCGGGCCCCGCCGACGCCGCGGCGGACGCGCCGCTGCGCCACGGGCTGCTGGAACGCGGCCGCAATTGCGACACGATCCGCCACGCGGAACGCTTCACGATGCTGGTCGACGGCGACGCGTATTTCTCGACGCTGCGCGCGGCGCTGCTGCGCGCGCGCCATACGGTGTTCATCGTCGGCTGGGACGTCGACAGCCGGATGCGGCTGTCGCCCGGCGGGTCAGACGACGGCCTCCCCGACACGCTCGCCGCGTTCCTGCACGCGCTCGCGGCCGCACGGCACAACCTGCGCATCTACGTGCTCGCGTGGGACTTCGCGATGATCTACGCGCTCGAGCGCGACTGGCCGCCGGTCTATCGCGCCGCGTGGCGTGCACATCGCGGCATCCGCTTCCGGCTCGACGACACGCATCCGCGCGGCGCATCGCATCATCAGAAGCTCGTCGTGATCGACGACCGCCTCGCGTTCGTCGGCGGGCTCGACCTGACGCGTGCACGTTGGGACACGCCCGCGCACGCGGCCGACGATCCGCGCCGCCGCGACGGCAATGGAATGCCGTACGGGCCGTTTCACGACGTGCAGGCGATGTTCGACGGCGACGCGGCCGCCGCGATCGGCGAGCAGGCGCGCGTGCGCTGGTTCAACGCATGCGGCCGCCGGATCGCGATCCGCGCGCAGCGGCATCTCGATCGCGAGGAAGACGTCGACCCGTGGCCGCCCGGCACGCCCGTCGACGTGCGCGACGTGCGGCTCGGCATCGCATACACCGCGCCGCACCACCGCGGCCGCGAGCCGGTGCGGCAGGTGCGCGCGCTGGTCGAGGACACGATCCGCGCCGCGCGGCGTCATCTTTACATCGAGAACCAGTACTTCACCGCGGCGGTGGTGCGCGACGCGCTGTCCGCGCGGCTCGCCGATACGCGGGGGCCCGACGTGACGGTCGTCGCACCGCGCGTGCAGAGCGGCTGGCTACAGGAAGCGACGATGGGCGTGCTGCGCGCGCGACTGCACGACACGTTGAAGTCCGCGGACGGCTTCGATCGTTACCGGCTGCTGTATCCGCACGTCGACGGCCTCGGCGACGCGTGCGTGAACGTGCACAGCAAGATCGCGATCGTCGACGACGAATGCATCGTGATCGGCAGCGCGAACCTCAACAACCGGTCGATGGTGCTCGACACCGAATGCTGCATCGCGCTCGTCGCGGCCGGCGACGCGCGCATCCGCGCGGCGATCGCCGGGATGCGCGACCGCTTGCTGGCCGAGCATCTCGATACGACGCCGGACATCGTGGCCGCAGCATTCGAGCACGCGGACCGGGCGAACGCCGCGCTCGACCGGCTGCGCGCGAAGCCGGGCCGCACGTTGCGCACGCTCGACCCGGTGGTGACGCCGCAGATGGACGCGCTGGTGCCGGTCAGCGCACGGCTCGACCCGGAGCAGCCGATCGAGCCCGACCGTTTCGTGCGCGAATTCGTGCCGCAGGAGCAGCATCGCTCGCTGACCGCGCGCTTCTTCGTGCTCGGCACGGCCGTGCTGCTCGTGGCCGCGCTCGCGCTCGCGTGGCGCTTCTCGCCGCTCGGCAAGGAGCTGAACGTCGCGTCGCTCGCGCGCGCGGCCGCGCACGCCGCGCAACTGCCGGGCGCGCCCGCGCTGCTGCTCGCCGGCTACGTGGTCGCGGCGACGCTGTCGGTGCCGATCACGCTGCTGATCACCGTGACGGGGCTCGTGTTCGGCGCGTGGCCGGGCCTCGCGTACGCGGCCGTCGGCACGATGGTGGCGGCCGCCGCCACCTACTGGATCGGCCGCTGGCTCGGCCGCGACGCGGTGCGCCGGCTCGCCGGCGCGCGCGCGAACCGGCTCAGCGAACACATCGGCCGGCGCGGCGTGGTCGCGATGGCCGTGCTGCGGCTGCTGCCGATCGCGCCGTTCACGATCGTGAACCTGGTCGCCGGCGCGTCGCACATCGGGCTGCGCGACTACCTGATCGGCACCGCGCTCGGAATGCTGCCCGGCATCGTGCTGACGGTCACGTTCGCGCACCAGCTGACCGCCGCGTTCAGCCATCCGGGCCCCGGCGCGTTCGCGTGGCTGGCGGCGATCGGCGTCGTGCTGGTCGGCGTGTCGGTGCTGCTCGTACGGGTGCTGCGACGATGGCGCTGAGCCGGCAGCCGGCCCCGCCGCCGGCCATCGTGACGTCGGACGGCCCGCCCGCCGCCGCGCCGGGCGGCCGCGACCTGCGGATCGCGACGTACAACATCCACGGCGGCTACGGCGCGTGGCCGGCTCGCGCGGTCGACCGGATCGTCGCGGTGATCGACGAACTCGACGCGGACGTGATCGCGCTGCAGGAGGTGCCGCTCGGCGGCACGCGCGCGCCGGACGTGCTCGCGCACCTGCGCGACGCGACCGGGATGCACGCGGCGGCCGGCCCGACGATCGACACGCCGGAGCGCCGCTACGGCAACGCGGTGCTGTCGCGCTGCCCGATCCGCGCGGCACGCACGCTCGACCTGTCGTTCCATCAGCGCGAGCCGCGCGGCGCGCTCGACGCGGACATCGACTGCAGCATCGGGATGCTGCGCGTGGTCGCGACCCATCTCGGGCTGTCCGCGAACGAGCGCAGCGCGCAGGTGCAGCGGCTGCTCGCGGCGTTCGACACCGGCGCGATGCCGGTGATCCTGATGGGCGACATCAACGAATGGTTCGTGCGCGGCCGCGCGCTGCAGGCGCTCGTCACGCGGTTCCGCCGCGCGCCGGCGCCGCGCACGTTCCCGACGGTATGCCCGGTGTTCTCGCTCGACCGGATCTGGATCCATCCGGGCGAACTGTTGGTGGACGTGAAAGTGCACCGCAGCATGCTGGCCCGGCACGCGTCCGATCACTATCCGCTGGTCGCGCGCATGCGTGCGCTTCCCGCGTCGGGCACGTCGATTGCATCTGAAGTGCTTCGCGTTGACGGAACCTGACGGAGTCTTTGCCCATGCGAACCGACGAACTCGCCGGAACTGCCCTCGATTACTGGTGCGCACGCGCGTTGTGCGCGGACGAAGACGACACGCTGAGCTTCACGGCCGTCGAGCCGAACGTGATCGTGACCGCCGCGTGCGACGCGCTGCGGCGGCTCGACGCGCATTTCGCGCCGTCGGCGTCATGGGCCGACGCGGGTGCTGTGCTGGACCGCGTCGTCGACCTGCGGATCGCGCGCCACGGCGACGGCGTCGAATGCGACGCGTGCTTCGTCGATGGCCCGTCGGCCTGTGCGGCGCGCGCGCCCCACGTGCGCACCGCGCTGCTGCGCGCGTTCGTGCGTGCGCGTTTCGGCGACGAAGTGGATACGCCGCCTTCGTTCGCGCACCGGATCGAACGCGGTGTGCCGGTGCGGTACGACCCCGGTGTGCCGCTTCCGGAAGCGGACGGCGACTCGGCCGTCGGCGACAGCGCCGACATACGGTCGATCCCGCGGATGTGATGCGGGCCACGCTTCGGTCGCAGCGGGGTGTATCGGCTGTATCGGCTGTATCGGCTGCATCACCTGCATCGCCCGCGATACGGAGCCCGGACCGCTGATGCGACGCCGCAGTCGCACCGGCCGCACGCGCGGCATCGGCCGCGCCGCCCGCGATGCAGGAACCGGCCCGCGGCCATGTAAAAAAGGACAGCATGCCCCGCGCGGCATCCCGCACGCGCATTGCTGCGCACGGCGCCGCGCAGCGGGCACGCCGGTTGCGACGAAGCGCCGTCACCGTTCGCCGCCGCTCACAACCGCCAGCCCATGAACGCCACACCGCCCTTCGCCCCGCACCTCTACTTCTGCGACGCCCGCCTCGTCGGCCCGCTCGACGCATGGCCCGACACGTTCGCGCACATCGCCGGCATGGGCTTCGATCATGTGTTGATCGGCGGCTTCTGGACCGCCAGCGTCGCGGGCTTTCCGCGTCATGTTGCCGACTTCCACCGGCCGGCCGCGACGTTCGCGACACGTGCCGGCGCGCTCGAAACATTCTCGCGGCTCGCGCAGCTCGCGCGCGGCCACGGGCTGCGCGTGATGCTCGAAGTGGTCCCCGACCGCATCGCGCGCGACAACCCGCTGCGAACGGAACATCCGGAGTGGTATGTCGAGCGCGCGCACGACGACGCGCTGATCGATCCGCGCAGCGCCGCGCACGAGCAGGACGTCGCGCATGCACAGACCGGCGACGACGCGACGCGCGACGCGCTGGCCACGTGGTGGTGCGCGCTGCTGACGACGTTCGCGGACGCCGGCGCGGCCGGTTTCCTGATCGATGCGCCGCATCATCTGCCGGCCGCGTGGTGGCCCGGCTGGCGCGCCGCGCTGCGCCGCGCGCGCCCGGACGTCGCGGTGCTGGCCAGCGTGCCGGGCCATGCGCGGGACGCGCTCGCGCAACTCGAGGCCGCCGGCTTCGACGGCGTGTTCTCGTCCGCGCGCTGGTGGGATCTGCGCTCGCCGTGGTTCGCGGACGAACACCGGCTGCTGCGCCGCATCGGCTCGCCGATCGCCTTTCCCGACGCGTTCGACGGGCCGCGCCTCGCGGACGACTGGCGCGACGCGCCGGACGAGACGATCGTCCGCGCGTATCACCGCGCGTTGTGGACGGCCGCCGCGGTCGGCACCGGCTGGCTCGTGCCGATGGGCTTCGAGCGCGGCGTCGCGCTGCCGCTGATGGCGCGCGACGCGGACGCCGCGCGCTTTCGCGCCGCGTTCGACGACGCGCGCTTCGACCTGTCCGGCGCGATCGCCGACGCGAACGCGTGGCGCCGCGCGACACCGTTGGCGGCCGCGCGCGGCGAAATCGCGCAACTGAGCGCGCCCGGCGCGAGCGCGACCGCGCTGTTGCGCGGCGAAGGGCCGTCGCTCGAACACGACGATACGGCGCTGCTGATCGCGCTGAATCCCGACCTCGATGCGCAAGCGCGCGTCGATCCCGCGACGATCCTGCCCGGCGTGCCGGGCGGCTTCACGCGCGTCGCGTCGCCCAACGGCGCGCGCAAGCGCGCACCCATCGCGCTGGAAGCGTTCACGCTCGAACCCGGCGGCTACGCGCTGCTCGAAGCATGGCGCGCACCGCCGGCGACCGCGCGCGCGGACGCCGCGACCGAACGCACCGCGCTGTCCGCCGCGCTCGCGGCCGACCGGATCGCGATCGAACGCGTCGAGCCGGCGGTCGACGGCGGCCGCTTCGCGATCAAGCGCGTGATCGGCGACACACTGGTTGTGCACGCATCGATCTTCACGGACGGTCATGCACATCTCGCCGCCGCGCTGCAATGGCGCGCGGCCGACGAGGACGACTGGCGCGAGGTGCCGTTCGTCGCGGAACCGAACGACCGCTGGCACGCGCGCATCGCGCTCGACCGGCTCGGCCGCCACGCGTTCCGCGTGATCGCGTGGCGCGACGACTGGACGTCGCTCGTCACCGACGTCGCGAAGAAGCGTGCGGCCGGCCAGGACGTGACGCTGGAGGTGCGCGAAGCGCAATTGCTGCTCGCGGCCGCGCTGAAGCGCGCCAAGCCGGCCGATCCGCGTGCGACCGCGCAGATGGAACGGCTGGCGGCGGAGTTCAACGACGCGTCGCCCGACGACCGCCTCGCGCTGCTCGGCTCACCGGCGCTTGCCGACGCCTACGCGGCGCTACGCTACCGGCCGTTCGTCACGCACGACGAAACGGTGTACCCGGTCGACGTCGAACGCCGCGCCGCACGCTTCTCGAGCTGGTACGAGATGTTCCCGCGCTCGGCCAGCAACGATCCGCACCGGCATGGCACGTTCGACGACGTGATCGCGCAGCTGCCGCGAATCCGCGACATGGGCTTCGACGTACTGTATTTCCCGCCGATCCACCCGATCGGCACGACCGCGCGCAAGGGCCGCAACAACACGTTGAAGGCCGGCCCCGACGACGTCGGCAGCCCGTACGCGATCGGCTCGCCCGACGGCGGCCACACGGCGGTGCATCCGCAACTCGGCACGCTCGCGTCGTTCCGCGCGCTCGTCGACGCCGCGCATGCGCAGGGGCTCGAGATCGCGCTCGACTTCGCGATCCAGTGCTCGCCGGACCACCCGTGGCTCGCCGAGCATCCGGGCTGGTTCGCGTGGCGGCCCGACGGTTCGCTGCGCTATGCGGAGAATCCGCCGAAGCGCTACCAGGACATCGTGAACCCGGACTTCTACGCGCCGGACGCGCTGCCCGGCCTGTGGCTCGCGCTGCGCGACGCGGTGCTGTTCTGGGTCGAAACGGGCGTGCGGATCTTCCGCGTCGACAATCCGCACACGAAGCCGCTGCCGTTCTGGGCGTGGATGATCGCCGACGTGCGCGGCAAGCATCCGGACGTCGTGTTCCTGTCCGAGGCGTTCACGCGGCCGGGGATGATGTACCGGCTCGCGAAGGTCGGCTTCTCGCAGTCGTACACGTACTTCACGTGGCGCGAGTCGAAGCGCGAGTTCATCGACTATCTGACCGAGCTCACGGCCGGCCCGCCGCGCGAGTTCTTCCGGCCGAACTTCTTCGTCAATACGCCCGACATCAATCCGCGTCACCTGCAGAACGCGCCGCGCTCGCAGTTCGTGATCCGCGCGGCGCTCGCGGCGACGCTCGCCGGCTCGTGGGGGATGTACTCGGGCTTCGAGATCGGCGAATCGGCGCCGCTGCCCGACAGCGAGGAATACGCGGACGCGGAGAAATACGAACTGCGCGCGCGCGACTGGAGCAAGGCCGCGCACATCGGCGGCGAAATCGCGCGGCTGAACCGCGCGCGGCGCGACAACCCGGCGCTGCAGACGCATCTCGGCCTCACGTTCGTCGATGCGGACAACGAGCAGGTGCTCGTGTTCGTGAAGGCGACGCCCGCGCACGACAGCGTCGTCGCGGTCGCGATCAGCCTCGATCCGTGGCATCCGCAAGCGGCCAACTTCACGCTCGATGCGTCGCTGTGGCGCGGCTTCGGGCTCGCCGACGGCGAGCCGCTGGACGCGCTCGAACACGATGCCGCGCACGCCGAAACCTGGCGCGGGCATCGGCAATACGTATCGCTCGACCCGCACGTGCGGCCGTATGCGATCTGGCGGCTCGCGCCGTCTCCCGGCGCCGCGCGGGCGGCGGCGCCCGACCCGGGCGAGGCAAGCCGCCCTCACGGAGCACACGCATGATGAAACGCGAAGACCCGCTCGACGACGTGCGCCGCGCGCAGTTTCCGTCGCTCGCACCGGCCGGCACGCCGCGCCGGCGCCGTTCGCGGCGCCGCGCGCCCGCGCTGTGCGCGGACGATCCGCTGTGGTACAAGGACGCGATCATCTACCAGGTGCACGTGAAGTCGTTCTACGACTCGAACAACGACGGGATCGGCGACTTCCCCGGCCTGATCATGAAGCTCGACTACATCGTCGAGCTCGGCGTCGACACGATCTGGCTGCTGCCGTTCTACCCGTCGCCGCGCCGCGACGACGGCTACGACATCGCCGACTACCGCGACGTGCATCCCGACTACGGCACGCTTGCCGACGTGCGGCGCTTCATCCGCGAAGCGCATGCTCGCGGCATTCGCGTGATCACCGAGCTCGTGATCAACCACACGTCGGATCAGCATCCGTGGTTCCAGCGCGCACGGCGCGCGAAGCCCGGCTCGGCGCACCGCGACTATTACGTGTGGTCCGACACCGACACGAAGTACGCGGGCACGCGGATCATCTTCCTCGATACCGAAACGTCGAACTGGACGCACGATCCGATCGCCGGCCAGTACTACTGGCACCGCTTCTACTCGCACCAGCCGGATCTGAACTTCGACAACCCGGCCGTCGTGCGCGAAGTGATCCAGGTGATGCGCTTCTGGCTCGATCTCGGCATCGACGGGCTGCGGCTCGACGCGGTGCCGTACCTGGTCGAGCGCGAAGGCACCAACAACGAGAACCTGCCGGAAACGCATGCGATCCTGAAGCGTATCCGCGCGACGATCGACGCCGAGTATCCGAACCGGATGCTGCTCGCCGAAGCGAACCAGTGGCCGGAGGACGTGCAGGAATACTTCGGAAACGAGGACGAATGCCACATGGCGTTCCACTTCCCGCTGATGCCGCGCATCTACATGTCGATCGCGAGCGAGGACCGCTTCCCGATCGTCGACATCATGCGGCAGACGCCGGCGCTCGCGCCGAGCAACCAGTGGGCAGTGTTCCTGCGCAACCACGACGAGCTGACGCTCGAGATGGTGACCGACTCGGAGCGCGACCTGTTGTGGCAGACCTATGCGTCCGACCGGCGCGCGCGCCTGAATCTCGGGATCCGCCGCCGCCTCGCGCCGCTGATGGAGCGCGACCGGCGCCGCATCGAGCTGATCAATTCGCTGCTGCTGTCGATGCCGGGCACGCCGGTGATCTACTACGGCGACGAACTCGGGATGGGCGACAACATCCACCTCGGCGACCGCGACGGCGTGCGTACGCCGATGCAGTGGTCGTCCGACCGCAACGGCGGCTTCTCGCGCGCGGACCCGGAGCTGCTCGTGCTGCCGCCGGTGATGGGCTCGCTGTACGGCTATGACGCGATCAACGTCGAGGCGCAGACGCGCGACCCGCACTCGCTGCTGAACTGGACGCGCCGCATTCTCGCGACGCGCCGCGCGACGCAGGTGTTCGGGCGCGGCACGATCCGCTTCCTGCGCCCGGAAAATCGCAAGGTGCTCGCCTACCTGCGCGAACTGGACGGCCACGAGCCGGTGCTGTGCGTCGCGAACCTGTCGCGCGCGTCGCAGGCGGTCGAGC
This sequence comes from Burkholderia latens, assembly GCF_902499045.1. Taxonomy (GTDB): domain Bacteria; phylum Pseudomonadota; class Gammaproteobacteria; order Burkholderiales; family Burkholderiaceae; genus Burkholderia; species Burkholderia latens. Next base: position 20,574 of record NZ_CABVPL010000012.1, on the reverse strand, counting down.
TCGACCTGTCCGAGTTCGCGGGCCGCGTGCCGATCGAGATGACGTCGGACTCGCCGTTTCCGCCGATCGGGCAGCTCACGTACCTGCTCACGTTTCCGCCGTACGGGTTCCTGTGGTTCGTGCTGTCCGAGCACGGACGCGAGCCGTCGTGGCGGCAGCCGCACGCGGAGCCGCTCCCGGAATACGTGACGATCGTGATGCGCCGCGGCGACGTGCGGCCCGACGTCGGGCAACTGCACACGCTCGCGCACGATGCGCTCGCGTCGTGGCTCGCGCGGCGGCGCTGGTTCGCGTCGAAGGACCGCAAGATCGGCAGCGCGCGGCTGAACGTCGTCACGCCGATCGCCGACGAGCCGTTCCAGTACGCGGAAGCGTGGGTGTCCGCGAGCGACGGCGGCGTCGAACGCTACGTCGTGCCGCTTGCCGCCGCATGGGGCGGCGAGACGTCGCATCCGCTGTTCGCGCAACTCGCGCTCGCACGCGTGCGGCGCGGCCACACCGTCGGCTACCTGACCGATGCGTTCGCGCTGCCCGCGTTCGCGCGCGGGATATTGCGCAAGCTGCGCGACGGCGCGACCGTGCCGACGTCCGACGGCGGCCGCCTCGACTTCCTGCCCGAACAGGCGCTCGCGTCGCTCGATCCCGGCGACGACGCCGAGGTGCGCTGGCTCGCGGCCGAGCAGAGCAACAGCTCGCTCGTGATCGGCGAATCGATCGTGCTGAAGCTGGTGCGCAAGGTCGCGCACGGAATTCATCCGGAAGCGGAGATGAGCCGCTATCTGACGCGCATCGGCTACGCGAACACCGCGACGCTCGCCGGCGAAGTCGTGCACGTCGATCCGGACGGCAGGCCGCATACGGTCGCGATCCTGCAGCGCTACGTCGACAACCAGGGCGACGCGTGGACGCGTTCGTTCGACTTCCTGAAACGGGCGGTCGACGAGCTCGCGCTGCCGGCAGCCGGCGACGGCGACGCGACAGAACCCGATGACGAGCCGGACGCGCTGCTCGGCTACGCGGCGTTCGCGGGCATCGTCGGCACGCGGCTCGGACAGTTGCACGTCGCGCTCGCGCAGGCCTCCGACGATCCGGCGTTCACGCCGGAGCGCGCGACGCCGGAACACGTCGACGGCTGGTGCGTCGACGCGATCGCGTCGTTCGAGCACGCGCTCGACGTGCTCGGCACGCGGCTCGACGCGCTCGGCGCACTCGACCCGGCCGCGCGCGCCGCGGCCGACACGCTGCTCGCATCGCGCGACGCGGCCGTGCAGGCGCTCGGCGAACTGGTGCCGCGCACGCTCGACGCACAATGCATCCGCATTCACGGCGATTTCCATCTCGGCCAGGTGCTCGACGTACAGGGCGACGCGCTGCTGATCGATTTCGAAGGCGAGCCCGCGCGCGCGCTCGAGCGGCGTCGCGCGAAGTCGCATCCGCTGCGCGACGTGGCCGGCTTCCTGCGCTCGCTGTCGTACGTGAGCGCGACCGCGCAATTCGCGATCGAGAAGGCGCCGCCGCAGACGGCCGGCCGCAAGCGCGCGCTGTTCGACCGCTTCGGGCAGGCCGCGGCCGACCGTTTCGTCGAGTGCTATCGCGCGGCGGCCGACCTCGCGCCCGAGCGCTTCGTCGATCCGCACTACGCCGATCGCCTGCTTGCGCTGTTCCTGATCGACAAGGCGTCATACGAGCTCTGCTACGAAGCCGCGAACCGCCCCGACTGGCTCGGCGTGCCGGTCAGCGGCCTCGCCGCGCTCGTCGAGCGCCTGCTCGCCGCCGGACGCTCACCCGACCAAGGAGGCAACCGATGACCGACACGCTGTTCGACCGCCGCGATATCGATGCGCTGCTCGCCGGCCGCCACCCGGACCCGTTCGCGTGCCTCGGCCCGCACGGGCACGCCGGCGGAATCGTCGTGCGCGCGTTGCTGCCCGGCGCGCGGCGCGTGCGCGCGGTGACGCCCGACGGCGACGAGCTCGGCACGCTCGCATGCGTCGACGACGCCGGCTGTTTTGCCGGGACGATCGCCGAGGGCGGCCGCTACCGGCTGGCGATCGACTGGCCCGACGCGCGCCAGGTGACAGACGACGCGTACGCGTTCGGCACGCTGCTCGACGATGCCGCGCTCTCGCGTTTCGCGGCCGGCGACCCGGCCGCGGTGCTCGAGTGCCTGGGCGCGACGCCGACGCGCGTCGACGGCGTCGACGGCGTGCGTTTCGCGGTGTGGGCGCCGAACGCGCAGCGCGTGTCGGTGGTCGGCCACTTCAACGCGTGGGACGGCCGCCGCCATCCGATGCGGCTGCGGCGGCCGTGGGGCGTGTGGGAGATCTTCGTGCCGAACATCGGCGCGGGCGAGCACTACAAGTACGAGCTGTGCGCGAGCGACGGCCGCGTGCTGCCGCACAAGGCCGATCCGTGCGCGCGCGCGACGGAGGCGCCGCCGCGCACCGCGTCGGTCGTCGCCGATACGGCCGCGCTCGACGGCTTCGCGTGGCACGACGAACCGTGGATTCACGCGCGAGCGCATGCGGATCGCCGGTTCCGGATTCCGTGGTCGATCTACGAAGTGCATCCGGAGTCGTGGCAGCGCGTGCCCGAGGAAATGGACCGCAGCTCGACGTGGGACGAACTCGCCGAGCGGCTGATCCCGTACGTGAAGGGAATGGGCTTCACGCACGTCGAATTCATGCCGATCTCCGAATACCCGTTCGGCGGCTCGTGGGGCTATCAGCCGCTCGCGCAGTTCGCGCCGTCCGCGCGCTTCGGGCCGGTCGACGGCTTCGCGCGCTTCGTCGATCGCGCGCATGCGGCCGGCATCGGCGTGATCGTCGACTGGGTGCCCGCGCATTTTCCGAACGATGCGCACGGGCTCGCGCAGTTCGACGGCAGCGCGCTGTACGAGCACGCGGATCCGCGCGAAGGCATGCATCCCGACTGGAACACCTGCGTGTTCAATCTCGGGCGCAACGAAGTCGGCGCGTTCCTGATCGCATCCGCGCTCGCGTGGGCGCGCCGCTATCACGTCGACGGCATCCGCGTCGACGCGGTCGCGTCGATGCTGTACCGCGACTATTCGCGCAAGGAAGGCGAATGGGTGCCGAACGTGTACGGCGGGCGCGAGAACCTCGAATCGGTCGCGTTCCTGCGCGCGCTGAACGACACGCTGCACGGCGAGCTCGCGCCGAACGGTGTCGTCACGTTCGCCGAGGAATCGACCGCGTGGCCGGGCGTCACCGGATCGACCGCCGGCGGCGGGCTCGGCTTCGACTTCAAGTGGAACATGGGCTGGATGCACGACACGCTGTCGTATCTGCGCGAGGATCCGATCCACCGCCGCTATCACCACGACCGGATGACGTTCGGGCTCGTGTACGCGTTCTCGGAGCGCTTCGTGCTGCCGCTGTCGCACGACGAGGTCGTGCACGGCAAGGGCTCGCTCGCCGTGAAGATGCCCGGCGACGCGTGGCAGCGGCTCGCGACGCTGCGCGCGTACTTCGGCTTCATGTGGGCGCATCCGGGCAAGAAGCTGCTGTTCATGGGCAGCGAATTCGCGCAATGGGCCGAGTTCGCGCACGACGGGACGCCGCACTGGGACCTGCTCGACGCGCCCGCGCATCGCGGCGTGCAGCGGCTCGTGCGCGACCTGAACCGCGCGTACGCGGCCGAGCCGGCGCTGCACGCGCTCGATTGCGACGCGGCCGGCTTCGCGTGGCTGATCGGCGACGATCGCGACAACAGCGTGTTCGCGTTCGCGCGCCGCGACGATACCGGGCGCCTCGTCGTCGCGGTCTGCAATTTCACGCCGGTGCCGCGCGCCGGCTATCGCGTCGGATTGCCCGCGCCCGGACAGTGGCGCGAACTGATGAACACCGATGCCGCCGTATACGGCGGCACCAATGCCGGCAACGACGGCGCCGTGTGGGCGGAGAACGTGCCCGCGCACGGCGAGCAGTGGTCGGCTGCATTGCGGCTGCCGCCGCTCGCGACCCTATGGCTAAGCCCGGCATGATGCCCGGCGCCCTCGACACGGAGACCCTCCCCATGCCGACCGCCCTGCCCGACCGTCTCGAACCCGGCCGCTGCTATCCGCTCGGCGCGACCTGGGACGGACTCGGGACCAACTTCGCGGTGTTTTCCGCGCACGCGCACCGCATCCAGCTGTGCGTGTTCGACCCGACCGGCCGCAAGGAGCTTGCGCGCCTCGACCTGCCCGAATGCACCGACGAGGTGTGGCACGGCTATCTGCCGAACGCGCATCCGGGCACCGTGTACGGCTTCCGCGCGGACGGCCCGTACCAGCCGCAGCAAGGCCATCGCTTCAACCCGACCAAGCTGCTGCTCGACCCGTACGCGCGCAAGCTGGTCGGCCACTTCCGCTGGTCCGACGCGCTGTTCGGCTATCGCGTGCACTCGAACCGCGCGGATCTGTCGATGGACCGCCGCGACTCCGCGCCCGCGATGCCGAAGGCCGTGGTCGTCGACGAGGCATTCGACTGGAGCAACGACCGGCGCCCGGACGTGCCGTGGCGCAGCACCGTGATCTACGAGACCCACGTGCGCGGTGCGTCGATGCGCCGCGCGGGGCTGCGCGCGCCGGAGCGCGGCACGTTCGCGTCGCTCGCGCATCCGGCGTTCATCGATCACCTGCTGGCGATCGGCGTGACGACGATCGAGCTGCTGCCGGTGCATGCGTTCCTGCAGCAACGCGCACTCGTGCACCGCGGGCTGCGCAATTACTGGGGCTACGACACGGCCGCGTTCTTCGCGCCGGAGCCGTCGTATCTGTCGACGCGGCGGCTCGACGAGATGCGCATCGCGATCCGCCAGTTGCACGCAGCGGGCATCGAAGTCGTGCTCGACGTCGTCTACAACCACACGTGCGAAGGCAACGAGCTCGGGCCGACGCTGTCGTGGCGCGGCCTCGACAACGCGAGCTACTACCGGCTGCGGCCCGACGACCCGCGCTATCACGTGGACGAGACCGGCTGCGGCAACACGCTGAACATGTCGCATCCGCGCGTCGTGCAGATGGTGATGGATTCGCTGCGCTACTGGGCGACCGCGTTCAACATCGACGGGTTTCGTTTCGATCTCGGCGTGACGCTCGGCCGCGAGGATCACGGTTTCGAGCCGGGCTCGGGATTTTTCGACGCATTGCGGCAGGATCCGGTGCTCGCGCAGCGCAAGCTCATCACCGAACCATGGGATCTCGGCCCCGGCGGCTATCAGCTCGGCCGCCATCCGCCCGGCTTCGCCGAATGGAACGACCGTTTTCGCGACACGGTGCGGCGCTTCTGGCGCGGCGACGCGGGCCAGCGCCCGGAGCTCGCCGCACGGCTGGCCGGTTCGGCCGACCTGTTCAATCACCAGCGGCGCCGCACGTGGGCGTCGGTCAATTTCATCACCGCGCACGACGGGTTCACGCTCGCCGATCTCGTGTCGTACGCGGGCAAGCACAACGAAGCGAACGGCGAGGACAACCGCGACGGCCGCGACGACAACTGCAGCGCGAACTGGGGCGCCGAAGGGCCGACCGACGATCCGAAGATCCGCGATCTGCGCGCGCGCGTCGCGCGTTCGATGCTCGCGACGCTGTTTACCGCGCTCGGCACGCCGATGATCGTCGCGGGCGACGAGTTCGGCCGCACGCAGCACGGCAACAACAACGCGTATTGCCAGGATAACGAACTGTCGTGGCTCGACTGGGATCTCGCGCGCAGCGACGAAGGCGTGCAGATGACGCGCTTCGTGTCGCGGCTCGCGGCGATGCGGCGCATGTACCCGGTGATGTCCGTGCCGCGCTATCCGAACGGCGACCGCGACGGCGCGCCCGGCATGCGCGAGATCGGCTGGTTCGACGAGCACGGCGAGGAACTGAGCGTGCCCGCGTGGGAGGACGGCGAGCGCCGCGCGCTGACGATGCGGCGCGTCGGCACCGGCCGCACGGGGCGCACCGAGGCGCTGCTCGTGATGCTGAACGCGTCGGCCGACACGATCACGTTCAAGCCGCCCGCGCCGCTGCTCGACTATCGCGTGCTGCTCGATACCGCGACACCCGACGCCGGCCCGCGCTCGTGGCCCGACGCCGGCGTCGACGTCGCCGCGCACGCGGCCGTGATCGCGGTCGCGGCCGTGCCACCCGACTTGCCCTCGTAAGGAGCCGCCATGACATCACGTTCCGCCCATTCGTCCGGCACGCATGTGTTCGCGTCGTCGTTCGGCGCGACCTGCATCGATGCCGAGCACACGCGCTTCCGGTTGTGGGCGCCCGCGAGCCGCACCGCGACGGTCGAGCTGCACGGCGAACAGCGCGTCGCGATGCACGGCGCCGGCGACGGCTGGTTCGAGGTGATCGCGCCGTGCGGCCCCGGCACGCTTTATCGTTATCTGCTCGACGACGATCTCGCGGTGCCCGATCCGGCGTCGCGCTTTCAGCCGTACGACGTGCACGGGCCGAGCCAGGTCGTCGATCCGTCCGCGTACCGCTGGCGCAACGACGCGTGGACCGGCCGGCCGTGGCACGAGACGGTGCTGTACGAGCTGCACGTCGGCGCATGCGGCGGCTATGGGAACGTCGAGCGCTGGCTGCCGGCGATCGCCGCGCTCGGCGTGACCGCGATCGAGCTGATGCCCGTCAACGCATTCCCCGGCGCGCGCAACTGGGGCTACGACGGCGTGCTGCCGTTCGCACCCGATGCGTCGTACGGACGCCCGGAGGAGTTGAAATCGCTGATCGATACCGCGCACGGGCTCCGGCTGCAGGTGTTTCTCGACGTCGTGTACAACCACTTCGGCCCCGAAGGCAATCTTCTCCCGCGCTATGCGCCGGCATTCTTCCGCACGGACCGGCAGACCGCGTGGGGGCCGGCGATCGACTTCTCGTGCGCGCAGACGAGCACGTTCTTCATCGACAACGCGCTGTACTGGCTCGACGAATTCCGCTTCGACGGGCTGCGCATCGACGCCGCGCATGCGATCGACGACGATGCTTGGCTGCGCGAGCTCGGACACCTCGTGCGTGCGTATGCGGGCGACGCGCGGCACGTGCATCTGGTGCTCGAGAACGAACGCAATACGGCGAGCCTGCTCGGACCCGACGGCTTCGACGCGCAGTGGAACGACGATTTCCACAACAGCGTGCACGTGCTGCTGACCGGCGAGCGCGAAGGCTACTACCGCGCGTACGCCGACGCGCCGCTGCGCCATCTCGCACGCACGCTCGGCGAAGGATTCGCGTACCAGGGCGAGCCGTCGCCGCTGCACGACGGCGCGCCACGCGGCGAGCCGAGCACGCATCTGCCGCCGACCGCGTTCGTCACGTTCCTGCAGAACCACGATCAGATCGGCAACCGCGCGTTCGGCGAGCGGCTGCGCGCGCTCGCGAACGACGACGCGGTGCGCGCGGCGACCGCGCTGATGCTGCTCGCGCCGCAGATTCCGCTGCTGTTCATGGGCGAGGAAGACGGCAGCACGCAGCCGTTCCAGTTCTTCACCGACTATCGCGGCGCGCTCGCGGACGCGGTGCGCGAAGGCCGCCGCCGCGAGTTCGCGGCGTTTTCCGCGTTCGCGGATCCCGCACATCGAGACGCGATTCCCGATCCGAACGACATCGGCACGTTCGTGCGCTCATCGCCCGGCCACGCCGACGTCGACGCGTGGCCCGACGGCGATGCGTGGCGCCACTTCTACCGCAGCGCGCTGACCGTGCGAGCGGCGCTCGTGACGCCGCATCTGCCCGGCGCGCACGCGCTCGGCGTCGAGCTGCTGGCCGGCAACGGCGCGAGCAACGGCGACGCGGCGGCGCTCGTCGCGCGCTGGCGGCTCGGCGACGGCAGCACGCTGACGATCGCGTTCAATCCCGCGTCGTACGAAGCGGTGCTGTCGGTGCTGCCGGTCGGCAAGATCGTGTTCGAGACGCCGCCGCGTGCACGCGACCGCCTTCCCGACCAGCGGCTGGCCGCGCGCGCGTGCATCGCATGGCGCGACGGCGCGGTGAACCACGATGCGCTGAATCACCGCACGAACGGACACCGACGCCCATGACGACCGACGTATCGATCGACGAACTCGCGCGTCTGGCCGGGCTCGAGCCTGACTGGATCGACGCGGCCGGCGTCGCGCGACGCGTGGACGACGACGCGCTCGTCGCGCTCGTCGATGCGCTCGGCTGGCCATGCGGCACGCCGATCGAACGTGTCGACAGCGCGGCCGCGCTCGCCGACGCGAACGGCGCGACGCCGCGGCTCGTCACCGGCGACGCCGGCGTGCCGCTGCCGTTGCCGCGCAGCGTCGCGCCGCCCGGCGCGCGCTTCCGGATCGCGCTCGAATCGGGCGGGCACGTCGATGGGCGCGTGGGCGGCGCGGGCGAGCATGGCATGCTGCCGGCGCTCACGCTGCCCGGCTATCACGCGCTCGACATCGGCGAGCAACGGATCGGGCTCGCGATCGCGCCGGCGCATGCGCGGCCGTTCGACCGGGCGTTCGATGCGGACCATGCGAACCCTGCGTCGAACCCAGACCCGCACGCGCCGCGCCGCTGGGGCATCGCGGCGCAGCTCTACAGCCTGCGCCGCGCGAACGACGACGGCGCGGGCGACTACACCGCACTCGCCGATCTCGCCGCGCACGCGGCGCGGCATGGCGCGCATGCGATCGCGCTCAGCCCCACGCACGCCGGCTATCCGGCGCTGCCCGAGCACGACAGCCCGTATTCGCCGTCGTCGCGGCGCTGGCACAACGTCGCGTATCTCGACAGCGACGCGGTGCCGGGCGCCGATATCGTGCGGCGGATGAACGGCGCTGCCGACGGCGCCGCGGCGGCCCCCGACACACCGCTGATCGACTGGCCGCACGTGCTGCCGCGGAAGCTGCACCAGCTGCGCGCGTGCTTCGACGCGTGGCGCGCGAGCGGCGAGCCGTCGCGCGACGCGTTCGAACGGTTCCGCGCGGCGGGCGGCGCGGCGCTCGACGCGCATGCACGCTTCGACGCGCTGCAGGCGTTCTGCATCGAACACGGGATCGGCGCGGACTGGCGGCAATGGCCCGCGCAATGGCGCGTGCCCGCGTCGCCCGAAGTCGACGCGTTCGCGCACGCGCACGCCGATACGATCGCGTTCCACACGTTCCTGCAATGGTGTGCGTCCGACGCGCTCGGCCGCGCGCAGCATGCCGCGCGCGATGCCGGGATGGCGATCGGGCTGATCGCCGATCTCGCGGTCGGTTCCGATCGCTCGGGCAGCGACGCGTGGGCGCACGGCACGACGCTGCTGCGCGGCGTGTCGGTCGGCGCGCCGCCCGACCTATTCAATGCGGACGGCCAGGCGTGGGGCGTGACGACGTGGACGCCCGCGGCGCTGCGCACGCACGGATTCGTTCCGTTCGTCGAGCTGCTGCGCTCCGCGTTCGCGCACGCGGGCGGGATCCGCATCGATCACGTGCTCGGTTTCGCGCGGATGTGGATCGTGCCGGACGGCGCGTCGGCGCGCGACGGCGCGTACCTGCGTTACCCGATCGACGATCTCGTGCGGCTCGTCGCGCTGGAGGCGGCCCGGCATCGCGCGGTCGCGATCGGCGAGGATCTCGGCACGGTGCCGGCGGGTTTCCGCGAGCGGCTCGCCGCGCAGGGCATCGCGGGGATGCGCGTGCTGTGGTTCGAGCGCGAAGCGGACGGTGCGTTCCGGCGGCCCGCCGCTTGGGATCGCGACACGATCGCGATGACGTCGACGCACGATCTGCCGACCGTGTCCGGCTGGTGGCGTGGCGTCGATCTCGAATGGCGGCGGCGCGCGGCGACGAACGACGAAACCCCGCAACGTGCGTGCGACGACGTCGGGCTCGCTGCCGCCGCGCACGACTCGGACGGCGACGAGCGAAACGCGCCGCTGCTGCGTGACGATGCCGGCGACGAACGCGCCGACGCCGGCACGTACGACCCGTCGCCGCCCGACCCCGACCTCGCGGCAGCCGCCGAATTGGGCGCATCTGCGTCGTCCGCCGAAGCCGAGCGCGCGACCGATCGCGCCGCGCTATGGCGCGCGCTGCAACAAGCCGGATGCGCGGCATCCGGCGCGCCGGTCCCGGCAGCCGATGCGCCGCCCGTCGACGCGATGCTCTCCTACGTCGCGCGCAGCCCGGCGCCGCTCGCGATCGTGCCGCTCGAGGACTTGCTCGCGCTCGACGCGCAGCCGAACCTCCCCGGCCCGCCGTGCGGCCATCCGAACTGGCTGCGCCGGCTGCCGCGCGCCGTTGGCGCGCTGTTCGACGCCGACGTGCGCACGCGCATCGCCGCGATCGAGCACGCGCGCCGGGCGCCGGAGGACGACGCATGACGCCGCGCGCGACGTTGCGGCTGCAGCTGCATGCGGGCTTCACGTTCGACGACGCGGCCGCGCATGCGGACTATTTCGCGCGGCTCGGCGTGAGCCACCTGTACCTGTCGCCGATCACGACGGCCGAACCCGGCTCGCTGCACGGCTACGACACCGTCGACCATCGCGCGATCAGCGCGGAACTCGGCGGCGAAGCCGGCTTCCGGCGTCTCGTCGATGCGCTGCGCGCGCGCGGCCTCGGCGTGATCATCGACATCGTGCCGAACCACATGGGCGTCGGCGGCACGTCGAACGGCTGGTGGAACGACGTGCTCGAATGGGGGCCCGCGAGCCCGTACGCGCACTACTTCGACATCGACTGGCATCCGCCCGATCCCGCGCTCGACGGCAAGGTGCTGCTGCCGTGCCTCGGCGCGCCGTACGGCGACGCGCTCGCCGCCGGCGACATCACGCTCGGCGCCGATGCGGCGGCCGGGCGCTTCTTCATCGCGTGTCCGGGCCGGACGCTGCCGGTGGCCGCGTCGACGTACGCGGAGATCCTGCGCATCGCGAACCGCGCGGACCTGAACGCGCTCGCCGAACGCTTCGCCGCGGCGCCGGTGCGCGGCAGCGCGCGCCTCGCGGCCGCGCACGCGGCGCTGCGCGACTACGCGGCCGCGCACGGGCCGCATGCGTTCGACGCGGTATTGCGCGGCGCCGACCCGCGCCGCGCGCGCTCGCGCGCATGCCTGCACCACCTGCTCGAACGCCAGCACTACCGGCTCGCGTGGTGGCGCACGGCCGCCGACGAACTGAACTGGCGGCGCTTCTTCGACATCGCGACGCTCGCGGCCGTGCGCGTCGACGACGACGCGGTGTTCGACGCGGTGCACGCGCTGCCGCTCGCGCTGCACGCGGCCGGCGACGTCGACGGCCTGCGCGTCGATCACGTCGATGGCCTCGCCGACCCGCGCGCGTATTGCCGGCGCCTGCATGCGCGACTCGCCGAACAGCGCGACGCGAGGCCGTACATCGTCGTCGAGAAGATTCTCGCGCCGGGCGAGACGCTGCGCGACGACTGGCACGTCAACGGCACGACGGGCTACGACTTCATGAACGACGTCGCCGCGCTGCTGCACGATCCGGCCGGCGCGGAGCCACTCGGCGCGCACTGGGCGGCCGTGTCGGGGTCCGCGCGCTCGTTCGCCGACGAAGCGGTCGCCGGCAAGCGGCGCGTGCTGAAGCGGCAGCTCGCCGGCGAGCACGAGCGTGTCGCGCGGGCATTGCACCGCATTGCGCGCGCGGCGCCCGCGACGCGCGACGTCAGCCGCATCGCGATTCATCGCATGCTGGGCGAGCTCGCCGTGCATCTGCCCGTCTACCGGATGTATCCGGCGCACGGCGACGAGCCGGGCGCTGCCGATCGTCGCGTGCTCGAACGCGCGTACGACGCCGCATGCGCCGCGATCGATCCGTCGGACCGCTATGCGCTGGAGCGCGTCGCCGGCTGGCTCGGGCTCCGCGGCACGCGCGTACCGCGCGCCGATGCCGCCGCGCTCGCCGCCGCGCGCGTCGCGTTCGCGCAGCTCACCGCGCCGCTCGCCGCGAAAGGCGTCGAGGACACGGCCAACTATCGGTATGGGCGTCTGCTGTCGCGCAACGAAGTTGGCGCCGACGCTGGCGACTTCAGCGTGTCGCGCGGCGCGTTCCATGCGCGCAACCGGCGTCGCGCGCGCACCGTGCCGCACACGCTCGTCGCGACCGCGACGCACGATCACAAGCGCGGCGAGGATGCGCGCGCGCGGCTCGCGGTGCTGAGCGAAGTGCCGGACCTGTGGCGCGCGGTGTCGCTCGACTGGTCGACGCTGAACCAGCGGCAACGCGGCGGCGCACATCGCGATCTCGCGTGGACGCCGGGGCCGGCCGCGGAAGCGATGCTGTACCAGACGCTCGCCGGCTGCTGGCCGCCGGCGCTCGCGCCCGACGATGCAGCCGGACTTGCGGCGCTCGCGGAGCGCGTGGTGCGCTGGCAGACGAAAGCGCTGCGCGAAGCGAAACGGCAGACGGACTGGCTCGCGCCCGACGCGGACTACGAGCGCGCGTGCGAGCAGTTCGTCCGCGCGATCCTGACGCCGCACGGCGCAGGCGATTTCGTGCACCGGCTCCATGCGTTCGTCGCGCGGATCGCGCCGGCCGGCGTCGTCAACAGTCTCGCGCAGGCGGCGCTGCGGATGGCGTCGCCGGGCGTGCCCGACCTGTACCAAGGTACCGAGCGATGGGATCACTCGCTCGTCGATCCGGACAACCGGCGCGACGTGCCGTTCGCGGCACTCGCGGCCGAGCGCGTCGACGAGCCGGTCGCCGCGTATCTGCCGACGTGGCCCGATGCGCGCGTGAAGCGGGCGCTCGTCGAGCGGATGCTTGCGCTGCGCGCGCGCTGGCCGGCAGTGTTCGCGGACGGCGCGTACGTGCCGCTGCGCGTGCGCGGCACGCTCGGCCGGCATGCGGTGGCGTTCGCGCGGTGCGGTGAAGGCGTGACGGTCGTCGTGGTCGTGACGCGGCTCGCGTGCCGGCTGCTCGGCGACACGCCGGGATTGCCGCGCGTCGAGCCGGGCAAATGGGGGGAAACCGCGGTCGTGTTGCCGCGCGGTGCCGCGAAGCGCTGGCGCGACTGGTTGAGCGACGGCGGCGAAATCGATGCGTCGGACGACGGCACGCTGCGGCTCGATCGGTGTCTGGCGGCGTTGCCGGTGGCGGTGCTGGTGGCGGCAGGCGACAGGGAATGAACCGGTCCGCGATACGCGACGATCGCGCCCGCTCGCGCCGCCGCTTGCGATCGCGGCGCGCGCGGCGGCACACGTTGCTGCGCCGGCGTCGCGCGCGGCACAACCTGCAGGCCCGGCACACGACGGACGTCGCGAGGGCCGCGCCAAACCTTCCGCGGGCGCGTCAAGCGCGCTCGTACCAGGCCTTCGACCGGTTCACGACGCGCACCACGAGCAGCATCGCCGGCACCTCGATCAGCACGCCGACGACGGTCGCCAGCGCCGCGCCGGAATGAAAACCGAACAGGCTGATCGCGGCCGCGACGGCAAGCTCGAAGAAGTTGGACGCGCCGATCAGCGCGGACGGGCACGCGACGTCGTGCCGCTCGCCGATCGCGCGATTGAGCCCGTAAGCAAGCGCCGCATTGAGGAACACCTGGACCAGGACCGGCACCGCGAGCAACGCGATGACGAGCGGTTGCGCCAGGATCGCTTCGCCCTGGAACGCGAACAGCAGCACCAGCGTCGCGAGCAGCGCGGCGATCGACCACGGGCCGACCCGCGCGATCGCGGCGTCGAACGCTGCGTGCCCGTGCGCCAGCAGCCGTCTGCGCCACAGCTGCGCGAGCAGCACCGGGATCACGATGTAGAGCACCACCGACGTGAGCAGCGTCGCCCACGGCACGGTAATCGCGGACATCCCGAGCAGCAGCCCGACGAGCGGCGCGAACGCGATCACCATGATGCTGTCGTTCAGCGCGACCTGCGACAGCGTAAACAGCGGATCGCCGCCCGTCAGCCGGCTCCATACGAACACCATCGCGGTGCACGGCGCGGCGGCCAGCAGGATCAGGCCGGCGATGTAGCTGTCGAGCTGCGCCGCGGGCAGCATCGGCGCGAACAGGTGCCGCACGAACAGCCAGCCGAGGAACGCCATCGAGAACGGTTTGACGAGCCAGTTCACGACCAGCGTGACGCCGATTCCCTTCACGTGACGCCGCACCTCATGCAGCGCGCCGAAGTCGACCTTCACGAGCATCGGGACGATCATCACCCAGATCAGCAGCCCGACCGGCAGGTTCACCCGCGCGTATTCGATGCGGCCGATCCGCTGGAATACGCCGGGCAGCATTTGGCCCAGCGCGATGCCGGCGACGATGCACAGCGCGACCCATACCGTCAGGTAACGTTCGAAGAAATTGATCGCCGGCTTCGCGACAGCATCGCGAGGCGGAATGACGTTGGACGTGTTCATCGGACAGGATCCGGTACGGGGCAAACGCCCACGGCGCGCCGGTTCGGCCGCGCTGCGATGCGGCGCACTCAGTTTCTCGAGATGTCGTTCAGCGCCGCGTCGAGTTCGGCGTTGCTCATACGCGCGAGCGGCAGCGCCAGCAGTTGCAGCATCCGGTAGCCGAGCGCCTCGCGCGTCAGCTCGAACGCGAGCCGCTTGCCTGCATCGCCGCCCAATGCGTTCGACGGATCCGCGTAACCCCAATGCACCGTTACCGGGCTGCCGGGCCAGTATGGGCACGTCTGCGCGGCCGCGCTGTCGCACACCGTGATCACGATGCGCATTTCCGGCGCACCGTCGCCGATGAATTCGTCCCAGCTTTTGCTGCGGTATCCGGCGATATCGACGCCGGCGCCGGTCAGCACGTCCAGCGCGAACGGATTCAACCTGCCGCTCGGCGCGCTCCCCGCGCTGAACGCGCGCACGTCGCGGCCGAGTTTGCGCGCCCAGTGGTTCAGCATTCCCTCGGCGAGCACGCTGCGCGCGGAATTGTGCGTGCAAAGGATCAGGACGTTGGTGGTCATCGGCGGGAACGAATGCGGGGTCAAGCCGGCTCGGAGCAGGCGGTCGGACAGGCGGCCACCGGCGAGCACGGATTGCCGCCGCAGCAGTTCTCGGTGAGGTAGCCGATGAGCGCGTTCATCGTCGTGAAGTTCGCGCAATAGATCACGAAGCGGCCTTCCTGCCGGCTCGTCACGAGTTGCGCTCGCGCGAGTTCCTTCAGATGAAACGATAGCGACGACGGCGGCACGTCGAGGCGTGTCGCGATCTGGCCGGCCGGCAAGCCGCCGGGGCCGGCCTGCACGAGCGTGCGGAACACGGCAAGGCGCGATTCGTGCGCGAGGGCCGCGAGCGCGGAGACGGTCTGCGTGGTTTCCATATTTCGATAATACTCGAAATATCGAAGAGATGGAATGGCCGTCTTGTTCCTGTGGCCGATCGGCAATGGATCGGTGGCGTCACGCCGCCGGTCGCCGGCAATGACGTGATATCGTGCCCGACACCGCAGCATTCACCGTTCAATTCCGTCTTGAGGGGCGACATGCGTCTAGCTGATTTCATCGTTCGGGACATGGAGCCGATCCTCGTGCAGTGGGAAGCGTTTGCGGCCACGCTGCTGCCGGCCGCCAGGAGCATGGATTCGCTCGCGCTGCGCGACCACGCGCGCCAGATCCTGGAGGCCATCGCGAAGGACATCGCGAGCCCGCAAACCCGCGAAGCGCAACGCGAGAAATCGCTGGGACGCGCGCCCGAACCGGTGAATGCAACCGAGACCGCCGCGCAGACGCATGCGGTGCTGCGCGCGCGCCGCGGCTTCAACATCAATCAGCTGGCGGCCGAATATCGCGCGTTGCGTGCGAGCGTGCTGTCGTTGTGGCTCGACGCGTGCCGGCCGAGCCCGCCGCATCTCGACGACATGATTCGCTTCAACGAGGCGATCGACCAGGCGCTCGCGGAGTCCGTCTCGTTCTTTACCGAACAGGTCGAACAGGCTCGCAACCTGTTGCTCGGCATGCTCGGCCACGACATGCGCACGCCGCTGCAAACGATCCAGCTGACCGCCTCCTATCTGGCGGCGCTCAATGCGGGCGAGGAAATAACGGAGGCCGCCGGCCGGCTGATCAGGAGCGGCGGCCGCATGCAGGCGCTGCTCGACGATCTCTGCGACTTCAACCGAACCCAGCTCGGGCTCGGCATCCCGGTCGATCCTCGCGAGATCGATCTCGAGGATGTCGTCGCGAATGTGGTCGACGAACTGCAGGCGGCGCATCCTGGTCGCGAAATCAACGTCGACATCAGCGGCGACCTGCGCGGCAACTGGGATGACCGGCGCATGCAGCAACTGCTGAGCAACCTGCTGGGCAACGCGCTCAAGTACGGAACGCCGGATGCGCCGGTACGCGTGAGCGCGACGTCGAGCGCGACGGAAGTGCTCATCGAGGTCGGCAACCGTGGGCCCGCGCTGGATCCGCTCACGCTCGAGCGCATCTTCGATCCGCTTCAACGCGGCGCGGACCAGCGGCAAAGAACGGGGGCCGATGCCGGATTGGGCCTCGGCCTGTACATCGCCAGCGAAATCGCGAAAGGCCACCACGGGCGCATCGACGCGCGCTCGGATCAGGCGGAAACGGTATTCGCGGTGCGGCTGCCGAAACGCGGGTGAAGCAGGCGGTGGGCCGGGGCGGGATGCCGATGTGACCGGCACCCGGCCGCGGCGAGTTCGCACCCCCAGCGCGGGCTTGCCGGCGATCGCGACGCACGTGGACGACGTTCGCGGTCACGACAGGCCCGCGCCGCGCCGTAACGGGCAAGTTGCCGGCCGCGCACTACCGCGCGTTGCGCCGACCGGTCTTCGCCGCCGCCGCCGGCATCCGGTCACGATCACTCTTCCGGCGCCATCGCGCCGCTGTCATCCTCCCACAGCGGCTCGCCGCTCTCATGGCCGCCGCTCGTCGTGATCGGCCCGTGCGCGCCGCCCCGTTCGGCACGCCGCGCGCCGTCCCGTGACGTCGCCGCACGCACGCGCGGCCGCGCGCGCGTCGGCGCCACGGTGCGTTGTCCGCCGCCGCGGCGCTCGTCGGCCGGCGCCGGATCGTTCGTCTGTTGCGCATTCGAAGCTGCGTTCATGTCTGCTCTCCCGAATCGTTGAAGAAACCGCTCGCCCGAGCGCAGCAATTTCGGTGCCGGATGCCGGGCAAGCGCCTTGCTACATGCGTTCGTATCGCAACCCTTCCCGGAGGTGACCATGTCGACAGACCGCAGCACGCCGCCCGACACGCGCCATCGCATCGGCGACTGGATGACCGGCAACGAAGCGCACATGGCCGCATATCGCCAGAAAATCGCGAAGGAAGCGCAAGCGCAGGCCGGCGAGCGGCTGCGCACGCCGGCCGTGCAGGAACTTGCGCGGCTGTTCGACGACAACGCGGTGCTGCGCATGGGCCTCACGCGCGCGATCGACGAGGCGCGCGAGTCGGGCCGCCAGCTCGGCTACACGTCGATCGGCGAGCTGATGACGGTGATCGACCATCTGATGACGTACACGCCGCCGTTCAGCGAAACGAGCATGATCGTGTGCCCGCTGAACGCGTTCCTCGACTGGCCGATGTGCATGCCGTCCGGCCACGCGGTGTTTCGCGACGCGGCGGTCAACGCGCATCTGAAACAGGTGCTGAACGTGTGGTGCGACTTCCTCGGCGGCCCGCATTCGCGCACGCACCTCGACACGTCGCCGCCCGATGGCTGGTTCTGCGACGAGGCGCGCAAGCGGCTCGGCCTGTCGCAGTTCCAGTACCGGGAAGATCAGCCGCACTGGGGTTTCGATTCGTGGAACGATTTCTTCACGCGGCGCTTTCGCGCCGGCGCACGGCCCGTCGCGGCACCGAACGATCCGCACGTGATCATCAGCGCGTGCGAGGCCGCGCCGTATCACACGGAATCGAACCTGAAGATCCGCGACACGTTCTGGATCAAGGGCCAGCCGTATTCGCTGCGCGACATCTTCACGCCCGCACGGCTGCCGCTCGCCGAACGTTTCGTCGGCGGCGATCTCTACCAGGCGTATCTGAGCGCCTACAACTATCACCGCTGGCACGCGCCGGTGCGGGGCACCGTCACGCATGCGTACCGCGTCGACGGCACCTACTACTCGGTTGCCGAGGCCGAAGGGCCGGACCCGGCCGGACTCAACGACTCGCAAGGCTACATGACGGCCGTGGCGGCCCGCGCGGTGATCGCGATCGACAGCGACGATCCGGGGATCGGCACGGTCGCGGCCGTGTTCGTCGGGATGGGCGACGTGTCGTCGTGCGTGATCGAGGTCCTGCCGGGGCAGCGCGTCGACAAGGGCGACGAGATCGGCTACTTCCAGTACGGCGGCTCGACGTACTGCCTGCTGTTCGAGCCCGGCGTGATCGATCGTTTCCTGCATGCGCCGCCGTTCGACGGCGAAGCGCCGGTCGTGCAGGTCAACGCGTCGGTGGCCATCGCGCGTTGACGCGAGCGCCCGCGCATCACGCATCGGCGCTGCCGAACCCGCGTCCGGCGTGCCGCTGCATGCACTGCACGAACGACAGGCCGTTCGGCGTCAGCGCGGGCCGGCTCGCGCCCGATTCGTCCGAACGCATCTCGATCAGGTGTTGTTCCATCAGCGACACGATGTCTTCTCGGTCGGCCTGGATCTGTTCCGGCGCGCGATAAACCAGGAACAGCGTGGCAAATTCATGTGCGGTCAGCATGTTGTCTCCCCCATTGACGTCTCGACGCGGTGCGGCGTTGGCATCGCGTCGGCGCAGGCGCGAATCGTGCGCGCCGATCACGGAGACATGCAGGGAGCGTGCCAGTATGTGGGACGAAGCCGGTCCATATGCGGCCGGCGCGCGGTGGGGTCTGGCGCTTTGAGCCGGGCGGGCACCGCTGCAAAGTTTTCAATGACGTGTAACGGGGCGGCGCGGGACCGCCGCGCCGCGGCCGACGAACGCGGCCGGCTGGCGCCGCGCCGCCTGGTCAGGCCTTCCGCGAACGGAACAGCCCGGCGCGTGCGGCGTCGCCGGCCGCCTTGTCGCGCACGCGGAAATAGCCGCTGTGCAGTTCGACACCGCCCTTCCCGTCCGCGAGCACTTCCGCGCACGCGGCCTCGATCCGGTCGCGGCCGCGCTCGAATGCGTCGCGCAGGTCGGCTTCGAGCGCGGAACGCGCACCGAAATGGTCCTCGAGCGCTTCGACGGTGATCGCGCAGGTAAGCGGCTTCCCGTCGACATCGACGACGAAACGCATCTGCAGCGCCGCGCCGTCGAATTCCGGCGGCTGATCGGTCAGCGTCACGCGGCGGACGGGGTCGGCCGGCATCGTTCAGGCCCCCCGCGACGCAAGGGACTGCACGATCGCGCCGTTGAACGCCGGCAGGTCGTCCGGCTTGCGGCTCGTGATCAGATTGCCGTCGCGCACGACTTCCTGATCGACCCACTTGCCGCCTGCGTTGCGGATATCGTCCTGCAGGCTCGGCCAGCTCGTCATCGTGCGTCCTTCGACGAGGCCGGACGACACCAGCAGCCAGCCGCCGTGACAGATCGCGGCGACGGGCTTGCCGGCACCGACGGCCGCCGTCACGAATTCGCGCGCGGCGGGCACCATCCGGATCGCGTCGCCATTGACGACGCCGCCGGGCAGCACGACCGCGTCGTAATCGCCTTCGCGCACATCGTCGAACGTGCGGTCGACTTTCACGCGCTCACCCTTGTCGACGTGCCTCAGACCCTGGATTTCGCCGCCCTTCTGCGAAATCACGTCGACCTGCGCGCCCTCGGCCTTCAGCGCGCGCTGCGGCTCGACGAGCTCGGCTTCCTCGAAGCCGTCGACCGCGAGTATCGCTACCTTGCAATTGTCCAGCTTCCCGGTCATGGAACGCTCCCTGGTTCGTTGCGGCACCGGTCGTGCCGTGCCCGTCGCGCAGCAAACGCCGTGCCGCCCGTGCAGGGTGCCGGTCGTGGCCGGGTGCGCGGGAGTCGGCGCGACGCCGGGGCGCGACCCGCAATTCGCGGCGAGCCGGCTTGCCCCTGTGCCACCGCCGCACCGGACGGTCGCTGCAAAGATTTCAACGGAGTATGTAATGCAACCGCGTACGGCGCGTCCGCCACGTGGGCCGACGGGCCGCGAGACGATTCCGTGCGTCACGCGGTCACTGCAAATGGCGCGCGACGTCGAGCATCGCGTCGGTCAGCTCGACCGTCAGCGTGAGGTCCTCGGTAATGTCGGGCAGCCTTTCGAGCGTCGCCTGCACGCTGTCGTGCAGCATCGCGTGCACCCGCAGCCGCGCGGCGTCGTCGAGCGCCGCGTAGCGCTCCATCGTGTCGCAGTCGAGCGCGAGCACGACCGAGTGGCGCGGCGCCCCCGGCGGCGCATCGTGCGCGACCGCCCACGCCGCATGAAACGTGATCCGGCCGGTCTCGATGTCGAGATGGACGGTCGTGTCGAGTTCGTCGGTATCGACCGGATCGGTGTCGAAGTCGCTGTCGTCGAGCAAGGTGCGGTAATTCGATTGCATGATGTTCTCCTGCGTGGTGACGGATGCCGGCCGCGGCCGGCGTCCGTCATCGCGCCGCGCCGGCCGGGCCGGCGCGACACCGTGGTCGTCAGTACCCGCTGGAACCTGCGCTGCCCGTGCCGCCGGCACCGCCGCCGCCGGAGCCCGTCGCGCCCGACGAACGCCCGT
>NZ_CABVPL010000011.1 GCF_902499045.1 Burkholderia latens | reverse complement strand
GGAAGCCGGCTGGCTGCCGGCCGCCCGCTTCGCGGCGCAACTGGCGGCCTCCGCGCCGCTCGCCGCCGCGGAGCCGGCCGTCGCGACCTGGCGCATCGCGCTGGACGACTTCCGTGCGGCAGTCGGCCGTCACAATCTGCGCGAGCTGGCCTGCTCGCCGGTGCTCTTCGACCATTTTCGTGCACTGCGCGCGCAAAGCGCGGCGGACGTGCGCGCGAGCGTGCCGCTCGACGCGCTGGCGCTCGTCGGCCGCGCAATGCCGCCGGCGACGCTGCGCGCATTGCCCGACGGGTTCGCGAGCCGGGCGCGCGCCCGCTACGAGCAGGCGCTGCTCGGCGTGCTGCGCGCGGCGAACGGTACGCAGGACGCGGCGCTCGACGAACTCGATACGACCCTGATCGCGCTCGCAGACGGTACGCCGTACGACTTCTGGCGGCTCGCCGCCGCCTGCGTGCGCGCGCTGCGCGCCACCGCCGCGCCGGAGCTGAAACGGTTTCTCGCGCGCACGAACTTGCTGCTCGGCGAGCACGCGCAGGGCCGCCGCCAGGCGCCGCCCGAACTCGTGCGCGAGACGGTTGCGTTGCTGTGGCGCGATTTCGCGCTGTTCGGCGCGGCCGCCGAGGACGTCGCGCTCGTCGACGTGCTGCACGACTACGGGCTGACCGCGGACTGGCACGTTGCCGGCACGCCTGCGTCGGAAGCGCTGTGGGAAGCCGGCGCCGCACGCGCCGAGCACGACGCGGTCGCGGCGGCACCCACGCGCATGCTCGGCGTCGTGACCGTGAATGCGCACGCGTATGAGGATTTCCTGCAGACGGCCGACGCGTCGATGGCCGATCTCGCGACCGATCCGGCCGCGGCCGATGCAGGGGCCGCGTGGCGTGCGTCCGCGGCCGCCTATCGCGTCGGCACGGCCGCCTGCGCGCTCGGGCTCGGCCACGCGGCGCTGCTTGCCGATACGCTGGGGCTCGCGTGGCGGCGTGCCGCGCATGGCGTGCCGCTCGCCGACGGCGGCCTCGACGCGCACCGCCGCGCGTCGGACATGCTGCGCGCCGCGCTGCTGAAGATCGCCGCGGGCGTGGCGCCGCCGGACCTGACCGCGGCGTCCGAAGCGCTCGGTGCGGCGCTCGGCCGGACCTGACGCGCAACGGGGCGCGACCGCGGCGGCAGCCCTTGCCGCACGGGCCTGCAACACGCTCCCGACAGCCCCCGCGCGCGTGTTAGAGTGCCGTGTAATCCGCGCGCGTCGTTGCCAGCGTCGCGCGGCGTTGCTTGTTGATCGCGGCCCGGTCAGGTCGCGGCGTCTTTGCTAAAATTCAAACCATGTCAAAGCCTTCCGATCGCATCAATCTCACCAACCAGTTCCTGATCGCCATGCCGAACATGGCGGATCCGACGTTCTCGGGAACGGTGGTCTATCTTTGCGATCACAGCGAGCGCGGTGCGCTCGGCCTCGTCATCAATCGTCCCACCGACATCGATCTCGAATCGCTGTTCAACCGCATCGACCTGAAGCTCGACATCGAGCCGCTGCTGCACATCCCAGTGTACTTCGGCGGCCCGGTGCAGACCGAGCGCGGCTTCGTGCTGCACGAGCCGGTCGAGGGCGCGAACTACAACTCGTCGATGTCGGTCGAGGGCGGGCTCGAGATGACGACGTCGAAGGACGTGCTCGAGGCGGTCGCGACGGGCACCGGCCCGAAGCGCTTCCTGCTGACGCTCGGCCATGCGGGCTGGGGTGCCGGGCAGCTCGAAGAAGAGATTGCCCGCAACGGCTGGCTGACGGTCGCCGCCGATCCGCGCATCGTGTTCGACACGCCGGCCGAAGAGCGCTTCGAAGCCGCGCTGGGCCTGCTCGGCGTCAGCTCGTCGATGCTGTCCGGCGAAGCAGGGCACGCATGAGTGGCGCGAGCGCGCGCGATGCGACGCTCCTGGCGTTCGACTACGGCGAGAAACGGATCGGGGTCGCGATCGGCAACGCGCTGACGCGCTCGGCCCGCGCGCTCGTCGTGATTCCCAACCTGAACCGCGAGCACCGCTTCAACGCGGTCGGCGAGCTGCTGGCCGAATGGCGGCCGGACGCGCTCGTCGTCGGCCTGCCGATGCATCCGGACGGCACGCCGCACGAGATGACGCAGCAGGCAAAGCGCTTCGGCAACCAGCTGAACGGCCGCTTCGGGTTGCCCGTCACGTGGGTCGACGAACGCTATTCGTCGGTCGAAGCCGAGGCCGGGCTGCGCGAGCGCAACGTGCGCGGCCGCGCGCGCACCGACATGCTCGATGCCGAGGCCGCGCGCGTGATCCTTCAACAGTATCTCGATCAATTGTCCGACCATGAGCACCATTGACGCCGACGCGCTCTACCGCGTCCTGCTCGACCAGATCCGCGATGCGTACGGCACGGCGTTCGCCGAGCCGGGCGGCCCGCGGCTCGCCGGCATTCACAGCGGCGGCGCGTGGCTCGCCGAGCGCCTCGCGCACGATCTCGGCGCGCCCGCGTTCGGCGTCGTGAACGTCGCGCTGCATCGCGACGACTACGCGAAGAAGGGGCTGCACAGCCAGGCGAGCCCGACGTCGCTGCCGTTCGACGTCGACGGCGCGCGCATCGTGCTCGTCGACGACGTGCTGTACACCGGCCGCACCGTGCGCGCCGCGCTCAACGAGCTGTTCGACTACGGCCGTCCGGCCGCGGTCGAGCTCGCGGTGCTCGCCGATCGCGGCGGCCGCGAGCTGCCCGTCGCCGCGCGCTTCTCGGGCGGCACCGTCGACGTGCCGGCCGGTGCGACGCTCGTGCTGACGCGCGACGACGCCGCGCAGTTCACGCTGCGCGTCGAGGCGCACGGCGGCTGAACGCACCGCGAAACCGTATCCCGGGCCGCCGGTTCGCGCCGCGGCCCGTTTGCATAGTTGGAATCACGCACACCATGACCACCGACACCACTGGCCGCACCGGCAATCCCGCTGCTGCCGCGAGCCCCGAGCGGTTCCGCTACGGTTTCCTGAAGGGCAATCCGCAGCTCACGAAAAACGGCGAGCTCAAACATCTGCTGTCGATCGAGGGCCTGCCGCGCTCGATCGTCAACCACATCCTCGATACCGCCGAGCAGTTCGTCAGCGTGACGGACCGCGAGGTGAAGAAGGTGCCGCTGCTGCGCGGCAAGTCGGTGTTCAACCTGTTCTTCGAGAACTCGACGCGCACGCGCACGACGTTCGAGATTGCCGCGACGCGCCTGTCGGCCGACGTGCTGAAC
The DNA here is from genome assembly GCF_902499045.1 of Burkholderia latens. Lineage (GTDB taxonomy): Bacteria > Pseudomonadota > Gammaproteobacteria > Burkholderiales > Burkholderiaceae > Burkholderia > Burkholderia latens. The sequence continues at coordinate 134,974 of NZ_CABVPL010000011.1, read as the reverse complement.
CTGAACATCAATGCGTCGTCGACGAGCAAGGGCGAGTCGCTGCTCGACACGATCAACAACCTGTCGGCGATGCATGCGGACCTGTTCGTCGTGCGCCATGCGTCAAGCGGCGCGCCGTACCTGATCGCCGAGCATTGCGCGCCGCACGTGCACGTGATCAACGCCGGCGATGGCCGCCACGCGCATCCGACGCAGGGCCTGCTCGACATGTACACGATCCGCCACTACAAGCGCGACTTCACGAAGCTGCGCGTGGCGATCGTCGGCGACATCCTGCACTCGCGCGTCGCGCGCTCCGACATCCACGCGCTCACCACGCTCGGCGTGCCGGAAGTGCGCGCGATCGGCCCGCGCACGCTGCTGCCGGGCGGCCTCGAGCAGATGGGCGTGAAGGTGTTCAACAACCTCGACGAAGGGCTGAAAGGCGTCGACGTGATCATCATGCTGCGGCTGCAGAACGAGCGGATGAGCGGCGCGCTGCTGCCGTCCGCGCAGGAGTACTTCAAGACGTGGGGCCTGACGCCCGAGCGCCTCGCGCTCGCCGCGCCCGACGCGATCGTGATGCACCCGGGGCCGATGAATCGCGGCGTCGAGATCGATTCGCAGGTCGCCGACGGTCCACAGTCGGTGATCCTCAACCAGGTCACGTTCGGCATCGCCGTGCGGATGGCGGTGATGGGCATCGTCGCCGGCAATAGCGACTGAGCCCGCTACTGAACCCGTTTCCGCGCATCCTGATCCAGGCACTCAACGCAATCAACGCATTCACAGACAGCGCATGAAGATTCATATCAAAGGCGGCACGCTGATCGATCCGGCCGGCGGCACCGAGCGGCAGGCCGACGTATTCGTCGCGGACGGCAAGATCGCCGCATTCGCGCCGGCCGGTTCGGCGCCGGCCGGTTTCAACGCGGACAAGACGATCGACGCCGCGGGCCTGATCGTCGCGCCCGGCCTCGTCGACCTGTGCGCGCGCCTGCGCGAGCCGGGCTACGAGCACAAGGCGACGCTCGCGTCCGAGATGGCCGCGGCCGTCGCGGGCGGCGTCACGACCCTCGTGTGCCCGCCGGACACCGACCCCGTGCTCGACGAGCCGGGCCTCGTCGAGATGCTCAAGTTCCGCGCCCGCAACCTGAAGCAGGCGAACGTGCATCCGCTCGGCGCGCTGACCGTCGGCCTGAAGGGTGAAGTGATCACCGAGATGGTCGCGCTGACCGAGTCGGGCTGCGTCGGGTTCACGCATGCGAACGTGCCCGTGCGCGACACGCAGGTGCTGCTGCGCGCGCTGCAGTACGCGAGCACCTACGGCTACACGACGTGGCTGCGTCCGCTCGACGCGTTCATCGGCCGCGGCGGCGTTGCCGCGAGCGGCGCGCTCGCGTCGCGGCTTGGATTGTCGGGCGTGCCGGTCGCGGCCGAGACGATCGCGCTGCACACGATCTTCGAGCTGATGCGCGTCACGGGCGCGCGCGTGCACCTCGCTCGCCTGTCGTCGGCGGCCGGGCTCGCGCTCGTGCGCGCGGCGAAGGCCGAAGGGCTGCCGGTCACGTGCGACGTCAGCGCGAACCACCTGCACCTGATCGACGTCGACATCGGCTACTTCGATTCGCAGTTCCGGCTCGATCCGCCGCTGCGCGGCGAACGCGACCGCGAAGCGATCCGCGCGGCGCTCGCCGACGGCACGATCGATGCGATCTGCTCCGATCACACGCCGGTCGACGACGACGAGAAGCTGCTGCCGTTCGCCGAAGCGACGCCGGGTGCGACGGGGCTCGAGCTGCTGCTGTCGCTGACGGTGAAGTGGGCCGACGAAACGAACACGCCGCTCGCGCAGGCGCTGCGCCGCATCACCGCCGCGCCGGCCGACGTGCTGCAGATGCCGGCCGGTCGTCTGGCAGAAGGCGGCGCGGCCGACCTGTGCGTGTTCGATCCGCGTGCGCACTGGCGCGTCGAGCCGCGCGCGCTGAAGAGCCAGGGCCACAACTCGCCGTTCCTCGGCTACGAACTGCCGGCTTGCGTGCGTGCGACGCTCGTGGCCGGGCAGGTCGCGTTCGAGCGTCACTGAACCACGCCGGATCCTCGCCATGACCGCTCTTCGCAAGCTGCGTCTCGTCTTTCACCTGTTGCGCGGCATGGCGATCGTCGCGCTGCGCTTTTCGCATGTCACGCCCGCGCACCGCGCCGAGCTCACGCGCCGCTGGTCGCTCAAGATGCTGCGGATCTGCGGGATGCGCCTCGTCGTGCACAACGACGGCGCGCGGCTCGACGCGAGCGCGCTCGTGGTCGGCAATCACGTGTCGTGGCTCGACATCTACGCGATCAACGCGTGGCGGCCGACGCCGTTCGTGTCGAAGGCCGAGGTGCGGCAGTGGCCGGTCGTCGGCTGGCTCGCCGAGAAGCTCGATACCGTGTTCCTGCAGCGCGAGAAGCGCACCGAGGCGATGCGGATCATGCACGAGATGGCCGAGCGGCTGCGCAGCGGCGGCGTGATGTGCGTGTTTCCGGAAGGCACGACGTCGGACGGGCAGGCGCTGCTGCCGTTTCACGCGAACCTGTTCCAGGCCGCGGTGTCGGCCGGCTGCGCGGTGCAGCCCGTGTGTCTGATGTACGAGGACGCACAAGGGCGGCAGTCCGTGGCGCCGGCCTACACGGGCGAGCTGTCGCTCGGGAAGTCGCTCGACATGGTGCTGCGCGGCGGCCCGCTCGTCGCGCACCTTTACGTGTGCGAACCCATCGCGCCCGGCGGCGATCGCCGCACGACGTCGGCGGCCGCGCGCGACGCGATCGCGGCCGCGCTCGAAGCGATGCAGGCGAAGGTCGGCAAGCCGTCGCCCGAAGCGCTGGCTGAACTCGAGAAGCACGCGTATCCGGCGACCGAAGTGGGCACCGGGGCGGCGGGCGAGGCGGCGGCCGAGGAACCGGTGCCGGGGCGGGACGGGTGAGGCTTCACTCCGCCCGCGCGTCGCGCGTGCGGACTATTCGCCGCCTGGCGTGCGGCACGCTTCGCACTGCTCCTGCGTGACCGTGCGCTGCGACGGATCGGCCGTCAGACGCACCGCCGACAGCTGATTTCCCCATACGCATCCCGAATCGAGCGCGACGATGTTGTCGCGCAGCATCAGGCCGAGCGCGGCCCAGTGACCGAACACGACGGTCACGTTTTCCGTGCCGCGCGCCGGTGCGTCGAACCATGGCAGGTAGCCGGGCGGCGCGCTGTCGGGGCCGCCGTTGGTCTTGAACTCCATCGCGCCGTCGGGCGTGCAGAAGCGCAGGCGCGTGAACGCGTTGAACGCGACCCGCATCCGGTCGCGTTTTTTCAGGTTCGGGCTCCATTGGTTCGGTTCGTTGCCGTACAGGCCTTGAAGCGTGTCGCGCCAGTCGGGCGCGCGTAGTGCGCGTTCGAGTTCGTCGGCGAGTTCGAGTGCGAGCGTGGTGTCCCATTGCGGCAGCACGCCCGCGTGGACGAGCAGCTTTCCGTCTTCGAAGTGCGCGAACGGGCGATGGCGGACCCAGTCGAGCAGGGCGTCGGCGTCCGGGGCGTCGAGGATCTCGCCGATCGTGTCGCCGGGGCGCTCGGTGCGGATGCCGGCCGAGACCGCGAGCAGGTGGAGATCATGATTGCCGAGGACCGCGGTCACGCGGGGGCCGAGATCCACGAGCGCTCGCAGCGCGGCGAGCGAGCCGGGGCCGCGGTTGACGATGTCGCCGGCGATCCATAATGGGGTGCCGGCGGGGGCGGAAAGCTTGCCGAGCAATGACTGGAAAGCTGCATGACAGCCTTGGATGTCGCCGATGGCGATGGGGGTGTGCGTCATGAAAGGCAAATCCTTCGGGTTTCCTGGACAAAAGAAGAGTACTCGTCATACAGCAACATTTTGGGATGGCGGTTCTCTATAAGACTGTTGATTTGAAAGCAGATTTCTTTCGCGGCAAGGGTGGGGAGCGCTGTATCAAGTTGTTAGCAACATGGCATTTGCGCGGCGCGGCTCCCTATAATTGTCGTTTTCCCGAACAAAATTAGCATTTCATGACTTTGGCGGTCATGCCGACCGGTTAGAATCCGCGGTCTGATGTGGCGACCATCGCCAAGTGCTTCGAATTTTGACGCGGCGGTCGCCGAAAGGCGCCCGCCGCGCATTACTACCGAGGAGTCTCATGATTCTGGTCACGGGCGGCGCAGGGTTTATCGGTGCGAACTTCGTACTCGACTGGCTGCGCGATGCCGACGAAGCGGTACTCAATGTCGACAAGCTGACTTACGCGGGCAACCTCCGTACGCTGCAATCGCTGGACGGCGATCCGAAGCACGTATTTGTACGTGTCGACATTTGCGATCGTACCGCGCTCGACGCGCTGTTCGCCGAGTACAAGCCGCGCGCGGTGCTCCATTTCGCCGCCGAAAGCCACGTCGACCGCTCGATCCATGGTCCGGCCGATTTCGTGCAGACCAACGTCGTCGGTACGTTCACGTTGCTGGAAGCCGCTCGCCAATACTGGAACGGCTTGGGCGATGCCGACAAGGCGGCGTTCCGCTTCCTGCACGTGTCGACCGACGAAGTTTTCGGCTCCCTGTCCGCGACGGATCCGCAATTCTCGGAGACGACGCCGTACGCACCGAACAGCCCGTATTCCGCGACCAAGGCCGGCTCGGACCATCTCGTGCGTGCTTACCATCACACGTACGGTTTGCCGACGCTGACGACGAACTGTTCGAACAACTACGGCCCGTACCAGTTCCCCGAAAAGCTGATCCCATTGATGATCGCGAACGCGCTCGCCGGCAAGCCGCTGCCCGTGTACGGGGACGGCCAGAACGTGCGCGACTGGTTGTATGTCGGCGACCACTGTAGCGCAATCCGCGAAGTGCTGGCGCGCGGTGTGCCGGGCGAGACGTACAACGTCGGCGGTTGGAACGAAAAGAAGAACCTCGAAGTCGTGCATACGCTGTGCGACCTGCTCGACAAGGCGCGCCCGAAGGCGGCCGGTTCGTATCGCGACCAGATTACCTACGTGAAGGACCGCCCGGGCCATGATCGCCGCTACGCGATCGACGCGCGCAAGCTCGAGCGCGAGCTGGGCTGGAAGCCAGCCGAAACGTTCGAGACGGGGCTCGCGAAAACCGTCGACTGGTATCTGGACAACCAGGTTTGGGTCGACGATGTCGCGTCGGGCGAGTACCGCAAGTGGGTCGAAACCAACTACGCAAAGCGCGCTTGAGGAGACACGCGATGGTACGTAAAGGCATCATTCTCGCGGGTGGTTCGGGCACGCGGCTGTACCCGATTACACACGTCGTCTCGAAGCAGCTGCTGCCCGTGTACGACAAGCCGATGATCTACTACCCGCTGTCGACGCTGATGGTCTCCGGTATTCGCGATGTGCTGATCATCTCGACGCCGCAGGACACGCCGCGCTTCGAGTCGATGCTCGGCGATGGCAGCCAGTGGGGCATGAACATCCAGTACGCGGTGCAGCCATCGCCTGACGGCCTCGCCCAGGCGTTCATCATCGGCAAGGAATTCGTCGGCAACGATCCGTCGGCGCTGATTCTCGGCGACAACATCTTTTATGGTCACGATCTGGCGAAGCAGCTCGAGCGGGCGCATGCGCAGGAAAGCGGCGCGACGGTGTTTGCGTATCACGTGCATGATCCGGAGCGCTACGGCGTCGTCGAGTTCGACCCCGGGTTCCGTGTGTTGTCGATCGAAGAGAAACCGGAGAAGCCACGTTCGAATTATGCGGTCACGGGTTTGTATTTCTACGACAACCGCGTGTGCGATATCGCGGCCGACATCAAGCCGTCGGCGCGCGGGGAGCTAGAGATCACCGACGTCAATTCGCGTTATCTCGCCGACGATGCGCTGAACGTCGAGATCATGGGGCGGGGGTATGCGTGGCTCGATACGGGTACCCACGATTCGCTGATTGAAGCCGCAAGCTTTATCGCAACGCTGCAGAAGCGGCAGGGGCTGGTCGTTGCATGCCCCGAAGAGATTGCATATCGTCGGGGCTGGATCGACGAGGAGCAGGTGCTCAAGCTGGCGCAACCGCTGTCGAAAAACGCTTACGGGCAGTACCTCAGGAACCTTCTCACGAATCAGGTCGCATGGCTATCCAAGTAACCGCAACGGCGCTACCCGAGGTCAAGCTTATCGAGCCGAAAGTGTTCGGCGATGCGCGAGGGTATTTTTACGAGAGCTTCAACGGGCGGGAATTCGCGGACCTCGTGGAGCCCGGCATTGAATTCGTTCAGGACAACCATTCGCGCTCGACCAAGGGTGTGCTGCGCGGGCTGCACTATCAAGTGCAGCATGCGCAGGGCAAGCTCGTGCGAGTGGTCGAAGGTGAGGTATTCGACGTTGCGGTCGACATCCGGCGCAGTTCGCCGAACTTCGGCAAGTGGGCGGGCGTGATGTTGTCGGCGGACAACCATCGGCAGTTGTGGGTGCCGCCGGGTTTTGCGCACGGTTTCGTTGTGCTGTCGGAGGCCGCGCAGTTCTTGTACAAGACGACCGATTACTGGTACCCCGAACATGAGCGCTGTATCGTGTGGGACGATCCCGAAATCGGGATCGAGTGGCCGATCGATGCGGCACCAGTATTGGCGGCGAAGGATGCTGCCGGCAAGCGTCTGAGCGAGGCAGAAGTTTATGCGTGAGGGTGGCGTGCCTCCGGAACCGACGATCCTCGTGACCGGCGTGAATGGCCAGGTCGGGTTCGAATTGCTGCGTGCATTGCAGGGGTTCGGCCGTGTGGTTCCGTGTGACAGATCGATGCTGGATCTGACCGATCTAGACCGTGTGCGCGCGTTTGTGCGGGACGTGAAGCCATCGCTGATCGTGAACGCAGCCGCCTATACGGCAGTGGACAAAGCAGAGACCGATGTCGCCGCGGCGCGGCGGCTGAATGCAGATGTGCCGCGCATCCTGGCCGAGGAAACGGCGCGTAGCGGTGGTGCGCTGATTCACTATTCCACCGATTACGTGTTCGATGGCACGAAGCCGGCAGCGTATACGGAAACCGACGCGACGAATCCCGTCAACGCGTACGGTGCGACGAAGCTGGAGGGCGAGCAGGCAGTTGCGGCGACGGAGTGCGCGCATCTGATTCTGCGGACGAGCTGGGTCTACGGGCGGCGCGGCAAGAACTTTCTGCTGACGATGCTGAGGCTCGCCAGCGAGCGGTCGGAGTTGCGGGTCGTCGCGGATCAGATCGGCGCGCCGACGTGGGCGCGGATGATCGCTGTCGCGACATCGCATATCGTCGCGCAACAGGCGGTGGCGGATGATGTCGGCGAGTGGTGGGAGAAGCGCTCCGGCATTTATCACATGACGTCCTCCGGCGAGACGTCGTGGCATGGCTTCGCGGAAGCCATTTTGCGGACGTCGATGGGGGACCTGGCGCCGAAGGTATCGCCGATTCCGGCGAGCGAATATCCGGTTCCCGCGAAGCGACCCCCAAATTCTCGGATGGCACTTGAAAAGCTTGCGCGGACGTTCGGCATCAGGATGCCTGCATGGGACGACGCACTGCGGCTCTGCCTGGGCGAGTAGGGAGCGTCGGCTATAATTCTGTCCCAACTAAGTTGGCCTAACTGGCTGATATTTTTTGCCGACAGACTGTTGAATCAAAAGGCGAAAGGCGCTGGAAAAGCCTTCCTTTCGCGGTTGGAAAATCAAATCTGGAGTGAAAGTGATATTGATCCCCGTCATCCTGTCCGGCGGCGCAGGCACCCGACTTTGGCCGGTCTCTCGTGAAGGGCACCCCAAACCGTTCATGAAGCTTGCGGACGGCGAGAGCTTGCTCTCGAAAACCTATCGCAGGGCGGCTGCCGTGGTTGGCAGCGACGCGGGGACACAGCACCGGGAAATCCTGACGGTCACCAACCGCGACTATTACTTCATGAGCAAGGACGAATTCGCAGGCGCGAAGCTCGGCGAATCTCTGCCCGGCGCATTCATGCTCGAACCTGCCGGTCGCAACACTGCACCTGCAGTCGCAATGGCGGCTCATCATGTAGCGGAAAAGTACGGGCGCGACGCACTGATGCTGATTCTTGCGGCCGACCACCTGGTTCAGGATCAACACGGCTTTGCCGCAGCGGTCTCGAGTGCCGTCGAACTGGCGAACCAAGACAAGCTGGTGACGTTCGGGATTGTGCCGACGCGTCCGGACACGGGCTTCGGTTACATCGAGGCGGGGGACACGATCGGCGCAGGTCGGGCCGCGGTGCGGTTCGTCGAGAAGCCTGATGCCGACAAGGCGGCCGAATATGTTGCTGCGGGCAACTATCTGTGGAATTCCGGGATGTTCTGCTTCAAGGCGGGCGTCATTCTGGGGGAAATGGCGGCTCATGCACCGGACGTCGCGAAGGCAGCCGAGGCATGCTGGTCGTCGCTGAAGGCGAACAACACGTCGGCGCAGATGCTCGAAATTCCGTCGGAGTCTTTCGCAAAGATGCCCGACATCTCTATCGACTATGCGGTGATGGAGCGTTCGACGAACGTGTCGGTCGTGCCGGCCAGTTTCGGTTGGAGCGATATCGGATCGTGGGGTGCGGTTCGCGATCTGGTTTCGCCTGACGCGGATAGTAACCGCGCGATTGGCGAAGCAATCTTCATCGATAGCCGCAACACCTATGTCCAGAGCCAGGACCGCGTGGTCGCGGCCGTTGGTGTGGCTGACCTGATGATCATCGATACGCCGGATGCGCTGCTGGTCGCGCATCCCGATTGCGCGCAGGACGTGAAGCGGGTCGTAGCTCGCCTCAAGAAGCAGAACCATGAAGCGTACAAGTTGCATCGCACCGTCAGCCGTCCATGGGGAACTTACACGGTGCTGGAAGAGGGGCCGCGCTTCAAGATCAAGCGTATCGAAGTCAAGCCGGGCGCCAGCCTCAGTCTCCAGATGCACCACCACCGGAGCGAGCACTGGATTGTCGTGTCGGGCATGGCCAAGGTCGTGAACGGAGATCAGGAAATCTTCGTGCGTACCAACGAGTCGACTTACATTCCGGCGGGCCACAAGCATCGGCTCGAGAACCCGGGCGTGCTGGATCTCGTGATGATCGAGGTACAAAGCGGCGAGTATCTCGGGGAAGACGATATCGTTCGCTTCCAGGACGTTTACGGGCGGGCGTGATGCTGGGGATGTTCAAAGTCCTTTGGGCCTATCGAGGCTTCATCCTGGGCAGCGTCAAGCGGGAATTCCAGTCCAAGTACCGCAATTCCCTGCTGGGCGCGGCATGGACGGTGCTCAATCCGCTCGCGATGATCGTCGTGTACACGGTGATCTTTTCGCGCGTTATGCATGCGCGCTTGCCCGGGGTCGACAGCACGTTCGCGTACAGCATTCACTTGTGTGCAGGTGTGCTGCCGTGGGGCATGTTCGTCGAAATCGTCAGCAATGGCCAGAACACCTTCGTCAACAACGGGAATCTGCTCAAGAAGCTGAGCTTTCCGCGGTTGTGTTTGCCGATCATCGTGGTGATCAATGCGTTGGTCAATTTCGCGATCGTGTTCGGGCTGTTTACGGTGTTCCTCGTCGTCACGGGCAACTTCCCCGGTTTGTCCTATTTCGCCGTCATTCCTGTCTTGACCCTGATGACGTTGTTTGCCATCGGACTGGGCATCACGCTTGGCGTGTTGAATGTGTTCTTTCGCGACGTCGGGCAGTTCTTCGGGATCGTGCTGAATTTCTGGTTCTGGCTGACGCCGGTCGTGTATGCGGCGAATATTTTGTCCCCGTCTGCACAGGAGCTATTGCGCTTCAACCCGATGGCGCCCGTGATCGAAGCGTTCCAGGTCATGATGGTGCAACACGTCTGGCCGGATTGGTTGGCGTTGTTGTATCCGCTCGTATTGAGCATCGGACTGTGTCTCGCCGGCTTCAATCTGTTCCGCAAGCACGCGGGTGAAATGGTGGATGAACTCTGATGGGCACCATTACCGTTACCAATCTTGGCAAGGCATACAAACAGTATCCAACGCGGTGGTCGCGTCTTCTCGAGTGGCTAGATCCGCGCGGCAAGCCGCATCACACGCTGCACTGGGTGCAGCGTGATGTGAATTTCTCCGTTCGTTCCGGGGAGGCACTCGGGATTGTCGGCATCAACGGTGCAGGCAAAAGCACGCTATTGAAAATGATCGTTGGCACCACGCAGCCGACCGTCGGTAGCGTAACGCGGACGGGCCAGATCGCTGCGTTGCTTGAACTGGGCATGGGGTTCCATCCGGACTTCACCGGGCGCCAGAACGTCATGATGGCGGGCCAGCTGCTCGGTTACAGCGTCGAGGAAATTATCGCGCTGATGCCCGAAATCGAGGCATTCGCCGAAATCGGCGACTACATCGACCAGCCGGTGCGCGTGTATTCGAGCGGGATGCAGGTGCGTCTCGCGTTCAGTGTCGCAACGGCCCGCCGTCCGGACATCCTGATCGTCGACGAGGCGCTGTCTGTCGGCGATGCGTATTTTCAGCACAAGAGCTTTGATCGTATCCGGGAGTTTCGCAAGCAGGGTACGACGTTGTTAATCGTTGCGCACGACAAGGCTGCGATTCAGGCCATCTGCGATCGCGCGATCCTGCTGAATGCCGGGCGGCTGGAGATGGAAGGGACGCCCGAAGCGGTTATGGATTACTACAACGCGATGCTGGCGGACCATCAGGACCAGGAGGTTCGTCAGGAGGTGCTCGACAGTGGCAAGGTCCAGACGATTTCCGGTACGGGCGAAGTCACGATCGACAAGGTTGCATTGCTGAATCGCGAGGGCAGGCCGATTGAAGTTGCTCATGTTGGGCAGCCGGTCACGCTGCGGATATCTGCCGAATGTCGTGAGTCCGTCCAGGATCTGGTCGTGGGCTTCATGATCAAGGACAGGCTGGGCCAGACCGTCTTTGGCACCAATACGCATAATCTAAAGTCCGACGTCGGAGGCGTGGTTGCCGGCGCGAAGGCGACCGTCGATTTCGAATTCCCTGCGAATATCGGGCCGGGCAGTTATTCGGTCGCAGTGGCGCTGCATACCGGCAGCACGCACATGCGGAACAATTTCGAGTGGAGGGATCACGCCCTTACATTCAACATGGTGAACGGCAACGTGAGTGAATTCGTCGGAATGACATGGATGCCGACACAAGCGAAGGTGGTGTCGTGAGCGACAATTTCTACCGGGCGTTTGAAGAGCGCTATTACGCACCCCGGGATCTCATCAAAAGCATCCGCAAGCAGTATTTGCCATTCGTCGAACCGCTGGCCGCGATCTATCCGGGGGGCGGCACATTCGACCTGGGCTGTGGCCGCGGCGAGTGGCTCGAGCTGATGTCTGAACAAGGGTTGACGCCTTTCGGCGTGGACCTGGACGCCGGCATGCTGCAGGCCTGCGAGGAACGTGGCCTGCCTGCGACGCAGGGCGATGCGGTCGCCTATCTGAAGACGCTGGAATCCGACAGTCAAGTCCTCGTTTCGGCATTTCATGTCGTCGAACACATTACCTTCGAGCAGTTGCAGATCGTTGTCTCGGAGGCGTTGCGGGTATTGCGGCCTGGTGGCTTGCTGATTCTCGAAACACCGAATCCGGAAAATATCGCCGTCGCGACCAACAACTTCCATCTGGATCCTACTCATCAGAAGCCGATCCCGTCGCTGCTGCTGTCCTTCGTGGTCGAGCATGGGGGATTCGAGACGGTGAAGACGTTGCGATTGCAGGAGTCGCCGGCATTGCGTAATACCGATCACGCGGTGTCTCTGCTGGACGTGATACAGGGTGCGAGTCCCGACTACGCTGTCGTCGCCCAGAAGGCGGCCGATCCGGAAATCAGGGAGAAGTTCGCTCCGGCGTTCGCTGCCGAATATGGTTTGTCGCTGGAGCAACTGGCGGGCCGTTACGATGTACAAACCAATTCCGTACGGCTGCGGATGGAAAAGGCCGAAACGAGCGTCGAGCAATTGGGACAACAGGTTCGTATGATCAGCGGGCAACTGCATATGGCCCAGGAGCAGCTTCAGTCCGTTGAAGCCGATCTGGACGCCGGGCAACGGCAGGTGATCGAAGACCGGCTCAAGCTGGCAGAGGAGCGGTGTCGGCATGCGGAGGAGTTGCGTCAGCATGCGGAGAACCAGCTCGGCGCAGTGGAGGCGCGGGCTCAACAAGCTGAAGCGCAGGCCCGGCATGCAAATGAAGTGTTGCATGCCGTACTGCACAGCACGTCCTGGCGTGTGTCGAAGCCGGTACGCATGGTTGGCGTTCCGCTGCGCAGATTGACGTCAGCGATCCGCGAACGCAGGTTGATGTCAGGAATCAGGACACGAATCAAGGGCGCGCTCAGACTCGGAGCGGCGGAACTGGCGAAGCGACCGGCATTGAAGCGTGCGGCCCTCCGGCTGGTGAGGATGAGTCCGGCCCTCGACCGTCGATTGCGCGCCGTTGTCGCGCCTTCGGCGAATACTGTAGTCAGTTCCCCCTTGTCTCAACGAGATTTGCCGGGGTCGGTCCGAGAGGTGCTCGACGAACTCCGGGCCGCCGTGCGCGCGTCCGAATCCCGGTGACGACGCTCGTCATCGAATAGATGGAAACACCGCGCATGCGAAGAATAGTGTGTCGGCAACAATGCTAAGTGCTGCTTTGGAAAGAATATTCCCCATGCATAAACCCCAGCCCGCTAACGCGATCAGACCTCGAATCCTGGTGGTTGGCGATATCATGCTTGACCGCTACGTCATTGGTGGCGTTTCTCGCATTTCTCCTGAGGCCCCGGTTCCGGTTCTAGCTGTCGGTCGCGAAGAGAATCGGCCAGGCGGTGCTGCAAACGTCGCGGCCAATATCAGCGCCATGGGAGGGGATGCAACGCTGCTGGCGGTCGTTGGCCACGACAGCGCGTCAATCGAGCTTCAGAAGTGTCTGCAGGGGTACGGCGTACAGACGATGTTCGTGTCCGATCCCGAGGGAGGCACGACGCAAAAGACCCGTTTGATGGCGGGTGCGCAACAAATCGCTCGCGTCGATCGTGACGTGCGGCCGACCGCGCGTACTCAGGCGTTACTGCTCGAGGAATTCAGGCGAGTCGCATCCGATCACGACCTGATCGTGTTTTCGGACTATGCAAAGGGCACGCTTGACCACCTGCCGGAGTTTCTCGCTATGGCAGCGAGCTTGAACGTTCCCACGCTGGTCGATCCCAAACGGACCGATTCCGCCTTCTATCGCGGCGCAACATTGCTCAAACCGAACAATTCCGAGTTCGTCGGACTATTCGGCGACTACACGTCCGAGGACGAACTGCTCGAGCGTGCGCATCGCGCATTGAACGAACTGGGTTTGCGACATCTCGTCGTGACTCGCGGTGCGAAAGGCATGGTGTATGTGAGCAAGGATGGCCATCAGGGCAGCATCCCGACGCACGCACGTGACGTCTTCGACGTGTCGGGGGCCGGCGATACGGTACTTTCTGCGCTGGCACTGGCGCTGGCCCGCGGTACGCCGGTATCCGAGGCCGTGCATGTCGCCAATGTGGCGGCAGGTATCGCGGTCTCTCATCCTGGCACCTACGTCGTCTCGGCGGACGAGGTTCGCAATCAGTTGTATCCGTCGCGCCAGCGTGCCCCCAAGCTGGTGGACGCGGCAACACTCGGGAAGCTGCTGCTTGCGCATCGGCAGCGGGGGGAAGTCGTCGTGTTCACCAACGGCTGCTTCGACACACTGCACCCTGGCCATGTCCGCTTTCTCGACGAAGCGCGTGCGCAGGGCGACATTCTTGTCGTGGGGCTTAATTCCGATGCTTCGATGCGCGAGCTTGAAGGGATCGGGCACCCGGTCCATTCCTTTGGCGATCGTGCCGAAGTGCTGGCTGGCTTGGCGGCAGTGGATTATGTGGTCGGATTCGACGCGCCGACGCCGGTGAAACTGATCGAATTTCTTGAACCCGACGTTCTCGTGAAGGGCGGCGATTACCAGGTGCATGACATCGTGGGTAATGACGTGGTAAGCGCTCGGGGAGGCCGCGTGGCCGCGCTCGCATTCCATAGCGGCTACCCGAGCGCGCGTGTTGTTCCGAAGATCAGTGCGGTGCGTGATCAATGACCCTGTTTGTGGTTGAAAACGAGTGGAGCCGGCACCGGTCATGCGAAGCGGGCATGTCGCGACGTGAGGCTGGAGCACGGCGCGGCACCGCTGCTACCGTTCGAGGCTGCCCTTTTGATGGGGCTTTTCCGTCAGCGCGCCGATGCGCTGTTGCGGCGGATTGTTCCAGGGGCACGACGGCCTCGTGGGCGTCGATAGGTCAAGTAAAGTAGGACAATCATGCGAATCGTTATTGACATGCAGGGAGCGCAAACCGAAAGCCGCTTCCGTGGCATCGGGCGCTATTCCCTTTCCTTGGCGCTTGCCATTGCCCGCAATGCGGGACGCCATGAAATCTACCTCGCCCTAAGTGGACTGTTCCCCGAGACCATCGGGCCGATACGTCAGGCATTTCGAGGGCTGGTGCCGCAGGAGCGAATTCGTGTCTGGCAGGCGCCGGGGCCGATGCGCTGGGTCGACCCGCAAAATGCGTCCCGTCGCGCCGTTGCCGAACGGGTGCGCGAAGCGTTTCTGGAAACGCTCGATCCCGATATCGTGCTGGTTACCAGTCTGTTCGAAGGGCTGGGGGACGATGCAGTCGTCAGTATCGGGGCATTGGGCGAACCGCTACCGACCGCGGTCATACTTTACGATCTGATTCCGCTGATCAACCCGGACGAGCAATACCGGACGAACCCAATTTATCGTGGTTACTATGCAGACCGCATTGAAAACCTGAAGCGGGCACGACACCTTCTTGCGATCTCGGAGAGCGCTCGGCAGGAGGCGTTGGGCGCATTACCTTTTTCGCCCGAGAAGGTGACCAATGTATCGGGCGCCTGCGACGAAATGTTCACTCGGGTCGTACCCGATGCAGACCAGTTGGCGGTCCTGAAGAAACGCCTGGGGGTGACCAGGCCTTTCATCATGTACACCGGCGGAGCAGATGCACGCAAGAACCTCCCGCGGCTGATCGAGGCGTTCGCCGATCTGCCCGATACGTCGCGCCACCACCATCAACTGCTGTTTGTCGGCCGTATGCCGCAGTCGGAAGTGAGCGCGCTTCGCGCCCATGCACAACGCGTCGGTCTCCGTGCCGACGAGTTGTTGTTCAGCGATTACATCACCGACGAAGAGTTGCTGGCGTTATTCAGCACGTGTCAGCTGTTTGTCTTCCCTTCTCTGCACGAAGGATTTGGCTTGCCGCCGCTTGAAGCGATGGCATGCGGCGCTGTGGTGATCGCCGCCGACGCCGCTAGCCTTCCGGAAGTCATGGGAAGCCCCGAGGCGCTCTTTGATCCGCATTCGGTCGCCGCCATCAGCGCCAAGATGCATCAGGCGCTGACTGACGACGGCCTCCGTACGCGGTTGCTGGAGAACGCCAGGACTCAGGCGCAGGCATTCTCGTGGGATCGCAGCGCCAAGCTCGTGTTGCAGGCCGTCGCTCCCTTCGAGCGGACCCGTGAGTCGAGGACAGCGCGAGCCGTGACCTTCGAGCGCACTACGCTGTTCGAGCCGAAGATCAACAGAATCCTGCTGCTCAAACTGGATCACATGGGTGATTTGTTGCTGGCGGTGCCCGCTATTTCCCGTCTGCGCGCACGCTACCCGAAGGCCAGCATCGACGTGGTGGTGGGTAGCTGGAATCAGGCATTGGCTCAAACTCTGCCGTTCTTCGACCGGGTGTTGACGCTCGACTACTTCAAGCGCAAATCGTCGTTGCAGGCAGAACTGTCCGACGGTTCGTTGGTTGAATTCGTGAAGCAGTTGGGTTTTTACGACCTGGCCATCGATTTGAGGCGACAGCCCGATACGCGGTTCGTCCTGGCACAAGTCGAGGCCGGGCTCAAGGTTGGCTACGGCAGCCTCAATCCGGCCATCGATGCCAAGCTCGACATCGCATTGCCCACGCATCAGGATCTGCCGTTCGTGGAAACGCCGCTGAATCGCATTTCGATCAGCGAGCAGATGCTGGCTCTGGTCGATGCACTTCCGGCGCATCCGTCCGACTATGTGGTTTTGCCGCCGCTCGCGGCCCCTTCGCGACAGCATGCTTGCGCGGTTGCGCTGTTTCCTTACGCAGGGGGCGATGCGAAGGAATGGCCGATTGCGCGATTCCACGAACTGGCACGCCGGCTGGCGGCGGATTCCACGGTGGAATGCGTCACCGTATTCTTTGCCAGCGAAAAGGAAGCCCAGCGTTTCAGTTTCGATGGTCTTGAAAAAGTGGTGGTTCAAGCGGGGCTAAGCATCCCCGAACTGATGCAGCATCTCGCCGGCCATGAGCTGTGTGTCGCCAACAATTCCGGCGGCGCGCACATGGCGGCCTATCTTGGCGTGACGGCGCTCGGGGTCTATGGCGGTCTGGAAACCGCCCACGAATGGGCGCCGGTGTTCGGCAACAGCTATGTCTTGCATAACGAGGCAGCGTGTTCGCCCTGTCACATTCCCGCGCGGCGCGATTGCCCGCACAACTTTTTCTGTCTCGACGACATCACGGTGGACGAGGTGTATGCCCGCTGCCGGGAACTGCTTGCCCGGAACGGCGCGGCGCTGCCGACGACACAATCGCGTCCGAGCATCAAGTCGACGCGCAAGAAGCTGTTCCAGGCCCTCGCGCCGTTGGTGCGTCAATGCAACGAAGAGGAACTGAGTCAAGTCGCGCAGGGCATAGCGCTCAGCTTACCCACGCGAACGCGCCGTGCGCTGTTCGTCGACGTATCGGAGTTGGTCACCCATGACGCCCGGACCGGAATTCAACGGGTCGTCCGGAGTATTCTGAGCGAACTGCTCAAGGACCCGCCGAAGGACTTCGAGGTATGGCCTGTTTACGCGACGCATGAGCGAACGGGTTACTTTTATGCGAAACGCTTGCGGTCCCGCTTCATGGGGCAGGGTGACCCCGGCACGGCGCAGGAAGATCCCATCGACTTTCAGGCGGGCGACGTCTTTTTGGGGCTGGATCTGAACCCGTACGGAATCGGCGTTCAGCAAGCGTTCCTTGACGAAATGTCGCGTCAGGGTGTTCGCATCCAGTTCGTGGTGTACGACCTCCTGTGCGTTCAGATGCCCAACTACTTCGCGCCGGGGAGCGAGGAATTGTTCGCGAGATGGCTGAATACGATTTCCCGTTATGACGGTGTCGTCTGCGGATCCCGGACGGTGGCGAATGAATTCATGCAGTGGTTGCAGGAGCATCAGCCTCAGCGTCAGGGAGCGCTTGAGGTGGGCTGGTTCCATTACGGCGCGGATGTGCAGAACTCGCACCCGAGCACTGGCATGCCGAGCGACGCGCCTCGTATACTCAAGGCACTGCGCGCGATTCCCAGCTTTTTGATGGTGGGGACGGTTGAGCCACGAAAAGGACATGCCCAGGCGCTGGCGGCTTTCGAGCAACTTTGGCAAGCAGGTACTGCAGTCAATCTGGTCATCGTCGGCAAGTCCGGGTGGCTAGTCGAAAAGCTGGTCACACGTTTGCGAGCACATCCCGAGTTCGGAAAGCGGCTATTCTGGCTGGAGAGTATCAGCGACGAATACCTGGAGCAGGTCTATGGCGCATGTTGCTGTTTGCTCGCGGCTTCGGAAGGAGAGGGTTTCGGATTGCCGCTGATCGAGGCGGGTCGCAAGCATCTGCCCATACTGGCTCGAGATTTGCCGGTGTTCCGTGAGGTAGCGCAGGACCATGCGCATTATTTTCATGGCACCAGCGGCGAAGCGTTGGCGCAGGCGGTGACGCACTGGCTCACGCTGTATCGCCAAGGCGCGCACCCGAAGTCCGAGGGAATGCCGACGCTTACCTGGGAGGCGTCCGTCCGGCAATTGCTGGACAGCGTATTGCCCGCGCGACAGCCCATGAATGTCGTCACCCGCATGGAAGTTTCCGCGGAGGCCGAGTGACACTGCCGTTAATCAACCGATAAAGATTTTGCAAGAGAACTTACGATGAATTCTCAAACTATGAAAGTTTCCATCATTACCGGCATCACTGGCCAGGACGGTGCCTATCTCGCCCAGCTCCTGCTCGATAAGGGCTATCAGGTCTATGGCACCTATCGCCGCACCAGCTCGGTGAACTTCTGGCGTATCGAAGAGCTTGGCATCGCCAAGCACCCGAATCTGCATCTGGTCGAATACGACCTCACTGACCTGTCGGCAAGCATTCGTTTGCTGCAGACGACGGGCGCGACGGAGGTTTACAACCTCGCCGCGCAAAGCTTTGTCGGCGTGTCGTTCGAGCAGCCGGTCACGACGGCGGAAATCACCGGCATTGGCCCGCTGAATCTGCTCGAGGCGATTCGCATCGTCAATCCGAAGATCCGTTTCTACCAGGCGAGCACGTCCGAAATGTTCGGCAAGGTGCAGGCGATTCCGCAGATCGAATCGACGCCGTTTTATCCGCGCAGCCCGTATGGCGTCGCCAAGCTGTATGCGCACTGGATTACGGTGAACTACCGCGAAAGCTACGATATTTTCGGCTGCAGCGGGATTCTGTTCAATCATGAATCGCCGCTTCGCGGCCGCGAATTCGTCACGCGCAAGATCACGGATTCCGTCGCGAAGATCAAGCTGGGTCAGCTCGACGTGCTCGAACTGGGCAACATGGACGCGAAGCGCGATTGGGGTTTCGCGAAGGAATATGTGGAAGGGATGTGGCGCATGCTGCAGGTCGACGAGCCGGATACGTACGTGCTCGCAACGAATCGCACGGAAACCGTCCGTGATTTCGTCCGCATGGCATTCAAGGCGACCGGTATCGACCTCGAGTTCAAGGGTAGCGACGTGGATGAAGTCGGTATCGATGTCGCGACCGGCAAGACGGTGGTGCGCGTCAATCCGAAGTTCCATCGCCCGGCCGAAGTCGACCTGCTGATCGGCAACCCGGAGAAGGCGAAGCAGAAGCTCGGCTGGAAGCCGGCGACGACGCTCGAGCAACTGTGCGCAATGATGGTCGAAGCAGATCTGCGTCGCAATGAACTCGGCTTCTCGTTCTGACGCGCCGCGGGCCTTGATAACGGGGCTTGGCGGCTTCACCGGCGACTTTCTAGCGCAGTCGTTGCGGGCGGCCGGGTATCGCGTGTTCGGTACGACGCACGGTTCCGAAACGACGGGGCCCGATATGTATCGCGTGGACCTGTGCGACCGCGCGGCGCTCGCGCAGGTCGTCGCCGACGTACGGCCGGACGTGGTCGCGCATCTTGCCGCGATTGCGTTCGTCGCGCACGGTGACGCCGATGCGATCTATCGCACCAACGTGGTCGGCACGCGCAATCTGCTCGACGCGCTCGCGAGCCGGGAGCGTCGTCCGAAGGCCGTTCTGCTGGCGAGCAGCGCCAACATCTACGGAAACGCGGCGGTCGAAGTCATCGACGAGTCGGTCGAGCCCAACCCCGCGAATGACTACGCGGTGAGCAAGCTGGCGATGGAATACATGGCGCGTCTGTGGTGCGACAAGTTGCCGATCATCGTCGCGCGCCCGTTCAACTATACGGGCGTCGGGCAGTCGTCGCAGTTCCTGCTGCCGAAGATCGTCAGTCATTTTCAGCGCGGCGAACGCGTGATCGAACTCGGCAACATCGAAGTCGAGCGCGATTTCTCCGACGTGCGTCGCGTCGTTGACGCCTATCGGCGCCTGCTGCAACTCGCACCGGCTGGCGGGGTGTTCAACGTGTGCTCCGGCCGCGCGGTGTCGCTGAAGGCGGTGATCGCGATGATGGAGCGGATTGCCGGTTACACGATCGAAGTACGCGTCAATCCGGCTTTTGTGCGGGCGAACGAAGTGCGCCGGTTGCAGGGTGACGGTACGCGCCTGCAGGCGGCCATTGGTCCGCTCGATGACATTCCGCTGGAAAGCACGCTGCGCTGGATGTTTGGCGGAGGGCGTGAGTGAAGGTTGGTTTCGGCACGACGGCCCTCGCACGGAGCCGTGCGCACGGTGGCGTCGACGGGATCGGTTCGTATACGCGCGAATTGGGACAGGCGCTGATCGCGCGCGGCGGAATCGGTCTCGTTCCCGCTGGTTTTGGCGCGATCGTCGGCGACGACGTCTTTCCGGGCGCCCGGCCGCCGGTGAATCTGGGTCGGCATGAGATCGCGGCGGTGCTAGGGGCCGTGACACCGTGGGCGTCTATCGACGAGAAGGCGCTGCGCGCGGAACGCGTAGACGTATTTCATGCGACGGATCACCTGATTCCGAAGCTGTCCTCGACACCGGTCATCGCGACGCTGATGGACGCGATCCCGCTGTCGCATCCGGAATGGACGACGATCCGACTAGCGGCGCTGCGGCGTTGGCTGCTGCGTCGCTCGGGCGCGTGGGCCGACCATGTGATCACGATCTCCGACTATTCCAAACTGGAAATCGTCGAGCATTTCGGCATCGCGCCGGAGCGGATTTCGGTGGTTCCGCTGGGTGTCCACCCCCGATTCTTCGAACGGATCGACCAGGCCGAGCGCGATGCGGTATTGAAGCGCCTCGGCTTGCCGGCGCAATTCTTTCTGTGCGTCGGAACCCTGCAGCCGCGGAAGAATCTCGAGCGAGTGGTCGACGCCCATGCGAGCTTGCCGGCCGACATGCGCCGCGATATCCCGCTGGTGATCGTTGGCCGGGCAGGGTGGGGCTGCGAGGCACTCGTTGCGCGCTTGCGCGCGGACGAGAGCGGTTGCGTTCGCTGGCTCGAGTATCTGCCTGACCATGACGTGCGCGCGTTGCTTCAGTCGGCAACTGCGCTCGTGTTTGCGTCGCTGTGCGAGGGCTTCGGATTGCCCGTCGTGGAGGCTTTTGCATCGGGGCTGCCTGTCGTGGCGTCCAGCACGACGTCCGTACCGGAAGTCGCGGGCGACGCGGCGATCCTGGTCGATCCTTCCCGTACCGACGATATTGCTCACGGCATGAGAATGATCGTCGAACAGCCCGGCCGAGCCGACACGCTTCGCGAGGCAGGACTGGCACGGGCGCGCGCGCTGAACTGGCCGGCTTGCGCGGAGAAGACGTTGGCCGTCTACGAAGCCGTCCTCGGCGGAACATGCCGTCAATGAATCAATTCGCTTCGAGGAGCACCGCGTGAAGTTGGGGGTGGACATCACCTGGATGGTGGGCAACTACCGCGGCATGGGGCGCTTCGCCCGTCAACTGGTGGCGCCGATCGGTGAATCGGTGCTCGGCTTCGCGCCCCGCGGCGTGAGCACCGACGAATGGCCGTGCGTCAGTGAAGGGCACGGTTTCTTCCCGTGGTGGGAGCAGGTCGAACTGCCGCGGTTGTGCCGCGAGCATAAGCCGGACTATCTGCTGTGCCCGTACAACACCGGCCCACTGCGCGCCACCGACAACACGCCGCTGATCGCGGTCATCTACGATCTGATCTACATGCAGCCGTGGAGCGTGCTGCCGCCGGCGAGGTCGCTGTATCAGACCGCCGGGCGCGTGTACCGTCGCCAAGTGGTGCCGCGGCTGGCGCGCCGAGCTGAGATCGTACTTACCATCTCACGGTTTACCCAGCGGGAACTGGTCGAGACGTTCGGGCTGAGAGAGTCTGACGTGCACGTCATTCCATGCATGATTTCGGATGACTGGTTCGACGCTCCGGTGAGTGCGGCAGCGCGCCGGCCGTACCTGTTCACGGTCGCGGGCGAAGTGCCGAGCAAGAACGTCGATCGCCTCCTGCAGGCGTTCGCGGTCGCGCGCCCGGCGCTCGGCGATGATGCAACGCTCAGAATCGCGGGGATCAAATCGGAACATCACGCGCATTTCCTCGGGAGGGCAGCAGCGGTTGGGCTCGCAGGTGCGGTCGAGTTGCTCGGCTACGTGTCTCGAGACGAACTGCGCGAGCAGTACCGGCACGCGCGCGCGTTCATCTTTGCTTCGTTATTCGAAGGGTTCGGCATTCCGCTGCTGGAGGCGATGGCGTCGGGTACCCCTGTTGCGTGCAGCAATACGACGTCGATGCCCGAGGTGGTCGGCGACTGCGGCCTGCAGTTCGATCCTTTTTCGGTGGATGACATGGCGGAGCAGATTCGCAGGGTATGGAATGACGGCGCGCGCTTCGACGTTGCGATCGGCGCCGGGGTGGCCCGCGCACGCTCGTTCTCGGAATCGGCCGTGCGTCCGTTGATTCAGGACTTCTGGGCGCAACTGCCATGAACCAGGACAAGAAGAAGCTGCTGGTGCTGACGCCGCGGTTTCCGTATCCGGTGATCGGCGGCGACAAGCTGCGGATTTACCATCTTTGTCGTGTGCTGTCTCGTCATTACTCGCTGACGCTGCTGAGCATGTGCGAGACCGACGAGGAGATGCACGCCGCGTTGCCGGACGATGGTGTATTCGACCGGGTCGAACGGGTCTTTCTGTCTCGACGGCGATCGTACCTGAATACGCTGCTCGCATTGCCGACGCGCACGCCGCTGCAGGTCGCGTACTACCGGAGCCGTGCGTTTGCCGAGGCGGTGGCACGATTGCTGCCGTCCCACGACGGCGCCTTCGTGCATCTCGTACGTTGTGCCGAGTATGTCCGCAAGTCCGACAAGCCACGCATCCTGGAGATGACGGACGCGATCTCGCTCAACTACGGCCGGGTGAAGCAGTTGAAGAACGCGCGCGGACTGAAGTCGCGCGTGTTTGGCATCGAGGCGAAGCGCCTGCTCGATTACGAGCGCACGATCGTCGACGATTTCGACCTGTCGGTGCTGGTGTCGCGTACCGATCGCGACTACCTGTTTCCGGGCAAGTCAGGCAAGAACGTGATGGTGTGCTCCAACGGCGTGGACTTGTCGAGCTTGCCGTACACGCCACGCAGCATGGCGAGCCGAATACTGGTTTTCATCGGTGACATGCGCACGGTCCAGAACCAGGACATGTGCCACTATTTCGCGGAGGCCGTACTGCCGTTGCTGCGCCAGCGCGCTGACTATCGCTTCCGGATCGTCGGATCCATCGCGCCTGGGTTGGCGGAAAGATTTCGCGCGTATGACGGCGTCGACGTGACCGGCCGGGTCGAGTCGGTTGCGCAAGCCGCGTCCGACGGCGCGATCGGTGTCTGCCCGATGCGCATCGGCGCAGGCGTGCAGAACAAGATTCTCGAATACATGGCGCTTGGGCTTCCGGTGGTCACTACGTCGCTGGGCCACGAGGGCCTGGGTGCCGAACGTGGCCGCGATTTGCTGATCGCGGATACGCCTGAGGAATTCGTCGCCCGCATCGAGCAACTCGTTGGCGACGAGTCCGCGGCGATCGAGATGACGGCGCGCGCGAGAGCCTTCGTCGAGCACGAGCACGGGTGGGAACGGGTGCTCGCCCCGCTCGTCGGTAAGGTTGGTACGTTGCTGGCCTGAGCGCCGGGGCGTCCTCCCCGTGTAGCCTCAGTGGTCACGGATGCGGGGGCGCACGGCTTGGTTGCTGCCGGTTTGTAAGGTTACAATGTCCGCGCATCGATGCGGTACTGTCGGCCGCCATCGGTACACGCTGCCAATGGTCTCCGGCGCTTTCATCCGATTCGGAACCCGAACATCATCTTGTCTTTCCATCTGGTTGCATCCGGCAATGCACGCTTTGATGCGCCGCTGGATGCGTGTCGCGTAGCGCTGATTGAAACCGGTGCCGGTGACCGACGTGCTTTCCGTTTCCGAGATCCTGAAGTGTTCGTGTCTACCCTCCTTTCCGTACTCAAGTGCCGGTCGCGGTCCGGTGTGCGTCGGCCCACGCTGTGCGCCTGCGCGACGGGCGCGCGCGCACCGTCTCGCCGAATCGTCGACCGACAAGACCGGAGAGCGCAATGAGCCATCTCGTCGTCACCGGCGCGAACGGTTTCGTCGGCCGAGCGTTTTGCCGTCGCGCGCTGCAGGCCGGGCATACCGTTACCGCACTGGTGCGACGACGGGGCGGCTGCGTCGACGGTGTGCGTGAATGGGTGCACGGCGCCACCGATTTCGATGGCCTGGACGAGGTATGGCCGCGCGAGCTGGCCGCCGATTGCGTGGTTCATCTCGCCGCCCGCGTGCATGTGATGCGCGACGAGTCGCCCGATCCCGACGCCGCGTTCAATGCGACCAATGTCGCCGGCACCATGCGTCTCGCCGACGCAGCGCGCAGACACGGCGTCCGCCGTATCGTGTTCGCAAGCAGCGTCAAGGCGATCGGCGAAGGCGATGACGGTGTGCCGCTGTCGGAAGCATTCGAACCCCGTCCCCAGGATGCATACGGTCGCTCGAAGCTGCAGGCGGAGCGAGAACTCGCTCAGTTCGGCGCGTCGGCGGGGCTGGATATCGTCGTCGTTCGTCCCCCGCTCGTGTATGGCCCGGCGGTCCGCGCCAACTTCCTGAGGATGATGGACGCGGTCGCGCGAGGGATACCGTTGCCGCTCGGTGCCGTCTCGGCGCGCCGCAGCCTCGTCTACGTCGAAAACCTCGCGGATGCGCTGCTGCATTGTGCGACCGATCCCCGCGCGGCAGGCGAGTGCTTTCATGTCGCTGACGACGATGCGCCGTCGGTTGCGGGGCTGCTGCGTCTCATCGGCGACGCGCTCGGCAAGCCGACACGGCTGATCGCGGTGCCGCCGATGCTGCTGCGTGCGATCGGGACGTTGACTGGCCGCCGTGCGGTCGTCGATCGTCTCACCGGCAGCCTGCAACTCGACACCGGCCGGATCAGGTCCGTGCTCGGCTGGCATCCGCCCTATACGACCCGACAGGGCCTCGAAGCGACAGCCGCATGGTATCGTTCGCGCGATACACAACAACAATAGTTGACATGCATTTCCCGATCACCACATGGTCTTCCGCGGTCGTGGTGGCGCTGGCCGCCGCCATCGCGTCCACGGCGATCCTGCGTATACTGCTGGCGACCGGCCTTGCGTGGCGCCTTGCTACCGATATACCGAACGACCGTTCGCTCCATACGCTGCCGACGCCGCGCGTTGGCGGTTGGGGCGTCGTGCCGGTTTGCGTTGTCGCGCTGCTCGCACTTGCGCCAGCGTTGTGGGTGATTGCCGCCGCCGCCGCGGGACTGGCCGCGATGTCGCAGATCGACGACCGGCGCGGGCTGCCGGCCCGTGTGCGGTTCTCCGCTCACCTCGTGGCAGTGGTTGCACTGATCGTCATCTATCCAGCCGATGCGCCATGGTGGCTGCTCGTCGGTGTGGGATTCGTGATGGTGTGGCTGACGAACCTGTACAACTTCATGGATGGTGCCGACGGCCTTGCGGGCGGCATGGCGCTATTTGGCTTCGGTGCGTACGCAATCGCGGCGCTGACCGGAGCGAACCCGTCGCCCGATCTCGTCGTGGCCGGCGCGGCCGTGGCCGGTGCGGCGTTTGGCTTCCTGTTGCTCAACTTTCATCCGGCGCGCCTGTTTCTCGGCGACGCAGGCTCGATTCCGCTGGGGTTCCTGGCCGGGGCGGCCGGTTACTGGGGGTGGCGTGCAGATGCGTGGCCGATCTGGTTCCCAGCGCTCGTGTTTGCGCCCTTTATCGCAGACGCATCTGTAACACTTTTGCGACGTTTGTTACGCGGCGAAAAGTTCTGGCAAGCGCACCGGGAGCACTATTATCAGAGGATGGTCCGCTCCGGAGTGGGTCACCGACGGACCGCGTTTTATTGGTACCTCATCATGCTCGGCGGCATAATCGTCGCCGTGTGGGCAAAGGGCCGCCCTGAACAGCAGCAATGGCTGTTGTTTTTCGCATGGTATGGCGTTCTCGCATGTATCGGACTGGGAATCGACGTGCGCTGGCGCCGGTTTCAGTCGGCCACCGAAAACAACTCTTGAGGTTTCCTGCCGATGTTGCGATCCAAAGCCTCGTGGCTTTCGCTGAGTGCTTTCCTGTTCGACCTGACGGCGGTTGTCGCCTCGTGGTTGTTCGCCTATCTCGTTCGTTTCAACGGTAGTGTTCCGTCAGATTTTCTGAGCGGCGCGATGACCGCTCTCATCTGGACGTTGCCAGTCTACGCGCTGATGTTCCATGTGTTCGGCCTGTACCGCGGCCTGTGGGTGTTCGCAAGTCTTCCAGACCTGATGCGGATCTCGAAGGCGGTGGCTGGCGGCGGCGTGATTGTGATGATCGGGGCCGTGATGTTCCAGCCATCGCCGATCATTCCGCGTTCGGTGCTGCTCGTATCGCCGCTGATGCTGTTCCTGCTGATGGGCGGTGCCCGCGCGCTCTACCGGGCGACGAAGGAGTTCTACCTGTACGGCGGCCTCGTCGGCCAAGGCAAGCCCGTGCTGGTTCTCGGGGCAGGCACGGCGGGTGCCAGTCTCGCTCGCGAGTTGTCGCGTTCGGGCGAATGGCGCCTCGTCGGCTTGCTCGACGACGACGTCACCAAACATGGGCGCGAGATTTACGGCTACAAGGTGCTCGGCTCGTTCAACGACCTGAAGCACTGGACCGATGCGATGAAGGTCGAATACGCGATCATCGCGATTCCGTCGGCATCGGTCGAAACGCAGCGCCGTGTCGCGACGCTCTGCGTGCGCGCTGGCATCAAGGCGATGGTGCTGCCATCACTGACCGCGTTGATGCCGGGGCAGGGGTTCCTGTCGCAGGTGCGGAGCATCGACCTCGAAGACTTGTTGGGGCGCGATGCGGTGACGATCGATACACCGCACGTCGAGGCGCTGCTGCGCGGCCGCGTCGTGATGGTAACAGGGGCGGGCGGTTCGATCGGTTCCGAGCTGTGCCGGCAAATCCTCCGTTTCAAACCGGCGCAACTGGTCGCGTTCGACCTCTCCGAATACGCGATGTACCGGCTCGCCGAGGAGTTGCGTGAGCGTTTCCCCGACCAGCCCGTGGTGCCTCTCATTGGCGACGCGAAGGATTCACTGCTGCTCGACCAGGTGATGTCGCGCTATGCGCCGCACATTGTGTTCCATGCGGCCGCATACAAGCACGTGCCGTTGATGGAGGAGCACAATGCATGGCAGGCGCTCCGCAACAACGTGCTCGGTACATATCGTGTCGCGCGCGCGGCGATTCGCCACGGCGTCCGCCATTTCGTGCTGATTTCGACCGATAAGGCCGTCAATCCGACCAACGTGATGGGCGCGAGCAAACGGCTCGCCGAGATGGCCTGTCAGGCATTGCAGCAGACGAGCAACGGCACGCAGTTCGAGACGGTGCGCTTCGGTAACGTGCTCGGCAGTGCCGGCAGCGTGATTCCGAAGTTTCAGCAGCAGATCGCGAAGGGCGGCCCGGTGACGGTCACGCATCCCGAGATCACGCGCTTCTTCATGACAATTCCGGAAGCGTCGCAACTCGTGCTGTAAGCGTCGAGCATGGGGCACGGTGGCGAGATCTTCATTCTCGATATGGGCGAGCCGGTCAAGATCGTCGATCTCGCGCGCGACCTGATTCGTCTGTACGGTTTCTCGGAGGGGCAGATCCGGATCGAGTTCACGGGGTTGCGGCCTGGCGAAAAGCTCTACGAGGAACTGCTCGCCGACGACGAGACAACAACACGCACGCCGCACCCGAAGCTGCGGATCGCGCGTGCGCGCGAAGTGCCCGATCACTTGCTCGACGAATTGCTGCCGTGGCTAATGCAGAATCGTGTGCTCAGCGACGACGAAGTCCGACGCGATCTGCGGCGCTGGGTGCCGGAATACCAGTCGACGGCTGTACCTGTGCTGCAGAGTGTGCCGGACGTACGGGCCGCGTCGAACAAATGAGAATCACTGCAGCGTGGCGTGTCGGACGCGCGCCGCAAATAAAAAAGCGCCCTCGAGGCGCTTTTTTATTTGTGGTGCCCCGTGGAATACGATGCACTTCACGATTTAGCGGTGGGACTATTTGAGGGGCGGGGAGGCATCTTCAATAGAAATCGAAAAATTGTGCTAATGGGTCGAGAGGGGGTGGGTAATAGCTAGGTATTGAAAAAATTTGTTCGCTGCCAAGGGTTTGTGATTAAATGAAATGGATATCAACCCGGTGGGGATCGAGTTATGACAATTAATGTCGTCGCTGTGCCCAATTTATCTGCACTTCGGAACATCGACCATACCCAGTTCGGGAGTGTCTGTGTTCAAGGGTACTACTCGGTGCTGGATGGGGGTGGTGGTCTATATCACTACGATGCCACTGATACCACTTCGTCCGATAATGGGGGGACTGTTATCGTTGCGAACGATGGAGCTCGATGGAAATTGCAAATCATCGGTGGATTCGTCGCTGTTGAGCAATTCGGAGCAAAGGGTGATGGAGCCGCGGACGACACGGACGCAATAAATCGTTGTCTGGCTTCGTTCGGGTTATCCGGAGGGACAGCGGTCGCTGCCAGGATCTACAACGTCTCAACTATCAATGTTCCACAAAATTGTTGTCTCGCGGGAGAATTGCAGAACCCGGAGCAGACGCTCAGTGGTAGCGCTCAGAATTATTACGCATGGGGCTCGCAAATAAGGCTTCGGTCGAATGGAGTCATCAACCTGGCTCGGGGCGCGTCATTGGACAAGCTGCTGATCATTCGTGATGGACTATCGCTGCCAGTAACGAATGATACGCAGGCGACGGTGGTGGTCGGCCAGATGGCCGGGGTCGGCGTCTCGGTGGCCGACGCGGGTTGTTCTATCACGAATACGATGCTGCTCGGCCATGGCCAAGCGATCAACGTCCTGGCAAATCAGAGTAATACGCAAGGTCGCTTTTACATGAGCAACGTGCGCATCGATAGCAAGTACGGTGTGTACATCAACGGTGCGTACGACTTGTGCCGGCTCTATAGCGTGCACTGTTGGCCGTTCCTGACCGTTCATGCTTCCGGTGTGTCAGGTGCTAACCTGTCGCGTGCGGGCGTCGCATTTTCTCTTGAGAATGTAGATGACTGGACTCAACTGGTGAGCTGTTTTTCGTATGGATATGGGGTCGCTTACCAGTGTTCCTCAACCGCAAATATCGAATTCCTCGCCTGTCAGGCCGATGGGCCCAATGTCGGTATGCAAACGGCGTTCAATATCATAGGCGCCAGCACATATACCCATATGGAAGGGTGTATGGTCAACAGTTATCAGACGGCTGTTGCTATTAATATCGCCCCGATTGGGGGGGCTGGAGCGAACTGGCCGGAGGTCAGGTCCGTCAATGGAAACTACAACTGCATTGGCCCATGTATTAGTGTGAGCTCCGGTCAGTTGCGGTCTGTGAACGACAGTTTCCATAGTGGCTCCGTTGGGGTTGCATTTGGAGCGGGGACGCTGCAAGGGAGTTCGCTAAGTACGCCCTATTTCAATAATGGCGTGGGAACTCCATGGGATTTTTCGTCGGATGCGATCAAAAAGATTGTCAGTGTCGTTGCGCCGACTTTTTATGGCGGAGCTGGTTCGGCGAATCCGAGCCAAGTCTTATCTGATTTCAATATCGTCAGCCAAGCTGGCGTTGCTCCCGGCGTTGGACCTGCGTACCAATGGAGCGGGCCGTACTCGACATATACCGGTATTTATGCGAGCGTTCAGGCGAGATTGGTAAGCGGTACAGCTGGCAATGAGGCATCTGATCTGGTTTTTTCTGGATTTCGTGCAGGTGCAATGATTGATCGTCTTGTGCTCGATCATGACGGACATCTCTACCCGGCGATCGGTGGCGCCTACAATTGCGGCAGTCAAAAAAATCCATGGTTATCGGTTTATGTGGCCAACGGAGTAATCAATAATTCCGATGAGGTATACAAGACCGATTTTCGAGAAATTGACGACGTATTGCTGGACGCATTCGCATCGATCAAGCCGGTCCAGTTTCGTTGGAAAGCAGGCGATGATATTCGCTGGCGTGTAGGCTATCGGGCTCAGGATCTCGAGCGGGCATTGCGAGAGCGGGGGGCGGATCCCGCACTGTATTCGCTTTGGGTCAGGGACGAGATCGTCGAGGACGGGCAAAGGACAGGCCGGTTCATTCATGGCCTGGACTATGATCAGCTCGCGGTACTGAGAGAGGCGCTTGAACGTCGTAGGGGTACCGGAATGCGTTCGTGACGTTTCGTTATGCTGAGGGGGCGCGATATCCGTATTTTGACCTGACGCGTATGCCGCGGGATCGCGCAGGACACACGCGCTGAGTCCATGGGCCGGGGTTTGCGCATGGCCCTCCTCGGTAATCCGAGTCACACTATCGAACTTCGACCTTGCCCACGTGAACGCAGAAAAGTGCAGGAACGTAATCAGATGTCCTCCCGCGCCACCACCTCGCCTCAGGAATCGCGCAGAGGTTTGCCATTCGGTCTGGCTACACGCGACATATCACGAGTCGTATGAAGGTCGGTGCTTGCTCGCTTCGTGATCGCATATCGACGGCGAGATACACGCGGCCCCATCGTTCATATCGACGCACGGATCGTTTTGTTCGTCTCCCCCCATGGCGACCGCCTCTGGTCATTTGACTGCACGCCAATTCTTTCCTATGTTTCCCTCAAGGTAGCCGTGCGATTGCCGTAAATAACAAAGGTGAAAAGCCAGATACGAGCTATACGTTCGATACCAATCCGATGAAAGCGGAACATATTGCAAGGGGAATGAGCGCGGCACTCATGGTGCTCGTGCTATCGGGGTGTGGCGGCGACGAAAGTCCGACGGCGACCGTAACGACTACGGCGCAGGCCGGCAAACTGTCGGCTTTGCGAGCCACGGGCAACGCCGTGAGCGCGGCGCCGATGAGCGCAACGGCGCCGGTCCATGTCGCGCTCGTGCTCAAGCTGAACGACGAGGCAGGGCTGAATCGCTTCGTGCAGGACGCGCGAACGCCCGGCAGCCCCAACTTCGGCGCTGTGCTGACCTCAGCGCAGATTGCCGCGCAGTACGCACCCACCGCCGGCCAGGTTGCCGCTGTGAAGACCTATTT
Organism: Burkholderia latens; assembly: GCF_902499045.1. Classification (GTDB taxonomy): domain Bacteria; phylum Pseudomonadota; class Gammaproteobacteria; order Burkholderiales; family Burkholderiaceae; genus Burkholderia; species Burkholderia latens. Next base: position 104,110 of record NZ_CABVPL010000011.1, on the reverse strand, counting down.
GGCAGGTAAGGGCTTCACGAATATCAAGGCCGCCGACAACAACGTGATCGTTGAAGCCGATGCCCCGGCCGGCGTGGTATCCGGTGTATTCCAGACCACGCTCGTACCGGTCGCGATGGCGGATGGCACCAGCACGCATATCAACACCGCCCCGGAGACGGTCCCCGATGCGATCCGCGGGATCGTTCAGGGCGTTCTCGGACTCGATACCGCAACGCGCCTGCGTCCGAATTTCGTGCGTGCCTCCCGTACTGCAGTCGCGCCGACGGCAAATGCGTCGCCGACCACCTCCGCGGTCACGGTCGGGCACGGTCCGACGCAATTCCCCGCCATCTATTCCGTCGGCAGCACCCCGACCGCCGCCAACACCACGGTTGGCATCATTGCAGTGGGTGACGTGACGCAACCCGTCATCGACTTGGCGACGTTTGAAAGCAACAACCAGCTGCCTGCAGTGCCGGTTTCGGTGATCCATGCCGGGTCGTCAAGCTCGGACACCAGTGCGAATCTCGAATGGTCACTCGATAGCCAGACAATCGTCGGGATGTCCGGCGGTCTCAAGCAGCTCAATTTCTATGTTGCACGATCGTTTGCCTGGAGCGATATCGCCGTTGCAATCAACCGTGCCGTGAGCGACAACACCGCCCGGGTTATCAACATGTCGATCGGCGGTTGCGAGAACTGGGCGCCGACGGCGTCCATGGACACGCTATTCCAGCTCGCCGTCGCACAAGGGCAGACATTCTCGGTCAGTTCCGGAGATTCAGGTAGCGTGGCATACGGCTGCACGGGCACGTCGGTGCAATATCCCGCGACATCCCCATATGTAGTGGCAGTGGGCGGTACGACGCTCTATACGAACGGGAACGGCAGCTACGCGGGCGAGACGGCCTGGGACGGCAGCGGCGGCGGCATCAGTGGTATCGAGCCGATTCCGTCGTGGCAGTCGAACGTTCCGGCGCTCAGGGGGCGCGCTTTCCGCGGTATGCCCGACATCGCATTCGACGCTGATCCGAACAGCGGCGCAGTCGTCGTCGTTGGTGGACAACTTGAGCTCGTGGGCGGTACGAGCCTGTCTGCACCGCTGTTTGCCGCGACCTGGGCCCGCATGATATCCGGTGCTTGCGCGACGAATCCCGGTTTCGCGGCGCCCATGCTGTACAGCGCTCAAGCCACGGTTCCGTCGGCCTTTCGCGATATCACCAATGGATCGAACGGCGCATACAGTGCCGGTGCTGGATGGGACTTCGTGACCGGCTGGGGCACACCGAACATCAGCGTTCTGTATTCTGCGATATGCGGACCGACGGCTCCGATCTACGGTGGGGTGATCAACGCAGGGACGACACTCAGGCCCGGGCAAATCGTGTATTCGGGTTCCAAAAGCCATGAGCTGGCCATGCAGAATGACGGCAACCTCGTGCTTTACAACACGACGAACGGTGTCCCCGTGTGGAATTCCGGCACGTCAGGAAATGCCGGCGCGTATGCAGTCTTCCAGACCGATGGCAATTTCGTGGTGTACGGCCCCAGCGGCAACGCGCTGTGGAACTCGGGGACCAGCAACTCGTCTTTCGGCCAGTATCTGGCCGTGCAGGACGATGGCAACATGGTGGTCTACGCATCGTCCGTCCCGGTATTCGCCACATCGACCGCCGCTAGCGTATATACAAATTCCTCGAGCGGTCCGGCGGTCTGGAAGGGCGGCGTCATACTCGGTAGCGGTCAGAGTTTTACCTCCGGAAACGGCGCGAACGTTTTGTTGATGCAGGGGGACGGAAATCTGGTGCTGCTTCGCCAGGGCGTTGCGCAGTGGAGCTCGGGTACCTATAGTCATCCGGGCGCATTCGCGGCGATGCAAGCGGATGGCAATCTGGTCGTGTACAGCCCGTCGGGCGTCCCGCTCTGGTATTCCGGCACCAACGGCTATCCCGGCGCGGCCACTTACGTTCAGGACGACGGTAACGTCGTGATCTATTCGCAGCTGCCGCGCTGGAGCTCGAATACCGCCGGGATCTAGTATTCCGCTCGTCGAATCAAGGTTGAGAGGTCACGGCTCGTCGGCAACGACGAGCCGTACAACCGGCAGCACACCGGCTGCCCGTCGCACCCGTCAATGCCCACGCCTTTCCTTCCTCACCACCATCCACCGCGGCACCCTGAACCTGACGATGCTGAGATAAAGCCACACATAAGTCAGCGCGAACAGCACGACGAACACGAACAGATGCACGGTATGCCGCCAGAACAGCGTCGCCGGAATCACCGCGACCAGGCACAGCAGCCACAGATACGGTGACGTGAGCGAATTGCGCCGCGTCAGATCATGCGCATGCTTCGTTCCGACAGCCCAGCGCATCAGCCGCTTGTACACCAGCATGTGCAGATGCACACCGTCCGGAATCCCCGGCGACATCCCGCGGATGAACTTCTTCCGGTAGATCGAGAAGCACGTCTCGAAGATCGGATACATGAACAGCAGCACCGGATACCACGCCGACACTTCGCGATTGCGCATCACGAGCATGATCGCGAGCTCGGCGAGCATGAAGCCGATGAAATACGCGCCGCCGTCGCCGAGAAAGATCAGCCCGGCCGGAAAATTCCACAGGAAAAAACCGAGCACGGCGCCCATCATGATGATCGACGCGGACATCACGACCGGGTCGCCCACGTGGAAGGCCACATACGCGAGCGACGCGAACATCATGAAACTGACCATCGACGCGAGCCCGTTGAAGCCGTCGATGATGTTGATCGCGTTGGCGAGCGCCGCGACCGCGAGCACCGTGATGAATGCCGAAATGGCCACGTAGCCGAGCAGGAAATCGAGCGGCGGCACGCTGATGCGCTTGACCGCGATACCCAGCAGCCAGAACGCGAGCGCGGCCGCGCCCATCGTGCACAGCAGCCGCGCGCGCGGCGATACGCGCTTGGTCAGGTCTTCGACGAGCCCGGACAGGAACGCCGGCAGCCCGCATGCGGCGATTCCCAGTATGCTGCCGGCGATCGTCGGGTAGCGCCGGGACAAAATCAACGCGGCAATGACGACTCCGGCGAGGATCCCGATGCCCCCGACGCGCGGTACCGGCCGCACATGGAATTTCTGCACGCCGGCGAGGTCGCTGTCGACCGAGAATTTCTCGTGCAGATGCGCATAGCGCACGATGAACAAGGTGACGAGCAGGGAGACGATGAAGCCGGACGCGAAGCTGAGCATGGGATCGCTCGAAAAATGGACAGCGGATTATACAAAACCGCGCGGGTTCCCCTCCTGCCATCTCCAGTGGTCGGCACACATCTCTTCGATCCCGAGCGTCGCGCGCCAGCCGATGATCTCGGCGGCGGCCTGCGGATTCGCATAGCACTCGGCGATGTCGCCCGGGCGGCGCGCGACGAGTTCGTACGGCACGGGCCGGCCCGACGCCTTCTCGAACGCGCGCACGACTTCGAGCACGCTGTAGCCCTGGCCCGTGCCGAGGTTCACGACGAAGCTCGCATCGCGCTTCGCGAGCGCGTCGAGCGCGGCGATGTGCCCCTTCGCGAGATCGACCACGTGGATGTAGTCGCGCACGCCGGTGCCGTCGGGCGTCGGGTAGTCGGAGCCGAACACGCGCAGCTTCTCGAGCTTGCCGACCGCGACCTGCGCGACGTACGGCATCAGGTTGTTCGGGATGCCGGCCGGATCCTCGCCGATCAGCCCGCTCGCATGCGCGCCCACCGGGTTGAAGTAGCGCAGCGTCGCGATGCGCCACGACGGATCCGATACCTCGAGATCGCGCAGGATCTGCTCGGCGATCAGCTTCGACTGGCCGTACGGGTTGGTCGCGGACAGCGGGAACGATTCGTCGATCGGCGAGCGCTCCGGCACGCCGTACACGGTCGCCGACGAACTGAACACGAACTGCCGCACGTTGCGCTCGCGCATGATCTTGAGCACGGACAGCAGGCCGCCGAGGTTGTTCTGGTAGTACTCGAGCGGCTTCGCGACCGATTCGCCGACGGCCTTGAGTGCCGCGAAATGGATCGTGCCGGTGATCGGATGCGCATCGAACACCTTCGCGAGCGCGGCTTCGTCACACACGTCGATCTGATGGAATGCCGGCGTCTTGCCGGTGATGCGCTCGATCCGGCGAACGGCTTCGGCCTTGCTGTTGACGAGGTTGTCGACGATCACGACATCGTAGCCGTTGTCGAGCAGCTCGACGGCGGTGTGCGAGCCGATGTAGCCCGCACCGCCGGTCACGAGGATGGTGCCTTTAGCGGTCATTCTGATGTGCTCCTTCAGAGGGTGATGCCGGTCAATGTATGAATGGTCTGCCGGTAGCGTTCGACGACCTGCTGCTCGTCGAATTCCGCGGCCACCTTGCGGCGCCCGCGCGCACCCATCGCGTCGCGTCCGGCGGTTCCCAGCTCGATCATGCGGATCAGCTGCTCCGCGAGGCTCGCGCTGTCGCGCACGCGGCACAGGAAGCCGGTTTCGCTGTCGGCGACGACGTCGCGGCAGCCCGGCACGTCGGTCGCGACGATCGGCCTGCCCATCGCGGACGCTTCCATCAGCGTGCGCGGCACGCCCTCGCGGTACGATGGCAGCACGACGCAGTCGGCCGCCGCGATGTGCGGGCGCACGTCGTGCGCCTCGCCGAGATACTCGACGACGCCTTCGCCGACCCACGCATCGACGTCCGCGCGGCCGATCGCGCTCGGGTTGTCGACACCGAGCGGCCCGAGCAGCTGGAAGCGCGCGTCCGGATAACGGGCGCGCACGGTGCGCGCGGCCTCGACGTACTCGCGCACGCCCTTGTCCCACAGCAGCCGGCCGATCAGGATGAACACCGGGCCGTGTCCGGCCGGCAGCGGCACCGGCGCGAACTGCTCGAGATCGACGCCTTCGCCGTGCAGCAGCCGCGCGCGCTCGGGATGCGCGAGCAACTGCTCGTCGGTGAAGGTCGCGAGATCGTCGCGGTTCAGGAACCACACTTCACGCGGGAATCGGAACGCGAACCGGTACAGGCGTTTCGCGACGCTGGCCGCGCGGCTTTTCTGGATGAACACGTAGCCGAGCCCGGTCGTGACCGCGATCGACGGCACGCGCGCGAGCCACGCGGCGATCGAGCCGTAGATGTTCGGCTTGATCGTGTAATGGAACACGAGATCGGGCTTCAGCGCGCGGTAGTGACGCACGAGCGCGGCGAGCGTGCCGAGATCCTCGCGCGGGCTCGTGCCTTTCGACGCGACGGCGAGCGCGACGTAGCGGCAACCCATCTGCTCGAGCAGCGGCACGGTGCGGTCGTGCGGCGCGATCACGACGACCTCGGCGCCGCGCGCGACGAGCGCACGGATCAGTCCGTGGCGGTACGTGTAGATCGCCCAGGCCGTGTTGCAGACGAGCGCGATGCGCAGCGAGGAGTTAGCGGACATGAAAAAAAGAAAAAAATAAAGCGCCGAAAATGCCGGATGCGGACTACGCGGACGGCCGCGCTGCGAACAGCGTCTGCTTGATCCGCTGCAGCGTACGGTACGGCATCACGAAATGCAGCAGGTTCTTGGCGAGGCCGGCCCAGTCGTACGGGTTCAGCACGTTGAAGTGACGCAGCAGCAGCGACAGCGTCGACATCAGCTGGCGGCGGCGCTTGGTCGCGCTGATCCCGCCCTCGTTGAGCTCGTAGTAGAGGCCGAGCTCGGGCAGGTTCGCGCAATCGTAGCGTTCCATTAACCGTAAAAAAAGATCGAGATCCTCGGCCGCACGGTATTTCGCGCGGTAATTGCCGACTTCGCGCACGGCGTCGATGCGCAGCATCACCGACGGATGCACGAGCGGCGAGCGCAGGAAGCGCGTGCGGCGCAGCGTGCGCGGATCGGCCGGCGGCGTCAGCATGAAGCGCGGCTCGCCGGCGCGCGACACGACCTGGGTCCACATGCCGACGCAGGCCACGCGCGGGTGCGCGTCGAGATACGCTCGCTCCTTCGCGAGACGCTGCGGCACGGCGAGATCGCCGGCGTCGATCCGCGCCGCATAGCGGAAGCCGCGCGCGGCGAGCGCATCGATGCCGGCCTCGAGCGCGCGCTCGATACCGCCGTTCTTCGGCATGCGCAGCACCTCGATCGCGAGGCCGGGCAGGTCGGGCGCGACGATCGGCGGCGTGCTGCCGTCGTCGACGATCAGCACGTGCACCGGCGCGTCCTCGCGAAACGACGCGAGGGTGCGCACGACGTCGTCGTGGCCGTTGTAGGCAGGCATCAGCACGGCCACGTCGTCGAGCACGGGCGGGCAAGCGGAAGACGTCATGGGCGCAGCTTGAAACGAATGTAATAAAAATTAACGGCGGCGGCGGCCACATAGCCGGCCGCGAGCCCGACGAGCGCGCCGTACAGGCCGAGCTGCGGGATCGCGAACACGTTGACGAGCGCGGCGATCGCGAGCGCGAGCACCCATTTCGCCAGCAACACGAATTTTGCTTGATATTTGAGAACGATAAGATTGCCTATCGCCTCGATGCCGGCCGGCACGGACAGCCAGACGGCCCAGCGGAAGATGTCGACCGACGCCTCGTAGCCGCGGCCGAACACCTTGCCGACGATGAGCGGCGCGGCCGCGTCCAGCACGAGCGCGCCGGCCGTCATCACGCCGGCCGTCATCGCGATCAGCCGGACGATGTTGCGGCGCAGCCGCGCGACGTCCTGCACGCGGTACACGAACGCGGGGGCGATGGTCTGCGCGAGCATCAGCGCGAGCGTGATCCAGTTCTCGTTGAGCTGCTGGGCCGCCGCGTAGCGGCCGAGGTCGGCGAACGACACGTGACGCTCGAGCATCAGGCGGTCGAGCTTCAGAAACAGGTACATGCAGATCAGGCCGAGCCAGAACACGGTGCCGGCGGTCGCGAAGTGCCTGAACAGCGGCTTGTCGAACGTCCAGCCGAGCGTGCCGCCGTTACGATGGCGGTAGTAGAGCAGCAGCGCGAAGCCGATCGCCGCGGCCTCCAGCGCCCACAGCCATGCGAAGCGCGCCGGGCCGGCGGCCGCGCGCACCAGCAGCCAGACGAGCAGCGCCTTGACCAGCGCGGTGAACATGCTGGTCACGAGCTGCGGCTTGCTGTAGGTCATGCTCTGCAGCCACGCGTTGATCACGCCGACGAACGGCTCGCGAAACACCATCGTGACCGCGAGGCCCGCGAGCATCGCGCCGACGAGCGGATCGAACGCGCCGGCCGCGATCGCGATCCACGTCGCGACGAGCGCGGCGGCGGACACGCCGATGCGCAGCGCGAACGCGCTGCCGAGCACCGCGCCGAGTTGCGCGGGCGGACGCTGGACGATGGTCGGAACCAGGATTTCGGCGCCGCACACCCAGGTGAGCGGCGCCAGTACGAGGAGAAGCGTATTCGCATACTGCCATTTGCCGAACACGTCCGGCCCGAAATATCGGGCCAGAAGGCCGCTGACCGCGATCGCGACGCCGATCTGCGTGAGCCGTTCGAGCCCCAGCCAGACGAGGTTCGCGACGGCCTTCGCGACGTCCGGGTTGCCGAATCGCTTCAGCATGCGGGGCAGCCGCACGCACGCGAGGCGGCCGGCAGGGCGCCGGGAGGCGGCAGGTGGGCGGCGGCGGAACGGCTAGGCATTAAAATGGACGGAATCCGCGTCATCAAAACCCGCGATTATAAGTGGGATCGGGGGCGCTCCAGCCGTCCCGTTCCTGATGGCGCGAAGCCGCATGTATGATGCCGGGCATGCGCGAAAGGCGGCCAGATTATTTTCCATGCACGAACCGAGAGAGAACCGATGATCTCCCAATCCATCTTCAAGGCATATGACATTCGCGGTGTGATCGGCAAGACGCTCGACGCCGACACGGCGCGCGCGATCGGCCGCGCATTCGGCAGCGAAGTGCGCGCGCAGGGCGGCGATGCGGTCGTCGTCGCGCGCGACGGGCGCCTGTCGGGGCCCGAGCTCGTCGGCGCCCTCGCCGACGGCCTGCGTGCGGCAGGGGTCGACGTCGTCGACGTCGGCATGGTGCCCACGCCGGTCGGCTATTTCGCGGCGAGCGTGCCGCTTGCGCTGAAGGGCGGCGAGCGTCGCGTCGATTCGTGCATCGTCGTCACGGGCAGCCACAACCCGCCGGACTACAACGGTTTCAAGATGGTGCTGCGCGGCGCGGCGATCTACGGCGAGCAGATCCAGGCGCTGTACCGCCGCATCGTCGACGAGCGCTATGAAACGGGCAGCGGCTCGTTCGAGCAGTTCGACGTCGCGGACCAGTACATTGCGCGCATCGCCGGCGACGTGAAGCTCGCGCGCCCGCTGAAGATCGTGGTGGATGCCGGCAACGGCGTCGCGGGCCCGCTCGCGACGCGCCTGTTCAAGGCGCTCGGCTGCGAGCTCGTCGAGCGCTTCACCGACATCGACGGCACGTTCCCGAACCACCACCCCGATCCCGCCCATCCGGAAAACCTGCAGGATGTGATCCAGGCGTTGAAGGACACCGATGCCGAACTCGGCTTCGCGTTCGACGGCGACGGCGACCGCCTCGGCGTCGTCACGAAGGACGGCCAGATCATCTATCCGGACCGTCAGCTGATGCTGTTCGCGGAAGAAGTGCTGTCGCGCAACCCGGGCGCGCAGATCATCTACGACGTGAAGTGCACGCGCCATCTCGCACAGTGGGTGAAGGAGAAGGGCGGCGAGCCGCTGATGTGGAAGACGGGCCATTCGCTCGTGAAGGCGAAGCTGCGCGAGACGGGCGCACCGCTCGCGGGCGAGATGAGCGGCCACGTGTTCTTCAAGGATCGCTGGTACGGCTTCGACGATGGTCTGTACACGGGCGCGCGCCTGCTGGAGATTCTCGCGAAGACGGCCGACCCGAGCGCGGTGCTCAATGCGCTGCCGGATGCGATGAGCACGCCGGAGCTGCAGCTCAAGCTCGAGGAAGGCGAGAACTTCCAACTGATCGACAAGCTGCAGAAGGAAGCGAAGTTCGACGGCGCCGACGAAGTCGTGACGATCGACGGGCTGCGCGTCGAATACCCGGACGGCTTCGGCCTCGCGCGTTCGTCGAACACGACGCCGGTGGTCGTCCTGCGTTTCGAATCGGAGACGCAGGCAGGCCTCGAGCGTATCCAGGCCGATTTCCGCCGTGTGCTGACGGCCGCGAAGCCGGACGTCAAGCTGCCGTTCTGAACCTGGGCGGCCTGCGGGCCGCCACCGGCGCGGCGGTCGAACGATTCGTCGCGCCATCCCCGAAAAGCGGCGCATGCCAGCGGCATGCGGCCGCTTTTTGTCTGTCTGACTGTCCGGGCGCGATAAAATCGCGTCTTTATGCCTGTCGCCGGCCGTCCGCCGGCGTTTTTTCAGCGTGCAAAAGATCCTGATCGTGCGCGTGTCGTCGCTGGGCGACGTCGTGCACAACATGCCGGTGGTCGCCGATATCCGGCGCCGCCACCCCGACGCGCAGATCGACTGGCTCGTCGAGGAGAGCTTCGTCGACCTCGTGCGGCTCGTCGACGGCGTGCGCGACGTGCTGCCGTTCTCGCTGCGCCGCTGGCGCAAGAAGCCGTTCTCGGGCGCGACGTGGCGCGAGATCCGCGCGTTCCGCAAGCGCCTCGCGGCCGAGCGGTACGACCTCGTGATCGACTGCCAGGGCCTGATCAAGACGGCCTGGGTCGCGAGCTGGGCGCACGGCCCGCTCGCCGGCCTCGGCAACCGCACCGACGGCGCGGGCTACGAATGGCCGGTGCGCTTCTTTTATCGCAAGCGCGTGCCGATCGCGCCGCGCACGCACGTGGTCGAGCGCTCGCGCCAGCTCGTCGCGGCCGCGCTCGGCGATCCCGAGCCGACGCCGGCCGATCCGGTCGACTTCGGCCTCGATACGCGCGCGGCGGCGCTCGCGGTCGCGGCGCTCGGGCTGAACCTGCCGGTGCCGTACGTGGTGTTCGTGCACGCGACGTCGCGCGCGGACAAGCAGTGGCCGGACGCCGCGTGGATCGAGCTCGGCCAGGCGCTCGTGCGGCGCGGCGCGTCGCTCGTGCTGCCGTGGGGCAACGAAGCGGAGCGCGCGACCAGCGAGCGGCTCGCGAAGGAGTTCGGCGCGGCCGCGATCGTGCCGCCGAAGCTGTCGCTGCCGGCCGTGGTCGGCCTGATCGACGGCGCGGCCGCGACGGTCGGGGTTGATACAGGTCTGGTTCACATCGCGGCCGCGCTGAAGCGTCCGACGGTCGAACTGTACAATTTCGCGACGGCGTGGCGCACCGGCGGCTACTGGTCGCCGAACGTCGTCAATCTCGGCACGGCGGGACAGCCGCCGTCGATCGCGCAGGTGAAGGCGGCGCTCGCAGGCTTCGGCCTGCTGTGATGCCTGCCGTGTCCGCCATGCCCGTCCTGCCTTTGCCGCCTGTCATGCACGCGAACCGATCATGAGCGAATCCCAGATCATCGAAGTCTCGTCCGCCGACTGGAGCGGACACAACCTGTCGGCGCCGCGCGAGCAGCTGCTGGCCGCGGTCGAGGAGGGCAAGGTGCTGTATTTCCCGCACCTGCGCTTCGCGATCGAAGGCGGCGAGGAAGCGCTGCTCGATCCGGCGCTCGCCGATCCGAAACGCAAGAACATCAGTCTCGCGCCGAACGGCGGCGCGCTCGCCGGCGTGCTCGGCGACAGCGTCACGCAGTCGGCCGTGCGCGCGCTCGTCGCGCGCTTCCAGCAGCAGGCCGGCACGCTCGTCGACGGCCTGTTCCCGGAATACCGCGGCAAGCTGCGCGTCGCGCCGACGAGCCTGCGGCTGATGCAGGTCGAGACGCGCCAGACGTCGTGGCGCAAGGACGACAGCCGGCTGCACGTCGACGCGTTCCCGTCGCGGCCGAACTACGGCGAGCGGATCCTGCGCGTGTTCACGAACGTGAACCCGGCCGGGCAGCCGCGCGTGTGGCGTGTCGGCGAGCCGTTCGAGGACGTCGCGAAGCGCTTCCTGCCGAAGATCCGGCCGCAGTTGCCGGGCTGGGCGTGGCTGCTGAACCTGCTGCACGTGACGAAGTCGCCGCGCAGCGCGTACGACCACCTGATGCTGAACCTGCACGACGGGATGAAGGCCGATCTCGACTACCAGAAGACTTGTCCGCAGCAGACGATGCCGTTTCCGCCGGGCAGCGTGTGGATATGTTTCTCCGATCAGACTTCGCACGCTGTGATGTCCGGCCAGTTCATGCTCGAGCAGACCTTCTTCCTGCCGGTCGACGCGATGGTGCGCCGCGAATGCGCGCCGCTCGGGATTCTCGAGCGCCTGACCGGCAGGACGCTGGTTTGAGCGCGCACCGGTTTCGACGCAACACGGGGGCGGCCGCATGCTGAGGGCGATCTATCGCGCGCTGTGGTGGCTCGTCGCGCCGATCGCGGTGATCCGGCTGCTCGTGCGCTCGCGCAAGGAGCGCGGCTATCGCGAGCACATCGGCGAACGCTTCGGCCATGTCGCGGGCCGTTCGCCGGACGATCGCGCGCCGCTGATCTGGGTGCACGCGGTGTCGGTCGGCGAGACGCGCGCCGCGCAGCCGCTGATCGACGCGCTGATGCGTGCGCGTCCCGACGCGCGCATCCTGCTCACGCACATGACGCCGAGCGGCCGCGCGACCGGCGAGCAGATCTTCGGCGATCGCGTGCTGCGCTGCTATCTGCCGTACGACATGCCCGGCGCGGTGCGGCGCTTCCTGCGCGCATGGCGGCCGACGCTCGGCCTCGTGATGGAAACCGAGGTGTGGCCGACGCTGATCGACGAGTGCCGGCGCGCCGACGTGCCGCTCGTGCTGACCAACGCGCGGATGTCCGCGCGCTCGCATCGGCGCGCGGCGAAGTTCGGCGCGGCAACGCGCGACGTGTTCGGCGGCTTCTCGCGCGTGCTCGCGCAGAGCCCGGCCGACGCGGAGCGGCTGACGTCGCTCGGCGCGCGCAACGTGACGGTGCTCGGCAACCTGAAGTTCGACATGACGACGCCGCCGGAGTTGGCTGCGCGCGGCCACGCGTGGCGCGACGCGATCGGCCCGCGGCCGGTGTGGGTCGCGGCCAGCACGCGCGAGAACGAAGAGGCGCTGGTGCTGCAGGCGTTCGCCGCGATGAAAACGCCCGGCGCGCTGCTGATTCTCGTGCCGCGTCATCCGCAGCGCTTCGCCGAAGTCGACGCGCTGGTCGCGCGCAACGGCTTCACGTGCGTGCGGCGTTCGGTATGGGGGGCGGATGCGGCGGCGCTCGCGGCCGGCCGGCCCGCCGCGGCGGAACCGCTGCCGGCGGACGTGACCGTGTTGCTCGGCGATTCGATGGGCGAGCTCGGTGCGTACTATGCGGCCGCCGACGTCGCGTTCATCGGCGGCAGCCTGCTGCCGCTCGGCGGGCAGAACCTGATCGAGGCATGCGCGGTCGGCGTGCCGGTGCTGATCGGCCCGCACGTGTTCAATTTCACGCAGGCGACCGCCGATGCGGTTGCGGCCGGTGCCGCGCTGCAGGTCGCGGATCCGCTCGATCTCGCGCACGTGCTCGATGCGTTGTTCGCCGATCATCCGCGGCGCGTCGCGATGGGCGCGGCCGGTGCGGCGTTCGCGTCGCGTCATCGCGGTGCGACCGCGCGCTCGGTCGACGTGCTCGCGGCGCTGCTGCCGCCGGTCGAGCGCGGTGCGCAATCGTTGCAGGACGCATCCGACGATTGAGCGGGCGAGCGGTGCAAGGCCGCCCCGAGGCAGGCGAGGCGGCGGCGGGCCGCCGCGCCGCCGTTCACACCGTCAGCAATCCCTTCTTCTCGATGAACGCGACGACGTCCGCGACGCCTTCGAGGGCCTTCAGATTCGTCATCACGTAAGGCCGCTCGCCGCGCATCTTCTTCGTGTCGGACGCCATCACGTCGAGGTTCGCGCCGACGAGCGGCGCAAGATCGGTCTTGTTGATCACGAGGAGGTCGGACTTCGTGATGCCCGGCCCGCCCTTGCGCGGAATCTTTTCGCCGCCCGCGACGTCGATCACGTAGATCGTCAGGTCCGACAACTCGGGGCTGAACGTCGCCGCCAGGTTGTCGCCACCCGATTCGATGAACACGATGTCGGCATCCGGAAAGCGCGACAGCATCCGGTCGACGGCCTCGAGGTTGATCGACGCGTCCTCGCGAATCGCCGTATGCGGGCAGCCGCCGGTCTCCACACCCATGATGCGTTCCTCGGGCAGCGCGCCCGCGACCGTCAGCAAGCGCTGATCTTCCTTCGTATAGATGTCGTTCGTGATGGCGACGAGGTCGTATTTGTCGCGCATCGCCTTGCACAGCATTTCGAGCAGCGTGGTCTTGCCGGAGCCGACGGGGCCGCCGATGCCGACGCGCAGCGGCGGCAGTTTCTTCGTGCGGCGGGCGGAGGACGGAGCGGGTGCGTTCATGGCGTGGATCGGGTTCAGGAGCGGAACAACCGCGAATACTGGGTCTCGTGCCGCGCGGACAGGATGCCGAGCTGCGGCGCGAACGTGTTGACGGCGTCGGGCGGCGTCGCGAGCGCACGGCGCACGGCCGCGTCGATCGCGCCGCGCAGCGCGACGATGATGCGCTGGCCGGCAAGCTGGCCGAGCGGTACCGCTTTCAGCGCGGCCGACGTCTGGTTCTCGACCCAGCCGAATGCGTACGCGGCGAGCGTCGCGTCGGCGCCGGCATCGTGCGCGGCGGCCGCGTATGCGAATGCGGTCGGCAGCGCGATCGGCGTGAGCGATGCAAGCGTCGCGCGGCGTGCGGCGTCGCCCCATTCGAGCGATGCGCACAGCTGCGCGAGCGACCAGCCCATCTGTTCGGTCTCGCGGCGCAATTCGGCCGATTCGCGGCTCGCGACGAACCACGCGTTCTCGCGGGCCAGCGCGTCCGCGTCATGCGCGTGCCAGCGCGAGAGCTGGTGCGCGAGAAACGGCAGCTCGCCGTGCGCGAGCACGTCGGTGAGCCCGCTCGCGATCCAGTCGCGCGCGGTGTCGGCGTCGCGGATCAGGTTCGCGTCGAGCGCGGCTTCGAAGCCCTGCGAATAGCTGAACGCGCCGATCGGCAGTGCGGGCGACGCGAGATGCAGCAGCGCGACGAGTTCAGTGGTGGTCATGACCGTGGTGGCCGTGCGTGCAGCCGGGACCATGCTGATGATCGTGATCGTGATCGTGATCGTGATCGTGATCGTGATCGTGCGAGTGCGAGTGCGAGTGCGAGTGCCCGTGGTGTTCGCCGAACACCTGCTGCGCGAGCGCGTAGTCCTCGGCGAACGTCGCGTCGTGCCCGTGCTTGTGGCCGCCGCCGTACGCGCCGGCTTCCGGCTGGAACGGTGCGCTCGTTTCCTCGACCTGCGTGCCGAGCCGGCGCAGCATGTCCGCGAGCACCGGATCGGCTTCGAGTTTCAGATAGCCGTCGCCGATCTCGACGGGCGTGTGACGATTGCCGAGGTGATACGCGGCGCGCATCAGCATGAGCGGATCGGCGGCGCGCACGAGCAGCACGGTTTCGGCGGCAGCGGCGACGCGCACGAGCGCGCCGTCGTCGGCGACGAGCACGTCGCCGTCGCGCAGCACGGTGCCGCGCGGCAGCAGGACCGCGACGTCCTCGCCGGTGTCGAGCGTCGCCGCGAGGCGGCTCTTGCAGCGGGCGTCGTACGCGAGCGTGAGCGTCGGCGCGCGCGCGACGAGCGACGCGGCGAGCTTCACGTTCGGGGCAATGCGTTTGTCGAGGGTGCGCATGGAACGAAAAACCGGAAATCAGAACAGGAAATAGCGCTGCGCCATCGGCAGCACCGTCGCCGGCTCGCAGGTGAGCAGCTGGCCGTCGGCGATCACGTCGTAGGTTTCGGGATCGACGCTGATCGACGGCCGCCACGCGTTGTGGATCATGTCGGCCTTCGTCACGTTGCGGCAGTTGCGCACCGGCACGACCTGCTTCGCGAGCCCGTAGCGTTCGGCGATGCCCGCGTCGGCGGCCATCTGCGACACGAACGTCAGCGACGTGCGCGCGAGCGCGCCGCCGCGCGTCGCGAACATCTCGCGGTAGTGAACCGGCTGCGGCGTCGGAATCGACGCGTTCGGATCGCCCATCTGCGCGAGCGCGATCATCCCGCCCTTGAGGATCATCGACGGCTTGATTCCGAAGAATGCAGGTTCCCACAGCACCAGGTCGGCCCACTTGCCGGGCTCGATCGACCCGACTTCGTGCGCGATGCCGTGCGTGAGCGCCGGGTTGATCGTGTACTTCGCGACGTAGCGCTTCGCGCGGAAGTTGTCGTTGCGCGCGTTGTCTTCCGGCAGCGCGCCGCGCTGCACCTTCATCTTGTGCGCGGTCTGCCACGTGCGGATGATCACTTCGCCGACGCGGCCCATCGCCTGCGAGTCGGACGACAGCATCGACAGCGCGCCGAGATCGTGCAGGATGTCCTCGGCCGCGATCGTCTCGCGGCGAATGCGCGATTCGGCGAACGCGAGATCCTCGGCGATCGACGGATCGAGGTGATGGCACACCATCAGCATGTCGAGATGCTCGTCGAGCGTGTTGATCGTGTACGGGCGCGTCGGATTGGTCGACGACGGCAGCACGTTCGCCTCGCCGCACACCTTGAGGATGTCGGGTGCATGGCCGCCGCCCGCGCCTTCGGTGTGGTACGTGTGGATCGTGCGGCCCTTGAACGCGGCGACCGTCGATTCGACGAAGCCGCCTTCGTTCAGCGTGTCGGTGTGGATCGCGACCTGCGTGTCGGTGTCGTCGGCCACCGACAGGCAGTTGTCGATCGCGGCGGGCGTCGTGCCCCAGTCTTCGTGAAGCTTCAGCCCGATCGCGCCGGCCGCGATCTGCTCGACGAGCGGCTGCGGCAGGCTCGCGTTGCCCTTGCCGAGAAAGCCGAGGTTGATCGGCCAGCCGTCGGCCGCCTGCAGCATCCGCTCCATGTGCCACGGCCCCGGCGTGCAGGTCGTCGCGTTGGTGCCGGTGGCCGGCCCCGTGCCGCCGCCGAGCATCGTCGTGACGCCCGATGCGAGCGCCTCGTCGATCTGCTGCGGGCTGATGAAATGGATGTGCGTGTCGATGCCGCCGGCCGTCACGATCAGCCCTTCGCCGGCGATCACTTCGGTCGCGGCGCCGATCGCGATCGTCACGCCGGGCTGGATGTCCGGATTGCCGGCCTTGCCGATCGCGGCGATGCGGCCGTGCTTGATCGCGATGTCGGCCTTCACGATGCCCCAGTGATCGAGGATCACCGCGTTCGTGATCACCGTGTCGGGCACGTCGGCGGCTACGCGCTGCGATTGGCCCATCCCGTCGCGGATCACCTTCCCGCCGCCGAATTTCACTTCCTCGCCGTACGTGGTGAAGTCGCGTTCGATTTCGATCAGCAGGTCGGTATCGGCGAGCCGCACGCGGTCGCCCGTCGTCGGCCCGAACATTTCCGCGTACGCGCGGCGGCTCAAGCGTAGTGTCATGTGCTGTTCCTGAAGAGCGGGGCGCGGCTTACAGCGGCCCCATCACCTTGCCCTGAAAACCGTAGACGGCGCGATCGCCCGCCAGCTCGACCAGTTCGACGGTGCGGGTCTGGCCGGGCTCGAAGCGCACCGCGGTGCCGGCCGCGATGTTGAGGCGGAAGCCGCGCGCGGCCGCGCGATCGAACGACAGCGCGTCGTTGACTTCGAAGAAGTGGTAATGCGAGCCGACCTGCACCGGGCGGTCGCCGGTGTTCGCGACGACGAGCGACAGCGTCGCGCGGCCTGCGTTGAGTTCGTGCTCGCCGTCGTCGGTGAGGATTTCGCCGGGAATCATGCGCGGGGCCTCGGTCACGGAATCGGGTGGTGGACGGTGACGAGCTTGGTGCCGTCGGGGAAGGTTGCCTCGACCTGGATGTCGGGGATCATCTCCGGCACGCCGTCCATTACGTCGTCGCGCGTGAGCAGCGTCGTGCCGTAGTGCATCACCTCGGCGACGGTCTTGCCGTCGCGTGCGGCTTCCATCAGCGCGGCGGTGATGAACGCGACCGCCTCCGGATAGTTGAGCTTCAGCCCGCGCGCGCGACGGCGCTCGGCCAGCAGCGCCGCCGTGAAGATCAGCAGCTTGTCCTTTTCTCGGGGAGTCAGTTTCATGAAGGCAGTCGTTCAGGAAAACGTAATTTTTATCGGTGTGCGCCGGTGTGCAGCGCGCGGCTCATCGTAGCACCGCGCCGTTTCACGCGCGTCGTGTATCGGTTATGTAAACAGCAAGGGCCGTGCCATGCCGATGAAATGTGCGGATGTGCGCGTTCGTGGTGCGCGATGCATCGATTGCGGGCGGCCTCGGCGGCGACGCTGCGCCGAAACGGTGCGTCGCAGGTTCGGCACGGGTCAGGTTTGCCAGAGACGCAGCGGCCGTGCGTCGACGCCGTGCACGATCGGCCGCAGATAAAGCCAGCAGTCGGTGAAGTGACGCTGCAGCGCTTCCATCGACGTCGACAGTGCGCGCACCAGCACGACGCCCGGCGTTACACATGTTGCGCCCGTGCGCAGCGTTTCGCCGAACGGCATGCGCGCGGCGAGCGCTTCGGCAAGTGCCGCATCGCACGCGGGGCCGGCCGCCCACAGCGTGCCGTACACCGGAAAACCGGCGAGGCCCTGCAGCGCGCCGCGCAATGGATCGTGCGCATCGAGCAGCGCGCGCTCGGTCCACAGCGGCCGACCGTCGGCGTCGACGAGTGCCGAGCGCGCCGCGATGCGGCCCGACGACCACGTTTCGCCGGCCGCCTGCCGGCCGAGCTGCGTCGCATCCCAGCCGATCGCGCTCGCGCCGGCGCCGAGCGTCACCGTGAAGTCGAGCGCTGCGTGCGCGGCATCGAAGAACAGGTTGTTCTGCGGCAGCCAGTCGAGCTTCGCGTGCGCGCCGACCGTGATGCCGATACGCTGCGTCGCGTCGAGTCCGTTCGACTTGTACCACTTGGTCGCGCCGGGCGTCGTCAGCGCGGCGTGCGTGCCGTCGCCGAGCGCGATGTCGACGTCCAGCCGGTCGCCGCCCGCGACGCCGCCCGGCGGATGAACGATCACCGCGTGGCAGATCGCGTCGCCTTCCGGATACAGCGGCCGCTGCACGCGCAGCGGGCCGTCGTGCAGCCGGTGAACGAGCGTCGTGCGCGCACCGTTCCGTTCGAAGCCCAGTTCGAGGCGGCCGTGCCAGGACTTGGCGACGGCGGGGCGGGACAGCGGGGCGTGGGAGTCGGAGGCGGACATCGGCGGGAAGCTGGGGTCGGGCGCGGAAACGAAGATGCTAACGCAACAATATACGCGTGAGCAGATGCGTTGCCGAGCGCGCCGAGCGCGCCGAGGGCGCTGGGGCGTGTACACGGCCCGTGCGGATGATTGCCGGGCATTCGCCGTGCGCCGAGCACCCGACCGCCAGCGGCCAACCGCCAACCGCCAACCGGCATCGTGCCCTCCGAGCCGCATCGCCCGCTACACCGCGATCAATTCCCGCACGCCGTTCGTCTCCATGTCGCGCGCGTCGCCGCCCGCGATGACTTCGCCGCGGCTCATCACCCAGTAGCGGTCCGCGATCGAGCGCGCGAAATCGTAATACTGTTCGACGAGCAGCACGGTCATCTTCGATTCGTCGACGAGCTGGCGCAGCGTGCGGCCGATGTCCTGGATGATCGACGGCTGGATGCCTTCGGTCGGCTCGTCGAGGATCAGCAACTGCGGCTCGCTCATCAGCGCGCGGCCGATCGCGAGCTGCTGCTGCTGGCCGCCCGACAGATCGCCGCCGCGTCGCGCGCGCATGTCCTTCAGCACCGGGAACAGGTCGTAGATGCGATCGGGCACCTTCGACGGCGCCTTGCGGCTCGCCGCGCCGACGAGCAGGTTTTCCTCGACGGTGAGCCGCGGAAAGATGTCGCGTCCTTGCGGCACATACGCGAGCCCGGCCGCGACGCGCGCATACGGCGGCAACGCGCCGAGCGACGTGCCGCGCCACGACACGCTGCCGCTCTTCGCGGCGACGACGCCCATCAGGCAGCGCAGCAGCGTGCTCTTGCCGACGCCGTTGCGGCCGAGCAGCACGGTCAGCTTGCCGTCGTCGGCCGCGAGCGTCACGTTGCGCAGGATATGGCTGCCGCCGTAGTACTGGTTCAGTGCATCGATCTTCAGCATTGCGTCATCGTCCGAGGTAAGACTCGATCACCGCGTCGTCGCGCTTGACCTGGTCGAGCGTGCCTTGCGCGAGCACCGCGCCTTCGGCCATGACCGTCACGCGGCCCGACTCGCCCGCGAGCGCCGCGACGAACTCCATGTCGTGCTCGACGACCATCATCGAGCACGTGCCGCGCAGCGTGTTCAGCAGCTTCGCGAGCTCCATCGTCTCGTGGTCGGTCATCCCGGCCGCCGGTTCGTCG
Source organism: Burkholderia latens (assembly GCF_902499045.1). Classification (GTDB taxonomy): domain Bacteria; phylum Pseudomonadota; class Gammaproteobacteria; order Burkholderiales; family Burkholderiaceae; genus Burkholderia; species Burkholderia latens. Next base: position 84,751 of record NZ_CABVPL010000011.1, on the reverse strand, counting down.
AGCAGCAGCAGCGCCGGGCGCTGCATCAGCAGCATGCCGATCTCGAGCCGCTGTTTCTGGCCGTGCGACAGCTCGCCGGCCGCGCGATACGCATCGCTTTCGAGGCCGATCAGTTCAAGCGTTTCCTCGATCTTCGTCTGCGCGGTGCGGTCGAGCCGCGCGCGCAGCGACGCGAGCCAGCCCTTGTCGGTCTGCATCGCCAGTTCGAGGTTTTCCCATACCGGATGTTGTTCGAACACGGTCGGCTTCTGGAACTTGCGGCCGATGCCCGCGCGCGCGATCTCGGGTTCGTTCATCCGCGCGAGGTCGATCGTCTGGCCGAGAAACACCTTGCCCGCATCGGGGCGCGTCTTGCCGGTGATCACGTCCATCATCGTCGTCTTGCCCGCGCCGTTCGGGCCGATCACGCAGCGCAGCTCGCCCGCGTCGATCGCGAGCGACAGCTTGTTCAATGCGCGAAAGCCGTCGAAGCTGACCTCGATGTCCTCGAGGTAGAGGATCGTGCCGTGCGACGTGTCGATGCCGTCCGGCACGACGCGGCCCATCGATGCGCTGCCGCTGACTGCCAGCAGCTCGTCTTCGGGCGGCGGCGTGAACTGGTAGAGGGCCGTGCCGTTCATCCGCGTTTCCCCTTCGCGAGCAGCGTGTCGACGAGGCCCATGATCCCGCGCGGCAGCAAGAGCGGCACGAGCACGAAGATCAGGCCGAGACAGAACAGCCAGTATTCGGCGAAATACGCGGTGAAGAAACTCTTCGCGCCATTCACCGCGAACGCGCCGACGATCGGCCCGATCAGCGTGCCGCGGCCGCCGACCGCGACCCAGATCGCCATTTCGATCGAATTGCCCGGCGACATCTCGCCGGGATTGATGATGCCGACTTGCGGCACGTACAGCGCGCCGGCGATTCCGCACAGCACGGCCGACAGCGTCCACACGAACAGCTTGTACGCGAGCGGGCTGTAGCCGAGGAACATCAGCCGCGTCTCGCCGTCGCGTACCGCGGTCACGACGCGCCCGAGCTTGCTGGTGACGACCGCACGCGCGACGATGAACGCGAGCACGAGCGTCGCGAAGGTCAGCAGCAACAGCACGGTGCGCGTGCCGGGCGACGTGATCGAAAAGCCCGCGATGCGCTTGAAGTCGGTGAAGCCGTTGTTGCCGCCGAAGCCCGTCTCGTTGCGAAAGAACAGCAGCATCGCGGCGAACGTCAGCGCCTGCGTGATGATCGACAGGTACACGCCCTTCACGCGCGAGCGGAACGTGAAGAAGCCGAACACCCACGCGAGCACGGCCGGCACGAGCACGACCAGCGCGAGCGCCCATGCGAGATGCTGCGTGCCGCTCCAGTACCACGGCAACTGATGCCAGTCGAGGAACACCATGAAGTCGGGCAGGTCGCTGCCGTACTTCCCGTCGCGGCCGATCTCGCGCATCAGGTACATGCCGATCGCATAGCCGCCGAGCGCGAAGAACAGGCCGTGGCCGAGGCTCAGGATGCCGCAGTAACCCCACACGAGATCGAGCGCGAGCGCGGCGATCGCGTAGCACATCAGCTTGCCGGCAAGCGTCATCGCATACGCGGACAGATGGAATGCGCTCGACTCGGGCGCGACCAGCGCGGCGAGCGGCACGCCGATGCCGATCGCGATGCACAGCGCGACGAGCGCGAGCCACGCGCGGCGCGACAGCAGCGCGGGGCGCGGCGGCAGGCCGAGCGCGAAGCGTTCGTCCGCGCGCGCGCCGGCGGCGGCAGGCTTCGGCGCATCGGCGACCGGGTTCGACAACGAATCGGTGATTGAAGTCACGTCACGCCTCCGCGCTGCGTCCCTTCGGGGCGAACATCCCCTGCGGACGCTTCTGGATGAACAGCACGATCATCACGAGCACCGCGATCTTCGCGAGCACGGCGCCCCAGAACGGCTCGATCGCCTTGCTGACGAGGCCGAGCCCGAAGCCGCCGAGCACCGTGCCGGCGATCTGGCCGACGCCGCCGAGCACGACCGCCATGAACGAATCGATGATGTAGTTCTGCCCGAGATCGGGGCCCACGTTGCCGATCTGCGACAGCGCGCAGCCGCCCAGGCCCGCGATGCCCGCGCCGAACGCGAACGCATACGCATCGACGCGCGCGGTTTTCACGCCGACGCATGCGGCCATCCGGCGGTTCTGCGTGACCGCGCGCACGAACAGGCCGAGCCGCGTCTTCGTCAGCACCGCCCACGCGACGAACACCACCGCGAGCGCGAACGCGAGGATCGCGAGCCGGTTGTACGGGAGGATCAGGTTCTGCATCACGATCACGCCGCCGCTCATCCACGACGGGTTCACGACCTGCACGTTCTGCGCGCCGAACAGCATGCGTGTCGCCTGAATCAGGATCAGGCTCACGCCGAACGTCGCGAGCAGCGTTTCGAGCGGGCGGCCGTACAGGTGCCGCAGCACGAGCCGTTCGAGCACGATGCCGACGAGCGCGGCCGCCGCGAACGACACGGGCACCGCGACGAGCGGATACCAGTCGAATGCGGCCGGCGCATAGCGCTGGATCAGCGTCTGCACGACATAGGTTGCGTACGCACCGATCATCAGGAATTCGCCGTGCGCCATGTTGATCACGCCGATCAGCCCGTACGTGATTGCAAGGCCGAGCGCGGCGAGCAGCAGCACGCTGCCGAGCGACAGGCCCGCGAACACGGTGCCCGCGATCTCGCCGCGGCGTTGCAGCGCGTGCAGCGTATCGAGCCCCTGTTGCGCAGCGTCGCGCACACGCGCGTCGGGTTCCGCGTAGCTGCCGTCCGCGTTCTTCGCGACGAGCGGACGCAGCTGTTCGATCATGTCGAGATCCTGGCGCGCGGCCACCACTTGCACGGCTTCGAGGCGCTTCGCCGGATCGGCGTCGTGCAGCGCGGCGATCGCCCACAGCGCGTCGAGGCGGCGCTTCAACGCGGGATCGGTTTCCTTTGCGCGTGCGCGGTCGATCATCGGCTTGAGCGCCGGGTCGGGCGACTTCAGCAGCGCATCGATCGCGTCGCGGCGCGCGGCGATGTCGGGCGACGCGAGCGCGAGCCCGGACAGTGCGGCGGCGATCTTCGTGCGCAGCAGGTTGTTCAGCATCACGGGCTGCGCGTCGCCGGCCGGTGTCGCGGCCTGCGTCAGCGCGTCGTGCGCGGTGTCGCCGGTCTGGATCAGCAGGCGGCCGTCGCCGGTCGCGAGCGCGTCGCCGCTCGACAGCGCATTGAGCAGCGCGACCGCGCGCGGATCGGTATCGGCGGCAAGATGTTCGATCGCGGCCGTTTTGGCATCGAAGTCGTCGCCGGCGAGCGCGGCGGTATCGGCGGGCGTCAGCGCATAGGCGGCGCGCGGCAGCGCGCACGCGAGCGCAGCGCACGCGACGATCGCAGCGACGGTCCGGTGAAAGCGTATCGGCATCGGAATTCCTGTCAGGCGTGGAGAGGCGCGCTCATGCAGCGGCAGGGCGGCTGCGGCTTCGGCAATCGCGACGGCGCCCGCTGGCGTCGCACCGACATGCCGGTTTCGACGCTTTGCCGCCGCGCATGGCCGGGACGTTGCACGTGTGCGCAACGCCCCGCGCATCGCATCAGGCCAGCGCCGCGCGCTGCCGCCGCAGGAACGCCGGAATCGAGCTGACGACGTCCGGCTTGCCCTGGTTGCCCGCGATGAACGGGCTCCACGGCTGCGCGCGCACGGCCGTCTTCGTCTTCCATACGACGTTGAACTGCCCGTCGCCGCGGATCTCGCCGATCATCACCGGCTTGTGCAGGTGGTGGTTGCCGTCCATCGCGAGCGTGAAGCCCGACGGTGCGGCAACCGTCTGGCCGATCATCGCGACGCGCACCTTGTCGACGTCGGTGCTCTTCGCTTTTTCGACCGCCTGCTTCCACATGTGGATGCCGACATAGGTCGCTTCCATCGGATCGTTGGTCACGCGCTTCGCGCCGCCCGGCAGGTTGTTCGCCTTCACCCATGCGGCGAACTGGTCCTTGAACTTCGTGTTGTTCGGGTTCTTCACCGACATGAAGTAGTTCCATGCGGCGAGGTGGCCGACGAGCGGCTTCGTGTCGATCCCGCGCAGCTCCTCCTCGCCGACCGAGAACGCGACCACCGGCACGTCGGTCGCCTTGATCCCCTGGTTGCCGAGTTCCTTGTAGAACGGCACGTTCGAATCGCCGTTGATCGTCGAGATCACGGTCGTCTTGCCGCCCTGCGCGAAGGTCTTGATGTTCGCGACGATCGTCTGGTAATCGCTGTGGCCGAACGGCGTGTAGACCTCCTGAATGTCGGCGTCCTTCACGCCCTTAGATTTCAGGAACGCGCGCAGGATCTTGTTGGTCGTGCGCGGATACACGTAGTCGGTGCCGAGCAGGAAGAAGCGCTTCGCGCTGCCGCCTTCGGCGCTCATCAGGTACTCGACCGCCGGAATCGCCTGCTGGTTCGGTGCGGCGCCCGTGTAGAACACGTTGCGCGACATTTCCTCGCCTTCGTACTGGACCGGATAGTAGAGCAGGCCGTTCAGTTCCTCGAACACCGGCAGCACCGACTTGCGCGACACCGACGTCCAGCAGCCGAACACGCACGCGACCTTGTCCTGCGTGAGCAACTGGCGCGCCTTCTCGGCGAACAGCGGCCAGTTCGATGCCGGGTCGACGACCACCGGCTCGATCTTGCGGCCCATCACGCCGCCGCTCTTGTTGATGTCGGCGATCGTCATCAGCGCCGTGTCCTTCAGCGACGTTTCGGAGATCGCCATCGTGCCCGACAGCGAATGCAGGATGCCGACCTTGATCGGGCCGGTGCCCGCATCGGCTGCGTGCGCGAACGGACTCTTGCCCGCCAGCGCGAGTGCACCAGCCATCGAACCGAACTTCAGCAGACTGCGACGTTTCATCGGGATCCCCTTGACGTGTTGGTTGTGCGTGCGCCGTGGCGGCGTCGGCAAACGGGGATAACGCAAGGCATGTGCCAGTCGCGCAAGTGCACGTCCGGCGTGCCTGCGCGGGATCCGGCGAAGTACCGGCGCGGTGCGGATGATGCGTCGTGCAGCACGCGCGATCCGTTGCGGTGCGTTCGCACGAGCGCAAATGGTGCATGCGCGGTTTCGCGCGCCGCGTCGGCGGCTGAAGGGGTGTTTAATGCCTGACGTGCCGGCGGCATCGAGCATGCGCGACGTGGTCGTCACGTTCCGCGACGAGCACGGAACCGGCAGCCGAAATGGAAACGGGCGCGCAATGCGCACCCGTTCGGCGGATCAGTGCGACCGGCGGCGATGCGCCGGCCGACCTGGCGGCGCGCGAACGCACACCGCCGCAAAGGTTGGAAGCTCAGTAACGCGGCACGGACGGATCGACGTCGCGCGACCACGCGTCGATGCCGCCTTGCAGGTTGTACAGCTTCGTGAAGCCGCGCGATTCGAGGAACATCGCCACCTGCGCGCTGCGCATTCCGTGATGGCACACGCAGACGATTTCCGCTTCGTCGTCGAGCTCCTCGCTGCGCGCGGGGATCTGCTGCATCGGGATCGACACGCTGCCGGCGATCTGCGCGGTCGAGATTTCCCACGGTTCGCGCACGTCGAGGACGACCGGCGCGGGGCGCGCCGGGTCGCGCAGCCATTCGGCGAGCATCGCCGGTGTCAGGATCTGCATGGGGCCGCCGCTCAGAACTTGAAACGCGACGGCTCGATCGCGTTGACGAGGTGATCGACGTAGGTTTCGAACACGTCCGCGACACGGTACTGCTTGTCGTCGATGCGCGTGATGATCTGCGCCTTCATCACCGGACGGCCGCCGACGAACGCCGACAGGCGGCCGCCGATCTTCAGCTGCTCGAGCATCTGCTGCGGCACGAGCGGCAGGCCGCCCGCGACGCAGATCACGTCGTACGGCGCCTTGTCGGGCCAGCCGAGCGAGCCGTCGCCGAGCACGACTTCCGCGTTCGTCACGCCGTCGTTGCGCAGGTTATCCGCCGCGAACTTCGCGATGGCCGGGTCGATCTCGACGGCCGTCACGTGCAGCGCGCGATGCGCGAACAGCGCGGTGAGGTAGCCGGAGCCGGCGCCGATCACGAGCACGTTCTCGTGCTTCTTCACCGCCAGTTCCTGCAGCACGCGCGCTTCGACGCGCGGGAACAGCATCTTGCCGCGGCCGCCGGGCAGCGGCAGCTCGAGGTCGGCGAACGCGAGATCGCGATGCTCGGGCGACACGTATTTTTCACGCTTGACGATTGACAACAGGCCCAGGACGTCGAGATCCAGCACGTCCCACGGCCGGATCTGTTGTTCGATCATGTTGAAACGCGCGTTTTCGATATTCATGGTGTGGTCACGCAGCCAGGTCGGCCATCAGCGGGGGTAGAGAAACTTCGTGATTGTACCAAACGGGACGGCCGGGAAGCCTTCAGGCGGCCTGCAACAGACCTTTACTCCTTGCTCTTCTTGATCTGCGCCTCGAACGCGAGGTCGAGCTTGCTGACCTTGCGCGGCTTTTTGGGGCCGAAGTCGTCGACGAATCGGACGAATTCGTCGAGCGGCAGCGGTTCGCTGCGTTTTTCGGCGGTGCCGCCCGAGCGGTCGACCAGGTAGAACAGGCCGCCGGCCATCGCGACGGCCGCGAACTGCGGGTTGCCGGAACGGGCCTTCAGGCGTTCGACCGCGTTGGTTGCTTTGGTGGTGCGCATCGTGCGGATTCTTGCAGGGGCGTGGAGCCCCTTACTTTATCAAACCGGCCGCACGCCCGCGCCCATGCCGTGTCAGACGGTGCGCGAGTAGTGCTGGCGCGGCGTCCGGCCGAGGTACGCGTCGAACGCCATCGCGATGTTGCGCACGACCATCCGTCCCGCCGGATGGATCGTCAGGCGGTCGGCGGCGATGGTCAGCAGCCCGTCCTGCTCGAAGCCGCGCAGCGCGTCGAGCTCGCGCGCGAAGTGGTCGGCGAAGCGGATCCCGTGCGCGGCCTCGATGTGCGAGAACGGCAGGTCGAGGTTGCACATCAGCTGCGTGATCACGTCGCGGCGCAGCCGGTCGTCGGCGGTGAGCCGCACGCCGCGCGCAATCGGCAACCGGCCGGCGTCGAGCGCCGCGGTGTAGGCCGGCAGATCCTTCGCGTTCTGCGCGTAGACGTCGCCGACCTTGCCGATCGACGACACGCCGAAGCCGACCAGGTCGGTATCCGCGCGCGTGCTGTAGCCCTGGAAATTGCGCTGCAGCGTGCCGTTTCGCTGCGCGCGCACCAATTCGTCGGACGGCCGCGCGAAGTGGTCCATCCCGATGTATACGTAGCCGGCCGACGTCAGCATCTCGATCGCAAGGCCGAGCAGCGCGATGCGCGTTTCCGGCGGCGGCAGCGCCGCATCGTCGATCTGCCGCTGCATCTTGAACAGGTGCGGCATGTGCGCGTAGCCGAACACCGACAGCCGGTCCGGCGCGAGTTCGATGATCGTCTCGAGCGTGCGCGCGAACACGGCCACCGTCTGGTGCGGCAGCCCGTAGATCAGGTCGACGCTGACCGAATGGAAGCCCGTCGCGCGCGCGGCGGACAGCAGGTCGGCCGTCATTGCGAGCGGCTGGATCCGGTTGATCGCCTGCTGCACGACCGGATCGAAATCCTGCACGCCCAGGCTCAGCCGGTTGAAGCCGATGTTGCGCAGGTGCACGAGCGTTGCCGGCGTGACCGTGCGCGGGTCGATCTCGATCGAGAACTCGGCGTCGGCGTCCGGCGCGAGCGTGAAGTGTTCGCGCGTCGCCGCCATCAGCTCGGCCGTTTCGGCGTCGGACAGGAAGGTCGGCGTGCCGCCGCCCCAATGCAACTGCGTGACCGTACGCGCTGGATCGAACAGCGCGGCCTGCAGCGCCAGCTCGCGTTTCAGTTGGTCGAGATACGGGCGTGCGCGGCGGCGGTTGTTGGTCGCGATCTTGTTGCAGCCGCAGTAGAAGCAGGCCGTGTTGCAGAATGGGATATGGAAGTACAGCGACAGGTCGCTCGACGACGCGCCGGGATCGCGCGCGGCGCGCACGTAGTCGGCCGGATCGAAATCGTCGCGGAACTGCAGCGCTGTGGGGTAGGACGTATAGCGCGGCCCGTTCGCGCCGTACTTCGCGAGCAAATCGGGACGGAACAGTGTGTCGGCAGCACCGGAAGTCATGATGGTTTCGCGCATTATCAGATGCTTTCGAGTATATGAACGCGCGTTTCGGCTGCCTTGTGTAATAACGTCGCAGCCGTCGGTGGCACAATGCGCAGTGGGCTGCCGCGCTGCTGCGCCCGGTTGCCGCATCGTGTTTTTGTCGTTTGTCGAGAGAGTCCAGTGTCTGTCGAAATGCCTGTCCGTCCGGCGCCTGCCGATGTGCCGCCGCCGCACGCGTGCCGCGAAGGGTGCGGTGCCTGCTGCATCGCGCCGTCGATTTCTTCGCCGATTCCGGGGATGCCCGGCGGCAAGCCGGCCGGCATGCGCTGCGCGCAGCTCGGCGACGACCTGCGCTGCCGGATTTTCGGCCGGCCGGAGCGTCCCGCGTGCTGTTCGGGGCTGCAGCCTTCGGTCGAGATGTGCGGTGCGTCGCGTGACGACGCACTCGCGTGGCTCACGCGCCTCGAGGTCGCGACGCAGCCGTCTCCGGGCGCTGGCGGCTCGCCGATTCGCTGATCTCGCCGGTTTGCGGCGGTGCCCACCCGGAACCGGCGGCATGCGCCGCAGCACTAACGTCGGTTCCCGGGCGCCACATGGGCCGAGGCCGCTCGCCCGGCCGCTTCACCCGATACAGGAAGGAGATTGTCCAGCATGACCGCATCTTGCACGCCCGGCCGGCGCCGCTTCCTCGCCGCCTGCGCCGGCGCCATCGGCGTGTCGCTGTCGCTCGCCGCGTGCGCGTCGACGTTCCCGTTCATCCCCGATCACTACACGTTCTCGCGCGGCGACGTGCAGAAAGCCGTCGCCCGCAAGTTCCCGTATCAGCGCACGGTCGCGCAGGTCGTCGACGTGTCGCTCGCGAATCCGGCCGTGAGCCTGCTGCCCGACCAGAACCGCGTTGCCGTCCAGCTCGACGCGCATTTCGCGAGCCCGTTCGTGCGCGCACCGGTGAGCGGCAAGTTCACCGTGTCGGGCCAGCTCGCGTACGATGCGCCGAGCCGTTCGGTCGTGCTGAAGGCGCCGGCCGTCGACAGCCTCGTGCTCGACGGCGACGCGCAGATGTACGCGCAGCAGGTTGGCGCGGCCGCGGGCCTGCTCGCGACGCAGGTGCTGACCAACTATCCGATCTACACGTTCAAGCCCGAGCAACTGCAATTTGCCGGGGTCAACTACGAACCCGGTACAATTACGATTCTTACAAACGGCATACGCGTGGCGATCGTCGAAAAGTGACGGCGCACCGCGCGCGGCCGGGCGGGCCGCGGCGGTAACGTGGCCCTTTCTTTCGACCACTTCGGAGTTGGGCCACGGATGGACTGGATCCTGATCTGCAAGGCATTGATCCTCGGCGTCGTCGAGGGGCTGACGGAATTCCTCCCGGTGTCGAGCACCGGCCACCTGATCGTCGCCGGCAGTTTTCTGGATTTCAACGACGCGCACGCGAAGACCTTCGACGTCGTGATCCAGTTCGGCGCGATCCTCGCGGTCTGCTGGGAATACCGGCAGCGGATCGTGTCCGTCGTCACCGGGCTACCGAGCCGGCCCGACGCGCAGCGCTTCACGCTGAACGTCGCGATCGCGACGGTTCCCGCGATCGCGCTCGGGCTGCTGTTCGAGAAGAAGATCAAGGCTGTGCTGTTCTCGCCGGTGCCGGTCGCATTTGCGCTCGTCGTCGGCGGCGCGATCATCCTGTGGGCCGAGGCGCGGCAGCGTGAGCACCGCGAGCCGCCGCGCGTGCAGTCGGTCGATGCGCTCACGCCGCTCGATGCGCTGAAGGTCGGCATCGCGCAATGTTTCGCGCTGGTGCCGGGCATGTCGCGCTCGGGCTCGACGATCATCGGCGGGATGCTGTTCGGCCTCGACCGGCGCGTCGCGACCGAATTCTCGTTCTTTCTCGCGATTCCGATCATCTTCGGCGCGACGCTCTATGAAACCGTCAAGGACTGGCAGGCGTTCACCGTCGATTCGCTCGGGCTGTTCGCGCTCGGGCTCGTCGCCGCGTTCGTCAGCGCGTTCGTGTGCGTGCGCTGGCTGCTGCGCTTCGTCGCGACGCACGACTTCACCGTGTTCGCGTGGTACCGGATCGCGTTCGGGCTGTTCGTGCTGCTCGTCGGTTACAGCGGGTGGCTGAACTGGGCGTGACGCGCGGGTAGGGCGGCGGCGCCTCCAATGACGAACGGCCCAATCGGCAGATGCCGGTTGGGCCGTTTTGCGTGGCGCGGCTGAGTGTTGCGGTCAGCCGGCGCGCTTGCGGAACACCAGATCCCACACGCCGTGGCCGAGCCTCAGCCCGCGCCGTTCGAATTTCGTGACGGGGCGGTAGTCGGGGCGCGGCGCGTAGTCGGCGGCCGTGTTCTCGAGCGTCGGTTCGGCGCCGAGCACTTCCAGCATCTGTTCCGCATAGTTTTGCCAGTCGGTCGCGCAATGCAGGTACGCGCCCGGCTTCAGGCGCGACGCGAGATGCGCGACGAGCGGCGGCTGGATCAGCCGGCGCTTGTGGTGGCGCGCCTTGTGCCACGGATCGGGGAAGAAGATGTGCACGCCGTCCAGGCTTTGCGGCGCGAGCATGTGCTCGAGCACTTCGACCGCGTCGTGCTGGATGATGCGGATGTTCGTCAGGTCCTGTTCGCCGATCAGCTTCAGCAGCGCGCCGACGCCCGGCTCGTGCACCTCGACGCCGAGGAAGTCGTCGCCGGGGCGGTGCGCGGCGATTTCGGCGGTCGACGCGCCCATCCCGAAGCCGATCTCCAGGATGCGCGGTGCACTGCGGCCGAACACGGCGTTCCAGTCGGGGATTTCCGGCGCGTACGGGACGACGAAGCGCGGGCCGAGTTCGTCGAGCGCGCGGCGCTGGCCGGTCGACACGCGACCGGCGCGTGTGACGAAGCTGCGGATGCGGCGGCGGTGCAGCGGATTGACTTCATCGGCGCCGTCGGCGGCTTCGTCGGGAAGGGCGGCGTCGTCCGGCGGCAGGCCGGCTTCGTTCGGATCGTCGTGCATCATTGGTACAGAAAGGCTTGGTTGCAGGCGAGGGCCCGTTGCGCGTGGCAGTGCGCCGGATGATCGGGCACATGGTACAAAAAAGCCGCCTTCGACGAGGCGGCTCACGCGCAGGCTGCAATGCAGCAGAAAGTGGAGCGGGCGATGGGAATCGAACCCACGTCATCAGCTTGGGAAGCTGAGGTAATGGCCATTATACGACGCCCGCAGAACGCGCAATTCTACAGGGGTTTGGGTGGGGATGGCAAGCGGGGAGGTTTGTGGCGGTGGCATCGAAACTGGCATCGCTCGATGCTGGAGCGGTGGCGTCGCTGGGGTACGCTGGTGCAAAGGCTTCTACACGGGGTGTACGAGCCGAGCAGCATGTCGCCGTCGCGAGGACGCGCAACTCGCTTGAAAATTGCCATGCCAGTGCAGTGTTTCCGTTATGCTCTTACAAAAGAGCATAAGTGCGAGGAGTTCGTGTGTCCAACTTGGTGGTGTTGGTCGACTTCGACAACGTGGATTTAAGCCTGACACGGGCCGGACCCATGAATATGGCGAAAGCCTTGGTGCCGTTGATCCCGGATCCAGTACTTGCTCGGCATACCTTGGTGCTAGTGCGCCTTTATGGCGGATGGCGTTCACAGGGCACGCTGACGACCAGCGCTCAACGGCTGGTTCCCGATATCAGAGCTGGGTCTCCTACGGTCGTTGGTAGACCGAGCCCAAATCCCGGGCCACCGATTCGATTGACGGTAGAGTTGGCGGAGGGGCCTGTCGGAACGGCAACGGTGCTTCAAGAAACTCTGGTGCGAGATAGAGACCTTCGTAAATTCCGGGCACGTCCTCACTGGTCAGAGTGCTCCAGTCCCGGGAGCAACTGCGGCATGAACATGCACGCAGCTCTTTCGCACGCGACACAGTGCGGCGCTCCTGGTTGCACAAGTCGTTTGAGCCATGTTTTGGTTCGCGATGAGCAAAAGATGGTGGATACACTTTTAGTTGCCGACCTCGTACATCAGGCGCTTGCAGTTAAGGCAACGGACGTTGTTGTGGTGACCTCGGATACGGACATGTGGCCTGGCGTTCTGCTCGCTGTCGGAGCAGGGTGCAACGTTGTTCATATTCATACGCGGGCCGGCTGGAGGACGCAGCGACATTTGGTTGGCACACTGGGCCCTGCAACTGCTCCTCACTATACTCAGCTTAGCGTTTAGGATCCGGCAATGGATATCAACGATCTTAGAAGAATATTGACTGCGTTCGCTGATGAACCGTCCGACGTCGACATCCGGCTTGGCCGTATCGTTGCGCAGGTTCGGGACGAGGTAGTCGAGGCAACTGTCCACTATTCCGAAACGGACGATCGACATCTACGGGTGGTAGAAAACGGCCAAGAATACTCTGCGCGGTCATGGCTTATTAACCGTGTAGCGCGTGTTCCCCAGCTCGCCGATAGAATCATCGCTGCGACAGCAACGAACTCAAAATTACCGTTCGTCGTGCCATCTGGCCGAATGTCGGCCGACTTGAGCGCTGGCAGCGTAGAAGACCTTCCGGTTGCTAATGTTGTTGAGTCGCTACTTGGACGGGCGTCAGCGCCTGTGCCGGGTGCCACCTCTGTCTTGTATGTAACGTCGGACGCTGGTGAAGGTAAGACGACGGTAATCAATCGGGCATCGCTAGTCCAGGCGCAACGCTATAAGGAAAAGAAAGCTACGTCGCTGGTCGTTCCGATTCCATTGAGTGGTCGAGCCTTCTTGACGTTCGACGACGCCGTGATTGCGGCGTTGGTAAACAAATTGCGCTTCAACTATCTATATTTTGACGCATTCATCGAGTTGGTACGAATGGGTGTCGTCATTCCCGCGTTCGACGGATATGAGGAGATGCTTGTTGAAGGGGCAAAGGGCGAGGCTATCTCTGCATTGGGAACGCTAGTCCAACGCCTAGAGTCGTCTGGAACAGTTTTTATTGCCGCGAGAAAGGCGTTTTTCGAGTACCTGAGTTTCCGAACTCAAGCGAGACTTCTTGACGCGATCGGTGACCGATCCGCCGCGTTTATGCGTCTGGCTCTTTCGCGGTGGAGCCGGGAGCAGTTTTGCGAATATGGCCAACTTCGAAGTGTGGATGCGCCGGAGGCGGTGTACGAGACCGTTGCAACACGGCTTGGCGCCGACCACCCGCTTTTGACGAGGGCAGTACTTGTTCGAAGATTATTCGACGTACTGGACGGGGCGGACCAGACAGAGCTAGTCGACTTGCTTGGTGCCAATCCTCATGACTACTTCTTCACATTTGTGGATGCAATCGTGAAGCGCGAAGCGTCCGAGAAGTGGCTTGCTAGAGGCTCGGGCGATGTCATGGAGCCATTGCTTCAGCAAAATGAGCATCATCAGATTCTGTCTCAAATTGCCGTTGAGATGTGGCAGTCGTCATCGACATCTCTACGCTATGATGTCCTTGATCTCATCGTCGATATATTTTGTGATGGACTAAAAAAGAGCGGTGCGGTGATTCGACAAGTGAAGGAACGGATCAAGCAGCACTCGCTACTTTCGGCCGATACGTCACGAGGGCAAGGTATTGGCTTTGATCACGAAGACTTCCAGAATTTCTTTCTCGGTGAAGGACTGGGCCTCATCCTCTCCGAAAAGGCGACGACCGGGATACAGGCATTTCTTTCCGTGAACATCGTGCCGACAGCAACGATTGAACAAGCCATACAGTATCTCGTCAGGCACCAATTCGACCTGAGAGGTGTTCTGGATAACGTCATAACGATCAACCGCTCCGAGGCAGGCTATTCCTTCTGTAAGGAGAATTGTGGGGCGCTCGCAATTCGCTTGGTGGAATGCATGCCCGAGGGACAATCTGGTCTGCTTCTACGAAGCATGTTCTTTCCGGCAGGAGCCCTTGGAGGACGAGCATTGAAGCACGTTCGCTTTGAGGAGTGCCATTTTCAGCCGACGCATATCGCAAAAAGCTCACTCACGGATGTTGCCTTCGTGGACTGCAATTTTGAACGCCTTGAAATTACCTCTGGCGAATCATTGGCCGGTTGTTCGTTTGGGAATTGCCAAGTGGACTCCTTGGTGTCCGGGCCTGGTGAGGAGCACTCCTACGACCCTGCGTTGATTGTAGCGACGCTTCGAAGCTTTGATGCAACGATTGATGAGTGCGATGCCGCACCTGTCGTGCCGCGAGTCACTGACGACAAGCTGAAGCTGATTGAGCGGTTTCTTCGCGTATTCCTTCGACACACGCATGTTGACGAGGAAGCAATCCGAATAAGGCTCGGCAAGGGATTCGCATCAACGTTCTTTGATGGGATTCTTCCGGTATTGCTGTCCGAGAAGGTCCTCGAAGAGGCTACTTGGCGCGGGCAGGGCGTGCAAAGGCGTTTCAAGCTGGTTAGGCCGATGTCGGACATTGGGGACGCGCTTGAGCAGTCTCAAGGCCAATTTAATCGGTTCGTTGCCGCGCTCAAACAGCACTAGGCCCAACGATGGAGCCGTAGAGGGGGGGCGATGAAACTTCTCCTGAATGGACATACAATTGACGCACGGTTGGTAGTCCTGTGTTGCACCCCTGACCTGCCCCCTTCGGTAGGGCCAACCGGCTTCTAGCAAAGTCCTTTTAAACCAGCTCCTGGAAAGCGGCAGGAGCATCCGCTGTTGCCCGATGTTTCGCCGCGAATTCTGCTGGCGAAAGGTAATTCAGAGCGCTGTGCGGCCGTTCCTCGTTGTAGTCCTGGCGCCACGCCGCGATGACGACACGCGCATGCGCGTGGCTCGTGAATCAGTGCTCGTTAAGGCATTCATCGCGAAACTTGCCGTTGAACGATTCGATGTACGCATTCTGCATCGGCTTGCCCGGTTGAATCAATTTCAACGTCACGCCGTTCGCATACGCCCATTGGTCGAGCGCCCGGCTCGTAAATTCCGGTCCCTGGTCGGTTCGCAGCGCTTCGGGATAGCCCCGGAAACGTGCTGCTCGGTCCAACGCTCGCGCGACGTACAAGCCGGAGATGCCGTGGTCCACGACGATATCGGCAGCCTCCTTGGTGAAATCGTCGACGATAGTCAGGCACTTCAGACACCGCCCGTTCGACAGTGCACCATCACGAAATCAATTGACCAAACCTGGTTGGGCCCGCTCGGCAAAGCCAACTGCTCGCGTTCAATCATGACGCCGTGGCGCCGACGACGGCGTCGCACGGCCAGCCCAGCTTCACGATAAGCCGTGGCCTGCGACGACGGAGCGAGTCGGCATCATGTCGGTCGACTCGCTCGGCCGGCAATGGGTGCTTGTTGCCGAAGAATGCGGCTATCTCATTGCTAAGTCGAGGGACGGCAAGGCAGGGTTGCTCGGTCGCATGTGCGAGCGCGAAGACGGAAAGTCTTGCATTGAAGTCCTCGTGCGCGCCGAGATCGAAAACAGTGAGCTTCGTCACTACGAGTTTTGGTATGTCGATGCGGCTGACGAGATACGTTATGCCCGGCGCCTCCGCGAGTTGATTTCTGGCAACATTCGCGGCCTCCAGCGGGACGGCGACCGATAATTCTTCGACCGACGAGGGAAGACTTTCAACGATGGAGCGGGACCGGGTTTGCGTTCTTCGGAACCTCCCTGTATCCGAATCCGCGCTGGTACAAATACGTCTGGAAGATATGGACGCCGGGCTCGCCGCTCGAAGGTGCGGAGTTCTTGCAGCATGGCCCGCGCTACTGCACGGCGCAGTTTCGTGAGATGGAAAAGTGGCTGTTCGAGGCGGGCGTGTCGGGGTTCATCTACAACCGACAGTTACCCCGTCGCGGGCTCGGCCAACCGTTCGATCTGACGCACCCCCGATGGGCAAACCGGGAATGGGCACCAGCATGGGAAGATGATCCCGATCCCGAGTGGAACGGGCACAAATGATTTTGGATTTGGTCGTAACTCGAAACTGTAAATGCCTTGCAGGGGAAAGTCGTCTCCATAAAATTTCGTATCGGTCAATTTTTCCTGTATATTCAGCAGGTAAAATTCTTTATGGGAATTGGCGAGTGGAGATCACATTCAATGTGCACGAGGGTGTAGGTATCCGGAAGGTAACGCCCCAAGAACTTCGCGACTATGCGCTCATGTGTGGGTTGGACAGAATTGCTGCAGGGCGCTACAGTTCCCTGTTCGTTCTAAACCTGATGATTTTGGAAAAAATCAATGGAATCGATACTCTCCACGTAATTGAAGAGTTGAGGTTCTTGGAGGGTATGCGGCCATCTCTCCAAACCAAACCGGCATCTCAGTTCAAAGGCCCTCATCTGAAAGGGTTGTGGCATAAACACTTCATGCCCGCGTTGCCAAGCGTGATGGCTCATAATATCGTGAACTACCTAGGAAAAAACGGAACGAGACAGATTGTTGAAGAAGTTCTCGATCCAAGTAAGAGCCCAATTGTGACGCGGGAAATGATCGAGGAGCTGTCTCATCGAATCGCATTTGAATCAATGGAGGAGCGAGGCGGTCAGGGGAAGCTCACGGGCGAGTGGGTCGTGTTTGCGAAAGAAGATATAGGAAACTACTACCTGGGCATCTGGTCGCACACAGCCGGTGACGAAAGCATTGCATCGAGCATAAAAGCGGCTTGCGTATTGGAGTTTCCATTTTTGGCGAAATACTTCTCCTAACAACTGCATGCAGTTGAACTATAAAGAAGTTAGATCGTTCTTCGTTCTGATTTTTGTGGTCGATAATGCATGGCGTTGAGTGGGGCGAATGTTCGTCTGGGATTCTCCGCCCCACGAGTTCCGGTTTTGTACGCCTTCAATAAAACATACAAAGTGCCCCAAATTCACAACGGGGCATCGTCGAGAAACCCACGATTCACGCAGGATTGAGCAGCAGAGAGTCGATGACTTTGACGGCCTTTCGGCTCGCGTCGTTCGGGCTAAGGTGAGCATAGCGCTGCGTCATTTTCGGATCGCTGTGGCCAAGCAGGACCGATACTTCATAGAGACTTACGCCCGCCGTGACGAGCTTGCTCGCGAACGTGTGCCGGAGCGTATGCAGCGTGACGCGCCCACCGCGCTCCTTGACAAGAACCGGGTCGTTGAGGCCGGCGCGCTCGATCGCCTTCTTGATCGACTTCGTGCTGTAGCCTCGCTCGTTGCCGGTGCGGTCTTCGAAGACGTATCGCTGTCCGGTCCGGCGTTCTTCCCACCGGCGACGGACGATCGCTTCCAGCCGCGAGGTCATGTGCAGGACATTCTCGTTCCGCACCTTGCTGCGATAGAGGCTGATCGTGCAGGCATCGATGTTGATCGCCGACTACGGAATGTTCGCTACCTCGGAGTAGCGACACCGCGTATCGAGCAGGAAAACCGTAATGTCGTAGTTATCCTGCATATTCCGTGTCATTTCGCGTGTTAGCGGTTTAGACGCATTTAAACTCGCTCTAAGCCGCTCCGGATCGAGCTCGCGCAATTAACGCCGAAACGATACTGCAACGAACGTGGTAGCGGCTACGCCGACGAAGATTGACCTGGCAACTGAAATCTACAAGCGGATGCGGACCGTTAAGGACGTGACTCGGAAGGACATCGTCGAGAAGTTCATCGCCGAAGTGAAACTGACGAAGGCTGGTGCAAGCACCTACTATCAGCTGATCAAAGACAAGCACGAGCCGATGAGCAAGAAGTGATTGTTCGGCTGACATGTAGCTCAATGAAGGCCCCTATTGGGGCCCTCATTTATCGCGGTGCTGGCTTACGATCGACTCCGCCGTGGATAATGGCGACCCAAAATCACATCCAAATGGCTTGGCTGATGACGTTGCGAATTCGAAGGAGTGTTTTATCTCCAATTCCTTCCAGGTCGTGAAGATTTTCGTCGGATTCGTTTGCTACATCCTTGATTGTTTTGTACCCATTTTCCAGAAGCAGGTTAATTTGTCTTGTGGTTAGGCCATAAACGTATGTCTTTCCCTTTGCAAGTGATTGTATCGGCAAATTAAAAACGGCTAGCTCCTGTGTCGGGTCGATTTCAGGCAAGTTCAACGGAATTTGATTGCCGCTTGCATGAAATTCAACCGAGTCAACGGACGTATTTAGCCAAATATCTACCAAATCGAACGTTAACTGTGCTTTGGGTCTTGTCTCTAGCAAGTTAGCAAGATTTAGGCTGTAGCGGGGGCCTCTTCCACCCGATTTCATTGATCTGGACGCCTCGCGTCGAGATATGAATCCGACATACTCTAAAATCTCAAAAAGCTTTCCTAGTTTCTGAACAATCTCGCGATGGACAATTGCGGAGCCGCTGTCAGTTGATGCCGCGTGCCTGAAAATAACCTCGGCAACATTCCTGCACGGTTCAATGAGAACCTCGTACGGACCCAATTTTGGGGCGACTTCGTCCAAAAGCGGCCAATAATAATCGGATGCGAGGCGAAGCAGAATGTCTTTAACGTCAGGGAGGCCAATTTTTGCTGATGCGCTCAACCAAGAGCAAGCAAACACAAAGGCCCGCATGTTACCAACGACTGTGCGTCCAATGAGAGAGGCCGTTGTTTCAAGTCCCAAACTGCGGCCGCGGCTTTTTTCAAGTTTTTTCGAAAGAGTAGGAAAGCGGGCTTGCATCACCTCAGCAAAGAATGAAGAAAATTCCCCCGATCGCTCATCGCGCGCAACGTCGATTACGGTTGCATCATTGAATACATCGAAACGGATTCCAAAGCGAGTCACCCCTGGATAAATTGCGGCTTTGCACGATACAACGTTGCTGGAAATTGTCCTAAAAATATCGAAAAATTCGGTCAGAGCATTTTCTCGGCCGATGTGTGCGGCATCGTCAAAAATCAGAACGACTCGACGATTAATGCGACCGCCAAGCGAAACTAGCATTTGACGAAGCTGGCCGGCGTCCGATGGGCGATTGTCGACGCACGGTAAATCGAGACGTTCTAGCTCGTCGTTGAGCGCGGTCAAGAGAAGTTCGCAGAAAATGGACTCGTAAACTTTTCCTTCGCTGCGCAATAGGGGCAGATGTCGAAGCGAAACATAGACGCTTAAAACATTCGACCATTCTGCCTTAATCTGTCGATCCGCTTCGATCAGCAATGCACTTTTCCCGCTGCCTCGGCCGCCTCGTAAAAGCAGTGGGCCATGTGCAATCAAGCTTCGAATAATTTTTCGCTCAAAGCTCGAAAACTTGTGTATTTTTTCAAACTCGCTAGGGTCGCAATCTTCCGCTGCGAGAAAGAGGGAGTTTTCATCTAATACGTCAAGCGTCACGTTCTATCTCCGCTTCAATTGCAACCACAAGATCAAAGGCTTTCTCGGGATTCAACGTCGTGAAAGCTGAATCGATTAAGTGTGATGTAAAGGCAAGTTGTGTAAGGACCTTTACCGCTCGCAACATACTCTGTCGTACCGTGACGAGGTCAAATAACGCGTCTTGATCCACAACGAATTCCAAATGCACGCCTTTCGAAAGGGTGGAGAAGGATTGCTGTGCCGCCGTTCGGAAGCCAGCCAGAACGCCGAGCTCTGCTTGCGTTGAGGAGCCGTTGGTTTCCGCATCCTCGTGTCCCTCTGCCCTTCTCGGGGCGGCAGACCGACGAGCCTCGTATTGATTCACGAGATCATTGATCCATCTCGATGTGCTGAGATTCGGGATTCGGTCAGTGAGGGTCGACAGGCTTTGTATCGCATGCACCCACGTCACTTCGGCTAGGTGACCGCCCAGAAGCGATCGGATAAATTTGTCCGGGGAAATCGTGTCTGTCCAGACTGCCTTCTTCTCTGAGATGACGTCCGTTTTCCAGTCTATGGAAGCGGAGTGACGCTCTCCCAGCGGGTAGTCTCCCTTGAGCTGAAATTCTCTAAGAATTAGGAGGCGTCCGGGGTCCAGTCTGCAGAGGACCGATATGCAGCCGGCTTCCAACAGCTTTCTCGCAGCGAAGCATCCATACAACCTTATCGTATCCTGAGTGGCGTCCGGTGCCATCATCGCCGCTACCGCTTCGCCGTAACGGACGACATCTTTCCCCAGTATGTTCTGGACCGCGCCAATTCGTGTGGTGCACGGCGAACAACTGCAGAGCTCCCTTAATGCTTCCATTCGATCAACTCCGCCCCCGCGTTTCTAGTTGATCGTTATGATAGCGGTAGTGATCCCGTTTGACGATTGCATGGCCGCAGTTGAAGGTGCAAGTTGTGAACAAGCGCCTATACCGAGGACGCGGTCGCAGGAACTGGTGTCCTCGGACGACAGGCCGAGCCTATCACGGCTGACGGCTGGAGATGTGTCGCTAGGGCCCCCCGAGCAGGAACACGAAGCACGAGCGAAGGCGTTTTATCTGCTCAAGAAATGGACGAGTTTCACGTTCCTGGACTACGCCGTTGGACTGTACCGCGACTTTCTCGGCGCGTACGCAAAACAACTCGACACACCGAGCCCAAATCAGGTGGAGCTCGAGGAAGCTTACGTACATGATTTCTTGGGTGCGCTTGTACAAATGGATTCGGGCATCGATGCATTGCGCCGAGGGCTGGACAAAAGAGCGGCATACGACGCGCTGATTGTAGGAAGCCAGCAAGGTGGCGATCTGTTGTTTGGGCGGAGCGCGCTGGAAATCGGTCGTAAGTACGATCCCTTCTTTCATTCGCTGGGACTGAGAGATACCAACTTCGCGGATCCGGTGTACGCCACTGGGTTCGCGGAGGGAGTGTGGATCGAGAGATTGATTTGCTACGCGCTCAAGTGCACGGTCGGATTCGGTTTTACCGGGATGCTTGCGTACGGAACACGCGCGGATGGAGGAATTCGTGTTTTCGAGCACTGGACCTATGAATCTATGTTCGAAGATGCCCCCCTTCCTGCGTGGCGGTATTGGCCGCCCGGTCGTACCTATCCTGCATCGCTTCCTTCCTGTCCGCCTAAAAACGAATCGGGAAGCGGCGAGATTTACAGCGATCAAGAGATCCCTGTTGAGGGAATCTGGGAGCCGTGGTTTCCGGGCGGCAAGGTCGGTTGTCCGAGCTGCTTCCTTAAAGACAGTATTGCCCACAAGTATCTGCTGGAGTGTACCAACGACGAATATGTGGTGCGCTGGCGGTTGTTGTGGGAAGACGAGCGTTACAGGGATGGCAGCATTCCGGCCGAGGAACAAACTTACTTACCCAAGCCTATTGCGCAACCGAGGCTACGCGCCCTGCTCGGAGAGCCTTGTCCGTGCGCCGGTTACTGGCAAAGCCCGGCCGTGAAAGATTCGGTGTATGTCGAGGCCGGAGCGGCTATGCCGGGGCCGCAGCGCACAGCATGGGGGATGGTCATTTGGCATTACGCAGATCCTCAACCGGACAATTGAA
This sequence comes from Burkholderia latens, assembly GCF_902499045.1. Classification (GTDB taxonomy): domain Bacteria; phylum Pseudomonadota; class Gammaproteobacteria; order Burkholderiales; family Burkholderiaceae; genus Burkholderia; species Burkholderia latens. The sequence continues at coordinate 63,279 of NZ_CABVPL010000011.1, read as the reverse complement.
TAGCTGCTGAGCCAATGAGGTGACGGCGCTTCGCGACTCGGCCACGAAGCGGCTGCCGGGCTGTTTCCCTCTCCCTCCATCGCCACGAGGGTCACTGTCCGTTGTTCATGGGAAATGGCTGCACGAAACGCGCTCGCGCCGCCTCCACCTGCACCCCAGTGTCGAAATTAGACGAGTCGGTGTCGGAACGAAACAAGCCGCGACGAAGCTTTCGCTCTAACGTGACAGACCTCTTATCCGATCGTTAGTCTGGAGCCGACATGTCCGATTTCATCACCGTTCTGCGCAAGACCTGCCCGACGCCCGTCGTGGATGCGACCAAGTGGAAGCGCATCGGCGGCGATCCGCACACCGTGAACCTCAACGCGTACCTGTCGAAGGATGGCAGCAAGATCATGGGCACGTGGATCTGCACGCCCGGCAAGTTCGAGGTGAACTACGAGAAGTGGGAATACTGCCACTTCCTCGACGGCTACTGCATCATCACGCCGGAGGGCGAGGAGCCGGTGCACCTGAAGGCCGGCGACGTGTTCGTGATCGAACCGGGCATGAAAGGCACGTGGGAAGTCGTGGAGACGGTGCGCAAGTACTTCGTGTTCGCCTGACCAGGTCAAGAACAGCGCACGCACGCCGACCGCTTCACGAAGAACGTCACGTCTCGACGCTGAGCGCCTTCTCGATCGCGGCAATCAATTTGAACGCATCGTCGCGGCCGATCAACAGGCCGCGGCTGGTGTACTCGCAGCCGAACGCGTAGAAGCTCGGCAGAAGCGTGATCGCATCGTTCTGTCGATCGAAATCGACTTTACATTTCGTCAACGGAAAGAATGCAGGGCCTTCGACGGGCGGCTGGTACACGGCGTTCTCCTAGTACAGCTTGCGAGGCGGCAGCATGCGTTTCGCGCGCAACCGCTGTCTCGCAACCGCGCTGGCCTTCTTGCGCTTGCGCTCGGTCGTCGGCTTTTCATAGCCGGTGCGACTGCGCAACTCGCGGATCAGGCCCGTCTTCTCGATGTTTCGCCGGAAGCGCCGGAGCGCGACATCAACGGGTTCGTCGGGCTTGAGGATGATCGTCGTCATGCAGATCCTGTTTGAAAAATTACGTGAGGGAAAACTAGCCGAGCCGCGTCATGACGGCGCTCGCTATCTTGTCGGACTCGAATTCGGAATAGCCGGCGCTGAGCGACAGTGCGCGGACGGCTGCGAACATCTGCAGCTCCGGTTGATGGCGCAACGCGGAACTGGCGAGGCCGTCGTGCGGCACGGCGTCGATCCGGGATACCTCGCGCCGCGCGATCAGGTCGATGAATTCGTCAATGATCATTTCGTGCTCCGAATCGAACGGTGAGCGTCGCCGCCGCGACAGCGCGCATCAATGCACGTCGGCGAAGAGCGGCTGCTCGCCGCGATCGCCGTCGATGATTTCCTCTGCATAGCGAACGGATGCCCGACGCGCTTCGCCCGCCGATTCGAACGGTGCATGTTCGAGCAGCCGGAACGTTTCGCTGCGGGTCAGCGTGTCGGCGGTGCCGCGCAGGCAAATCTTCACGGCCGCGTCGAAGCCGCCGTCGTAGTTGTGCGGATTGCCGTTCCGCGACGGAATGTGCGGATAAATCAGCGGGTAGATTTCGAACCCGCGATAGAGATGCATGCTCATGACGAACTCCTCGGTTCGGTCGCGACAAAGCGCGCGGACGAACGCATCCGACCGGTATCACCGCGATGCGGCGCGACGGGTGGGGTGAAAAGGGCAGCAATGCGTGCGGATGAAGGCGCGACGCAAGAGGGCGGACGGCGGGGCGAGCAATTAGACAAAGACGCGTGCTCGGACAAATTCATCATACGCGCTTCATGCCGGATGTCCATCTAATTCTCGGCGGGGCCGACGGTGCGTAATGCGCGGCTTCAACGTATACGACGCGCACCGCGTATCACGCAACAGCCGATCGCACGCTGATACCGGCGCGCGCTTCGGCAGTACGGAACGATGCGGACGCCGCCGCGTCGTCGCGGCCTGCAAGACATCGCGCAAGCGCCTATGATGCAGCGATCCGTCAACCGCGCCGCACCACGCATGCGTGCATGGGCGCGAACATCGAACGCCTTCCCGGAACCCGACCATGCGCATCACCGACATCCGCGAGCAAGCGATCCCGGTTTCCCGCTACGCCGATCCGGCCATCCCATCGGGCGGGCTGACGACGAGCATCGTCGCGGTGATCACCGACGCCGTGCGCGATGGGCGCCCGGTGACGGGTTACGGCTACGCGTCGGTCGGCCGTTATGCGCAAGGCGGGCTGATTCGCGAACGATTCGCGCCTCGGCTGCTGGCGGCTGCTGACGCGATCGCCGACGACGCCGGCACGAATCTCGATCCGCTTCGCGCATGGCGCGCGATGATGGCGGGCGAGAAGCCTGGCGGGCATGGCGAACGCTGCGTGGCGGTCGGCGTGCTCGACATGGCGATCTGGGATGCCGCCGCGAAGATCGCGGGCCTGCCGCTCCATTGCTTCATCGCCGGCCGGCCCGCGCGCAGTGCGGCGCCGCGTGTGCGCGTGTACGCGGGCGGCGGCTACCGCTATCCGCACGACGATCTCGCGCGTCTGTCGGACGAGATGCGCCGGATCGTCGAGCTCGGCTACACGCATGCGAAGATCAAGATCGGCGGGCCGGATCTCGACCAGGACAAAAGGCGCATCGAAGTGGCCGCCGCGCGGCTCGCCGGCAGCTCGCATCTCGCGGTCGATGCGATGAACACGTACGACGCGACGAGCGGCCGCGCCGCCGCGGCGATGCTGGCGCCGTTCGGGCTCTGGTGGTTCGAGGATCTGTGCGATCCGCTCGACCTGCCGCTGCATGCGGATCTGACCGCGCAGTACGCGCCGCCGGTGGCGGCGGGCGAAGCGCTGTTCTCGCTCGCGGAAGCGAAGCTGCTGGATCGCTACGGCGGCCTGCGGGCCGATCGCGACGTCCTCGTGTTCGACCCGGTGCATTGCTACGGTCTGCCGGGCTACCTGCAGATCGTCGACCATTTCGTGTCGAGCGGCTGGCGGCGCGACGCGTTCTGGCCGCACGGCGGTCATCTGTTTTCGCTGCACGTCGTGGCTGCGCTCGGGCTCGGCGGTGCGGAAGTCAGTCCGTTCGCGTTCCAGCCGTTCAGCGGGCTCGCCGACGGTCAGTCGATCGACGCCGGTTACGCGGCCGTGCCGCAGGCGCCGGGCATCGGCTTCGAGCTGCATGCCGATGCGTATCGCGCGTTTCGCGCTTTGGCAGATCGCTGAACGCCGGGGCCCACGTCAGCATGCCGTGCCGCCTTCAGCCGATCGCGTGCACGCCGACCAGCACCAACGCCCCGACGACGATCAGCAGCAGCGCATGAATGCGCGTCGTCATCACGAACACGGTCGATACAACGGCGATCGCGCGCGCGGGCCAGCCGCCGTCGAGCGCCTGCAGCAGCACCCACACCGACGCGACGATCATGCCGGCCGCGACCGGCCGCAGGCCCGCCTCGAGCGCGATCTGCCAGCGTGCGCGCTGATGCCGGCGCCACAGATGCGCGACGCCGTAGATCAGGAATGCGGTGGGCCCGAACAGCGCGAGCGTCGCGATCACCGCGCCCCAGAAGCCCGCCACCTGCCAGCCGATCAGCGTCGCGAGCAGCGAGCCGGGGCCGGGCGCCATCCGCGCGATCGCGAAGTCGTTCACGAACTGCGTGGCCGTCATCCAGTGATGTACGTCGACGACCTGCCGCTGGATGTCGGCGATGATCGTCTGACCGCCGCCGATCGTCGCGATCGACAGCGGCGCGAACAAGCCGAACAGCGCGGCGTAACGCGATGAAGCGGTCATCGGTCGTCGCTCCCGTCGGTCGAGGCGCCCGCGCGGCGGTATTCGAGCGCGACGCTCAGCGCGCCGCCGATCAGCACGGTCCGCACGAGTGGCCAGTGCAGCACCGCCACCGATACGAACGTGAGCGCCATCGTTGCGAACGGCAGCGCACGGCGCGGCAAGCGCCGCACCGCGGTAATCGCCATCGAGACCGACAATCCGATCGCCGCGGCGGCCGCACCCGCGAGCGCGACGTGCGTGAGCGTGAACCGCGTGAGCGTCGAGAACGCGACGCCGAACAGCACGATCAGCACGGCCGGCGGCGCGATGATGCCGGTGAAGCCGGCTACTGCGCCGCGCCATCCGGCGAGCCGGTAGCCGATCCAGATCGCGAGGTTCTTCACGTTGACGCCGGGCAGCGCCTGCGACAGCGCAAGGCCGTTGAGGAATGCCTCTTCGTCGAGCCAGCGCCGCTCGTGCACGAAGTCGCGCAGCATGCGCCCGCTCAACCCGCCGCCGAAACTGGTCAGGCCGATTTGCGCGAACGCGATGAACAGCGCGAGGACGCCGGGCGGCGGCGCGTCGCCATTGGGTGGCACGCGTTCGATCGGGGAGGCGGAAGACATCGGCGGAACTCGACACGGCGGGTGGGCGGCCGGCCATGGTAGCAAGCCCGGCCTGTCGGCACGCTGACATCGGGCGGGCGATGTGGTCGGTGCGACGACGAAGACCGTCGCGCGGAAGTTGACGTCGCGCTGCACGAACCCGCGCGCGGGCAAGCCGCGGCCGCACCACGCGGTGGCGCGGCGCTGGAACCGGCGTATCATCGCGCGACGCGACTCGCGCACCGTTAGACGTTACCGCTGCTCCATCATGCCGCTTTCCGACTCGCCCGACTCGCCCGACTCCCTCGATTCCGATGCCGCCGGTGCGCCGCTGCCGGCCGAACGGGTCGCATCGGCCGTCGACGCGCTCGCGCGCGCCGATGCGCTGCTCGTGACGGCCGGCGCCGGTATCGGCGTCGATTCGGGCCTGCCCGATTTCCGCGGCACGGACGGTTTCTGGCGTGCGTATCCCGCACTGCGTCACGAGCGTTTCGAATTTCACGAGATCGCATCGCCGCAGGCGTTCCGTGCGCATCCGCAACTCGCGTGGGGCTTCTACGGGCATCGGCTCGAACTCTACCGGCGGACGGCGCCGCACGCGGGCTTCGCGATCCTGCGGCGCTGGATGGACGCGATGCCGAACGGCGGTTTCGTGCTGACGAGCAACGTCGACGGCCAGTTCCAGAAGGCCGGCTTCGATCCGGCGCGAATCGCCGAGATCCACGGTTCGATTCATGCGATGCAGTGCCTGCGGCCGTGCTCCGACGACACGTGGGATGCCGCGCCGTTCATACCGGATGTCGACCCGGCCGCGTGCCGGCTGATCGGCGCGTTGCCGCGTTGTCCGCGTTGCGGCGGCCTCGCGCGGCCGAACATCCTGATGTTCGGCGACCGCGGCTGGCTCGGCGACCGCTACGACGCGCAGCAGCGGGCACTCGACGCATGGCTCGCGCAGGCCGGCCGGGTGACGGTCGTCGAGATCGGCGCGGGCACCGCGATTCCGACCGTGCGGCTGCTGAGCGAAAAGCTCGGCGCGCATGTGATCCGCATCAACGCGCGCGAAGCGCACGCGCGGCGTGCTGACGTGATCGGGCTGAAAGGCGGCGCGCTCGCGACGCTCGTCGCGCTCGACCGCGCATGGCACGGCGGTTGAGCGCGGCGGGATGTCGCCCGGCGCCATTGCGGCCGCGGCGCGATTGCGCATACAGTTCGGCGTAGGCCGCATCCGCCACGCGGCGTCGCCAGCGAGGAGTTTCCTTGTTCTATTCGATCGTCGCGATTTTCGTCGGCGCCGGGCTCGGCGCGCTGCTGCGCTGGTTCCTGAGCCTCGCGCTCAACGCATTCTTTCCGGCGGTGCCGCTCGGCACGCTCGCCGCGAACCTGATCGGCGGCTACGTGATCGGCGTCGCCGCCGTCGTATTCACCACCCGCGTCGGGCTGCCGCCCGAGTGGCGGCTGTTCGTGATCACGGGCTTCCTCGGCGGTCTCACGACGTTCTCGACGTATTCGGTCGAAGTAATGACGCACGCGATGCAGGGCGAATTGGGATGGGCGTTTGCGGTGGCTGCCCTACACTTGACTGGATCGTTCACGCTGACGGCGCTCGGCATGTGGACCGCGCGCGCGTGGTTCGCGGCGGCCTGAGCGCGCCGACACCGGGAGGGCGCGATGGACAGGGTCTTCTTGCGCTTCTACGTGCACGAGCAGCACCGGCTGCACTGGAAGCCGCTGTGGGAGTGGTTGATGGAGGAAGGGAACCGGATGGGCGTCGCGGGCGGCTCCGCGTTCCGCGCGATCGCGGGCTTCGGCCGGCATCGCGTGCTGCACGAAGACCGTTTCTTCGAACTGCAGGGCTCGCTCGCGATCGAGGTCGAATTCGTCGTCACCGAGGACGAGGCGCAGCAGTTGCTCGAGCGGTTGTCGCAGGAAAAGGTGCGCGTGTGCTACGCGATGATTCCGGCCCGCTTCGGCGTGATCGACACGCTCGGCGCGCCGCCGGCGCAGGGGCCGGCAGCGTAGCGCGGCGACGCGTCAGATGCCGAACATCGTCAGCGCGACGGCCGCACGCGTGACGACCATCAGCAGCACCTGCACGATCACGAACAGCAGGATCGGCGACAGGTCGATGCCGCCGAGATTCGGGATCACGCGGCGCAGCGGGTTCAGGAACGGCGCGGTGAGCTGGTAGAGGATCGGCATCGCCGGCGAGCGCGGATTGAGCCACGACAGCAGCGCCATCAGGATCGTCATCCAGATCACGAGATTGAGCGCCCACTTCACGACGGTGAGCAGCGCGACCACGACGAGCGTCGCGATCACCGCGGCCGGGTCGAAGCCGGCCATCAGCACCATCAGCACCACATAGACGAGTGCGGTCAGGAGCGCCGCGACGACGCTCGCCCAGTCGATGCCGCGCACGCCCGCGATCACGCGGCGCAGCGGCAGCACGAGCCAGTTGGTCGCCTGCAGCACGGCCTGCGTGACGGGGTTGTACGGCGGCACGCGGACGGCTTGCATCCAGACGCGCAAAATCAGCGCGGCGCCGAACAGGGTAAAGACGGTATTGAGCAGAAAACGGGCGATCTCGCCGAACATCGTTGGCATCCTTTTTATACAGTCGGGTAGCGTGCGGCCGCCAACGCCGGATGGCGGCGCATCGGCCGACACCTTATCACGCCTCGTCTCGCGACGGGGAGGCCGACCCGGCGGTGCGCGCGAGCGACGTTTCGACGGCCTGCGCGAGCGCCGGCAGCGCGGCCGGCGGTGCGGCGCGCTTCGCCGCGAGCGCGACGGCGCGGCGTGTCATCAACGCATACAGCGTCGCGTGATCGCCGCCGCGCGCTTCGAGCAGTGCGAGCTGGCGTTCGACGATGCCGGTGTCGCCGCGCGACACCGGGCCCGCAAGCGCGTTCGCGAGGCCCTTGTCGCGCGCGGTCTCGATCGTGCCGGCAAGCATCGGCAGCAGCGCGCGCAGCGCCGCTTCCTCGTCGAAGCCGAGGCCGCGCCACAGCTCGACCGCTTCCGACAGACCGCACAGCGCGAAGCTCGCCGCGTAATGCGCGGCCGCGTGATAGAGCATCCGGCCGCCGGCCGGAATCGACAGCGGATGGCAGCCGAGTGCGGCAGTCAGCCGCAGCAGCGTCGCGTGCAGCGCGCCGTCGGCCTCGAGCGTGACCGAGCAGCCGTCGATGCGCGCGAGATCCGCGTCCGTGCCGCCGAACAGGTAGAGCGGATGGAAGCCGCCGGTGGCCGCGCCCTGCCGTTTGGCCGGGTCCAGCAGCGCGACCGCCGACGCGCCGCTGCAGTGGACGAGCGCCTGGTCCGCCGCGCGCGACGGATCGAACCGCAGCGCGGCGGCCGTCGACGCCAGGTGATCGTCGGGCACGGTCACGAAGATGAGGTCGGCGGCATCGACGACCTCCTGCGGCGTGCCGACCACGCGGCAGCCGTCGATGCGCGCGGCGAGTGCCGCGGCCGATGCGTCGGTGCGGCTCGCGATCGCGACGACCGGAAAGCCGGCGGTCGCAAAACGCTGCGCGACGCAGCGCGCGAGGCGGCCGGCGCCGATGAAGCCGAGGCGGGGAGTGGCGGGAAGGGCCATGATCGGGGATCACGCGAGAAAGGGCAGTCGCCAGTATCGCAGGAATGACGCGGCGGTCGCGAAAGGTTGTTTCGATCCCGGCGCGGACGGCGGCGGCTGACGGGGCGCGCCACGGGTACGAGCGGCTGCGGCGTGTGTCCCGAACGCGGCGCGCGCCGGCAGATCACCTCGGGCGCCGTTGAATCCGTCCCCGAATCGACCGGGGCCGTGGTCACGCTTGAATTGTCGGCGTCTTGTCTCAAATTTGTAATCGTTCATTACGCAAGCATGCGCGCCGTGCTCGCCGGAGCCGGTAAGACTGACCGGTGCCCGCGTGGCGATATCTGAAGCCGGACGGAATCGCGCGGCCCGCAAGGACGAGCCACGTTCCGCAAAGCTGCGTCCCGCCGAGGCCGCAGCCGCATGGGATTGCAATTTGCAACAAATGCGAAATACATGACGGGCGGGTTTTCGCTACATTGCTTGCATGCGACGTGCATGCCCGCCGTTGCCGACAGGAGCGCACAAATTACCGCTCCAGCAGGAGAATCGAAGTGAAAAAGCTCATTCCGTTCATCGCCGCCGCCGCGCTGGGGCTGGGTGCCGCGAGCGCCGCGCAGGCCCACGTGTCGATCGGGGTCGGCATCGGGGTGCCGGTCGCACCTGCGTATCCCGTGTATGCGCCGCCGCCGCCCGTCTATTACGCACCGCCGCCCCCGCCCGTGTATTACGCGCCGGCGCCGGCGTACTATGCGCCGCCCGCCGTGGTCGTCGGCGGCTACTACGGCCGTCCGTACTGGCGTCATGGTTACGGCGGCTGGGGGCACCACGGTTACTGGCGTCGTTGACGCGGCCCGCGCGGTCTGACCGCGCGCGGCAAAACGGCGCAACGTCCTTCACCGGACGTTGCGCCGTTTTTCATTTGGGCCCGGCCGAACGCGTGGTCGGCCCGCCGGTTACGCCGCGTGGGCGATCAGGTCGCGATAGCCGCCGACGATCACGCTGTACGAGAAATACGCGAACAGCAGCGCGGACGCGACGTGGCACGCGCGCATCAGCCCCGCGCCCGCGCGTTTGCGGCCCTGGCTCGCGAGCGTGCACATGAAGAGCGTCCATGCGAGGCCGCCGAGGAAGAAGCCGGACAGGAACACCGACGCCGTTGCCGGCGTGGTCGCGCCGGCTTTCGCGATCAGCGCGCCGCCGACCGCCGCGAACCACAGGATCGCGCTCGGCGACGACATCGCGAGCAGCATCCCGCGCATGAAGCTGCGTCGCGCGCTGGCGCGTGGCTGCGGCGCGTCGTCCGCCTCGCCGCCGCCGGCGTCGCCGGCCGGTGCGAGCGCTTCGCGCGCCATCTTCCACGTGAGGAACAGCAGCACTGCGCCGCCGCCGATCCACACGATCCAGCGCACGGCTTCGAACTGCAGCAGCACGGCCATTCCCGCGAGCGCGAGCGCCGCGTACACGAGATCGCCGACGCACGAGCCGACGCCGAGCCAGAAGCCAGGCCGGAAGCCGTGCGACAGCGTCAGGGACAGCATCGCGACGTTGACGAGGCCGATGTCGAGACACAGCGACAGCGACAGGAAGAATCCGTCGGACAGCATCGAGGCGGGGGGAAAGCTCATCGTCGTTCGAGTGGCGGGTAAGTGCGATGCACGGGCCGGCGCATGCCGGCCGTGCCGGCCTAGAGTCCGATCTCTTGCCAGAGCCGATCGACGCGCGCCTTCACGGCCGCGTCCATCTCGATCGGACGGCCCCATTCGCGGTTCGTCTCGCCGGGCCACTTGTTGGTCGCGTCGAGCCCCATCTTCGAGCCGAGGCCCGCGACCGGCGACGCGAAATCGAGATAGTCGATCGGCGTGCTGTCGACCATCACGGTGTCGCGCACGGGATCGACGCGCGTCGTGATCGCCCAGATCACCTCGTTCCAGTCGCGGATGTTCACGTCCTCGTCGACGACGACGATGAACTTCGTATACATGAACTGCCGCAGGAAGCTCCACACGCCGAACATCACGCGCTTCGCATGGCCCGCGTAGCTCTTCTTCATCTGGACGATGGCCATCCGGTAGCTGCAGCCTTCCGGCGGCAGATAGAAGTCGGTGATCTCGGTGAACTGCTTCTGCAGCAGCGGCACGAATACCTCGTTGAGCGCGACGCCGAGCACGGCCGGTTCGTCGGGCGGCTTGCCCGTGTAGGTCGAGTGATAGATCGCGTCGCGGCGCATCGTGATGCGCTCGACGGTGAACACCGGAAACCACTCCTGCTCGTTGTAGTAGCCGGTGTGGTCGCCGTACGGGCCTTCGAGCGCGTGCTCGTACGCGGCGGCCGCGTTGCCGGCCGGACGCGGCGGCGCGCCGGCCGGAGCGGGAGCGGGCGTGCCTTCCTGCGGATAAATGAAGCCCTCGAGCACGATTTCCGCGCGCGCCGGCACTTGCAGCGTATCGACGCCGGGCGTCAGGCATTTCGCGAGCTCGGTGCGGCTGCCGCGCAGCAGGCCTGCGAACTGGTACTCGGACAGTGTATCGGGCACCGGCGTCACCGCGCCGAGCGTCGTGGCAGGATCCGCGCCGAGCACGACCGCGACCGGGTACGGCTTGCCCGGGTTCTTCAGCGCGAACTCGCGGAAGTCCAGCGCGCCGCCGCGATGCGCGAGCCAGCGCATGATCAGCTTGTTGCGGCCGATCAGCTGCTGGCGGTAGATCCCGAGGTTCTGGCGTGGCTTGTTGGGCCCGCGCGTGACCGTAAGGCCCCACGTGACGAGCGGTCCTGCGTCGCCCGGCCAGCAGGTCTGGATCGGCAGCTTGTTCAGGTCGACGTCCGCGCCTTCCCAGACGATCTCCTGGCACGGCGGCGACGACACCGATTTCGGCGCCATGTCCCATACGGCCTTCGCCAACGACAGCAGCTTGCCGGCGTCCTTCAGGCTCTTCGGCGGCTCCGGCTCCTTCAGCGCGGACAGCAGCCGGCCGACATCGCGCAGCGAGCCGAGCGCGGCGTCGTCGCCCGCATCGACGCCCATCCCGAGCGCGACGCGGCGCGGCGTGCCGAACAGGTTGCCGAGCACCGGGAATGCATTGCCGGGCGGCGCATTGAACAGCAACGCCGGGCCGCCGGCGCGCAGCACGCGATCGCACAGCTCCGTCATTTCGAGCACGGGCGACACGGGTTGCGTGACGCGCCGCAGTTCGCCGAGCGCCTCCAGGCGCTGGATGAAATCGCGTAAGTCTTTGTATTTCATGAAGAAGGTCCGGGCTGCCCGCACGACGGGCAGCGATGGGCGGGCGCAGCAGCCGCTGCGGCCCCGAATCGACCGACGATTTTACCCGGGCCGCCGCGCGCCCGCGCGGTCATGAAAAAAGTCGAGGGGCGCGCGAAGCCCCTACGGCACGGGGCTCGCGAACTGAAGGGCGGTTTGAAATTACTTTTTGTTATAATTTCAAGGTTTTATAGTGTTGACGATCTATAAAACCCTGCTAGAATCCGCTCACATTGGCTGCAGGGTAAAGGCTTCGAGCCGCCAATCACCGATCTTTGACGCAGCGCGTCACCGTCCGCCGAAACCTGCACGGCGTATTCGACGGCCTTTGTCGTAGTCCCAGCCAGCGCCACCAGACGCTGGTTTTTTGCGTGGGTGCCACCGCGTATGCCCGCCTCGCCCAACGTGCGAAGGCGCCGGCCTTCTTACACCGTGGCCCTGAACGGTACTTATACCGTTTCCCCGATGCTTGCGCGCCCCAACCAAGGCGTGCGGCGTCGTGATTCCGCGGCGCGTTTTTGTCTCGCCACCGAGCTGAGCGAGCCGCACGAGTCATGTTCATGGGAGATGATCTGAATGAACGCTTGGTTATCGTGGCGTCCCAGTGAGCAGCATGCGCAGTTCGTGCGCGACATGCTGCGTCGCGGGACGCGTGTCAGTCACCATCTATTCAGCGTCGTCGGCTGTTTCGCTGTCGCGGTCGCGCTTGCCCTGTGGCTGCTGCCGACCGTGCGCGGGAGCCTCGCCGCGAAGCTGATGCCGGTCGTATCCGCGGCCGTGCAGGCCGGTCCGGCCCGTCTGCTGACCGGTCATCCGCTGCCGAACTTCGCGCCGGCCGGCGCGCAGCCGCAGCAGGAAGACGCCCCCGAAACCGATGCGCTCGCCGTCGGCCTCGACGTCGCACCGGAGGCCGCCGCACAGAACGACGCGTCCGATCCGGCCCGCAACGGCCCGTCGCCGGTCGCGCTCGCGAAGCTGATCCCGACCCAGCGCGTTCCGGCCGAAGCGCGCGACGATCGCGCGCTCGCGTCGAACCGCGAACAGGCGCTCGTCGCCACCTACCTGTCGCGCCGTTACCGGGTCGCGCAGGAGCCGGTCGGCCAACTGGTCAAGGCTGCGTTCCAGACCGGTCACGACGTCGGCCTTGATCCGCTGTTGCTGCTGTCGGTGATGGCGATCGAATCGGGCTTCAACCCGTACGCCGAAAGCGGCGTCGGCGCGCAGGGCCTGATGCAGGTCATGTCGAAGGTCCATTCCGACAAGTTCGAGTATTTCGGCGGGACCGACACCGCTCTGCAACCGCTCGCGAACCTGCAGGTCGGTGCACTGGTGCTGAAGGACTGCATCGCCCGCGGCGGCTCGCTCGCGAACGGCCTGCGGCTGTACAACGGCTCGACGAACCCGGACGACAACGCGTACGGGTCGAAGGTGATGGCCGAGCGCAGCCGCCTGCGCGACGTCGCGCACGGCCGCAGCGTGCCGATCAACGCGCCGCAGGCACCGGCCCAGCCGTCGAAGCCGATCGTCACCGCGGCCGTGACGGCAGCGGCAGGCGGCGCGAAGCGCGTGCACGCGACGCTCGACGGCGCCCAGCCGATCACCGCGAAGGCCGCTGCCGCGCCGAAGGGCGCGCCGCAGCAGGACGATGCGAGCGTCGATACCACGAAGCAGGCACACGGCGATCGTTCGGAGCTGGGCGCGTAATACCCGGCCAGCTCTCGCGCCACGGAAATGAAAAAGCACCCGATCCGGGTGCTTTTTTTTCGCGTGCGTGCGCTGTGATGGCCGATCCGCTGGCGCGGACCGGCGGCAGTCGGCGTCAGTGCTGCCCGAACAGCTTCGCGAGCCGATCGACGGCCTCTTCGAGACGTGAGTAGGCGGTCGCATAGGACAGCCGGATATAGTCATGCGGCGCATGGACACCGAAATCCATGCCCGGCACCAGCACGACGCCGGCGTCGTGCAGCATCGCCTGCGTGAGCGCCGCGCTGTCGCCGGCGGCCGGATGCGCGACGCCGCAGCAGTTCGCATACACGTAGAACGCGCCGTCCGGCATCACGGGCACCGTGAAGCCGAGCCGCTCGAGCGCCGGCGCGATGAAGTCGCGGCGGCGCTTGAATTCGACGCGGCGGGCTTCGTAGATGTCGAGCGCGGCCGGCTCGAAGCATGCGAGCGCCGCATGCTGCGCGAGCGCGGACGGGCAGATGAACAGGTTCTGCGACAGCTTTTCGAACGTGCCGACCAGCGCGGGCGGCACGACGAGCCAGCCGAGCCGCCAGCCGGTCATGCTGAAGTACTTGGAGAAGCTGTTAACGGTGACGACGTCGTCGCCGTACGACAGCGCCGACACGGGCGCCGCGTCGTAGCTGAGCCCCTGGTAGATCTCGTCGACGATCGTGAAGCCGCCGCGTGCGCGCACGGCCTCGACGATCCGCTTCAGCTCGCCCGGCTCGAGCGACGTGCCGGTCGGGTTCGACGGCGACGCGAGCAGCACGCCGCGCGTGCGGCTGCCCCAGCGCGTGCGGACGTCGTCGGCAGTGAGCTGGAAACGCGCTTGCGGGCCGCTCGGCACGAGCACCGGGCGGCCTTCGGCCGCCGCGACGAAGTGCCGGTTGCACGGATACGACGGGTCGGGCATCAGCACCTCGTCGTCACGGCCGACGAGCGCCAGACAGGCGAGCAGCAGCGCGGCCGATGCGCCGGCGGTCACGACGATCCGCTCGGGGCTGATCGTGAGGCCGTACGCGCGCGCATAGTGCGCGGCAATCGCTTCGCGCAGCGGTGCGATGCCGAGCGCGCTCGTGTACTGCGTGACGCCGCGGCGCAACGCGGCCGCAGCCGCTTCGACAACGGGCTCGGGCGCCGTGAAGTCCGGTTCGCCGATGCCCATGTGGATAACATCGCGCCCGGAGGACTCGAGCCGCTGTGCCTCCTTCATCAGTTCCATCACGTAGAAGGGCTGGATCGCGTCGACGCGTGCAGCGAGCGTGACGAGCGAATCGGCGGTGGTATTCATCGGTCGGGCGGGGCGGGAGTGGCGAGGGAGAACGAAAAACGGGCGCTTGCGCGCCCGTCCAGCTACGGCATCAGCCGTTGCGGCGCGCCTGCGTTTCGGCAGGGCGCAGCTTCGCGGCGAGCTTGTCGAGCACGCCGTTGACGTACTTGTAGCCATCGGAGCCGCCGAACGTCTTCGCGAGTTCGACAGCTTCGTTGATGATCACGCGATACGGCGTTTCGACATGGTGCGTGAGCTCGAACGTCGCGATCAGCAGCACCGCGCGCTCGACCGGCGACAGCTGGTCGATCGGACGGTCGAGCGACGGCGTGAGGGCTTCGACGAGCGTCGCATGCTCGCGAATCACGCCGTGCAGGATCGCATCGAGCAGTTCCTTGTCGGCCTTGTCGTAACCGAGCGCGCCGCGCAGCTGCGCGTCGATCTCGCCGGGCGCCGCGTTCGACAGCAGCCACTGATACAGGCCCTGCGTCGCCAGCTCGCGCGATTGTCGGCGGGCGCTCTTCTTCATGCGCGCTCCTCTTCGTCGTCTTCGTCTTCTTCTTCGTCCTCGTCGTCGCCGAGCTGGTCGAGCGCCATCGTCAGGTTGGCCATCTCGACCGCGACGCGTGCGGCGTCACGACCCTTCTCGGTCATGCGCGCGACGGCCTGCTCGTCGTTTTCGGTCGTCAGCACCGCGTTCGCGATCGGCAGGTTGAAGTCGAGGCCGATGCGGGTGATGCCCGCACCGCTCTCGTTCGACACGAGTTCGAAGTGGTACGTCTCGCCGCGGATCACTGCGCCGAGCGCGATCAGTGCGTCGAACTGGCCGCTTTCCGCGAGCTTTTGCAGCGCGAGCGGAATTTCCAGCGCGCCGGGCACCGACACGAGCAGCACGTCTTCACCGGAGACGCCGAGGCGCTCGAGTTCTTCGACGCAGGCATCGGCGAGGCCGTTGCAGACGGGTTCGTTGAAGCGGGATTGCACGATGCCGATACGCAGGCCGTCGCCTTCGAGATTCGGTTGGTATTGTCCGATTTCCATGATCTTGTCCGTGGTGTGGATGAACGGTTATAGGGCGAAAGCGCCGTGGCGGGTTACGCGCTCGGCGCCGGGCAGGACTTGGCTTCGCCGCCGGGCATCGGGATGAAGCCCGTGACTTCGAGGCCGTAGCCGGACATGCTGCCCAGCTTGCGCGGATTCGACAGCACCTGCATCTTGCCGACGCCGACATCGCGCAGGATCTGCGCGCCGATGCCGAACGTCTTGAAATCGACCGGCCGGCGCTTCAGCGCAGCGGCCCTTTCTTCCTCGTCGAACGCCTTGAAGACGTCGATCAGATGTTCCTTCGTGTCGCCGCAGTTGAGCAGCACGATCACGCCGAGGTCGCGTTCCGCGATGTCGCGCATCGCGGCGTCGAGCGTCCACGAGTGCGTCGAGATGCCCGTCTCGAGCAGGTCGAGCACCGACAGCGGCTCGTGCACGCGCACCGGCGTATCGACGTCGGGCGACGGCGTGCCGCGCACCAGCGCGATGTGCGGCGAGCCGCTCGGCTGGTCGCGGTACAGCACCGCGCGGAACGTGCCGTGCGCGGTCTGCATCGTGCGCTCGGCGATGCGCTCGATGATCGATTCGGTGCGGCTGCGGTACTGGATCAGGTCGGCGATCGTGCCGATCTTCAGCCCGTGCTCCTTCGCGAATTCGAGCAGGTCGGGCAGGCGCGCCATCGTGCCGTCGTCCTTGATGACTTCGCAGATCACCGCGGCCGGCGTGAGGCCCGCGAGCGCGGTGAAATCGCAGCCGGCCTCGGTGTGGCCGGCGCGCACGAGCACGCCGCCCGGCTGCGCCATGATCGGAAACACGTGGCCGGGCTGCACGATGTGCTCGGGGCGGACGTCGTGCGCGACCGCCGTGGCGATCGTGTGCGCGCGATCGGCGGCCGAGATGCCGGTCGTCACGCCTTCGGCCGCTTCGATGCTGACCGTGAACGCGGTGCCGTACTGCGTGCCGTTGCGGTAGGTCATCAGCGGCAGGTGCAGCTGCTTGCAGCGCTCCTGCGTCAACGTCAGACAAATCAGGCCACGGCCGTACTTGGCCATGAAGTTGATCGCTTCCGGCGTGACGAATTCGGCGGCGATCACGAGGTCGCCTTCGTTTTCGCGATCTTCTTCGTCGACCAGGATCACCATCCGGCCGGCTTTCAACTCCGCGATGATGTCGAGCGTGGAGGCGAGCGTCATAAAGGGGCGAGAAAGAGGAAAGTGCGTATTTTACGCCAGTCGGACGGCGTTTCCGCCGGCAGGGGGCGCCCGCGTCCGGCGGGCGCGCCGGAAAGCGGTGCGGCGGGACCGTATGGCGAGCCGGCCCGGAGCGCCGCGGCGCCCGGAAGGCCGCGCGGCGCCCACGGCTCGGCCGTGCGTCAGCCTTGCTCGTTGCGGCCGCCGAGGTAGTCCAGCTTGCCGAGTTCGACGCCGCTGTGGCGCAGGATGTCGTACGCGGTCGTCACGTGGAAGAAGAAGTTGGGCAGCACGAAATTCAGCAGGTACGACTGCCCGGTGAACTCGATCGGACCGACGCGCATCTTCAGCACGACCTGGCGCGCTTCGCTGCCGTCGATCTGTGCGGCGTCGAAGCTCTTCAGATAGTCGATCGTTTTCTGGATACGCGCATGCAGTTCGTCGAACGTCTGCTCGACGTCGGGATAGCTCGGGATGTCGACGCCGGCGAGGCGCGCGGCGCAGCCCTTGGCCGTGTCGGTCGCGATGTAGACCTGACGGACGAGCGGCAGCATGTCCGGATAGAGGCGTGCGCCGATGAACACCGACGGGTCGATCTGCTTCTCGGCCGCGTGCGCCTGCGCCTTGCCGAGGATGTGCTGCAGGTTGGTGAGGCCGCGGATCAGGACAGGCAGCGAAGCCTGGTACATCGAGATGGACATGGGAACGACTCCTGGTGAAAAAGGGGCAGCCGGTATCCGTCGCGCCGTGCGTGGCGGCGCCAGATCCGCTGCCGTTGCATCTTAGCGCGCCGCGATGGGCCGTGCGCGTCGTTGGCCGTTCGGCCAGGTGCCGGGCCGCTCCGGCGGCCGCCATTCCCTGTCCGGTGATTTCAGGGATTCCAGCGGCAAAACCGCCGCCATCAGTCCTGATGCACGCCCTGCGATGCCGACAGCATCCGCTCCACATACCGCGCGATCATGTCGACTTCGAGATTGACGTTGTCGCCGGCCTTCAGGTGCCGCAGCGTCGTGACCTCGACCGTATGCGGAATCAGGTTGATCGAGAATTCGCAGCCGTCCGCGCGATCGTCGATGGTGTTGACGGTCAGGCTCACGCCGTTGACCGTGATCGAGCCCTTGTACGCGAGATAGCGGCCGAGCTCGCGCGGCGCGACGATTCGCAGCTCGTGCGACTCGCCGACCGGCGCAAACCGCGTGACGGTGCCGAGACCGTCGACGTGGCCCGACACGATGTGCCCGCCGAGCCGGTCGTGCGCGCGCAGCGCCTTCTCGAGGTTCACTTCGCCCGGCTGCGCGAGGCCGACCGTGCGGTTCAGGCTTTCGCGCGACACGTCGACGTCGAAGCCCGCGCCGGTCTTCTCGATGACCGTCATGCACGCGCCCTGGATCGCGATGCTGTCGCCGAGCGCGACATCGGCGAGGTCGAGGCCGCCCGCGTGCACGGTCAGCCGCACGCCCGCGTCGGGCGACGCGCCGAGCGGGGTGATCGATTCGATGCGGCCGACGGCCGCGACAATTCCGGTAAACATCGTGACGGCTCCGTTCAGTGGGACGCGGGGGGCGGCGCGACACGCGCGAGGATCCGCAGATCGTCGCCGATCCGCTCGACGCTGTGGAACGCGAGCCGCGTGCGCGCGTCGAGGCTCGCCGGCGCGGCGAGGTCGAACATGCCGGCTGCGTCGCTGCCGAGCAGGCTCGGTGCGAGATAGACGAGCAGTTCGTCGACGCAATGCTCGCGCAGCAGCGAGCCGTTGAGCTTGTGGCCGGCCTCGACGTGCAACTCGTTCACGCCGCGCGCGCCGAGCTCCGCCAGCATCGCCGGCAGGTCGACCTTGCCCTGCGCATTCGCGAGCGGCACGATTTCCGCGCCGCGCGACTTCAGGACATTCGCGCGTATATCGCCGGCCGCATCGAGCCGGCCGCAGAAGATCAACAGCGGCGCGCCTTCGAGCAGCCGCGCATCGAGCGGCAGGTCGAGACGGCTGTCGATCAGCACGCGCTGCGGCTGGCGCGGCGTGTCGATGCCGCGCACGGTCAGCAGCGGGTTGTCCTCGCGAACGGTGCCGATCCCGGTCAGGATCGCGCACGCGCGCGCGCGCCACGCGTGGCCGTCGAGACGCGCGGCCTCGCCGGTGATCCACTGGCTTTCGCCGGACGGCAGCGCGGTGCGCGCGTCGAGCGACGCGGCCGTCTTCATCCGCACCCACGGGCGGCCGCGCGTCATTCGCGACACGAAACCGATGTTCAGCTCGCCCGCCTCGTTCGCGAGCAGCCCGCAGCGCACGTCGATGCCCGCGTCACGCAGCATCCCGAGGCCGCGCCCGGACACCTGCGGATTCGGATCTTCCATCGCCGCGACGACCTTCGCGACGCGTGCGTCGATCAGCGCGTTCGCGCACGGCGGCGTGCGGCCGAAGTGGCTGCACGGCTCGAGCGTCACGTACACGGTGGAGCCGGCGACGTCATGGCCGCGCGCACGCGCGTCCTTCAGCGCCTGCACTTCCGCGTGATCCAGGCCGGCCGGCTGCGTGAAGCCTTCGCCGATCACGCTGCCGTGCTTGACGATCACGCAGCCGACGCGCGGGTTCGGCGCGGTCGTGTACATGCCGCGCGCCGCGAGCGTGAGCGCGCGTTGCATGTGGGCGAAGTCGGTATCCGAGAACATGCGCGCGGACCCCGGTCAGGCGGCCAGCGCCGCGAACGCGCGCCGCGCGGCCGCGAGCGTCGCGTCGATCACCGCGTCGTCGTGCGTGCTCGACACGAAGCCGGCCTCGTACGCGGACGGCGCGAAGTACACGCCTTCGTCGAGCATCAGGTGGAAGAAGCGGTTGAAGCGCTCGACGTCGCTCTTCGTGACGTCCGCGAAGCTCGTCGGCACGCGCTCGGCGAAATACAGGCCGAACATCGCGCCGATCGAGTCGGCCACGAACGGCACGCCGGCCGCGCGTGCTTCGGCCGCGAGCCCGTCGGCGAGGCGCTTCGTCCGTGCGGTGAGCGCGTCGTAGAAGCCGGGCGCCTGGATCAGCTGCAGCGTCTTCAGGCCCGCGGCGACAGCGATCGGGTTGCCCGACAGCGTGCCGGCCTGGTACACGCCGCCGAGCGGCGCGAGGTGGGCCATGATGTCGCGGCGGCCGCCGAACGCGGCAGCCGGCATCCCGCCGCCGATCACCTTGCCGAGGCAGGTCAGGTCGGCCGCGATGCCATAGTGCGCCTGCGCGCCGCCGAGCGCGACGCGGAACCCGCACATCACCTCATCGAAGATCAGCACGGCGCCGTGCTTCGTGCACAGTGTGCGCAGCGCATTCAGGAATTCCGGCGTGCCGCGCACGAGGTTCATGTTGCCCGCGACGGGCTCGACGATCACCGCGGCGATGTCGTCGCCGAATGCGCCGAATGCTTCGTCGAGCGCCGCGACGTTGTTGTATTCGAGGACGGTCGTGTGCTTCGCGATGTCCGCGGGCACGCCGGCCGACGTCGGGTTGCCGAACGTCAGCAGGCCGGAGCCGGCCTTGACCAGCAGGCTGTCCGCGTGGCCGTGGTAGCAGCCCTCGAACTTGACGATGCGGCTGCGGCCCGTGAAGCCGCGTGCGAGGCGCAGCGCGCTCATCGTGGCCTCGGTGCCGCTCGACACCATCCGCACCTGTTCGATCGACGGCACGAGCTTGCAGATTTCCTCGGCGATCTCGATCTCCGCTTCGGTCGGCGCGCCGAACGAGAAGCCGTCTGCGAGCACGTTCTGCACGGCCGACAGCACTTCCGGATGCACGTGGCCGACGATCATCGGGCCCCACGACCCGATGTAGTCGATGTACTGCTTGCCGTCGGCATCCCAGAAGTACGGGCCCTGCGCGCGCGACACGAAGCGCGGCGTGCCGCCGACGGAACGGAACGCGCGCACCGGCGAGTTGACGCCGCCCGGAATGGTCTTCTGGGCGCGTTCGAAGAGGATCTGATTGTTGGACATGTGCGAAACCTGCGAGAGAGGGGCGCGGGGGCCTGTGCACGGGCCGCGGCGCCTGGGCGGAACGATCGTCCGATTGTACAAGAGACGCGCGCGGCGGGCCCGTGGCCGGGTCCGCGGCCTTTCGGCGCGTAGGGAAACAGGTCGGGCGGTACCCGCGAACGGCGCGCGTACGCGCGATCGCCCCCTTTTATCGCGGCGGCTTGCGCTTGCCGGTCAGCTCGGCCCAGCGCTTTTCCAGCGGACCCTCGACCATCGGCTTGATCGACGTGCCGGAGCTTTGAGCATCCCAGGTCTGCACCGAGTACGGATGCACGCGCAGCGCGCCGCGCGGGATCACGACGTCCTGATGCGCGTCGACCAGCCAGTCGTAGACGAAGTCGATGCAGAGCCGGTAGCCGCGTTTGGTCGCCGGGTCGGGGACCTCGTACGGCGCGCGCGTCACGTAGCCGGAGCCGAACACGCCTTTCGGCTCTTTCGCGACGCGGTGCAGGAACACGCGGTCGCCCGGCAGGATGCCGCGCGCGAAGCCGCAGCCCCACACGTCGTGCACGGCCTCGCCGGCCTTCACGCGCGCGGCGACGTCGGCCAGTTCGGGCCACGGCCACTTCTTGGGGCTCCAGATCAGCAGGAACGCGGTCATCGTTTCGGTCGTACGTCGGAATGGTCAGACGAGAGCGGCGGGGAGCAGCAAGCTTAATCGAATCCGCGTGCGAATTCGCAGGAGAATTCGCGTGCGAATCTCGACGCCGACCGTGCAGCCGCGTTCGAGCCGGGCGCGGCACGCGAAAAAGTTGCGCGTACAATCATGGGCCTGAACGCGCCGTTCGCGGCGCGGCCTCCCGTCTTCACCGCCACGCGCGCCCCGATGCGCGCGGGCCTCCAATCCGGATACCCATGTCCCACGTCGTCCGGCGCCGGCCCGATGCCCGGCTGATCCTGTTGCTCGGCGCGCTCGCCGCCTGCGGGCCGATCGCCACCGACATGTACCTGCCGAGCCTGCCGTCGATCGCCGCAGGCTTCTCCGTGAGCCCCGGCGCCGCGCAGCGCACGCTGACGAGCTTCATGGCCGGCTTCTCGATCGGCATGCTGCTGTACGGCCCGCTGTCAGACACGTGGGGCCGCCGTCCGGTGCTGCTCGGCGGCATCGCGCTGTTTACGGTCGCGAGCGTCGGCTGCTTCGTGGCGACCTCGATCGACATGCTGATTCTCGTGCGCTTCCTGCAGGCGCTCGGCGCGGGCGCCGCGTCGGTGCTCGCCCGCGCGATCGCGCGCGACGCGCACGAGCCGACCGACGCGGCGAAGGTGCTGTCGATGGTCGCGATCGTCACCGCGGTCGGGCCGCTGCTCGCGCCGCTGATCGGCGGCCAGATCTTGCGCTTCGCCGGCTGGCGCGGCGTGTTCGTCGTGCTCGCCGCGTTCGGCGCGCTGTGCGCGGCGACCGCGTATCTGCGCGTACCCGAGACCTGGCCGAAGGAGCGGCGCAAGAGCGCGGCCGTGCTCGCGTCGTTCGCCGCGTACGGACGCATCCTGTCCGATCCGGTCGCGTGGGGGCACATGCTGTGCGGCGGAATGGCGTTCGCGTCGATGTTCTCGTACATCACCGCGACGCCGTTCGTGTACATCGAGTATTTCCACGTATCGCCGCAGCACTACGGGCTGCTGTTCGGGCTGAACGTCGTCGGGATCATGATCGGCAACTTCACCAACACGCGGCTCGTCGGCCGTCTCGGCTCGCTGCGCATCATCTCGGCCGCGTCGCTCGTGAGCGGCATCGCGTCGCTCGCGGTGGCGCTCGTCGCGCTGACCGGGTGGGGCGGGCTGTGGTCGATCGTCGTGTGCCTGTTCTTCGTCGTCGGCGTGGTCGGGATTCTTTCGGCAAACTGCACGACGGATCTGATGCATCGCTATCCGCACAATGCAGGCGCGTCCGCGGCCGTGTTCGGCGCGATGCAGCTTGCGCTCGGCGCGCTCGCGAGCGTCGCGATCGGCGCGCTGGCGGACGGCACGCCGCTCGCGATGGGCGTGACGATCGGTGTTACCGGCGTGCTGTGTCTGGTCGGGCGTTATCTGGTGCTGCGCTGGCATGGGCGGCCGGTGCGGGCCGGGGCTTGAGCAGCGCGGCGAAACTGGCGGAGGAGGGCGGTCGACGGGTTTGAGCTTCCCCCTCTGCATCACTTTGAACGGCCTGACGGGCGATTGTCGAGTCAATAGCTGCGCTTCGGGTTGTTCACGAATCGTCGGACTTCGGTCTCGAGTTCCTGGCTGTGATACAGATCCAGGCATTTTAAAAAGTCGAATCTCACGCCCTTGATTTCGGACTCGACGACCGGATTGCAGTAGTCGCGTGCAAGAAAGCGATTGACGAGCGATTTGCTTACGTCGGGATTCCGTTCCAGATCGAAGTCGGTCCAGTCCATTAGTGCACTGGCGCTGCTTCCCGCGTCCATCGCAGCGGACGGTTCATTCCGATAAGCGGTCGCGATGCATTCAGCGAGCACCATGTCCTTGTAGTTCCGCGCGTAGGTTCGGGCGCCGGCTTGTGGCGACGACGACATATCCATGGCGTGGCTGTGTTGTGCCGCGAACATCAGGGCGCAGGACATCACACACCGGAGCAGTGAATTTTGTCTGATGGCAGACTCCAGGGGTATGCACAGATCCAACACATCGCCTAAAAGATGAACCGGTCTTGTGGCTAGGAGCAATCAGCGCGGCAGGCTTTCCAAGCGCTGATTGCTCCACGCTCCATCCAAAATAGCCTGATAGAGCATGCCTAGAGTCAGTGGCACTTTGTCATATTTTTCTCGGCGTTTTCTGGAGAAAGCCATCCGCGCCAGTTCAATCAAGCTAAAGCCCTCTCCTGAGAAGTAGCGATTGAACTCAAAATCTCCAACTTGCACTGGAAATTTATCGAAGAAGCGCTCCATAAACTCGACTGCATCGTCGCCGGTAATATCCAAATCACCCTCGACGGCGTGATCTTTTGTGAGAATTTTTTGGGGACTAACACCGGCCTCCCTTCTCACAAAATCCTCAAACTCGTTCCACGTAAACTGGCTCATCAGAACACCTTGTCCTCAGGCTTAACAAGCGCGTTATAGCGCGACACGGAACGAATGCTGATCATCGTGACATCCTTGGCAGCAATGACCCAGCCAACAAGGCCCCTAATGCGCTTGCATCCAACTTAAAAATCTCCGCCAGAGTCCTTTATGAATGTGCCGTTCTTCGAAATTTTTGTCGGCAGAAAGATGGGTGAATACAAAATTCGAAATACCTTCTATCGTGGGTGGGCAGTCTGGGTTGGTTATTATTTGCATGTTGAAGTGTCGAAATACTGCTAACAAAAATAAGGAAATGTCATCATAATATATTTTAAAGTCATCGAGTATGTTCGTGTTTTTTGACACTTCACTTCGGTCGATGAAAGCAATTTCCCTGACGAAGATGTCGATTACGATTTCAGTTATCTCTTCTTTCGAGGGCGGTGCTTGAGGCTTGGTTTCCATGTCTTGCATCATACGCGCACTTTGCTATGAGGGCTGCATCAATCACAGCCATGGCAATTGCACCCGCTCCCGAGGCTCGTCCAAGTACTCCAAATACGCGGACCGTGCCAAACGCTTTCTTGGCGAAATTTGAGATGGGACCCTGCGGCAACACTAATCTGGGGAAAAACTTAATTCCAATGTCGCTGACGATATTCGTGTACTTGCTTGAATTTCCTATTACTGGATGTCCAAGTAACGATTTTTTGATCGGGATTCCTCCTGCTCCAACCAGAATCGTTGTTCCGGTAAGGCCGTAATAATCTTTCGCACATTTCCATAGATCTGCTCCGAAGGACTCGATCGATCTTCTCGGATCGAGGGGTGTCGATGAGTATAATAATTCATAGCCGAGCTTGTTTTTGGAAGGGATGGCTATAATCCCGCTCGCGTTAGTGGGGAATCTGTTGAGTTCAAGCGAAAGCTGTGATGTATTGGGTGTAAAATTGCTGTCGGTTGACCGATTTATTTCTTTTGCTGCGGAAATTATTTAAAAATTAAGTGACATACTTTTGGGCTGAGGATCGTTGTGCTTGAGCTGGTCGGGGTAAAGGAAAAATTCCATGATGGATGCGAGGATATCCGAATTTCGAGCCCCTCTCTCCCCCTAACCAATTGACGCAATATCGTCATGGCGGCGTGTCCGTTGTCACCATTGGCGATACAGCTCGAATTGCAATGACGTGACTGTATTGCACAGTGTTAATTCGTCGATTCGCCCACTGCGGCACGCCAACGCCAAGCGGCTCCCCAATGCAAAACACCCCGAACGCCGGACCAGCCGTCCAGCGTTCGGGGTGTCGTTCACCCGTGGCGTCTTTCTACCGCTGCGTCAATCCCTCGCGACGTCCTTCGCCGCCGGCGAAGCCCCATGACTCAACCAATCGAGCACGTCGGCCGTTTCGTCGTCGGTGGCTCGCGCCCGCGCCTGCGCGACGGCCTCCGGCAACTCACCGTTCGTTGACGCGCGACGGATCGCGACGCCGACCGCCAGAATGTCGATCATCAGCAGATGCAGGATCCGCGAGATCATCGACAGCTGCGACTCGCGCATCTCGATGTGATCCGTTTCGAGCGCGACGGTCGCGCGCTTCGCGAGCGGCGTATTGCTCGACGTGATCGCGATCACCTTCGCGCCGGCCTGCATCGCGACGTCGAGCACGCGCAGCAGCTCCGGCGCGCGTCCGGACTTCGACACCGCGACGATCACGTCACCCTTGCCGAGCAGCGCGGCCGACGCGGCCTGCATGTACAGGTCGCCGTACGCGATCGTCGGAATCCCGAAGCGGAAGAACTTGTAATGCGCGTCCTGAGCGACGATGTTCGAATTGCCGAGCCCGTAGAACTCGATGCGGCGCGCGCCGTTCAGGATCTCGATCGCGTTCTCGACATGCTCGAAGTTCAGGTGCTCGCGTAGCTGCAGGATCGCGGACACCGTGTTGTCGAGCACCTTCGCGCCGAAGTCGGTGGCCGTGTCGCCGAGGTGCACCTGGCTGTGGCTCATCGGAATCGTGCCGGTCAGGCCGGTCGCGAGCTTCAGCTTGAAGTCCGACAGGCCCTGGCAGCCCAGCGAGCGGCAGAATCGGATCACCGTCGGCTGGCTCACGTCGGCCTTGCGCGCGATGTCGACGATCGGGTCGTTGATGATCGAGCGCGGATGGTTCAGCGCGAGATCGGCGACGCGGCGCTCGGCCGGCGTCAGCGCGTCGCGCATCTGGCGGATCCGCTCGAACACGGCCGATGATGCGCCGCCCGAACGGTTCGACAGCTGCTCCGCGAGAATGGCCGACACGCCGAGGAACGCCGGGTATTCGGCGGTGATCAGGTAGGTCGGGATGTTCTCGAGATAGTGCGCGAAGCGGCCCTTCGCCTCGAAGCGCGCACGGAACGACGAGCGCGTGAACAGTTCGCCGAGCTTCAGCGCGACACCGCCGCCGATATAGACGCCGCCGAGCGCGCCGAGCGTCAGCGCGACGCTGCCGGCGAACGAGCCGAGAATGCCGCAGAAGCATTCGACGGTTTCGAGCGCGAGTGCGTCGCCCGCATGCGCGCGCTCGACGATCTCGGCCGTATCGACGGACGCGGCGACGCGCTTCTTGTCGCGCGCGGCGAGCGCCCGGTAGATGATCTCCATGCCGGGGCCCGCGCATACGCGTTCGAACGACACGTGCGGAAATTTCTTGCGCGCGTACTGCAGCACGAGATCCTCGCGCTCGTCTTGCGGCGCGAACGACGCGTGACCGCCTTCGCTGCCGAGCGCGATCCAGCGGTCGTCCGCCGGAATCAGGCCCGATACGCCGAGCCCGGTGCCGGGCCCGAGCAGCCCGATCACGCTGTTCTGGCGGCGCGCGCCGCCGCCGATCTGCACGCGCTGCGCGTCGGTCAGGCCGGGCAGCGCCATTGCGAGCGCAGTGAAGTCGTTGACGACGAGCAGCGTGTCGAAGCCGAGCGCGCGGCGCGTCGCCTCGATCGAGAAGCTCCAGTCGTGATTGGTCATCGTGACCTGGTCGCCATCGACCGGGTTCGCGATCGCGATCGCCGCGTGATTCACGCGGGCGATCTTCACGTCCTTCAGATACTTGCGGATCGCGTCGGTGAGCGTCGGGTAGTCCGCGCCCGGATAGACGCGGATCTGCGTGATTTCGCCCGGGCCGGTTTCCAGCGCGAAACGCGCGTTGGTGCCGCCGACGTCCGCGAGCAGGCGCGGGCCGTCGGCGTGCTGGCCGGCGACGACAGCCTTACTTTGCGCACCAGTAGACATCGAGCTTGGTCCCCTTGTCGTTGGCCAGTTGGGAAATCGCATTCTTCTGCAGCGTGGCCGCCGCGGCGTCGAGCACGTCGCGCTTGGCGGCGCCGGCGATCAGCAGGAACAGCCGGTCGACGCGCTTCAACGCATCGAGCGAATAGCTCACGCGCGCATGCGGCGCCGCACCGGGATGCACGGCGACGAAGCGTTCGGGCGTCGTGATCGCGTGGTCCCATTCGGGCGCGTCGGCGAAGATCGACGCGGTGTGGCCGTCCTCGCCCATGCCGAGCACGGCGACGGTCGGCACGCGGTAATCGGCATTCGCGTTGAGTGCGGCGACGTGCGCGTCGAGCGACGCGCGCGTGTCGACGAGCGGCAGGAAGCGGGCGGTGGCCGCCGCGTGCTGCAGCAGCGTGTCGCGCACGAGTTGCGCGTTGCTGGCCGGGTCGTTCTCCGGCACCCAGCGGTCGTCGACCAGCGTGACGTCGACGCCGGCCCAGTCGAGCGCGGCGTGCGACAGCGTTTGCAGGAACGGGCGCGGGCTCGTGCCGCCGGACACCGCGAGCGTCGGGCGCGCGGGGCCGCCGAGCGCCGCGCGCAGCGCATCGCCGACGGCGCGCGCGAGCGCTTCGCTTTGCGCTTCCTGGGTGTCGAAAGCGTGGATCTCGATCACATCTCCTCCGGACTGCTTTGTCTGTTCAATTCGTATGAATCGTGGCGCACGTTGCCGCGCGCACGGCGCGCGCGGCAACGGCTTGCATCAGTTTTCCTCTTCGAGCCAGCAGGTACCATGCTGCGCGAGCATCGCGCTCGCCGCGGCCGGCCCCCACGTGCCCGCCGCGTACGGCTTCGGCGGCTTCAGCGTGCGCGCCCATTCGTTCAGGATCGGCTCGACCCAGCGCCACGCGGCTTCCTGCTCGTCGCGGCGCACGAAGAGGGCGAGGCGGCCGTTGATCACGTCGAGCAGCAGGCGCTGGTACGCCTCCATCTGCCCTTCCTTGAAGAACTGGTCGAATGCGAGATCGAGGTGCACGCTCGCGAGGTTCATCCCTTCGCCGGGCTGCTTCGCGAGGCAGTACAGGCGGATCGTCTCGTTCGGCTGCAGCCGGATCACGAGGCGGTTCGCGCCGGCGCGCAGCGCGGATGCTCCAAGCGCCGAGTGCGGCACCGGACGGAAGTTGACGACGATCTCCGCGACGCGGTCGGCGAGCCGCTTGCCGGTGCGCAGGAAGAACGGCACGCCGGCCCAGCGCCAGTTCTCGATCTCGACCTTCAGCGCGACGAAGGTTTCGGTCTGGCTGTCGGGCTTCACGCCCGGCTCGGTCGCATACGCGGGCACCTGCACGCCCTTGATCACGCCCGCATGATACTGGCCGCGCACCGCGACCTTGCCGATGTCGCGCGGATCGACGGGCTTCAGCGCACGCAGCACGCGCAGCTTCTCGTCGCGCACGGAGTCCGAATCCATCGAATGCGGCGGCTCCATCGCGACGATCGACAGCAACTGCAGCAAGTGGTTCTGCACCATGTCGCGCAGCGCGCCCGTATTGTCGTAGAAATCGCCGCGCGCCTCGACGCCCAGTTCCTCGGCGATCGTGATCTGGATGCTCTCCACCCATTCACGGCGCCACAGCGGCTCGAACAGCGCGTTGCCGAAGCGCAGCGCGAGCAGGTTCTGCACCGGCTCCTTCCCGAGGTAGTGATCGATCCGGTAGATCTGGTCTTCCGCGAAGATCTCGCCGACCGCGTCGTTGATCGCGTTCGACGAGCGCAGGTCGTAGCCGAGCGGCTTCTCGAGCACGATGCGCGCGCCTTCGTTCAGGCCGACCGACGCGAGCGCCTTGCAGATCGGCACGAACAGCGACGGACCCGTCGCGAGATAGAACACGCGGATGCCCGGCAGGTGCGCGATCGCGTCGCGCAGCACGACGTAGTCTTCCGCGCGGCCGAGATCGAGGTTCACGTATTCGATGCGCTCGAGGAAGGACTTCCACGCGTTTTCGTCGAATGCGCTGCCGGCAGCCTTTGCCGCATGCGGTTTCACGTGCGTGTCGACCCACTCGAGATAGTGGGCCCGTTCCGATTCGTGTCGCGCGACGGCGATGATCCGGCCGCCTTCCGCCAGCATGTTGCCGCGGTGGGCTTCAAACAGTGCGGGCAGGATCTTGCGCATCGACAGGTCGCCGGTGCCGCCGAAAAGTACGAAGGTAAAGCTGGAATCGGTATGCATGTGTCTCCGCCAGTTGGGGTGCTCGGAAGCGATCCGTAGTGCGATAAAAATATTTTTGACACTGAATTGTAGTTTAACTACAATCCGCCGCAAGGGGTAGCACCTGGGTGAAGAAAAAAAGATGTGCGGTCGACGAACTGCACGAGCTTCGCCTTCGGGAACGCCTTGTGCCGAATGGTATCGGACATTGACGGAGCGCATCGTTCGCGCGCCGTCGCCCCCGGGCTCGCGCCGCGGCATCGCGGCGGGCCAGAAACACAAAGAGGAGACACGCCGTTGAATCTCGATTCACGCTTTCTGTAAGAGCCCGGCCGGTCATCGGCCCCGTACGCTGCATGCGTCCCGCGGCTCGATTTCCCCGTCGTTTATCAAGAAGCCGGTTCCCCGTCGGGGAACCTCACGAGTTGATTCAGTCTGGAGGAGATAAGTAATGAAAGTTCGCTCGATCATGGGCGCGCTCTGCGCCGCGGGTCTGATGGCTGGCGCCGTGGCGGCGCAGGCGGCCGAGAACGTGACGGTGCTGCACTGGTGGACCTCGGGCGGCGAGTCGAAGGCCGTCGGCGTGCTGAAGGACGACATGCAGAAGCAGGGCTACGTGTGGAAGGACTTCGCGGTCGCGGGCGGCGCCGGCGCCGCGGCCATGACCGCGCTGAAGACCAAGGTGATCAGCGGCGACTCCCCGTCGGCCGCGCAGATCAAGGGCCCGCTGATCCAGGACTGGGCCGACCAGGGCGTGCTCGTCAACATCGATTCCGCCGCTGGCGACTGGAAGCAGAACCTGCCGCCGGAAATCGACAAGATCATCAAGTACAAGGGCCACACCGTCGCCGCACCGTTCTCGGTGCACCGCGTGAACTGGCTCTACATCAACAAGGCCGCGCTCGACAAGGTCGGCGCGAAGGTGCCGACCACCTGGGCTGAATTCTTCGCGGTTGCGGACAAGCTGAAGGCCGCGGGCATCCAGCCGGTCGCGATGGGCGGCCAGCCGTGGCAGGACCTGACGCTGTGGGAAGACGTCGTGCTGTCGCAGGGCCCGGCGTTCTACAAGAAGGCGCTCGTCGATCTCGACCAGGCGACGCTGAGCTCGCCGCAGATGGTGTCGGTGTTCGACACGGTGCGCAAGATCCAGGGCTACTTCGACACCGGCCGCAACGGCCGCGACTGGAACCTCGCGACCGCGATGGTCATCAACGGCAAGGCCGGCATGCAGTTCATGGGCGACTGGGCGAAGGGCGAGTTCGAGAACGCCGGCAAGAAGGCGGGCAAGGACTACATCTGCGCGCCGGTGCCGGGCACCGCGAATTCGTACACGTTCAACGTCGACTCGTTCGTGTTCTTCCAGCAGAAGGGCGAGAAGAATGCGACGCCGGGCCAGATCGCGCTCGCGAAGACGATCATGACGCCGGACTTCCAGGAGCAGTTCAGCCTGCTGAAGGGCTCGGTGCCGGTGCGTCTGGGCGTGAAGATGGACAAGTTCGACGACTGCGCGAAGAAGTCGTACGCCGACGAGCAGACCGCGATCAAGTCGGGCGGCTTCGTGCCGTCGCTGGCGCACGGGATGGCGCAGGGCGATGCGACGGCCGGCGCGATCACCGACGTCGTGACGAAGTTCATGAACTCGCAGCAGGATTCGAAGAGCGCGGTGGCCGCGCTCGCGAAAGCCGCGAAGGTGAAGTAAAGCGCGACAGGCGCCCGGCCGGAAGCGCATCGGCGGCCGGGCGTTTTTGCATGTGCAGCAAACGGGCTCGCCCGCGGGCCCGCGCCGTACCCGGCGCTGGCCCGGCCTGCGCCGCCCTCGTTCCAGGAGTCGAATCAAGTGGCTGCCCCTCTTAGCGGAAACGGATCCGGCGCTGCCGTCGCGCGGCGCACGTCGCCGATGTCGGCCTTCGCCGATCGCTGGATCCCGAAGCTCGTGCTCGCGCCGAGCCTCGCGATCGCCGTCGTGTTCATCTACGGCTTCATCCTGATTACCGGCTATCTGTCGCTGACCAATTCGCGGCTGTTGCCGAATTACGAATTCGACGGCTTCGGCCGTTACACGGACCTGTTCCAGAACGACGTGTGGTGGACCTCCGCCGCGAACCTCGGCTGGTTCGGGATTCCGTTCATCGCGATCTGCGTCGGGCTCGGCCTGTTCCTCGCGATCCTGCTCGACCAGCGGATTCGCAACGAAGGCGCGCTGCGCGCGATCTTCCTGTATCCGATGGCGCTGTCGTTCATCGTGACCGGCACCGCATGGCAGTGGATCCTGAACCCGGGCCTCGGCCTCGAGAAGGTGATGCACGACTGGGGCTGGACGAGCTTCTCGTTCGGCTGGCTCGACGATCCGGACAAGGCGATCTTCTGCATCGTCATCGCGGCCGTGTGGCAGTCGACCGGCTTCGTGATGGCGCTGTTCCTCGCGGGGCTGCGCGGCGTCGACGGCGAGATCTTCAAGGCCGCGCAGGTCGACGGCGCGACGCTGCCGACCATCTATCGCAAGATCGTGATCCCGAGCATGCGCCCGGTGTTCTTCTCGGTGCTGCTGATCCTGTGCCACATCACGATCAAGACGTTCGACCTCGTCGTCGCGCTGACGGCGGGCGGCCCCGGCACGTCGTCGTCGCTGCCGGCTATGTTCATGTATACGTTTTCGTTCAACCGCGGCCAGCTGGGCCTGGGCGCGGCGTCGTCGGTGATGATGCTCGCGACCGTGGTCGCGGTGCTGGTGCCGCTGATGTATATGGAATCGAGGAGCACCCGCAATGCAGCCTAAGATGACGATCAGCCGGGCAGTGATCTATGCGGCGCTGATCCTGTTCGCGCTGTATTTCCTGTTCCCGATCTACGTGATGCTGTCGACTTCGTTCAAGGATCTCGACCAGCTTCGCACCGGCAACCTGCTGACGCCGCCGTCGCACTGGACCGTCGACCCGTGGGTGAAGGCGTGGAGCGGCGCATGCACCGGCGTGCGCTGCGACGGGATGAAGCCGTTCTTCCTGAACTCGCTGCAGATGGTGATTCCGGCCGTGCTGATCTCGTCGCTGATCGGCGCGTTCAACGGCTACGTGCTCACGCACTGGCGCTTTCGCGGCGCGGACGCGCTGTTCACGATGATGCTGGTCGGCTGCTTCATTCCGTTCCAGGTGATCCTGCTGCCGATGGCGCGCCTGCAGGGGATGCTCGGCCTCGCGAACACGATTCCGGGCCTCGTGTTCGTGCACGTCGTGTACGGGATCGCGTTCACGACGATGTTCTTCCGCAACTTCTACGTGAGCGTGCCGGCCGAGCTCGTGAAGGCCGCGCGCATCGACGGCGCGGGCTTCTTCACGATCTTCACGAAGATCCTGCTGCCGGTGTCGCTGCCGATCTTCATGGTGTGCCTGATCTGGCAGTTCACGCAGATCTGGAACGACTTCCTGTTCGGGATCGTGTTCTCCGGCGTCGATTCGATGCCGATCACGGTCGCGTTGAACAACCTCGTCAACACGTCGACGGGCGTGAAGGAATACAACGTCGACATGGCCGGCGCGATCATCGCCGCGCTGCCGACGCTGCTCGTCTACGTGGTCGCCGGCCGCTACTTCGTGCGCGGGCTGACGGCGGGCGCGGTGAAGGGGTAAGCGCGGCTTCATCCGATACGACGAACCGGCCGCGCACGACGCGCGGCGCATCGAAACGAACCCGACGCGGCGCTGGCGTGCGCCGCGCGAGACGAGACAGAGGATTCACAGCATGGCAAGCCTTTCCATCCGTGACGTGTACAAGACCTACCCGAACGGGGTGCCGGTCCTGAAGGGTGTCGACATCGAGATCGAGGACGGACAGTTCCTGATCCTGGTCGGCGGGTCGGGCTGCGGGAAGTCGACGCTGCTCAACATGATCGCCGGTCTCGAGACCGTGACGAGCGGCGAGATCTGCATCGACGGCAAGGTCGTGAACGACCTGTCGCCGAAGGATCGCGACATCGCGATGGTGTTCCAGTCGTACGCGCTGTATCCGTCGATGACGGTGCGCGAGAACATCTCGTTCGGGCTGAATATCCGCAAGGTGCCGAAGAACGAGCAGCAGCAGATCGTCGAGCGCGTGTCCGCGATGCTGCAGATCCAGCATCTGCTCGACCGCAAGCCGGGCCAGTTGTCGGGCGGCCAGCGCCAGCGCGTCGCGATGGGCCGCGCGCTCGCGCGCGATCCGTCGCTGTTCCTGTTCGACGAGCCGCTGTCGAACCTCGACGCGAAGCTGCGCATCGAGATGCGCGCGGAAATCAAGCTGCTGCACCAGCGCCTCGGCACGACGATCGTGTACGTGACGCACGACCAGATCGAGGCGATGACGCTCGGCGACCGGATCGCGGTGATGAAGGACGGCGTGGTCCAGCAGTTCGGCGCGCCGCAGGACATCTACGATTCGCCGTCGAACCTGTTCGTCGCCGGCTTCATCGGCGCGCCGCCGATGAACTTCATCAACGGCAAGCTGGTGGAGCAGGGCAGCGGCGTCGCGCTCGAGATCGACACGGGGCTCGGGCGCAGCGCGCTGAACCTGCCGTTCGATGCGAAGCGGATGAACGGCCACGTCGGCCGCGAGGTGATCCTCGGCCTGCGTCCGGAGCGCATCACCGACGCGCGCAATGCGCATCACGGCGAGGCGTCGAAGCTGCAGCCGATCGACGTGCGCGTCGACGTGACGGAGCCGACGGGCCCGGACACGCACGTGTTCGCGCAGGTGAACGGCAAGCGGATCGTGAGTCGCGTGCATCCGGCCGCGAACCCGCAGCCGGGGCAGACGCAGTCGCTGCTGTTCGACGTGTCGAAGGCGGTGCTGTTCGATCCGGCGTCGGAAGAGCGGATCGCGTGAGTCACGCGGGATCGGCGCATCGGTGACGCGTCCGGATCATCGTTCGATCCGGATGCCGTCGATTGCCGCGATTCATGGTGTAGCGGATTTGTCCGAGCAGGTGCCGTGTCGCGGAGGACGAAGCGATCGTTACAGGCGGATGACGCAACCGCGGCTTGCATCGGTGTAGCCAGTGTCGCAACCCGGGGCCTCTATTTTCCATTTGCGGCCGTATCGGGAAACGATGCGTGGAGCGCGCTCGCAACGGCATCGCACCCAGTCGTTGCTCAACGCTTGAATCCTTCCGGCGTGGGCGAAGTCGCGCATTGGTCCGTTCGCCGGAGCGCCGGGCGCTGCTTCGATCGTTCCGACGCTTTCGCACGTGCTGCACCACGCCCATTGACCGACGAACGCGATTCTGCGGCGCGTGCCGTCATCACCGGCGATCGTTCCGCCGTTGCCGCCGTCGAGGACGTAGCCGCCGCTGTCGAGTGGATCGCCCGCGACTACCGCGTAGAAGGTCGTCATGCCCGTTTGCCCTGTTCGTTTTCAACGGGCGGAACGTAGCACGACGCGGCAATCCATGAAATGGAAGTGTAAAAAAGTGTGGCCGCCCAATGTCGCGGCCGTTGCGGCGGCGTGAAGTGACCGGGGCCGGTTCGAGGATCCCGTCACGATCCGGCGAATGCGTGGATTCAGTGCGGCAACCGCACGTCGAACTTGAACGTCGCGAGCCGCGCGACGAGGATGAAGCCGGTCGCGAGCAGCACGCTGTACACCGAGTCGAACTGCAGCCACGCGAGCAGCAGGTAGAACCAGCAGCCGACGAACGCGCACGTCGCGTACGGCCGCGAATCGCGCAGGATCAGCGGAATGTCGTTGCACAGCACGTCGCGCACGATCCCGCCGACCACGCCGGTGATCACGCCCATCATCACCGCGATGAATCGCGGCATCTCGGCGTCGAGTGCGATCGCGGTGCCGGAGATGCTGAAGATGCCGAGCCCGATCGCATCGGCCACCAGCAACAGCCGCTCGGCCGACAGCCGCGACAACATCCGCAGCACGAACGGCGCGAACACGGCCAGCACGAAGATCGCGATCACGTAGTCGTCGTGCACGACCCAGTAGAACGGCCGGCGTTCGAGCAGGATGTCGCGCAGCGTGCCGCCGCCGAACGCGGTGGCGAGCGCGACGACGAACGTGCCGACCGAGTCGAGACGATTCTTGCGCGCCTCGATGAAGCCCGAAATCGCGAAAGCCAGCGTCGCGATCGCTTCCAGAATCGAGATCGCGAGCGTCAGCCTAGGATGCGGCACGCGGCCCCCGTTCGGCGGGCGCCGCGAGCGGCTGCAGCAGCACCAGCACCGCCCCCGCGCCGCCGTCGTGGCTGCGCGCCTCGCAGAACGCGATCACTTCTTCCTTCTGCACGAGCCACGCGCGCACCTTGCCTTTCAGCACGGGCTCCTTGCCGATCGAGCCGAGGCCCTTGCCATGGATCACGCGCAGGCAGCGCAGCCCCTTCTTGCCGGCTTCGCGGATGAATTCCGCGAGTGCGTCGCGCGCCTCGTCGCGCCGCATCCCGTGCAGGTCGAGCTGCGCCTGCACGATCCATGCACCGCTTCTCAGCTTGCGCACGATGTCGCGGCTGATGCCCGGGCGGTGGTAGTACAGCGATTCGTCGCTGTCGAGCAGCGTTTCCGGATCGAATTCGTCGGACAGCGTCGCGTTCAGCACCGCTTCCTCGTCGCGCTGCGTCTGCTTCGGCACCGGGTCGGGCGGCGTGCGGCCCGACCTCGCGCGCGGCGGCGCGTTCAGCGGCTGGATCGCGCCGATTTCGTTGCGGAACAGGTTCGCGTCGGCCTCCGCCTGGCGGACCGCGTTCGCGGTCTCGACGCGCGCGCGTTCGCGCCGGTCGGCTTCGCCCTGCAGCGACTTGCGCAGCGCACCGAGGCCGCCCAGGCCCTGGCCGCGCAACGCGGCGGGGTCGAGCGCGGGCGGCGGCGCGGCGGGCGCGGGAGTCGCGGGGCGGGCGGCGATCTGCCGCTTCGCGGGATCGCTCGGATGGGGCTGGTTCTTCGCCATGATTCGATAACGGGGCAGGCGCGTTCGGGCGCGCGGGCACAAAAAAGCCGCTGCGCGGCGGCAGCGGCTTTCCGGTCAAGCGCGCTGCGCGGCAGCGGACGCCATTGTAGCGCCCGCCGCGGCAACCGCTTGCGGCTTACTTCTTGTCGTGCAGGCTTTCCAGATAGCGCTGCGCGTCGAGCGCGGCCATGCAGCCGGTGCCGGCGCTCGTGATCGCCTGGCGATACACGTTGTCCTGCACGTCGCCGGCGGCGAACACGCCCGGCACGCTCGTCGACGTCGCGTTGCCTTGCAGGCCGCTCTTCGTCAGGATGTAGCCGTCCTTCATCTCGAGCTGGCCCTGGAACAGGTCGGTGTTCGGCTTGTGGCCGATCGCGACGAACACGCCCTGCACGGCGAGATCCTGCGTCGCGCCGGTCTTCACGTTCTTGATGCGCAGGCCCGTGACGCCCGATTCCTCGCCCGTCACTTCGTCGAGCACGTGATCCCACTTGATGTCGACGACGCCTTCCTTTTCCTTCTCGAGCAGCCGGTCGATCAGGATCGGCTCGGCGCGGAACTTGTCGCGGCGGTGGATCACCGTGACCTTCTTCGCGATGCCCGTCAGGTAGAGCGCTTCCTCGACGGCCGTGTTGCCGCCGCCGATCACCGCGACTTCCTGGTTGCGATAGAAGAAGCCGTCGCA
This sequence comes from Burkholderia latens, assembly GCF_902499045.1. GTDB lineage: Bacteria > Pseudomonadota > Gammaproteobacteria > Burkholderiales > Burkholderiaceae > Burkholderia > Burkholderia latens. Next base: position 26,700 of record NZ_CABVPL010000011.1, on the reverse strand, counting down.
CGTCGCGCAGGCCGACACGCCCTTGCCCATGAACGCTTCTTCGGACGGCAGGCCGAGATACTGCGCGGACGCGCCGGTCGCGATGATCAGCGAATCGCACGTGTATTCGCCCGAATCGCCGATCAGCCGGATCGGCTTTTCGTGCAGCTTCGCGGTGTGGATGTGGTCGAAGACGATTTCCGTGTTGAAGCGTTCCGCGTGCTCCTGGAAACGCGCCATCAGTTCCGGGCCTTGCACGCCCTTCGCGTCTGCCGGCCAGTTTTCGACGTCGGTCGTCGTCATCAGCTGGCCGCCCTGCGCGATGCCGGTGATCAGCACCGGGGACAGGTTGGCGCGTGCCGCATAGACGGCAGCCGTGTAGCCGGCGGGGCCGGAACCGAGAATCAGGACTTTGGCGTGTTTGGGCGTGGACATGTGCGAATCCGTAAAAGGCGGCCGCGGCGGGCGGGGTAAGGCGCGCCGGACGGTTGGTTTGACCGGGATGCCGTCATAGATGGGTATCAGACGCGCATTATAAAGGCCCCGTTGCTGCGCTGCCGAACGAGAGTTTCAATCGCGACGATAGCGTTTCGCGGGCGGCCGGCCGGCGCCGCGAGCACGGTGGGGCGGCAGCGACGACCACCGCACCGCCGCATCGGGCGGCGCATTGTCGCAGTCGGGCGCGAGTGACGGGGCCGGCGCTCGTGTCTGGCCTGCATGCGCGGTATCCGGTTGACGAGTGACCGCGGCCCTCTTATGTAACCGTCATTTACACTTGGCGGCCCGATGCAGCGTTTACAATAAGCGCGATCGAACGACAGGCGGGCACGCGGCCCGTCTTCTCTATACGGATTCATGGCAAAAGCTCCTTATTCCGCCCAGGCACAGGCGTTGCCGCACCGGATGTCGAAGCTCCTCACGGAGATCCGCTGGATTCTCCAGGTCGCGCTCTGCGCTTTTCTGGTGATGGCGCTGCTGAGCTACAGCCGGCGCGATCCGAGCTGGACGCACGCCGCGCAGGTGGACCACATCTCGAACTGGGCCGGGCGCGTCGGCGCGTGGACGGCCGACATCATCCTGCTGCTCTTCGGCCTGTCGGCGTATTGGCTGATCGTGCCGCTCGGGCGGCGCATCGCGGTCAACTACCGGCGCATCACGCGTCACGAGGCGGTCGTCGACGAACCGGAGCGGCCGATCGGCTGGCTCACCGAGATCTTCGCGTTCGTGCTGGTCGTGCTCGCGTGCGACGGCATCGAGGCGCTGCGCATGTGGTCGCTGAAGGTGCAATTGCCGCGCGCGCCGGGCGGCGTGATCGGCGAGGCCGTCGCGGGCGCGATGTCGCACGCGTTCGGCTTCACCGGCGGCACGCTGCTGCTGCTGATCCTGCTTGCGATCGGCTTGTCGCTGTATTTCCGTTTTTCGTGGCTGTCGGTTGCCGAGCGCGTCGGCGGCGCGATCCTGTCGGCCGTCAACGTCGCGAAACTGCGCCGCGAGGCCGAGCGCGACCGCAAGCTGGGCGAGGCCGCGGCCGTGCGCCGCGAAGGCAAGGTCGAGGAGGAGCGCGTGCGCATCGAGGATCACGAGCCCGTGACGATCGTGCCGCCGGTCGTCACGCCGGCGAAGTCCGAGCGCGTCGAGCGCGAGCGCCAGGTGCCGCTGTTCACCGATCTGCCCGGCGATTCGACGCTGCCGCCGGTGTCGCTGCTCGATCCGGCGCCGAAGACGCAGGAAGCGATTTCCGCCGATACGCTCGAATTCACGTCGCGCCTGATCGAGAAGAAGCTGAAGGACTTCGGCGTCGAGGCGAGCGTCGTCGCCGCGTATCCGGGCCCGGTCGTCACGCGCTACGAGATCGAGCCGGCCACCGGCGTGAAGGGCAGCCAGATCGTCAACCTCGCGAAGGACCTCGCGCGTTCGCTGTCGCTCGTGTCGATCCGCGTGGTCGAGACGATTCCCGGCAAGAACTACATGGCGCTCGAGCTGCCGAACCAGCGCCGCCAGACGGTGCACCTGTCCGAGATCATCGGCTCGGAAGTCTATGCGGCCGCGTCGTCGGCGCTGACGCTGAGCCTCGGCAAGGACATCGGCGGCAAGCCGGTGTGCGCGGATCTCGCGAAGATGCCGCACCTGCTGGTCGCCGGCACGACCGGTTCGGGCAAGTCGGTCGGGATCAACGCGATGATCCTGTCGCTGCTGTACAAGGCGACCGCCGAGCAGGTGCGCCTGATCCTGATCGATCCGAAGATGCTGGAAATGAGCGTCTACGAAGGCATTCCGCACCTGCTGTGTCCGGTCGTCACCGACATGCGCCAGGCCGGCCATGCGCTGAACTGGACGGTCGCGGAGATGGAGCGCCGCTACAAGCTGATGAGCAAGCTCGGCGTGCGCAACCTCGCCGGCTACAACAACAAGATCGACGACGCGGCCAAGCGCGAGGAGAAGATTCCGAATCCGTTCAGCCTGACGCCGGACGACCCTGAACCGCTCGGCCGCCTGCCGAACATCGTCGTCGTGATCGACGAGCTCGCCGATCTGATGATGGTCGTCGGCAAGAAGGTCGAGGAATTGATCGCGCGGATCGCGCAGAAGGCGCGCGCGGCCGGCATCCACCTGATCCTCGCGACGCAGCGTCCGTCCGTCGACGTGATCACCGGCCTGATCAAGGCGAACGTGCCGACGCGGATCGCGTTCCAGGTGTCGTCGAAGATCGACTCGCGCACGATTCTCGACCAGATGGGCGCCGAATCGCTGCTCGGGATGGGCGACATGCTGTATCTGCCGCCGGGCACCGGGCTGCCCGTGCGCGTGCACGGCGCATTCGTCGCCGACGACGAAGTGCATCGCGTCGTCGAGAAGCTCAAGGAGCAGGGCGAGCCGAACTACGTCGAAGGGCTGCTCGAAGGCGGCACCGCCGACGGCGACGAAGGCTCGGCCGGGGCGGGAACTGGCGAAGGCGGCGGCGAGTCTGATCCGCTGTACGACCAGGCGGTCGAGATCGTCATCAAGAACCGCCGCGCGTCGATCTCGCTCGTGCAGCGTCATTTGCGGATCGGCTACAACCGCGCGGCGCGGCTGCTCGAACAGATGGAACAGTCGGGGCTCGTGTCGGCGATGTCGTCGAGCGGCAACCGCGAAATTCTTGTGCCGGCGCGCGACGCGGAATGAGTCCGCGGCGCCCGCCGCGCCGGCCACCCACGGAGAAAACCGCATCATGCAGCAACTTTCGTTCGTCCCTTCCCTTCGTTCGGCGCGGCGCTGGCTCGGCGCGGCGTTCGCCGGCGCATCGCTGATGCTCGCGGCGACGCACGCGTTCGCGGGCGGCACCGAGCAGCTGAAGGCCTTCGTGTCGCAGGTGCGTTCGGCGAAGGGCGATTTCACGCAGCAGATCGTCAAGGCGCCGGCCAAGGGCGCGAGCGCCGCGCAGGCCGCACCGAAGCCGAACGACAATTCGAGCGGCACGTTCGTGTTCTCGCGTCCGGGCAAGTTCATCTGGACTTATCAGAAGCCGTACCAGCAGGTGCTGCAGGCCGACGGCGACAAGCTGTACGTGTACGACCGCGACCTGAACCAGGTCACCGAGCGCAAGCTGAACGGCGCGCTGGGCGCGAGCCCGGCCGCGATCCTGTTCGGCAGCAACGACCTCGACAAGAGCTACACGCTGCGCGATGCCGGCGAGAAGGGCGGCATCGAATGGCTCGAGATGCTGCCGAAGGCGCAGGACACGCAATTCCAGCGGATCGGCATCGGCTTCCGCAACGGCACGCTCGCGGCGATGGAGCTGCACGACGTGTTCGGCAACGTCACGCTGCTGACGTTCACGAACATCCAGACGAACCCGCCGCTGAAAGGCGATGCGTTCAAGTTCGTCGTGCCGAAGGGCGCGGACGTGATCAACGGCTGACGGTCGTCGTACTGTTGTCCCGACACGGGCCTGCCGGCAACGGCAGGCCCGTGTTGTTTTGGAACGCGAGTACCAGCCGCGCGCACCGGGAGCAGTACCAGGCGCGGCTCTGCGCGTCGGCACGCGGCGCGGTCCCGGGCGCGGGCGCCCGGCGCCTTCGCCGCCCGCCACGCGCGGCGGCATGGTCGCGCGGCTGTCATAATGTCAGGTCCGGCGGCCGGTTCGGCCGCCATCGTTTGATCTGGAGCGAGGGTTCATGTCCGACCTGTTTCAAGTCGAGCCGCGCCGGCCGCTCGCCGAGGCGCTGCGGCCGAAGACGCTCGCCGAGGTGATCGGCCAGACGCATCTGCTGGGCGAAGGCAAGCCGTTGCGGCTCGCGTTCGAATCCGGCAAACCGCATTCGATGATCCTGTGGGGGCCGCCCGGCGTCGGCAAGACGACGCTCGCACGCCTGACCGCGCTCGCGTTCGACTGCGAATTCATCGCGCTGTCCGCGGTGCTCGGCGGCGTGAAGGACATCCGCGACGCGATGGAGCAGGCGAAGGACACGCTGAACCGCACCGGCCGCCACACGATCCTGTTCGTCGACGAAATCCACCGCTTCAACAAGGGGCAGCAGGACGCGCTGCTGCCGTTCGTCGAGTCGGGGCTCGTGACGTTCATCGGCGCGACGACCGAGAACCCGAGCTTCGAAGTCAACTCGGCGCTGCTGTCGCGGGCGCAGGTGTACGTGCTGAAGTCGCTGAACGACGACGAGATGCGGCAGCTGCTCAAGCGCGCACAGGAAATCGCGCTCGACGGCCTCGCGTTCGACGACAAGGCGATCGATACGCTGATCGGTTACGCGGACGGCGACGCGCGGCGCTTCCTGAATCTGCTCGAGCAGGCGCAGACGGCCGCATCGTCGGCCCGGGTGACGACCATCGACGCCGATTTCGTCAGCAGCGCGATGACGCTGAACGCGCGACGCTTCGACAAGGGCGGCGACAATTTCTACGATCAGATCTCGGCGCTGCACAAGTCGGTGCGCGGTTCGAGCCCGGACGGCGCGCTGTACTGGTTCTGCCGGATGATCGACGGCGGCGCGGATCCGAAATATCTCGCGCGGCGCATCGTGAGGATGGCGTGGGAAGACATCGGCCTCGCCGACCCGCGCGCGCTGCAGATCGCGAACGACGCGGCCGAAACCTACGAGCGGCTCGGTTCGCCCGAAGGCGAGCTCGCGCTCGGGCAGGCGGTGATCTATCTCGCGTGCGCGGCGAAGAGCAACGCCGGCTACAACGCGTTCAACCAGGCGATGGCATTCGTGAAGCAGGACAAGTCGCGCGAAGTGCCCGTGCATCTGCGCAACGCGCCGACCAAGCTGATGAAGGAGCTCGGCTACGGCCACGCGTATCGCTACGCGCACGACGAGCCGAACGCGTATGCGGCCGGCGAGCGCTATCTCCCGGAAGGGATGCGCGAGCCGCATTGGTACAAGCCGGTGCCGCGCGGGCTCGAATCGAAGATCGCCGACAAGCTCGCGTGGCTGCGCGAACTCGACCGCGAGGCCGGCAAGAACGACTGACCGCCGAGCGTCGTACACCGGCCGGCGCCGCTCGCCGGGGCGTCAGCGCTTGCGGCCCGGCTGCTTCTTCCAATACTCGAACGGCTCCGCGTGGCATTCGATGTCGAGCTCGGCAACCCGCGCGTGCAGGCGCTCCTGCGCATCGGCGATCGCGAGGTTGTAGATCGCCGGCGCGATTTCCTCGACGAAGAAGTGCAGCAGCGCGCCCGCCTGGACGTTGCCGATCGGCTCGTCCATGTTTTCCGTGAAATAGCGTTGCAGTGACGCGATCGCGCGGTCGCGGACATCCTTGTCCAGTTCAATGGCCATCGGGTTCTCTCGAATGATCGTGATGTGACGGCGGACCGTCGGCACGCCGCGTCGTACCGGGCCGGAGCAGCGGCCGTCGCGCGCTGCACGGCGTGCTTCGCCGCCGGCGCGAGCGCGGGCCGGCAACGCAATACTGCCATGCGCGTCGCGCGTTTGCGGCATCGTCCGTCCGGCCAGTGCCGTGGCGGCCGCGCGGTGCGTTAGAATTCCCGTCTTACACAACGATTTTCCAAGTCCTCCCATGCTCGACATCCAGTTGCTGCGCAAAGACCTCGACGGCGTCGCGAAGCGCCTCGCCGATCGCGGCTACACCCTCGACGTCGCCGCGTTCTCCGCACTCGAAGCGGAACGCCGCGCGATCCAGACCCGCACCGAAGAGCTCCAGGCGCGCCGCAACAGCCTGTCGAAGCAGATCGGCGCGATGAAGGGGAAGGGCGAGGACACGTCGGCCGTGATGGCCGAAGTCGGCGGGATCGGCGACGAGATGAAGGCGTCGGAAGCCAAGCTCGGCGAGATCCAGGCGCGTCTGTCCGACCTGATGCTCGGCATGCCGAACATTGCGCACGAAAGCGTGCCGGTCGGCAAGGACGAAGCCGACAACGTCGAAGTGCGCCGCTGGGGCACGCCGCGCCAGTTCGACTTCGAGGTGAAGGATCACGTCGACGTCGGCACGCCGCTCGGCCTCGATTTCGAAACGGGCGCGAAGCTGGCCGGCGCGCGCTTCACGATGCTGCGCGGCTCCATCGCTCGGCTGCACCGCGCGCTCGCGCAGTTCATGATCGACACGCATACGCTGCAGCACGGCTACAGCGAGACGTATACGCCGTACATCGTGAACCCGGAAATCCTGTACGGCACGGGTCAGCTGCCGAAGTTCGCGGACGACATGTTCCGCGTCGAGAAGGGCGGTGCGGAGAACACGATCACGCAATACCTGATCTCGACGTCCGAGATTTCGCTGACGAACACCGTGCGCGAATCGATCGTCGACGGCTCCGCGCTGCCGATCAAGCTGACCGCGCATTCGCCGTGCTTCCGCTCGGAAGCCGGCTCGTACGGCCGCGATACGCGCGGGATGATCCGCCAGCATCAGTTCGACAAGGTCGAAATGGTGCAGATCGTCGCGCCGGACGCGTCGTACGCGGCGCTCGACGAAATGGTCGGCCACGCGGAAGCGATCCTGCAGAAGCTTGGCCTGCCGTACCGCGTGATCACGCTGTGCACCGGCGACATGGGCTTCTCGGCCGCGAAGACGTTCGACCTCGAAGTGTGGCTGCCCGCGCAGAACACCTATCGCGAGATCTCGAGCTGCTCGAACACCGAGGCGTTCCAGGCGCGCCGGATGCAGGCGCGCTTCCGCAACGCGCAGGGCAAGCCCGAGCTCGTGCATACGCTGAACGGCTCCGGCCTCGCGGTCGGCCGCACGCTCGTCGCGGTGCTCGAGAACTACCAGAATGCCGACGGTTCGGTCACGGTGCCGGAGGTGCTGCGTCCGTACATGGGCGGCATCGAGCGAATCGAAGCGCCCGCACAGGCGTCGTGAGATTGCCGAACGATCGGCGTTCGAAGTCCCGCAAAAAAATTTGCAAAAAGGGCTTGTTAGTTTCGAAGAGATCGTTCTATAATCTTTTCTTTCCCGGATACGACCAACCGGGAAATGAAGCGGTAAGGAAGGAGAGGTGGCAGAGTGGTCGAATGTACCTGACTCGAAATCAGGCGTACGGTTTCCCCGTACCGTGGGTTCGAATCCCACCCTCTCCGCCAAAATACGAAGCCCCGTGATTCGAAAGGATCACGGGGTTTTTCGTTTTGGTCGTCCGATGGTGGCCGCTACTGCGCCCGTCGCAGCCGCGATGCGGGAGCGCGCACGCGTACGGCACGTCCGCATCCGCTTGCCGGCGGCCGTGCCGCCGCGTATCACGCCGCCGCCGAATACTGCGCGAGCACACGAGCGCGAATCGACGGCTTGATATTCGATTGCGCCATGTTGCCGCGGTAGTGCGCGACGACGCGCGGGTTCATCACGCGATACCACAGCGGCGGCACATACGCGAACAGGATCATCGTCGCGTAGCCGGCCGGCAATTGCGGAGAATCGTCGAAGTGGCGCAGCGCCTGGTACGAGCGCGTCGGGTTCGCGTGATGATCGGCGTGCCGCTGCAGCTGATACAGGAACAGGTTGGTGACGACGTGATTGCTGTTCCACGAATGCTGCGGCGTGCAACGTTCGTAGCGGCCGCTGGGGAGCTTGCGGCGGCCGAGCCCGTAGTGCTCGACGTAGTTCACGACCTCGAGCAGCGACGCGCCGTACACGGCCTGAAGTACGAGGAACGGGATCACGACCTTGCCGGCCATCGCGATCGCGATGCCCCACACGACGGCGGTCATCGCCCACGCGTGCAGCACCTCGTTGCGCCAGGTCCACTGCGAATGCCCGAACCGCTCGAGCCGCGTCTTCTCGAGCCGCCACGCTGAACGGATGCTGCCCGTCACCGTGCGCGGCAGGAATGCCCAGAACGATTCGCCGAAGCGCGCGCTCGCCGGATCGTCGGGCGTCGCGACGCGCACGTGGTGCCCTCGGTTGTGTTCGACGAAGAAGTGCCCGTACGCAACCGGCGCGAGCGTGATCTTTGCGAGCCAGCGCTCGAAGCGGCTGGTTTTGTGCCCGAGTTCGTGCGCGGTGTTGATCGAGATGCCCGTAGCGGCGCCGAGCGACAGCGCGAAGCCGACATAGTCGTACCACGCCAGCGTATGCGTGCCGACGATCCGCACGCACATGAAGAACGCGACGTATTCGACCAGCGTCGCGAGATAAACGATATAGCGGTAGTAGCGCTCGCGTTCGAGATGCGGGACGACGGTTTCGGGCGGATTGTCGCGATCGTCGCCGATGAACGTGTCGAGGATCGGTATCACGCCGAACGCGAACAGCGGCCCGAACCACCAGAACACGTGCAGGCCCGTCGACAGCGCGAGCTGGGCCGCGAAGATCGGCAGCGTGATCGTCAGCGCGCCGAGCAGCCACAGATAACGTTTGCCATCCGACCAGCGCGACGCCGGTCCGTCGGTCATTGCCATCGTCATCGTCTCCCTCCTGTTGGCGGCCCGCTCGCGCGCGAGGGCGCGGCAGCCGCGTGTCCCGTTATGTCCCGTTCTATCGCCGGTCGAATCGTCGTTCGTCCGCCGCACGGCGCGCGGCACCGGATCGATGGTCCGGTTGTGCCAGTTATACGATCGTCGCGCACGCTTTCCAAACACCGCCGCTAGGCGTGAAGCTCCAAACGGCGCGCCATCCGCGGGCCGGGCGACGAAGGGGCGGGGAAGGGGTGATTGAAACGGGCGCGCGGCCGCAATCCGATCGGGTTTCTCGTCTGATGAAAGCGCGACGCAAAACGCCCGGCGAACAACATCGACGCCCGCAACGAATGTTGCGGTGCGGCACGCGACGCATGGCCGCGCGTATCGCCGTCGCGCTTTTGCAGCTCCGGCTTACGGACCATTACGATCGCGACGACGAAACGACGGACGCGTGGCGCACGAATGCCGCACACGACAACGCGCGCGGGGTGACGCGTCCGCGACCGGCGGTCGAACGGCGCTGCGCCGGCGCGCTGCGCCGCGTGATGCTGCACCTGCACACACACGTGTGTGCGGCACGCGTGCGTTGCCTGCCGCCTTTCGATCCGCGCGGCCATTTGAAAATAACGATTTGACTCATGCCCCGCTTTCGGTTGAAGCTAATAACTTGCTGTCCGAAGGGGGCTGTGCCTGCATGAGTTCGACCTTGACCGTTCGTCGTATCGCTGCCGACCAGGGCAACGTGTATCGCGAACTCCGCGCCGCGTCGCTGCGTGAGCCGTACGCGCCCGGCGAAGCGCCGGAGGCCGAATTGCTGACCGTCGATTCCGACGCGGCGGCGGCCATCGCCGCGCTGCGTGCCGCATCCGACGAGTCGACGACTTTCCTGCTGTACACCGAAGGCCACCCGGCCGGCATGATCGGCGCGTATTTCGACAATACGCCCGAGCGGCGCGCGTTCGTCAGCGAGCTGTGGGTCGCGCACGCGGTCCGCCATCTGCGCGGCGGCGTACTGCTGCTCGAAACGGCCACAGCGTGGCTCGCCGAACGCGGCGCGCAGGACGTCTACGCATGGATCGCCGATGCGAACCGGAACGCGATCCGCTTCTACGAACGCGCGGGGTTCGGCAACACGGGCGAGCACGCGCCGATCGCGCGCATGCCCGGCGCGATGAAGTCGTTGTTCGTGTCGCACTTCACGACGCCCTGACGCATGAATGCGCGGGCTGCACGGCGCGATCGGCTCCCGCTCGCTCTGGTGCGACTGCCCGCGGGCCGGTTGCGCGCCTGCCGCGACCGTCGCCAGCCGGTTTCCCAAAAATAATGGCCGCACGCGTGGACGCCTGTAAAATACGCAAAAATTTTTTGCAGAGTGTCCATGTCGCTTAAAAAATCGCCATTCTTCGAGCTGCGCAGCGGATCGGTCGATACGTTGCTGTTCACCGTGAAGACGACCGATCTCGATGCGTTGCGTGCCGAACTGGTCAAGCGCTTCGAAGCGACTCCCGAGTTTTTCGCCGATGACGTCGTCGCGATCGACGTCCGCCGTCTCGCGGATGGCGAACGGGTCGCGCTCGCCGACATTCGACAGATGCTGAACGACGTACGGATGCGGCCGGTCGGCGTGGTCGCGCTGCCGACGCAGGGCTGGGCGGGCGAAGCCGGCCTGCCGCTGCTCGAGGCGCGCGATCGCCGCGTCGCGGCCGCGAAGCCGGCCGACGAAGCGGCGGAGCCGGCGCCTGCCGCGGCAGCACCAGCCGCCGCGGCAGCAGAACCGGCGCCGGAGCCTGCACCGACGTCGGTCGCGGCGGGCGGCCAGACGATGGTCGTCGACCGGCCGTTGCGCTCGGGGCAGCAGATTTACGCGAAAGGGGACCTCGTGGTGCTCGCGCCGGTCAGTCACGGCGCGGAGATCATCGCGGAAGGCAACATCCACATCTACGCGCCGTTGCGCGGCCGCGCGCTCGCGGGCGTGCACGGCAATCACGACGCGCGCATTTTCTGCACGTGTCTCGAACCGGAACTGATTTCGATCGCGGGTATCTATCGAACGACCGAGAACCCGTTGCCCGCCGACATACTGGGCAAATCGGTGCAGATCCGGCTCGAAGAGGAAAAACTGATGATCGAACCGCTGCGCCTGACGTGATTCACGCGGCACGCTCCGGATCGATCGGCTCTCATTGACGAACACAGGGTATTGGGTAAATGGCAAAAATCATCGTGGTGACTTCGGGCAAGGGCGGCGTGGGCAAGACGACGACCAGCGCGAGCTTCGCGTCCGGCCTCGCGCTGCGCGGCCACAAGACGGCCGTGATCGACTTCGACGTCGGCCTGCGTAACCTCGATCTCATCATGGGCTGCGAGCGTCGCGTCGTGTACGACCTCGTGAACGTGATCCAGGGCGAAGCGAACCTGAACCAGGCGCTGATCAAGGACAAGAAGTGCGAGAACCTGTTCATCCTGCCGGCGTCGCAGACGCGCGACAAGGATGCGCTCACGCGTGACGGCGTCGAGAAGGTGCTGAACGACCTGGCCGCGATGGACTTCGAATACATCGTCTGCGATTCGCCGGCCGGTATCGAGGCCGGCGCGCTGCACGCGATGTACTTCGCGGACGAAGCGCTGATCGTCACGAACCCGGAAGTGTCGTCGGTGCGCGACTCGGACCGCATTCTGGGCATCCTGTCGTCGAAGACGAAGCGCGCGACCGAGGGCAAGGAGCCGATCAAGGAACACCTGCTGATCACGCGTTACAGCCCGAAACGCGTGAGCGAAGGCGAGATGCTGTCGCTCGAGGACATCAGCGAAATCCTGCGCATCAAGCTGATCGGCGTGGTGCCCGAATCGGAAGCCGTCCTGCATGCGTCGAACCAGGGTCTGCCGGCCGTGCATATCGACGGTACCGACGTCGCCGAAGCGTACAAGGACGTCGTCGCCCGCTTCCTCGGCGAAGACAAGCCGCTGCGCTTCACCGATTACCAGAAGCCGGGCCTGCTGCAGCGCCTCTTCGGCAGCAAGTAACGGAGGCCGCCCATGTCCATCCTTTCGTTTCTCCTCGGCGAGAAGAAGAAGTCCGCATCGGTCGCGAAGGAGCGTCTGCAGCTCATCATCGCGCACGAGCGGGTCGGCGGCCGTCCGCCGGCCGATTACCTGCCGGCGCTGCAGAAGGAACTCGTCGCAGTCATTTCGAAGTACGTCCATATTTCGAACGACGACATCCGCGTGAGCCTCGAGCGCCAGGACGATCTCGAAGTCCTCGAAGTGAAGATCGAGATTCCGCAAGCCTGACCGTTACCGGTCTCCCCCCGCACGGCGGCGCATGCCGCCGAGCGCGTCTTACGCCCTGTTGCACTTTCGGGCTCGCCGTAACACGGCGTCTGTCGGCCGTTTGCCGTCCTCCCGCATTGAAGTGAATACGTTCGCGTCATTCGTCAATCAGGAGGTTGTGATGGCTGTCTCTACCGTTCAACGCCGTATCGTTTCGCTCGCGCTGCTGGCCGCGGGCCTGTCAGCCATCGTCACGCCGCTCGTCGCGCGGGCGGACGAAATACTCGTCGGCGCACCGGTGCTCGTGCAGTCGGGCCGGATGATCGTCGCCGAGCCGGTGACTGCGCGTGCCGGGGAAATCGTCGTCGTCGCGCCGAATGCGCCGCCGCCCGTGCGCTACGAGGTCGTGCCGGACGCACGCGTCGGCTACGTGTGGGAGCGCGGCCACTGGCACTGGGATCATGGCCGCTACGTGTGGGTCGGCGGCCATTGGGAAGCCGAACGGGTCGGCATGCACTGGGTGCCGGGCCATTGGGATCAGCGCGGCCCGAACTGGTTCTGGACGCGTGGCCACTGGGCGTAACGGAGGCGAACGATGAAGAGAACCGCCATCGCGATCGTGCTCGTCGCGATCACGCTCGCCAGCTGCATCGTCGTGCCGGCGCGGCCCGTCTACTATCGGCCGGCGCCCGTCGTCATCTACTGAGGGTCGCGCGGACCCGTCTGCGCGGGGCCGTTCGCGCCGGCAGCGGACGGGCCGTCGCGATCGCGCGTCGCCGCGGCCGGTGCGGCGCCGTCGGCGGGCGCCGGAACGTCGGACGTGTCAGCGCCTTCTTCGCGCAGCGTGTCGAGCGGATCGGCCGGTGCGGTTGCCGCATCCTGCGGCTCGGTGATGCCGGTGGCCGTTCCCGCTCCCGCAGCCGCATCCGCACCCGGAGCGCCAGCGGATTGCGCCGCATCGGCCGCATGCGGGGCGGCGGTTGGCGCTGCAGTTGGCGGCGGCGCGAGATAACGCTGAGCGAGCGTTTCATACAGCGGCGGCGCGAAGAAGCGTGCGACGCGGCTCGACACCAGCGCGGTCGCCATCAGCGAAATCACCAGCGCATGGCCGTTGATCATCTCCATCACGATCACGAACGACGTGATCGGCGACTGCGTGACCGCCGCGAGGTAGCCGACCATCGCGAGCGCGATCAGCATCGGCAGGCTCATGTCGCCGAACACGACGTGCAGCAGGTTGCCGAACCCGGCGCCGATCGACAGCGATGGCGCGAAGATCCCGCCCGGGATACCCGTCAGGTAAGACGCGACCATCGACACCATCTTCAGGAACGGATAGAGGAACGACAGCTGTTCGTGGCCGTCGAGCAGGCCGCGCGCCTCCGCATAGCCGCTGCCGAACGTCGTGCCGCCCGACACGATCCCGACGACCGCGATCACGAAGCCGCACAGCGCCGCGAACGCGATCGGGCGCTCGCGATACAGGCCGAGCATGCGCGCGGGCAGCCAGCGCCCCGTGTTGAGCAGCAGCCAGCTGAAGAGACCGCCGGCGATTCCGGTGACGATCGCCGTGACCAGCACGGCGACGGCGAGCAGCTTCGGGAAATGCTGGCCGGCGTCGATCGTGCCGAAGTACGTGTAATTGCCGTTCAGCCCGAGCGCGACGACGCCCGCGAGAATGATCGCGGTGATCAGCACGCCGCTCGCGCGCGCGGAGAAGCTGCGGGTCAGTTCCTCGATCGCGAACACGATCCCGGCGAGCGGCGTATTGAACGCGGCCGACAGGCCGGCGGCCGCGCCCGCGAGCACGAGTTGCCGCTCGATCAGCGCGTTCGAGCGCGGATAGAAACGCCGCAGATTGAACATCAGTGCCGCGCCGACCTGCACGGTCGGGCCTTCGCGGCCGATCGTGAAGCCGCCGAGGATCCCCATCAGCGAAATCAGCACCTTGCCGAACAGGATGCGCAGCGTCAGCAGCCGGGCGCCGAACGAAGCGGGGCTCGCATGCAGCGTCGCGATCACCTGCGGGATCCCGCTGCCCTCGGCGCCGCGGAAGAAGCGGCGCGTGAGCCAGGCCGACGCCGCGGCGATCGCCGGCGTCAGCAGCAACGGCAGCCACGCGGCATGCGCGCGCATCGTGCGAAAGGTGTCGTAGCCCCAATCGATCAGCCGCGCATACAGCACGGCCGCGAGGCCCACTGCGATCGCGCCCAGCCAGAATACGCCGTACTGGCGCCAGATTCGCAGCGAGCGGCGCGTGAGGGCGGGAAAGAGTCCGGAAAGCGGGGCGAGAAGAGGGGGGCGTTGCATCGGTGAGCCGGACCGGAAGGCAAAGAACGCATTATAAAAAGAACCGGATACGGTGCGGGGCTCCATCAATTTAGACAAAACGACGCAATTTGTTGCAAATGTAATGTCGGCGTAATGTATGGGCGCGGCGAGCATCGTTAGCATCACCAAATGGCCGGCCATCCCCATTCCCCACAACAAACGTGAAACGTATCCTCATCGTGAAAGTGACGTCGCTCGGCGACGTCGTCCAGACGCTGCCTGTCGTCGCGGATCTCCATCGCGCTTTCCCGGGCGTGGCGGTCGATTGGGCCGTCGACGAGTCGTGCGCCGAGGTCGTGCGCTGGCACCCCGGCGTGAGCAACGTGCTCTGCGCGCCGCTGCGCCGGTTCAAGAAGCTCCGCAACGGCGGCGACCTGAAGGCGATCTCGGCGTCGATCGGCGCGCTGCGCGCGCACCGCTACGACGCGGTGATCGACCTGCACGGCGTCTACAAGAGCGCGATCATCTCGGCGCTTGCGCGCGCCGCGCGCCGGTACGGCTATCGGACGGCGGATCTCGGCGAGACGGGCGCGCGCTTCGCGTATTCGCATCGGTTCGGCCCGCGGCCGGACTGCGACGCGTGGCACGGCATGCGCGTGAGCGCCGGCGAGGCGCTCGGCTATGTCCCGGAAGGCGTCGCCGACTATGGCGTCGTCGCGCCGCAGGATGCGAACCTGCCGGCCGCCGTGACCGACGGCGCGCCGTTCATGCTGCTGTTTCACGCGACGTCGAATCCGGACAAGCAATGGCCGGCCGACCGCTGGGCCGCGCTGGCCGCGGAGATGATGGCGCGCGGCGTGCGCGTGCTGCTGCCGTGGGGATCGGCGGCCGAACATGACGATGCGCGGGACATTGCCGCGCGCGCGCCCGGCGCGGTCGTGCTGCCGGCGATGTCGGTGCGGGAACTGGGCGCGGCGATCGGCCGGGCCGCGCTCGTGGTAGGGGTCGATACGGGATTCGTGCACATGGCGCATGCACTGAAGCGTCCGACCGTGATGATTTTCGTCGCGACGTCGCGTCACCATTGCGGGATCGGCGGCGCACCGAACGCGTTGTCGATCGGCGAGCCCGGTGCGCCGCCGTCGGTGGCGCAGGCCCTCGATGCAGTCGATGCCGTCTGCCCGGCCCATCGGTCGTTGCGCGCGCGATTGACGGCCTAGCGTCCGTTATCGGCGCGAACCGGCTCGCAACGTGACGTCGCCGGTTCAGGCGAGCAGCGCCTCGACCGTGATCACGGCCGCGATGGCCGCCAGATTGGCCAGCAATGCCTCGAACAGCAAACCGCGCCAGGTTTTCGGGCGGAAGCGCGCCGCGAGCAGCAGCGCGCCGCCCAGCGCGAGTGCCAGGATCAGGACGAGGTCGGCGTTGTTGAGGTGAACGTTCATCGCGGCGGCTCCTTCGGGGGGATCCCGGGCGCGTGTGGCGGCGCCCCGGGATCGAGTATAGGCCGCGCCGTCCGCCGCACAACCCGGAGCGCCCCCGAGGTTCAGACGAGCGATGCGTCGCGGGTTTCGCGCATCAGCAGCACGCCGATCAGGCTGATCGCCGCCGCGACCGACACGTAGCCGCCGACCCACGACAGGCCGCCACGTGCGGCCAGCAATTGCGCGATGTACGGCGCGATCGATGCGCCGAGAATCCCGCCGAGGTTGTACGCGACGCCCGCGCCCGTATAGCGGACGTTGGTCGGGAACAGTTCGGGCAGCAGCGCACCCATCGGCGCGAACGTCACGCCCATCAGGAACAGCTCGATCGTCAGGAACAGTGCGACGAGCGGCATCGAGCCGCTGCCGAGCAGCGGTTCCATCGCGAAGCCGGACAGCAGCGCGGCGATCGCGCCGGCGATGAGCACCGGCTTGCGGCCGAAGCGATCCGACGCCCACGCCGACAGCGGTGTCGCGAGTCCCATGAACACCACGGCGAAGCACAGCAGCCCGAGGAAGCTCTGACGCGGAATGTGCAGCGCCGACACGCCGTACGACAGCGAGAACACGGTCGAGATATAGAACAGCGTGTAGCAGACCACCATCGCGAGCGCGCCGAGCAGCGTCGGGTGCCAGTGTCGCGACACGAGCGTCGCGACCGGCACGCGCACGCGCTCGTTGCGCTCGAGCGCGGCCTGGAACGCCGGCGTTTCGGTGATCTTCAGCCGCACGTACAGGCCGAGCGCGACGAGTACCGCGCTGACGAGGAACGGGATGCGCCAGCCCCAACTGCGGAACTGTTCGTCGGACAGCGACAGCGCGAGCGCGAAGAACAGGCCGTTCGACATCAGGAAGCCGACCGATGGGCCGAGCTGCGGGAACATCCCGAACCAGCCGCGCTTGCCTTGCGGCGCATGCTCGGTCGCGAGCAGCGCCGCGCCGCCCCATTCGCCGCCGAGACCGATTCCCTGGCCGAAGCGCAGCACGCACAGCAGCACCGGTGCGAGCGCGCCGATCGCGTCATAGCCGGGTACGAAGCCGATCGCGGTGGTCGAGATGCCCATCACGAGCAGCGACGCGACGAGCGTCGATTTGCGGCCGATGCGGTCGCCGAAGTGGCCGAACAGGAACGAACCGATCGGCCGCGCGATGAACGCGATGCCGAACGTGACGAACGCGGACAGCGCCTGCGCGGTCGCGGAGCCGTGCGGGAAGAACACGGGGCCGATGACGAGCGCGGCGGCGGTCGCGTACACGTAGAAGTCGTAGAACTCGATCGCGGTGCCGATGAAGCTCGCGAACACGATGCGCCGATGGCTGACGGCGGCGGCCGAACCGGTTGCATGCGCAACGGCCGGGGGAGATGCGGACATGGATGTCTCCGTTTTGTCGTTGGGGCGATCGGCCGGGCGTACGGTCGGGCAGGCACGAACGCCTGCCGCGCGCAGCCGGGCGGATGATGCGGTGGCGGCGTGGACGCGCGCCGTGGCGCGCACGTCACCCGCCGGTCGACGATGGAGACGGATAGGTCGCCGCCGCCCGGTGCCGGCGTGGTCGGCTCGCATGCCGGGTGCGGCGCGCGAGCGCGCGCGGGAGGGTGGCCGCGCGATTGCGGAAAATTATAGCCAGCGCCGCGACATAGCGGCAATCGCGGCGCGGCGCGCGGATCAGTCGATCGACTGGGCCTGCGCGGACGCGGTGCTCTGCAACTGGAAGCGGCCGTCGTCATTGAACAGCCAGCCTTCCATCATCTCGATCCGGCCGTCCCCGTCCAGCAGCTTCGACGGCGGCGCCGGCAGCGGCGCCGAGCGGCGCAGCGACGCGAGCGCGAGCGCTTCGGCTTCGCTGTCGCCGTTGCTGCGATAGACGGATGCGTTGACGAGGCGGCCGCCGCGGTCGACCGTGAACGCGACGACGACCAGCGAGCGCAGCATCGCCTGCGGTGTGCCGCGCGATACGCCGGCCGGATTGTGCTCGGCGACGCATCGCGCGACTTCCACGCGGTACTGGTTGAGATTCGCGCCGCGCGTGATCGACGGGATCGTCACCACCGAGTGCACCGAAGGCGGCGGCGTGATCGTGCAGGCGGCAAGCAACAAGGCGGCGACCAGCGCGGCAACGCGCGGCCGGTCGGCGCCCGGGCGGGGTAGAGGGAGCATGGCAGGCAAGCCGGGAGTGACTATAAAAAAATGATAGGTGGCCCGGCCCGACGCGTTATTGGGAGAAACGCATAATGCGCGGCGCGCGACGGCGCGAGCGCGAATGACCGCCCGGCCGCGCGGCCGGCGGTGTCGTGATGGGGCGTGACTTGCGACGATGCGCGCGCAATGCGCATGCCCGCTCGCCGAGACGGCGATGGCGGCGCAGCCGCGGCCGCTCAGTAGCCGTGCGTCACGAGCGACAGAACGGACAGGTCCGGATGTGTCCCGTCGATGATGCTTTTGCCGATGTGGACGGCTTCACGAACCGCATCGTCGGCGCTCGCGTAGCTCTCGTCGCCGTCCGCGTGGAACGGCACCGCGTGACCGGGAAGCGCGGGATTCACGCCCGGATGGCATACGTAGCCGGTGTACGTATAACGGGCGTCGCTGCCGGGAACGAGGCCCGGTACGACATGGATCTCGAAGCCTTCGTAATCGACGTGATCGGTCGCTGTCGACAGTTCGGTCATGGCGGTCTCCGTGCGCCGCACGCGCGGATGGCGCGGGCGGCATCGAGCTGCGGCGGCGGTCGTGTCGCCGTGCTGATCGAATTCTAGGCGATGGCGGGCCGGCCCGTGAGGCTCGCGCGCCGCAACGCCGGCCGCATCGTGCCGCGCGTTACCGCGTGCAGCGTGCGTCCTTGCGCTGCACGACCAGGATCACCGGATATTTCTCGCCGTGCTCGAATTCGACCGGCGCGACGACCGTCAGCGTCGCCGGGTCCGAATCGTCGTACACGCTGACCTGCTCGTTGCGGATGTAGGTCACGCCGGTGCAGTTCGATGCGCGGCCGTCGTCCGACACCTTGCACTGGAGTTCGTTTTCCTTCAGGTAGTTGTACGGCGTCGGGCTCGCGAGATATTCGCGCAGCCCGCGCGGCGAGCCGCCGACGCCTTTCACGTACGCGATCGCGCACGACGGCGTCGACGCGTCGGCCGCGGACGCGGAATCGGCGGCCGCTGCGTGCGTGCCGGCAGCGGCCAGCAGCGCGGCGAGCGACGAGGCGATGAAAGGCTTCATGACGTGGTTTCCCGTTTCGCGATTCGGAGCGCCGGATTGTAACGGTATCGGCCGGGATGCGTCGGCCCGTCGGGCGCGCGATGCGGGCGGAACATGCCGCGCACAAACAAAAACCCCGTCATTCGATGAATGGACGGGGTTTGGCGAACTGCGTGGCGGAAGCGGTGAGATTCGAACTCACGGACAGTTTCCCGTCGCTGGTTTTCAAGACCAGTGCCTTAAACCGCTCGGCCACGCTTCCACACGAGGCGGCATTGTAACCGAAATGCCGCGTCGTTCCGCGTCAATCGTCGCGCAGGAACAATTCCTGCAAGTCGTTGAGGAAACGCTGGCCGAGCGGCGTCGGCGCGATCTGCGCGAAATCGCGCGTGATCAGCCCGCGCCGCTCCGCTTCCTGCAGCGCCGGCTCGATCGTGCTGATCGGCAGGCCGGTGCGTTCGACGAAGCTGTGCACGGGGAAGCCGTCGACGAGCCGCAGCGTGTTCAGCATGAACTCGAACGGCAGGTCGCGCGCGCCCACTTCGCGTTCCTCCTGCACCGGCGTGCCGGCGAGTGCCTGCTCGATGAAGGTCGCCGGATGCTTGTAGCGCGCCTGCCGCAGGATCCGGTTCGGGAACGACAGCTTCGTGTGTGCGCCCGCACCGATCCCGAGATAATCGCCGAAGCGCCAGTAGTTCAGGTTGTGCTTGCACTGACGATTCGGCTTCGCGTACGCGGACACCTCGTACCGCCCGTAGCCGGCCTCGGTCGTGCGTTCGTGGATCCATTCCTGCATATCGGCCGACGCGTCGTCGTCCGGCACCGCCGGCGGAAACTTCGCGAACAGCGTGTTCGGCTCGAGCGTCAGGTGATACAGCGACAGATGCGGCGGCGCGTACGACAGCGCGGTCTCGATGTCGGTCCTGCATTCGTCGAGCGTCTGATTCGGCAGCGCGAACATCAGGTCGAGGTTGAAGTTGTCGAACGTCTTCGCGGCGATCTCGACTGCCGCGCGCGCCTGCGCGGTGTCGTGAATACGGCCGAGCGCTTTCAAATGCGCTTCGTTGAAGCTCTGGATGCCGACCGACAGGCGGTTCACGCCGCTCGCGCGAAACTGCGCGAACTTCGCGGCCTCGAACGTGCCGGGATTCGCCTCGAGCGTGATCTCCGCGTCGGCGTCGAGCGGCAGCAATGCGCGCACGTCGGACAGCAGGCGATCGAGACCGGCGGCCGACAGCAGGCTCGGCGTGCCGCCGCCGATGAACACCGTATGCACCTGCCGGCCCCACACGAGTGGCAGCGCCCGTTCGAGATCGGCACGCAGCGCATCGAGATACTCGGTCTCGGGGAACCGTTCGCCTTTCCATTCGTGCGAATTGAAATCGCAGTACGGGCACTTGCGCACGCACCACGGAAAATGCACGTACAGCGCAAGCGGCGGCAGGGACGTGAGCCGCACCTGCCCGGGCGACGTGAACGTCGCGACGACGCGTGCGCCGGTTTCCGCGGCCTGGCTCATGCGGCCTCCGGCTGCAAATGCGTGACGAAAACGATCATGCGGGTTCCTCTGCGAGCCGCGCGAGCAGCGCCTTCAGCGCGAGCGCGCGGTGGCTGTGCGTGTTCTTGACGGCCGGCTCGAGCTCGGCTGCCGTCGCGCCGAGCGACGGCAGGTAAAAATACGGGTCGTAGCCGAATCCATGCGCGCCGCGGGGCGTATCGACGATCTCGCCGGCCCAGCGGCCCTCGGCGAACAGCGGTTCGGGATCGTCCGCGTGGCGCACGAGCGCGAGCACGCAGCAATAGTATGCGCGCCGGTCGTCGACGCCGCGCAGCTGTTCGACGAGGTACGCATTGTTCGCCGCATCGCCCTTGTCGCGGCCCGCGCGCTGCGCGTAGCGCGCCGAATAGACGCCCGGCGCGCCGCGCAGCGCGCGCACGCACAGGCCCGAATCGTCGGCGATCGCCGGCAGCCCGGTGAGCCGCGATGCGTGCCGCGCTTTCGTCAGCGCATTCTCGATGAACGTGCCGAACGGCTCTTCCGCCTCGGGCACGGCCAGGTCGCCCTGCGGCACGATCTCGATGCCGACCGTGGAAAACAGCGCGGTGAATTCGCGCAGCTTGCCGGCGTTGTTCGACGCGAGCACGATGCGCGACAGCGGGGCGGCGGTGCGATCGTCAGACATGGCCGGCGCCCAGCACGTCCTTCTGCAGCTGCACGAGCTGGCCGATCCCGCTTTGCGCGAGATCGAGCAGCGCGTTCATCTCGGCGCGCGTGAACGGCACGCCTTCGGCGGTGCCCTGGACTTCGACGAAGCCGCCGGCACCCGTCATCACGACGTTCATGTCGGTGTCGCACTGCGAGTCTTCCGCGTAGTCGAGGTCGAGCACCGGTGCGCCTGCGTACACGCCGACCGAGATCGCGGCGACATGGTCGGTGATCGGCGAGCGCGCGAGCTTGCCGGCCGCGATCAGCTTCGACACGGCGTCGTGCGCGGCGACGAACGCGCCGGTGATGCTCGCCGTGCGCGTGCCGCCGTCGGCCTGGATCACGTCGCAGTCGATGTGGATCGTGCGCGGGCCGAGCGCTTCGAGGTCGAATACCGCGCGCAACGCGCGGCCGATCAGGCGCTGAATTTCTTGCGTGCGGCCCGTCTGCTTGCCGCGCGCGGCTTCGCGGTCGCTGCGCGTGTGGGTGGCGCGCGGCAGCATTCCGTATTCGGCCGTCAGCCAGCCCTGGCCGCGCTCGCGCAGGAACTCGGGCACGCGTTCGGCGACGCTGGCGGTGCAGATCACCTTGGTGTCGCCGAATTCGACGAGCACCGAGCCTTCGGCGTGTTTCGTGTAATGGCGCGTGAGCGCGACCTTGCGCAGTTCGTCGGCGCGGCGGCCGCTCGGGCGGGACAGGGAAGACGTCATGGGGGAATCGTGGACGGAAGAGGAAACCCCGATTTTAGCGCCGAACGGCATGCGCGCCCGGCGGGGTGGGGCGCAAAAATGGGATAATGCGCGCTTCCCGCCCCGCGCCTTGCAATGCGCCGGGCGCCTCGACATATTCCGCCCGGCAAGGGCACCCAGACGGCGAGACGAACCATGATCTACAGCATGACGGGCTATGCGAGCGCGACGCGCGAACTCGCGACGGCAGCCGGCAACGGCGGCACCAGCGTGTCGGTCGAACTGCGCACCGTGAACTCGCGCTTCCTCGACCTGAATTTCCGCATGCCGGACGACGTGCGCGCGTGCGAGCCGGCGTTGCGCGAGATGCTGATGAACAAGCTGTCGCGCGGCAAGGTCGACGTGCGCATCAACCTGCAGCGCGGCGAGCAGAGCATCGGCGCGGGCGCGCTGAACCACACGGCGCTTGGCCAGCTCGCCGAACTCGAGCGCTCGGTGCTCGACGCGTTCCCGGGCGTCGGCCGCCTGCGCGCGGGCGAGATCCTGCGCTGGCCCGGCGTGCTCGCCGAGAGTGGCGTGTCGGCCGAAGCGATCCGCGATGCGGTGCTCGCGTGCGGCAAGGAAGCGATCGGCGAGCTCGTCGTCGTGCGTTCGCGCGAAGGTGCGCAACTCGCGACGATGCTGCTCGCGAACGTCACCGAAATGGAGGCGATCGTCGCGCGCATCACGCCGCTCGTGCCGGAGCTGATCGCGAAGCACCAGCAGAAGATCGTCGAGCGGCTGCAGGAAGCGCTCGGCCTCGCGGCCCCGGAAGGCGGCTCGACCGTCGTCACGCGCGAGGAAGCCGCGGAGCGCATTCGTCAGGAAGTGACGATGTACGGGATCCGGATCGACATCGCGGAAGAGCTGTCGCGGCTCACCGCGCACCTGAACGAAACGCGTCACGTGATCGAGAAGGGCGGCCGCGTCGGCAAGCGTCTCGACTTCATGATGCAGGAACTGAATCGCGAAGCGAACACGCTCGGATCGAAGGCGGCGGCGAAGGAACTCGCCGACGCGTCGATGGCGCTGAAGCTGCTGATCGAGCAGATGCGCGAGCAAGTGCAAAACCTGGAGTAAAGCAACATGACCGACCCCCACCGCGACGGCCACGCGTCGCATGCGCTGCACGGCGGCGTCTATCCCGGCAACCTGTTCATGGTCATCGCGCCGTCGGGCGCCGGCAAGTCGACGCTCGTGAACGCGCTGCTGTCGAAGGACAGCGACATCCGCCTGTCGATCTCGTACACGACGCGCAAGCCGCGCCCGGGCGAGCAGGATGGCCAGCACTATCACTTCACGACCGTCGACGACTTCCGCGCGCGTCACGCCGCGCACGAATTCCTCGAGAGCGCGGAAGTGCACGGCAACTACTACGGCACGTCGCGCGTCTGGATCGAAGAGCAGATGGCGAGCGGCCACGACGTGCTGCTCGAGATCGACTGGCAGGGCGCGCAGCAGGTGAAGAAGCAGTTCCGCAACGCGGTCGGCATCTTCATCCTGCCGCCGTCGCTCGACGCGCTCGAGGAGCGTCTGAAGAAGCGCGGCCAGGACGAGCCGAACGTGATCACGCGGCGCCTGCTCGCCGCCGGCAGCGAGATGGCGCATGCGTCCGAAGCCGAATACGTCGTGATCAACGAGAATTTCGATCGTGCGCTGGCCGAGCTCGAATGCATCGTCGCGGCGACGCGCCTGCGCTTTGCTTCGCAGTACGCGCGACACGCGGAGCTGTTCATCGAGCTCGGCATCCATCTGCCCCACGCGGAATGACGCGAGGGCAGAGGGACATAAGGTAGAATAAGGACTATATTCAGAAGGAATTTCCAACATGGCTCGCATTACCGTCGAAGACTGCCTGAAGCAAATCCCCAACCGCTTCGAACTGGCGCTCGCCGCCACCTACCGCGCGCGGCAGCTCGCGCAAGGCCATACGCCGAAGATCGAGAGCCGCGACAAGCCGACCGTCGTCGCGCTGCGCGAGATCGCTGCCGGTCAGGTCGGCGTCGAGATGCTGAAGAAGGTGCCGGTGTAACGCGCATCCGGCCCATTCCAGCCATGTAGTCCCCGCGCGCAACGACTCGACCTGGAGGCGAATATGAGCACCACCCCATCGTCCGCCTCCGCGGATTCGACCACCGAAGCTACGGCCCAGTCGCCTGCGCGCCAGTATATCGACGCGGTCCTCGAACAGTCCTTCCGGCATCTGTTCGGGCCGACCGCCACGCCGGAGCAGCCGCGCAAGCACGGCGTCGTTTCGATCGCGAAACTGACGGCCGCGCTTGCCGAGTATCTCCCTCCGGATGAAATCAAAGAGGTCAAGGCGGCGTTCCACTTCAGCGACGAAGCCCACCTCGGTCAATATCGCCAGAGCGGCGAACCCTATATCACGCATCCCGTCGCCGTCGCGGAGATCTGCGCCGGCTGGAAGCTCGACGCGCAAGCCGTGATGGCGGCGCTGCTGCACGACGTGATGGAAGACCAGGGCGTGACCAAGAGCGAGCTGGCCGAACGGTTCGGCCCGAAGGTCGCCGAACTGGTCGACGGGCTGTCGAAGCTCGACAAGATGGAATTCCGCAGCCGCGAGGAAGCGCAGGCGGAAAACTTCCGCAAGATGCTGCTCGCGATGGCGCGCGACGTGCGCGTGATCCTCGTGAAGCTCGCCGACCGTCTGCACAACATGCGCACGCTCGGCGCGGTGCCGATGGAAAAGCGCCGCCGCGTCGCCCGCGAAACGCTCGACATCTACGCGCCGATCGCGCACCGCCTCGGGTTGAACAACACGTATCGCGAGCTGCAGGACATGAGCTTCGCGAATTTCAACCCGCATCGTTACGCGACGCTCGAGAAGGCCGTGAAGGCCGCGCGCGGCAACCGCCGCGAAGTGATCGGCAAGATCCTCGAGGCCGCGCAGCGCGCGATGTCCGACGCGAAGATCGACGCCGAGATCACCGGCCGCGAAAAGACGATCTACAGCATCTACCGGAAGATGCGCGACAAGCAGCTGTCGTTCTCGCAGGTGCTCGACGTGTACGGCTTTCGCGTCGTCGTCGACAGCCCGCTCGACTGCTACACGTGCATCGGCGCGCTGCACGCGCTGTACAAGCCCGTGCCCGGCAAGTTCAAGGACTACATCGCGATCCCGAAGATCAACGGCTATCAGTCGCTGCACACGACGCTCGTCGGCCCGTTCGGCGCGCCGATCGAATTCCAGGTGCGCACGCGCAAGATGCACGAGATCGCCGAGGCCGGCGTGGCCGCGCACTGGCTGTACAAGAACGGCGGCGCCGACCTGAACGACGTGCAGAAGCGCGCGCACCAGTGGCTGAAGTCGCTGCTCGACATCCAGAGCGAAGCCGGCGATTCGAGCGAATTCCTCGAGCACGTGAAGATCGACCTGTTCCCTGATGCGGTCTACGTGTTCACGCCGAAGTCGAAGATCATGGCGCTGCCGCGCGGCGCGACGGCGCTCGATTTCGCGTATTCGATCCATAGCGATCTCGGCAATCAGTGCGTGGCCGTGAAGATCAACAACGAACTGCTGCCGCTGCGCACCGAGCTGAAGAGCGGCGACATCGTCGAGGTGATCACCGCGCCGTATTCGAAGCCGAACCCCGCGTGGCTCGGTTTCGTGCGCACCGGCAAGGCGCGCTCGGCGATTCGTCACTACCTGAAGACGATGCGCCTGAACGAGTCGGTGCAGCTCGGCGAGCGGCTCGTCGACCAGAGCCTGAAGGCGTACGGGCTCGCGCTGGCCGACGTTGGCCCGGAAGTATGGGAAAAGCTCGTGCAGTGGACGGGCAACAAGAGCCGCCAGGAAATCTTCGCGGACATCGGCCTTGGCCGCCGCGTCGCCGCGGTGATGGCCAAGCGCATCGAGGTGCTGATGAGCGGCCGCGACGCGGACGACGATCTGCCGAAGTCCGAGCGCCATCCCGTGCACAACGCGCCGCCGGTCGTCATTACCGGCACCGAAGGGATGTCGGTGCAGCTGTCCGCGTGCTGCCGGCCGATTCCCGGCGACGCGATCATGGGCTACATCGGCATCGGCCTCGGGATGGCGATTCATACGACCGATTGCCGTGTCGCGCAGCGCATCCATCGCCGCGACCCGGGCCGCTGGATCGACGTCGAATGGGCGCCGCAGCCGGGCCGTCTGTTCGACGTCGCGGTGAAGGCGCTCGTGAAGAACACGAAGGGCATCTTCGCGCGCGTCGCGGCGGACATCACGTCGGCGGACGCGAACATCGTCCACATCGCGATGGACGAGGATCTGACGCACGAATCGACGGTGCTGCGCTTCGTGATCCAGGTCAGCGATCGCGTGCATCTTGCGAACGTGATGCGGCGCGTGCGGACCAACCCGGACGTGATGCGGATCATGCGCGAGCGTTCGACCGACGACAGCGTGCATGCGCGTCACGACGGCGGCATGCGCATCGAGCGCGAGCGGCAGGATTACTGACGCCGCGCATGGCGTTGCGGCGGGATACGACGGCGGCCACCGGCCGCCGTTTTTCGTTTGCGAGGCGGACGCGGTGCACACACGCCGTGACGACCGTGACCCACGTGCGGGCAAAAGAAAAGAGGGGGGCGGAAAAGAAAAAGGGCCTTCCCGGAGGAAGGCCCTTTGAGGTGGCGCGGCTGGCAGGATTCGAACCCACGACCCCTTGGTTCGTAGCCAAGTACTCTATCCAACTGAGCTACAGC